>CAYOFP010000005.1:0-109249 GCA_964403505.1 uncultured Lachnospiraceae bacterium
TTGACAATGTGACAGAACTGCTGCGCAGTATCGTAACGCAGGAGAATGAATTTGGCGAGCCTTTACCGCTTACTGCTTTTTTACAGGGAATAACGCTTCTGCGTGACAACGATGTTGAGAATCAAAGTGACCGTGTAAAAATTATGACCATGCACACAGCGAAAGGACTGGAGTTTGATAATGTATTTGTTGTAGGACTCACCGAGGGAATTTTTCCTTCGGCAAGAAGTCTTGAGGAGAGAAAAAACGAAGCCCTTGAAGAAGAACGCCGTCTTTGCTTTGTCGCTATAACAAGAGCAAAGCGAAAGCTATATTTGACAGAAAGTGAAGG
The DNA here is from genome assembly GCA_964403505.1 of uncultured Lachnospiraceae bacterium. Lineage (GTDB taxonomy): Bacteria > Bacillota > Clostridia > Oscillospirales > CAG-272 > CAKSEI01. The sequence continues at coordinate 332 of CAYOFP010000005.1, forward strand.
GATTGGAGTGAAAGGTTACTCCAAAGTACCATCGCGGTTTGTGTTTGATATAGACGCAAAACTTTTGGATGTATGCGGTAATCTTCCCGAAGACATTCAGAAAGAATACGTATTTCAAACCAAAAGTTTTGATAAGTCGTCGCCTGTAGTTTATAAAGTGGGGGATCAAATCAGGCATAAGGTTTTTGGAGAAGGAATCATTGAAAGAATCGATGAAAAAAACAGGACCTATTATATTCGCTTTGTTAATGGTGAAAAACCCATTAACTTCAACTATGTCGGACTATCTCATATTTTTTAAAAAGGAATAGAGCAATGAAAAAATTGAATGTAAATTTCAAAGAGGTTACAGATACTACAGGATATCTTTTTTCCTTTGCAAAATGTCTGTCAGCTGCGCTGCATCACAGCCGGTATGCCGGTTATGCCGATGATATTATTGCTTCCAGTGGATTTGCATTCCGTATGTGGATAGCTCCGGATCTCTGCCCCAGTGCGACCAGCATATGGGAGTTCAAAAAGCAAAAATGCTGGTTGGAAAACGGAGGTCTTACCTGTGCATACATCGAGCGTTTATGGGGAGAAGAGTCTCTTGAAGAGGAACGCCGTCTTGCTGCTATTGAGATCATCAAACAGTCTATTGATCGAGGTGTTGCGGCTGTTGCATGGGATATCAGCGGTTGTGAATGGGGCGCAATTATTGGTTACGACGAGAATGAAGAAGTTCTTTATACCCTTAAAATCAACGGAAAAGAGGATAGTATTCCTTATAGCAAATTAGGAAAGCTGGAGTTGCCGATTTTGTCAGTGCTCGCAGTGACCGGCGAAAACGGGAAACAGCAAGAGACAATCATAACAGATACCAAGAAACTGGCTGTATCACATTTATGCGGCGAGGAATGGTGTGATAATGCACAAGGGCTTGCCGCTTATGACGCACTGATTGATTTTATTCGTAACAAATATACCACAGACTTTTCTTGGAATCTGGAATATTATCTCGGAACATATACTGCTCTTAAATGGTATGCCTGGACATTCTTTGAGAAATATGGAGAAATTGAGCTTGCAAATCTTTATAAAACGGTGTATACATCATGGAAGACGGCTTTTGATATAAAGAATACTTGCGATATTTCGGATCAATCAGTACGCAATGAACTTATTTCTTTACTTACCGCAGCATTCACGGCAGAGAAAAAAGCAATAACGGAAATGGAATGATGATAGTTAACAAAACTTGTATATTGAATATTTGACATCCCATAAATACAATTGCAAATAAACGCACACCCCTCAGATAAATCTGAGGGGTGTGTTTGTCCTAATCTATCTCTCTATTCATCAAACGCCACATATCAAGTATCGCCTGATTCGTATAGATTTATCTGTACGAATCAGGCGTTGCCTCAATACATAATACTTCCATTGAAGACGAGCTTGGTATCGCCCGTGAGCGTGACAAGGCCGTCCTTATAATTTACAATAAGGTCGCCGCCTCTTACCTTTACGGTGACATCCTCGCCTTCGGCGCAATAGCCGTTTTCGACTGCCGCTACTACTGCCGCACAGGCGCCCGTACCGCAGGCAAGCGTCTCGCCGTTGCCCCGTTCGTACACACGCATCTTTATCATATTCTTATTGACCACACGCACAAACTCGGTATTGATCCGCTCGGGGAACATCGGCGCATTTTCAAATAAAGGTCCGACACACTCGATATCGACCCGGTCGACGCTGTCACAGAATACGACGCAGTGCGGATTTCCGACACTGACACAGGTGATATCATATTCCCTGCCGCCGATCTCAGTGCGGTAGTTTACCAGCTTTTCTTCCTCTGTCAATGCAGGAAGCGCTGCGGCCGACAGTTCGGCACGGCCGACCTCCACACTGACGAGAGTCACTTCACCGTTTCTTGTATACATCTTTAAGCGCTTGACGCCCGTTTCGGTCTCGACCGTACAGGATGTATCCTTTACATATCCGTTATCGTAAAGGTATTTTCCGACAGAACGGATACTGTTACCTGCCATTTTGCCGTCAGAGCCGTCCTTATTGAAGATACGCATCCGTGCGTCAGCTATATCGGAAGGCTCGATGAGGACAAGTCCATCGCCGCCGATGCCGTAGTGTCTGTCGCACATATAGACTGCGAGCGACTCAGGACAGGTGATGCTCCGATCGAAATTGTCGATAAAGATATAATCGTCGCCTGTTGCCTCCATTTTGCAGAAATTGATCTTCTGCTTTTCGCAGCTCATGGAATTGATGTCAACAAGCTCGGTATTATCAGCTCTGAAGCGGCTCCTGACGATCTCTGCCGCCACATTTGCAGTGTCAAGCGATGTAAAACACGGGACCGACAAGAGGAGCGCCTTATGGCTGAGCGCTATATAATCATCGACAGTCGAGTCTGCGAGCGCACCTGTATATACGACAAAGCTGATAACGCCCGAATCGAGCAATTCAAATGCCGCATCGGTGATACCGCTTACCTTGGTAACGTCTATGCCGAGAGAACGGATCGACTCCGCTGTTTCTTCCGTAGCATAAAGGTCAAAACCGAGATCGTCCAGTTTTTTGGCAAGAGATACGATCTCGAGCTGGTCGTGCGTGTCAACGCTGATGAACACGCCGCACCGCTTACCGGCAGACGGCACTTTTAAGTGTGCGCCCGACGCCGAAAGCCCCTTGAACAGCGCTTCATTCAGCGTTCTGCCGATGCCGAGCACCTCACCCGTGCTCTTCATCTCAGGGCCGAGGTAGGAGTTCGCATCGGTCAGCTTCTCAAATGAGAATACCGGCACTTTTACCGCAAAATACGGCGGTGTACGGTACAATCCCGTGCCGTATCCGAGCTCGGACAGTTTTCCGCCCAGCATCACACGGGAGGCGATATCGACCATAGGCACGCCCGTCACCTTACTGATATAAGGCACGGTACGGGACGCCCTCGGATTCACCTCGATAACGTAAAGCTCGCCCTCGTAGATAAGGTACTGTATATTGACAAGACCCTTTGTGCCGAGTGCAAGCGCAAGCTTTGTCGAGCAGTCGGCGATCGTCTCCATCATTTTATCGTTTATGCTGAACGGCGGATATACGGCGATCGAGTCGCCGCTATGAACGCCTGCACGCTCGATATGCTGCATCACACCCGGAATCAGCACGTCTTTTCCGTCGGATATGACGTCGACCTCGAGCTCGGTTCCCATCATATATTTGTCGACAAGCACGGGATTGTCGATTCCCTGCGCAAGGATGCGCTCCATATACAGGCGCACCTCATTTTCATCGTGAACGATCTTCATATTCTGACCGCCGATAACATAGGACGGACGCAGGAGCACGGGATAGCCGAGGGAATTTGCCGCCGCTATCGCCTCCTCGAGGGTGTTTACTCCCATACCGCTCGGACGCTTGATGCCGAATTTGCCGAGCAGAGCGTCAAAGCGTTCTCTATCCTCCGCCATATCGATGCCGTCTGCCGACGTGCCGAGGATGTTGATCCCGTTATCGTCGAGGAATTTTGTCAGCTTTATGGCTGTCTGACCGCCAAAGGCGACGACGACGCCAACCGGCTTTTCGACCTTGATGACATTCATGACATCCTCGGGCGAAAGCGGCTCGAAATACAGTCTGTCCGCAGTATCGTAGTCTGTCGAGACGGTCTCGGGATTATTATTGACGATCACGACGTCATATCCCAGTTCTTTCAGCGACCATACGCAATGTACCGATGAATAATCAAATTCGATTCCCTGCCCGATCCGTATCGGCCCTGAGCCGAGTACCATAATGACGGGTTTGCCCGAGCGAACGAAGGAACGTGATTCACATTCATTTGCGACAGAGGAATAAAAATAGGGCGTTTCCGCATCGAACTCTGCGCCGCAGGTATCGACCATTTTATATGCAAAATCCCTCTGCCATTCAAGCTCGCCCGCACCCGAAAGGCGCATAAGCGCCGCATCGGTATACCCGAGACACTTTCCTCGCAGGTATTTTTCCTCATCGAGCCCGCAAGAGATCTCTTTTTCGTAATTTGCAAGATTCAGAAGCTTATATATAAACCACTTATCTATTTTCGTGATATCGTGTATCTCATCTGCCGAGATACCGTTTTTCAGCGCCTCGAAAACCGTGAAGAGCCTATGGTCATCGACACGCTTTAAGCGCACCCCGAGTTCCTCACCGTCGAGCGGTGCGCAGTTCAGGGTATCGAGCGATATTTCCGCACCTCTGACCGCCTTCATGAGCGCCGCCTCAAAGGTCGGTGCGATCGCCATGACCTCACCCGTTGCCTTCATCTGCGTGCCGAGCTTTCTCGACGCACCGGTAAACTTATCGAACGGCCATTTGGGCAGCTTTACCACCACATAATCGAGTGCAGGCTCAAAGCAGGCACAGGTCTTGCCCGTGATATCGTTCTTTATCTCATCGAGGGTATAGCCGAGTGCGATCTTCGCCGTGATCTTCGCTATGGGGTATCCCGTCGCCTTCGATGCGAGTGCAGACGAACGTGAGACACGGGGATTCACCTCGATCACCGCATATTCAAAGCTGTCGGGGTTCAGCGCAAACTGACAGTTACATCCGCCGACGATCCCGAGAGCGCTGATGATATTGAGCGATGCCGAGCGAAGCATCTGATACTCTTTATCCGAAAGGGTAAGCGCAGGAGCTACGACGATCGAATCTCCCGTATGTACGCCGACCGGATCGAAATTCTCCATACTGCAGACAGCGATGACATTGCCTGCGCTGTCACGCATGGTCTCAAACTCGATTTCTTTCCAGCCGTAGATATATCTTTCGACAAGGATCTGGGTGATAGGGGAAGCATCAAGACCCGTGCGTGCGACCGCACGGAGCTCCTCTGCGTTATATGCCACGCCGCCTCCGCCTCCGCCGAGGGTATAGGCAGGGCGCACGATAACGGGATATCCGATCTTATCGGCAACAGCGAGCGCACCGTCGACGGTCACTGCGATATCCGACGGGATGACAGGCTCGCCTATCTTTTCCATCGTCTCCTTGAAAAGCTCTCTGTCCTCGGCTTTTTCTATCGCCTCGACATTCGTGCCGATCAGGCGCACGCCGTGCGAGGATAAAAAGCCCTCCTCCTCGAGCTGCATAGATATCGTGAGTCCCGTCTGACCGCCGAGGCCTGCGAGCAGGCTATCGGGCTTTTCTTTCTCGATAATTCTCTTAACCGTCTCGGCATTCAGCGGTTCAAGATAGATCTCGTCCGCAAGCGCCTTATCGGTCATGATCGTCGCAGGATTGGAATTCACGAGCACGACATTCACTCCTGCCGCCTTAAGCACACGGCATGCCTGTGCGCCTGCATAGTCAAATTCCGCCGCCTGTCCTATTACGATAGGTCCGGAGCCTATTACCATGGCTTTTTTTATACTTTTATCAAGAGGCATTATAGCTCACCTCCCATCAGTTTTATAAAATCATCGAATAAAAACGATGTATCCTTCGGCCCTGAGCATGCCTCGGGATGGAACTGCACGGAAAACGCCCTGAGTGAGGGATAGTTTACCCCCTCGCAGGTGCCGTCATTTCCGTTGATATAGCTGACCTCGCCGTTTTTGAGCGTGTCGGCAATCACGGCATAGCCGTGATTCTGACTCGTTATGTAGGTGCGCTTACCGTTTACCTCACGGGCAGGCTGATTGACGCCACGGTGGCCGTATTTCAGCTTCGCCGTCTTCGCACCCTGCGCCAGAGCCATCAGCTGATGGCCGAGGCATATGCCGAAAACTGGCAACTTGCCCATTATTTTCGCTATTTCCTTTATAATTTCGGTATTCTCTGCCGGGTCTCCCGGGCCGTTCGAGAGCATGACTCCGTCGGGTGCTCCTGCGAGTATCTCGTCCGCCGTGGTATATCCGGGAACTACCGTGACCTCACATCCCCTCTCGCACAGCGAACGGATGATATTGCTTTTTGCGCCGAAATCCATCAGCGTCACATGATATTTCTTTTCTCCGATAGCGTTATATACGCTCTTTTCAGAGCATGTCACGCTCTTTACCGCATCCTTTACGGTATATTCACGAACAGATGTCATATCAGAGGGCACTTCATCGCATATGATCGCATTCATGACGCCGTTCTCACGGATGATACGGGTAATCTCTCTCGTATCAACGCCATATATGCCCGGGATGTTATTCTCACGCAAAAATCTATCGAGCGTGTATGCGCATCTGAAATTCGACGGCTCGTCGCACTTTTCATGCACGACATAACCGCGCACCGAACATTTTCCCTCAAAATCTTCGGGGATAATGCCGTAATTTCCGATCATGGGAAAGGTCTGCAATACGATCTGACCATAGTAGCTCTCGTCCGTCAGAGTCTCGATATATCCGCACATTCCCGTGGTGAAAACAAGCTCGCCGACAGATGACGTATCTGCGCCGAAAGCCTCGCCCTCAAATATTTTTCCGTTCTCTAAAACAAGATATCTTTTCATTAATTTATATCGGTAAGCGTTGCCGCCATGACCGCCTTTATCGTGTGCATTCTGTTCTCCGCCTCCTCAAATACGATAGAAGCAGGACTCTCAAAAACCTCGTCGGTGACCTCCATGTTCTCACGTCCGAAACGCTCGCACATTTCACGTCCGACAGCCGTCTTTTTGTCGTGATAGGACGGCAGACAATGCATAAAGACTGCACCCTGCGCCGCCTTTGCCATCAGTGCGGCATTCACCTCATACGGTGCGAGGTCTGCGATGCGCTTTTCCCATACGTCGATGGGCTCGCCCATAGATACCCATATATCGGTATATATGACGTTCGCACCCTCGACCGCTTTATCTGCGTCACTCTCGAAGCGGAGCACGGCACCGCTCTGTTCGGCGATCTTCTCACACTCGGCGACAAGCGCAGGGTCGGGAAAATACTCCTTCGGTGCACACGCCGTAAAATGTATACCCATTTTCGCACATCCGACCATCAGGGAATTGCCCATATTAAAGCGTGCATCGCCCATATATACAAAATTGATACCCTTTAAATATCCGAAATGCTCTTTTATCGTGAGAAAATCGGCGAGGATCTGTGTGGGATGGAACTCGTCGGTGAGGCCGTTCCATACGGGAACGGATGCATAGTCCGCAAGCTCCTCGACGATCGTCTGACCGTAGCCGCGGTATTCGATACCGTCAAATATCCCTGCGAGCACACGGGCAGTATCGGCGATGCTCTCCTTTTTTCCTATCTGAGAGCCTGTGGGATCGAGATATGTCGTTCCCATCCCGAGATCGTGCGCCGCTACCTCAAAACTCGAGCGTGTTCTCGTACTCGTCTTTTCAAATATCAGAGCGACATTCTTTCCCTCACATATCTTATGCGCAATACCGGCCTTTTTCTTTGCCTTAAAATCAGCAGCAAGGTCGATAAGATACGCGATCTCCTCGGGTGTATAGTCAAGCAGCTTGAGAAAATCTCTTCCTTGTAAATTCATATTATACCTCCGCACATACTTCCTTAATTATTTCGAGCGCCTTTGTCAGTGTATCATCGGGTATATTCAGCGCCGGCAGGAGCCTTACCTTTGTTTTTGCCGTCAGCACCAACACGCCCCGCTCAAGGCAAGCGGAAACGACATCCTTCGCCGGTTTTTCGGTCTCGATGCCGAGCATGAGTCCCTTGCCCGAGACACCCTTGATTCCTTTTAAACCCGAAAGAGTGTTTTTAATTAACTCACTTTTTGCCCTGACTGATTCGAGCAGTTTTTCATCGATCCGCTCTAAAATATTGAGCGCACCTGCACAGCACACGGGGTTTCCGCCAAAGGTCGAGCCATGCGTGCCGGGCGTATAGACATCTGCGCATTTCTCTGCGAGCATACATACGCCGAGCGGCAGTCCGCCGCCGATGCCCTTTGCCGTAGTTACGATATCGGGAGTGACACCGTAATTCATATAGCCGTAAAGAGCGCCCGTACGTCCGTTTCCGGTCTGCACCTCGTCATCGATAAGAAGCACGTCGTATTCCTTTGCAAGCCGGGCAAGACCCGATACAAAATCAGCATCGAGGGGATTTACTCCGCCCTCTCCCTGCACCGTCTCAAACATGACAGCGGCGCATTTATGATTTTCGAGAAGCTCCTTTACCGAGCCGAGGTTATTTGCCTCGGCATACAGAAATCCGTCGGTCAGCGGCAGAAAATCGTGATGGAACACATCCTGACCCGTTGCGGCAAGGGTCGTTATCGTCCTGCCGTGGAAACTGTTTACCAGTGTGATGATATGATAATACTCAGCACCCTTAGTCTCTTGTGCGTACTTTCTCGCCGCTTTAATTGCACATTCGTTTGCCTCTGCACCCGAATTTCCGAAAAAGACCTTTTTCATTCCCGTACGGGTGCAAAGCGCCTCTGCGAGCTTTGCACAGGGTGCGGAATAATAGAGATTTGACGTATGCTGGAAGTGATCGAGCTGTGCCTTTACGGCGTTTGTCCACTCCTCGTCGCACATGCCGAAAATATTTACGGCGATGCCCGTGCCGAGGTCGATATACTCTTTTCCGTCAGCGCCGTAAACGACCGAGCCTTTGCCGCCTGTTATCTCGATAGGAAAACGTGCGTAGGTCGGCGCAATATATTCTTTATCAAGGGAAAAAATATCCATCTTAATTATCCTCAAACATCGTGCCGATGCCCTCATCGGTCAGCGTCTCTATCAGTATCGCATGGGGAATGCGTCCGTCGATGATAAATACCTTCTTAACGCCCCACTTGATAGCATTTGAACAGCACTCCACCTTCGGTATCATACCGCCGGAGATAATGCCCTCGTCGATCAGCGTCTGTGTCTCGGAGATCGAGATATGAGGAATCAGCGATGCGGGATCGTTCTTATCGGCTAAAATACCGTCGATATCGGTCATGGAGATAAGGCTCTCTGCGCCGAGCGCACCTGCGATCCTTGCAGCGGCGGTATCGGCGTTGATATTATATACATTCCCCTCGCTGTCACATCCGATGGTGGAAACAACGGGGATATACCCCTTCTCGAGTACATCGAGGATCGGCTCGACATTCACTGCCGTAATATTGCCGACATAGCCGAGCGCCTCATCCTTCATCTCTGCCTGTATCATATGTCCGTCAATGCCCGAAAGGCCGATCGCCTTGCCGTCCTTATTTTCAATAAGACCCACGAGGCTCTTATTTATCTTGCCGGCGAGAACCATCTGCACGACCTCTGCCGTCTCCTTATCGGTGACACGCAGACCGTTTACAAATTCGGTCTTTTTGCCGATCTTTTCGAGCATCTGGGTTATCTCGGGCCCTCCGCCGTGTACGAGTACGACCTTCACCCCGATCAGCGACAGGAGGACGATATCCCGCATGACGGAATCCTTTAACTGTTCGTTTATCATCGCTCCGCCGCCGTATTTGACTACAACGACCTTTCCGCTATATTCCTGTATGTACGGAAGCGCATGGACAAGTATCCGTGCGCGATCCTGATTTGATATTTCCATTATGTTCTGTAATCTCCGTTAATTTTTACATAATCGTATGTGAGGTCGCATCCCCATGCGGTAGCCTCGCCGTCGCCCGAGTTCAGTGCGACATTGATGATTATCTCATTTTCGAGCAGTATCTCTTTTGCCTTTTCCTCGGAAAAATCGATTCCTGCGCCATCCTTGCATACCGGGATGACCCCCTTCACCGATTCAAAGGAAACATCGACACGGTTTACATCGATATCCTCTCCGCTGTATCCGAGAGCGCACAAAACACGTCCCCAGTTTGCGTCAGAGCCGAACATCGCCGCCTTGGTAAGGGACGAGCATATCACGCTCTTTGCCGCCGTCTTTGCAGTAGCCTCATCCTTCGCTCCGGTGACCTTACATTCGATAAGCTTGGTCGCTCCCTCTCCGTCACCTGCAATATTCCGGCATAGATAGACCGTGACGGTATTGAGCGCACGCATAAACTCCGTAAAGTCTGCGCCTTCCGCTGTTATCTCGGGGTTTTCCGCCATACCGTTCGCAAGGACGGTGACCATATCGTTTGTCGAGGTATCGCCGTCGACGCTGACCATATTGAATGTATTTGCGATATCGGAGGAAAGCGCCTTTTTGAGCATGTCGGTGCTTATCGCACAGTCCGTAGTGATAAAGACGAGCATAGTAGCCATATTCGGGTGTATCATGCCCGAGCCCTTTGCTATACCGCCGATCTTACATTCCTTACCGCCGCACTCAAAGGAAACGGCGATCTGCTTTAAGCGTGTATCGGTAGTCATGATACCCTCTGCCGCATCCTCGCTGTGATCGCCGAGCTCATGCACGAGCGTCGGGATCGCCGATGCGATCGGCGTAATATCAAGGCGCTGACCGATGACTCCCGTCGATGCGACTACGATATCGTCGCTGTCGATGCCCAGCTCGTCCGCTATGAGCGTGCTCATCTTCTCTGCGATCTCGATGCCGTCGGCATTGCAGGTATTGGCGTTTCCGCTGTTGCATATGACCGCCTGCGCATATCCCGACTCAAGATGCCGCTTCGTGACGATAAGCGGTGCGCCCTTGACAAGATTTGTCGTATAGACAGCCGCAGCATTCGCCTTTTTCTCGCTGTATATCAGAGCGAGGTCACGTTTATTCTTATTTTTGCGTATACCGCAGTGTACTCCGCTTGCGCTGAAGCCCTTGGCTGCCGTAACGCCTCCTTCTATTGTTTTTATCATATTACAAGTCCTCGTGTCTGTTCTTCTCCCATTACTATATTCATACACTGTATCGCCGCACCCGATGCGCCCTTACCGAGGTTATCGTATCTCGAAATAAGGAGGATCCGCTCGGCATTTCCTGCGACGGTGACGCTCATGCTGTCTTTGCCCGAATACCCTGCACCCGAATAAAAGCCCGATTCATCGTCCGTTTCCGAATATCTTACGACAGGCCCTTGATACAGCTCGGCATATACCTTTTTGATATCGTCGACGCTGCCGTTTATCTGCGAAGCAAAGAGCGGAACGGTGACCTCCATGCCGCTGTAAAAATCCGATACGACAGGGCAGAAAAGCGGTTCGCTCCCGAGCGAGCACATCGCCTTCATCTCGGGCAGATGCTTATGGCACTGCGTGATGCCGTACTGTCTCGGCGCTTTGAGCAACGGGTCGTCGCTGCTCTCATACTGCTCGATCATCTTCTTTCCGCCGCCGCTGTAACCCGTGAGGGAAAAACAGCTCAGCTCTGCGCTCTGCGGCAGGATCCCTGCCTGCACGAGCGGTGCGACGAGAGATATAAAACCGCTCGCATGACAGCCGGGAACGGCAATACGTGTCGATGATGCTATCTTTTCCGCCCCGCAAAGCTCGGGGAAGCCGTAGGTCCAGCCCGCTTTCGTTCTGTGCGCAGTCGAGGTGTCGAGTATGACCGTATCCTCGGGTGCAAGCGCTACCGCCTCGATTGCTGCCGCATCAGGCAGGCACAGAAATGCGATGTCCGCCTCACACAGAGCGTCCCGTCGGGCGTTTATATCTTTTCTTTTATCATCCGATAAAATAATCAGCGATATATCGTCTCGTTCGCTTAATCTGTCATAGATACGCAGTCCGGTAGTGCCGGCGCTGCCGTCGATAAAAACTTTTTTCATAATAATTAATTCTCTAAAATGCCATTTTTGACCGTTCGGCGAGCCAAACGGTCAAAAATACTTATTTCTTTTCGTTTTTCTTTGCTACCTGAGCCTGAACCGAGATGGGCAGTCCCCAGAGGTTGATAAAGCCCTTTGAATCCTTCTGATCATATACGTGATCCTCGCCGAAGGTTGCGATCTCCTCAGAGTAAAGCGACCAGTCGCTCCATGCACCGGCTTTTATCATATTGCCCTTATAGAGCTTTACCTTTACCTTACCCGTGACGTGCTCCTGCGTCTTTGTGACAAAGGCGGAAAGAGCCTCACGCAGGGGTGTGAACCACTGACCGTTGTAGAGCAGGTCGGCAAATGTTATTGCGAGCTCATCCTTCTTGTGCATCGTCATCTTATCGAGGCAAAGAGACTCGAGATAGCTGTGCGCAAAGTAAAGTATCGCTCCGCCGGGAGTCTCATAAACGCCGCGGCATTTCATACCGACGAGACGGTTCTCTACGATATCGAGAAGTCCGATGCCGTTCGCTCCGCCGACTTCATTTAATTTCAGAATAATATCCTTTGCGCTCATTTTCACGCCGTCGAGCGCAACGGGAACACCCTGTTCAAAATCGAGCGTTACATAGGTAGGTGTGTCAGGCGCCTGAATCGGAGAAACGCCCATTTCGAGGAAGCCCTCCTTCTCATACATCGGCTCGTTGCCTGCATCCTCGAGATCGAGACCCTCGTGAGAAAGGTGCCACATATTCTTATCCTTTGAGTAGTTTGTCTCACGGCTTATCTTAAGCGGAATATTGTGTGCCTCCGCATAGTCTATCTCCTCATCACGGCTCTTGATATCCCACTCACGCCAGGGAGCGATGATCTGAATATCCGGCGCAAAAGCCTTGATCGCAAGCTCAAAACGAACCTGGTCGTTGCCCTTACCGGTACAGCCGTGGCAGATAGCGTCAGCGCCCTCGGCGATCGCTATCTCTGCAAGGCGCTTTCCTATGATCGGACGTGCGAGCGCCGTGCCGAGCATATATTCCTCATATTTTGCGCCTGCCTGTACTGTCGGAACGATAACATCATTTACGAATTCATCAGTCAGATCCTCGACATAGAGCTTGGATGCGCCGCTTTTCAGCGCCTTTTCCTCGAGACCCTCGAGCTCGTCCGCCTGTCCGACATTTCCCGATACGGCAATGATCTCGGGATCATTATAATTTTCCTTTAACCACGGAATGATAATAGATGTATCAAGTCCGCCCGAATACGCAAGTACGATTTTTTTGATTTCTTTCTTATTCATAACAAAGCCTCCGCTTAAATTTTCTTTCGTTTGCATAATTATACTATCAAAAATGCATATTGTCAAGGTTTTTATGCATAAATAATGCATATTTGCGAATGTTTTTGCATTTTTATAGTTATCATCTAAATTCAGCGCCTGTTTTTGTGCAATTCAACCATTCAATTTCTGCATACGGATATCTTTACCCGAAAAGACAAGCGGGATATACTCTCCCATCAGACGGGAAAGAATCCGGTCTCCGTATTTCGAGCGTATCTCGTTCGGTGACAGATTGGTACTGATGATCGTCTTTTTGCCCGAGTTCATCCTGTCGTTGATTAAACTATACAGGAAAGGAACATTATATTGGCTCGGCGCCTCGGTGCCGAGGTCGTCGATGATAAGCAGCTCACACGAGGTATATCTCGCCGCCTGATTCTCGCTCCTGCCGAATTTATCGTTTTCAAATGCGGTAATGACATTCTGAGCAGTCTCATACACCACGTCAAAGCCACGCTCGACCACGACACGGGCAATCGATGTAGAAAGATGTGTTTTCCCGAGTCCGGTCCCGCCTAAAAACGTCAGGTTCATCGAGGTATTCACGTCGAAATCCTCTGCATACGCCCGACAGAAATTCAGATTGTTTTCCGCATGTTCCCTGTCCGTTCCGGTATAATAATTGAGAGAAAATGTATCAAATGATTGTGCCTCTACGAGTTTTCCGAGGCCGCTTGCCTTCAGAGTCTCCTCCGATAACATCCGCTTGAAGCATGAGCACATCTCGCCGTCTGCAAATCCTCTGTCCATACATTTCGGGCACTCATACTCCGGGTCGGTGGCGCTCGCCGTGTAACCGTACGACTCGAGCAGACTCGCACGGGAACGCTGGAGCTGCTCGTTATCATGACGAATCGCCGCAATGCGCTCGTCTATCCCGACAGGACCTTTTTTTATCTCGGTTATCACATGGTTTACAGTCCCGGACAGCGCCTCATCGATCTCCTTCAGTCCTTTACACTCTTTATAAAGGCGCAGGCGTCTCTCGTCCGCTGACTGCTCGGCACGAAGGCGCTTCTCATCAAAGGCGATCCGTACCTTGCGGTATATCCCGTTATTTTGTGCCATTTCCTTCTCCTATTTTTTTACTTCCACGCTTCAGCGCCGCCTCAAAAAATTCATCGGTGTCAAAGCTGGTATTCTGCATCTTCTGCTGTCTGTATCTGTCCCGCGCCGCCTCGACGTCTGCAACGGACTTGTATCCCGATGCGTTCCATTTTTCAAGCACCTTTGCCGTGTAGGAAAAAGGCACCTTCGCTCCGTTGTTGATCGCCACGTCATATGCGAGCTTGATAAACTCCTCGGGGTATTCCTCGGCGCACCAACCGGCGATGGTCTCCTTCTCCTTTGCAGAAAGCGCGCGTGTGCCCATGCCGAAGATCGTCCGTACCTTGGATACCGTATGATCAAACAGCTCGGAGGTCTTGACATATTCTTCAAAAGCAGGCAGGCTGTCAATTCCCTGATTATACAGGGTATATGCCGTCTTTGTGACATATGCGACAGAGTTTTTGCCCTTGCCTGCGCAAAATGAAAACATGAGCAGGATATGCTCGAGGCTCATTTTGAGATAATCTGCCATACCGACTACCCTGCTTATCTCGGTCGGAGTGAACATCGTACCGCATATCTTCTGCGCCTCGTCGATGATTACTTTATATTCGGGGTGGGCATCCACGAGAGACGCGATCTGCTCTCCCGTATAATCCGCATGAGATGACGGCAGTACGGCGACATCCGCCTTTGTGCTCCCCGATTCCTTCTTCTCTTCTTTTACCGTCGGCGCTTTTTCCTCCGCCTTGTTTGCAGACATGGAGGACGGGGTCTTTGTCGCTCTCAGAGTCCTCGCAAATAAGCCGTGCGCTCTCAGATTCTTTATCGCCTGTGCGACATCATTGTCACTGAGTGAAAGCTCTTTTGCGAGCTTGGCGGCCGCCTGACCTTCCTCGCCCCTGTATTCGGACGAAGAATAGATCAGGATGAGCGTACGCAGCTCCGCATCCGAAAGCTTGGGAAGCAGCTTCACCGCAGCACCCGGCAAGGAAAGCACACTCCTGCCGAATTCTATCTCTATCATATTGAAACACCTTTATTTTTCATTCTTTTTTTCTTTTATGGTATAACACAGAGTCATCAGCGTATCGCCGAGATAAACATCCTGCACCGTGACGCCGCTATCCTGTATGCCGAGGTCGACATTTGTATAATTCCATATGCCGGAAATACCTGCCTCACACGCAAGGGCGGCCGCATCCCGTGCAGCATCCTGCGGCACGGTGAGCACGGCGATATCGATCTTCTTATCCCTGCAATACCCGACAAAAAGCTCCATGGGAATGACCCGACACCCGCCGATCATAGCGCCGTATTTATTCGGGTCATTATCGAAGACCGCCATCAGCTTAACACCCCGATGAGTAAACATCGTACCCGAGGATATCGCACGGCCGAGGTTTCCTGCACCGACGATAACTGCGCTGAAATTATCCTGAACGCCGAGTATTTCACCTATTTTTTTATATAAATACACCACATTATATCCGTAGCCCTGCTGACCGAAACCGCCGAAGCAATTCAGGTCATGGCGTATCTGGGATGCGGTGACGCCCATTATTTTTGCAAGCTCCCCGGAGCTGATGCGCAGGATATCCTTACAGTATAGATCACGTAAAAATCTGTAATACCGCGGCAGTCTGTTGATAACTGCGCTCGAAACGCCGTCTTTATTTATTTCGTTTTTTGCCATTAAATCACACCGATTTCCGAAGTTCTCAACAATTTGAACAGGGTTTGAACAGGTTTGAGCCTATATTATCCCATTTTTTCCATTGAACGAACGTTATCAACATTATAATGCACAGGTTTTGCACAGGAAAGGCAGGTTTTCAGTTCTGATATTCTTCGGGGATAAAGTCCCTGTTACATTCATAAACAACATTAAATCTTCCGTCCTCATATTCGAGCAGAGCGACCGATGCGTTTTTATCAAATTCACGCACCGACATTTTTCCGGGATCGCCGAAGTGGACATATGTCATGAACGCACGCATGAATCCGCCATGCGTACATACCGCCACATACTTTCCGTCATTTTCACGGGCGATACGCTCCATGGTATCCACGGCTCTTTCATACACCTCGAGAAATGACTCTCCCCCGACCGCACGGAAATTTTCAAAATCGGGCCCCCAATGGGACATCTCCCCAGGGTAGTCACGGAACAGAGACTCCCACGTCTTATTCTCAAATTCCCCTGCGAATATCTCGATGACGCCCGGCTCGGGTATTAACGGTATGTCATGATATTTCGCCACAGCCTCGGCGGTACGCCTCGTCCTGATCAGAGGCGAATGATATACCTTATCGAGCGGTATATCACGGAAAAAATCTGGCAGGCACCCGAGCTGCTTTTCCCCGAGCGGAGACGGCGGCTCGTCTGTATGCCCCTGAAAAACACGGCGGACATTACCGAGCGCCTGAACATGGCGCACCATATAGATCCTCGTCATTTGCCCGTCGCCCTCGCATTCAGATCATACTCTGCAGTATTGCCTGCGATATATTCATAGTATCCCTGCGCCGCTATCATTGCGCCGTTATCTCCGCAGAGACTCTTCGGCGGAGGGCAGAAATCGATGCCGTGAGACTTCGTGAAGTCCTCTATCGCCGCACGCAGGTGGGAATTTGCCGCAACTCCTCCGGCAAGCACGAATTGATCGAAATGATATCTTTCATATGCGAAAGCGAGCTTTTTGACAACCGAGTCGCACACCGTCTTTGTAAACGATGCGGCAATGTCCGCACGCCTAAGCTCCTCGCCCTTCTGACGGGCAGTGTTGATATGATTGATCACAGCGGTCTTAAGACCCGAAAAAGAAAATTCGAGATTATCTCCCGGTATCGCCGCACTCGGAAAGCGTATCGCCGTAGGATCACCCAATGCGGCGAGCTTATCCATCTCCGCTCCCCCGGGATAGGGCATATCCATAACACGTGCGACCTTATCAAACGCCTCGCCGATCGCATCGTCCCTGGTTCTTCCGACCGTCTCAAAGTCGGTATAACCCTTTACCCGTACAAGCGACGTATGACCGCCCGAGGCGACCAGCGCAAAAAAGGGCGGCTCGAGGGCGGGATACGCAAAATAAGATGCGGCAATATGCCCGTGGATATGATTCACGGGGACAAGCGGTTTTTCATATGCGTATGCGAGTCCCTTTGCAAAATTAACCGCAACGAGCAGTGCGCCGATAAGGCCGGGGGTATAGGTGACTGCGATGATATCGATATCATCCATGGTCACGCCTGCCTCGGCGAGCGCCTGATAACACAGAGGCGATATCGCCTCGGCGTGGGCACGGCTGGCGATCTCTGGAACTACGCCGCCGTATAACTTATGTATTTCTATTTGTGAGGAAATGCAGTTTGATAATACCGTGCGCTCGTCCTCTGACATTCTGCACACGGAAACCGCAGTCTCATCACATGAGCTCTCAAAACTTAAAACTAACATTTATATAATATAGCATCCTCTGTGGGATATTTATAGTAATTCTTTCTTCTTCCGTACTCAGAAAAGCCGTGCTTTTCGTACAGTGCACGTGCGGCGGCATTGCCCTCCCGCGCCTCGAGAAAATACTGCATACCGCTTTCTCTCATCACAAAATCAAGGAGCATACCGGCGATACCCTGCCGCCTGTACTCAGGCGCAACGGCGATATTCGCTATCTCGCACTCACCCAAAACGCTCCACGATACGATATATCCGCAGACGCCGTTTTCATATGCGCATAAGATACGCCCCGCCTCCGCTTCATATTCAAGAGAAGCATAGGACCACGGATCCGAAAAGCATTTCCGCTCGATTTCCGATACCTCATGCACCATCTCAGCGGTACATTTCACGATCTTCAAAAGGAAAACCTCTCTTTTAGGCACCCGACGATCTCGTCAAGGCAGGCGGAATACACAGCGTCATCTCCGCCGTAGGGATCGGATATCTCATGCCTCATGCACTCAAGCTTCGCCGTATGCTCGGGATAGGACTGCACAAGCGACATAAAATGCACACCCGTCATGGCAATGATAATATCATTATCCCGTGCCGTATTCTCGGTAAAGGGACGGGAGATATGGGGCGGCGCTTTTATGCCCATTCCCTCGAGCGCTCTTTGCGCCCCGGGGGTCATATCGCTTCCGGCGCCGGCACAGATCCCTGCGCTCGTTGCAATAAACCTGTCGGGCGCATAGTGATTCAGGACAGCCGCCGCCATGGGAGAGCGGCAGGTATTGCCCGTGCAGACAAAGCAAACACGCAGCTTTTTATCTGTTTTATTTTCCGTTTTCTTTTTTTCTTGTAAAATCAATATCCCAATTCCAGAACAGTATCGTCGTTTTCCACCCACTCGAATACACTTATCACACGGTAATTACTCTCATCTTCACGAATCACGACTCTGTCGATTCCCGCATTTATAATAAGACGCTTGCACATCGCACAGGAATTCACACCTCCGACGACCTCTCCCGTCTTCGGGGAAACGCACGCCATATAAAGAGTTGCGCCCAGCATCTGCTCCCTCGGTGCGGCAATGATGGCATTTGCCTCTGCATGGACGCTCCGGCAGAGCTCATATCTCTCACCCCGGGGTATGTTAAGCTTATCACGCAGGCAGGTGCCCATATCCGAGCAGTTCTTTCTGCCTCGGGGCGAGCCGACATAACCTGTCGAGATAATGACATCGTTTTTCACGATGATCGCACCGAAATGGCGCCGCAGGCAGGTGCCCCGCTCGGCAACCGTCTGTGCGATATCAAGATAATAGTTTTCCTTACTTACCCTCATAGACCTTTTACAAACTCCACTAAAAATTTTCTGAAGTCTTCGCCGACCTCGGCGCTTTTTATCCCCTCGATGACGTTCGCCTCGAGGAAACCGAGCTTTGAGCCCATATCATATCTTCTGCCATCAAAATCGACTGCCATCATGCCGCTTTTTCGTGAAAGCTCCGCCATAGCGTCGGTGAGCTGTATCTCGCCGCCGGCGCCCGGCTCTGTTTTCTCTAAAATACCGAAAATATCGGACGGCAGAATGACACGGCCGAGGATCGAGAAATTTGAAAATGCTTCTTCCCTTGTCTTCGGCTTCTCGATCATATCGCTCACTTTATAGACATTACCGCCGACGCTGTCTGTCTTAAGTGAGCAATAACGTGTCACATCCTCCCACGGAACTGCCTTCACTCCTGCAACTCCGAGACCGTATTTTTCATAAACATCGGCAAGCTGCTTTGTGACAGGCACGTCCGAGATGATGATATCATCGCCGTAAAGCACGGCAAAATCGTCATCCCCGACAAAGGCACGTGCCTTGAGAATGGCATGTCCGAGCCCCTTTGCTTCCTTTTGTCTGATAAACGTGATATTCGCCATATCGGCGACCTCATGCAGGAGGCGCAGATCGTCCAATCTGCCCTTTTCACTGAGTCGCTTATCGTATATCGGCGAGTAATCGAAATAATCTTCGATACATTCCTTGCCTGCGGCGGTAACGATCAGTATATCTTCGATGCCTGCATCCGCCGCTTCTTTGACAAGATAGGATATCGCAGGTCTGTCAACGATAGGCAGCATCTCCTTCGGAACTGCCTTGGATATCGGGAGCATACGGGTGCCGAGCCCTGCCGCCGGAATCACCGCTTTCTTTATTTTCATAACAAAACCTCACAAACACAGTTAAGCTATTTTATATATTAAGCTATTTTATATATTAAGTTATTTTATCATATTATTTATATAAAATCAAGATAGAATCAAGTTTCGAACGGCGGAATGTACGCCGCCTTTGCCGACGTCCGCTCTTGCGTATAACCGTCTATATGATACCCATTAAGGATACTCAGCACCTTGTTTTGCTCAAATGTCGTTATCCTGCGCCCGAGTTCTTCCGGGGCGCCCGGCATGGGTGTATATTGGCTCATGAGAGATATCATGATCTGCTCGCCCGAATAGCGCTCGCAAAGCCACTTGACGATCTCTATACTGTCTTTATAACATCCCGGCAGTATCAGATGCCGCACGATGACCCCACGCCGCATGATGCCGTCTGAAATTTCTATCTTTCCGCACTGGCGCACCATCTCGGCAAGGGCGACGCCCGCCCTCTCAAAATAGTCGGGAGCGTGGGAATATTTTCCCGATAATTCGCTGCTCATATATTTGATATCCGGCAGATATATGTCTATAAGTCCGTCGAGCGCACGGATGGTCTCTGCCTTCTCGTATCCGCCGCTGTTCCATACAACGGGTATTTTCAGCCTCGGCTTTGCCCGCTCGAGGGCGGCGATCACGCCGTGCGTATACTGCGTCGCCGTGACAAGATTGATATTGTGCACACCCTCATCCTGTAAGCGCAAAAATATATCGGAAAGTTCCGACACGCTCACGCTCCGCCCGACGCCGCCGTGGCTGATCTGTGCGTTCTGACAGAACACGCAATGCAGAGGACATCCCGTGAAAAACACTGCGCCCGAACCCCGCTCACCTGATATGCAGGGTTCCTCCCACATGTGCGGTGCGGCACGTGCGATACGGATATGATGATCTGCACCGCAATAGCCGACTGTATTCTCTCTGTTTGCCCCGCATTCTCTCGGGCAAAGATTACAAATATTCATGTGATAATTATACCACCATTTACAAAATGAAACAACAGAATATTTTTTTGTAAAAAAACTTGACAATTTCATTTGAGTGTGATATTATTTATAAGCGCATTTATGCGGATGTAGTTCAATGGTAGAATCCCAGCCTTCCAAGCTGGTCGTGCGGGTTCGATTCCCGTCATCCGCTCCAAGCTTATTGCCGGTATATACCGGCAATAATTATCTACCCTTAGCTCAGCAGGATAGAGCAACTGCCTTCTAAGCAGTAGGTCGAGGGTTCGAATCCCCCAGGGTAGGCCAAATACGGTGGGTGTAGCTAAGTTGGTCATAGCGCCAGGTTGTGGCCCTGGAGGCCGTGGGTTCGAATCCCATCACTCACCCCAGAAAAAAACCGATGCTTTAGCATCGGTTTTTTCAACTAAATCCGTCCTGCGGACGGGTGAAATCCATCTATGATGGATGAAATCACTTCGTGATGAAATCCGACTTCGTCGGGATAGAGACGGATTTAATTTCATCTGAGGCGCAGCCGAAGATTTCATCCGAACAGAGTGAGGATTTCATCGCACTTTGTGCGATTTCATTAGGTCTGTTTTGGGTTTACGAGAGCTCAAATCCATCAGCCGAAATCGTAAGAACATCTCTTTCGCAACCTCTTTACACACTCAAACACCAATTTTGATACAGTGTGTCATGATTGGTGTTTGTTTTTTTCAGACAAGTTTCATTCATGTAAAATAAACAAATCGGCAAACCGGAATTCAGGAGGCGAATATGCACAAGATTTTTGGAATAAAAGAAAACAAAAAATATGTTGACAGATACGGCGCATATATCATCCCGATAAAAAACGGAAAAGTAGGAGTTATCGAAACATCCAAAGGTTATTTTTTTATCGGCGGAGGTTCTGAGCATGATGAAACAGACGAACAATGTATCGTAAGAGAGTGTTTGGAGGAGATCGGTTATCGTGTTATAGTAAAGCAAAAAATATGTTCGGCCGAGACTTTTTGCCTCCATCCTGAAATAGGGTATTTTCATCCTATCCAAACATACTATATAGGAGACTTATTGGATAATGTAAGACAACCGTGCGAAGAAGGTCACAATTTTGTTTGGATTGAATATGAAAGAATAAAAGGTAAAATGCACCTTGATATGCAAAATTGGGCAATAGAACAAGCGACTTTTCCGGAGAAGAGATAAGTAGCTTTGCTTCGCAAAGCGATTGATTAAACTAAAAATCCATGATATAATTGATGTAATCTTTATTTTTCGGAGAGAGAATATGGATAAACCTTCTTTTAAGGACAATATTAAAAAATATTATAATCAAGAAGCGGAATTAAGAGAGAGTAAGTCTGTAAAGTCCGAATGGAAGATTAAAGTCAGACAAAATTTTTACGACATTTTAAAGCAAGAAAACAAAAAAACTCTGCTTGAATTAGGTGCAGGCGCCGGATATGACAGCGTGTTCTTTATGGATAACGGATTATCTGTCATAGCGGTTGACATATCAAATGAAATGGTAATCAAATGTAGAGAAAAAGGAATTGAAGCATACGAACTTGACTTTTATGATTTATCAGCATTAAATGTTAAATTCGATTGTATTTATGCCATAAACTCTCTATTGCATGTTCCGAAAAATGATTTGCACAAAGTTCTTCATGAAATAGATTTATCATTGAATCAAAATGGGTTGTTCTATTTAGGACTGTATGGCGGAGATGATACCGAAACCGAATTTGTGAAAAATGATATTTCCGATGCTCCGAGATTTTTCGCATTTCATTCCGATAATTACTTAAAAAATGTGTTGAAAAATCAGTTTAATATTATTAGTTTCGAAACGCTTGATCTCGGAACAGATATTTTTCACTCAATTATTTTAAGGAAGAAATAATCGACTATTGATCAAAAATAGTCACAAGAGTTCAAATCCCTTATTCGAAATCGCAAAAAATCTTTTTCGTTACCTATAAACACCAATATCCCCCGGAGACACTCTCCGGGGGATATCTTCTGCGGTCTTTATACCGTTATCCCGGAGGTGCGCACTTGATTTTTTCCTTTTCTCGTGTTATCATAATATCGAAAAAAAGCGGAGGAAAAAACATGGCACTGAAAGAATCAGGCGAAATGTATCTCGAGACGATACATATCTTATCTAAAAAATCATCCTGTGTGCGCTCTGTCGATGTCGGCGAGTATATGGGATTTTCAAAACCGAGCGTCAGCCGTGCCGTCTCCCTGCTCAAAGCAGGCGGATACCTGACAATGGAAAAGGACGGCGCTCTTTTGCTCACCGAACAGGGAAAGGAAATCGCCGAAAAAATATACGAGCGTCATACCATCCTCACCGAAATGCTCATCAGGCTCGGCGTCGACGAGCAGACCGCCGCCGAGGACGCATGCAAAATAGAGCACGATATCAGCGATAAAACATTCGATGCGATAAAACGCCATATCGAAAAATTCAATGACCGATAAGCAGTATACGATACTATCGAAAATATTTTTATCACTTTCTCTTTCGCTCGGGGCGTATTCTCTGTATTATGCCGTAGTGCCGACCGTATTTCTCTCTGCTGCAAATTATCTTGTAATCAGTGCGGTTGTGATGGCTTTTCTGTATTTCGGCGTTAACTTCCACAATAAGACCGTCCTGAAGCAAAGCAAAAGGGATAAAGCCACACGGACAGCGCACATCGCCGCTTTTTTATATTATACGGTCATACTGATCTGCGAGATATGGTTCAATGCATACTCAAACAGGCTCTCAGGCTTTTCACTTTCCGAGCATTTTACAAAATACCGCCTCATTCCGTTTGATACAGTAGTATATGTCGTCGGCTTATATAAAAGAAATCTGAATTTCGGTTATCTTTTATCGAATTTATTCGGCAATTTTCTCATCTATATGCCGCTGTCCTACTTCCTGCCGTATTTTTTTAAAAAAATGCGAAAAACCCTTCCCTTCAGCGTCGTTTTATTCATTGTAACATCGTTTTTTGAGGTGGCGCAGGCATTCTTCTGCCTCGGTGAATTCGATACCGATGATATATTATTCAACTTCGTCGGGGCGTTTGTTTTTTATATTATAATTATGAAATCGCACATATTCGCAAAAAATTAGCTCTTTCGAGCTGATTTTTTCATTTTGTACACAGAATTTTTGTTGACATTATGCATAAATCATTGTATAATTATTTGGTAAAATATTATATTAAATCGGAGGGCAATATGAACTTCAAAACAGAGTATATGGCTTCTCTTTATGAGAGAGTCGTAAAGCGCAATCCGGGCGAGCCTGAATTCCATCAGGCTGTCAAAGAGGTCCTCGAGAGCCTCGAGCCCGTCGCTGAAAAGCATCCCGAATATGTCACTTCCGGTGTTCTCGAAAGCATCGTAGAACCCGAAAGAATCATTAAATTCAGAGTTCCGTGGCAGGACGACGAAGGAAAAGTCCATGTGAACCGCGGTTTCAGAGTGCAGTTTAACTCCGCAATCGGTCCTTACAAGGGCGGCTTGCGTTTCCATCCTTCTGTTTACGAGGGTATCATCAAGTTCCTCGGATTTGAGCAGATATTCAAGAACTCTCTTACAGGTCTGCCGATCGGCGGCGGTAAGGGCGGCAGTGACTTCGATCCTAAGGGCAAGAGCGACAGCGAAGTTATGCGTTTCTGCCAGTCATTTATGACTGAGCTCTCAAAGCACATCGGCGCTGATACGGACGTTCCCGCAGGCGATATCGGTGTCGGCGGACGTGAGATAGGCTATATGTTCGGTCAGTACAAGCGTCTGCGCAACGAGTTCACGGGCGTTCTCACAGGTAAGGGCCTTACATACGGCGGCTCTCTCGCAAGACCTGAGGCAACAGGCTACGGCCTTTGCTACCTCACAGACGCTATGCTCCGTGACCACGGTAAGTCCTTTGAGGGCAAGACGGTCGTTATCTCCGGCTCGGGTAACGTCGCACAGTATGCAACACAGAAGGCAACACAGCTCGGCGCTAAGGTCGTTGCTCTTTCCGACTCGAACGGATATATCTATGACGCAAACGGTATCGACCTCGATGCTGTTATCGAGATAAAGCAGGTTAAGCGTGGCAGAATCAAGGATTACCTCAGCTATCACAGCGATGCAGTTTACACTGAGGGCTGTGCCGGCATCTGGACCATCAAATGCGACATCGCACTTCCCTGCGCAACGCAGAACGAGCTTGACGAGGAGAGCGCAAAGGCTCTGATTGCAAACGGCGTATTCGCAGTAGCAGAGGGCGCTAACATGCCTTCTACCCCCGAAGCAATCGAGCTCTTCCAGAAGAATGGCGTACTCTTCGCACCCGCTAAGGCTGCAAACGCAGGCGGCGTTGCAACAAGTGCGCTCGAGATGAGCCAGAACTCCATGAGATACTCATGGACATTCGAGGAAGTTGACGCGAAGCTCAAGGACATCATGGAAGGTATTTATGCAAATATCTCCAAGGCTGCAAAAGAGTACAGCGAAGCCGACAACCTCGTCGCAGGCGCTAACATAGCAGGCTTCCTCAAAGTAGCCGAGGCTATGTACGCACAGGGTCTTGTCTGATTGAATTAAGAATTAAAAAAATGTCGCATGAGCTTTATAGCTCATGCGATTTTTTTATAAAGTGTTTCGCTGTCTGCGGACAGCGACAAGGGCCGCTCCCCGTTTGCGGTACCCGGCTCTGCCTGCGGTGCGAGACGCACCTTGTCAATCGCCGACCGCTGCACTTCGTTTTGCCCACTTCATCCGCCACCGGCGGCGCGGGCAACCTCACCCTTGACCCGGCCGCTTGCCCAAAAAAAGCGACGCAAAAACTTTCAGAAGGAGTTACATCTCTGTCGCTAATAACATCTCGGCGCAAGACAAGTCTTGCGCCCAACAAAAGTTTTTGAGGGGGGTGTGGGGGACACTTTTTTCAAAAAGTGTCCCCCACAATAATAATCTCAGATAACCGAAACCGAGATAAAAAATGCTGCGGCAGAGCAGAGCGAGCCTGCGATAAATTCGTTTCTCGTGTGGCGTTTGGTGCGAAGGGATGCCCAGAATACTGCGACATATAATGCGGCACATACAGGTAAGGTTACCCAGCCTGCGAAATATACCATATAGAGCAGCGGTCCTGCAATTCCTGCGGCGTGACCGCTCGAGCGGAATTTTATCGCCTTATTCATAATGAGCAGCAGAACATAAGATACGAAATATCCGAAGAATATTTCCTTTAAGCCGGTGCTTACCCCTGCCGTAAACGCATAGATGATTCCGGCGATATAGCCGACAGCGGTAAATGCGAACGCCATATTCCTCTGACATTCACGTCCTCTGCGCCGGAGAGCAGGGACGAGCGCATGTACGATATAAGCCAAGACCGGGACAATACCGAGGAAAAATAAACTGATAAAAAACTGCCCGGCGTTTTCTATGATCTCATCTGACAGGAGAAATGCGGTAAGTAAAGTCATCAGCACAAAAAGTGACGGTATACTGAAAATCCGTATGATCTTTGCCGCCTTGTCTTTGGCGACATTTCTTTTGTAATTGAGTACAAAATCGCTTCTTTCGTTTAACATATGTGACCTCGCTTGTTTTTTTCTGATATCAGTATACCCAACGGGGCGCAAAACATCAACCTACTGTTCGATTTTTGATTCTACTAAACGAAAAGCGGTCTCTACTGTGAGTAGAAACCGCATAGTATCAAGGGTTTGAGTGGTGTATTTGCATCTTCAAAAAACAAGGACGCTGATTTTCATTTTACCGGAAATCAGCGTCCTATTCTATGTTTGTTTTATGAACGAAGGGTTATACCGAGCTCTTTTTCGAGCAGAGTGCGGATCTTGCCTGCGATCTTATCTGCCTCTTCATCGGTAAGCGTTCTGTCGCTCGCTCTCATGGAAACGCTGAAAGCGACGCTCTTTTTACCCTCGCCTACCTGTGCGCCCCGGTAGATATCAAAGAGCTTTATTTCCTCGACATTCTTGCCGCCTGCCTTCTTCATCACTGCCTCGATTGCACCGACCTCAAGCGCATCGTCGCACACGAATGCAAAGTCACGTGTGAGCGCAGGGAATTTGGGAAGCGGAGCGTAATGCCGATCGAATTTTGCGATAGACAGAAGCGAGCCGAAATCAAGCTCTGCGGCATAAACCTCACAATCGAAGCCGTAATTTGCGGCGACACTCGGATGTATCTGACCGAGCACACCGAGCTTGTTTCCGTCTTTGTCGGAAACACTCGCACATCTTCCGGGGTGGAAGGAGGGCTCTGTATCGCACACGGTATATGTCACGCCGTCGATCGCCGAGTCACGCAAGAGCGCATCGATCATACCCTTTAAGCGGTAGAAGTCACCTTTGCCGTAAAAGGCGATCGCCACTTTCAGCGGCTCTTCCGGCAGTTTTTCGGTGTCGCTATCCTTGATATAAACACGGGATATCTCGAAAAGTCCCGTGGGGGTACCGTGCCTGTTATCGTTGAGCACAAGGCAGTCGAGCAGTGACGGCAGGAGCATGGTCCTCATGATGCTCGTATCCTCGCCGAGAGGATTCGAGATAACGATGCTGTCACGCCTTGCATCATCCGGTGCAAGACCGAAGCGGTCATAACTCTTGGGCGACATAAACGAGAATGTGCAGCTCTCATAAAGTCCCATAGATACGAGCAGGTCTGAAAGACGAAGTTTGTATTCAAGCTGAGCGTTATATTTACCCGGCTTTACCTTTGAGGCAAACGGTACGCTCTCGATGCTGTTATAGCCGTAGATCCGTGCGACCTCCTCTGCGATATCGTTCATGCATCTGACATCGTCACGCCACGAGGGAACGACGATCTCGTCTCCGTCAAACGTGAAATCGAGTAGCTTCAGTACGCCTACCATATAATCACGGGAAAGCTCCGTACCTAAAAATGCGTTTATTTTATCGCAGTCAAGCGGGAGTCTGACGATTTCCTTCTTCTCGGGATATGCGTCGATCACACCGTCGACGACCTCGCCTGCGCCGAGCATCTCAACGAGCTCGCATGCACGCTCGACCGCACCCATCGTATTCTCGCAGTCAAGGCCCTTTTCAAAGCGGCCGCTCGCCTCTGTTCTCATACCGAGCGCACGGCTCGTGATACGCACCGATGCACCGTCGAAGCAGGCGCTCTCGAATACGACAGTCGCCGTGGTGTCCTCTATCTCCGAGTTTGCGCCACCCATGATACCGGCGAGCGCCACTGCCTTATTGCAGTCGCAGATAGTGAGCATACCTTCCTTCAACACATGATCGATATCGTCAAGGCTCTTGAAGGGCTGACCGTCCGCCGCTTCTTTTACGACGATCTTTTTACCGTCGAGGCACTTATAGTCAAAGGCGTGCATGGGCTGACCGTACTCGAGCATGACATAGTTTGTAATATCGACGATATTGTTGATCGGTCGGACGCCTGCCGCATGCAGACGCATACGCATCCACAAGGGTGACGGCTCTATCTTCACATTTTTAACGACTCTCGCAGTATAGCGTGAGCAGAGCTTACTCTCGATTGCGACATCGAGATAATTCTCTATCTTGTCGCCTGCTCCCTTTACCTGCGGCGTATGATAGGTCACCTTACGGTCGAAGGACGCTCCTGTTTCACGGGCAAGTCCGATGACCGAGAGGCAGTCGGGGCGGTTGGGCGTTATCTCAAACTCGACGACATCGTCACGCAGTCCGAGAAAATCACATATATCCGTACCGAGCGGAAAAGGCCCGTCCATCACTTCGTTTAAAAGCAGTATGCCGTTCGGATCAGCGCCCGGCATCTCATGATCGGTAAGACCTAATTCCGCAAACGAGCACATCATACCGTATGAGTCTATCCCACGGAACTTCGTCGGCTTTATCTTCACTCCCTCAGGGAGAGTTGCGCCGACAAGGCAGGCGGGGACGACAGCGCCCTCGTATACATTCTGTGCGGATGTGATGATCTGCACGGTCTCGGCTTTGCCGACGTCCATCTGGCAGATATTCAGCCTGTCTGCGTCGGGGTGTTTTTCTTTTTTCACTATTTTAGCTACGACAACTCCGGATATCTCCTTTGCGAGCGTCTCCCAACCCTCGACCTTGCTTCCGGTGTCTGTCATTCTGTCGCAGTAGTCCTTGATCGGGATATCCGATACGTCGACGAACTCCTGCAGCCATTCCTTTGGTAAATTCATCTCACTGCTCCTCCCTCAAAACTGCTTGAGAAAACGCTTGTCGTTTTCATAGAAAAGTCTGATATCGTCAATTCCGAGTCTGGTCATGGCAATACGCTCGATGCCCATGCCGAATGCAAAGCCCGAGTATACCTCAGGATCGATATCGCATCCCCGGAGGACATTCGGGTGTACCATGCCTGCGCCGAGTATCTCGATCCATCCCTCGCCTTTACACAGTCTGCATCCCTTGCCTCCGCAAACGAAGCAGGAAACATCGACCTCAGCCGACGGCTCTGTGAACGGGAAATGATGGGGACGGAAACGCAGACGTGTCTCGGCACCGAACATGTTTTTCGCAAATGTCTCGAGCATATCCTTGAGCGCACCCATGGTAATACCCTTGTCTACGACGAGACCCTCAAACTGGTGGAATACCGGAGAGTGGGTCGAATCCAACGTATCCGAGCGGTAGACCGCACCGGGGGATATAATTCTGATAGGCGGTCTCTGCTGTTCCATAGTTCTTACCTGAACAGGCGAGGTTTGAGAGCGCAGAAGTATTTTATCGGTAATATAGAATGTATCCTGCGTATCACGTGCCGGGTGATTCTCGGGAATATTGAGCGCCTGGAAATTGTAATAATCGAGCTCGACCTCGGGTCCGTCAACGACGTCAAAGCCCATGCTGACGAAGATATCCGTCATCTCCTTTCTCACCTGAGAGAGCGGATGATGTGCGCCCATCTCGACTGCGTCGCCCGGGACGGTGACATCGATCTTCTCTTTTGCGAGCTTCTCGCCCAGCTCTTTTTCTTTCAGCATCTCTGCCTTTTTGGAGAGGACGGCGTCGATCTCCTCTCTGACCTTATTTGCCAAAGCGCCGATGATCGGCCTTTCCTCGGGCGTGAGCGCACCCATGCCCCGCAAAAGAGCGGTGAGCTCGCCTTTCTTTCCGAGGTATTTTACACGGACGACATCGAGAGACGGCATATCGACA
Source organism: uncultured Lachnospiraceae bacterium (assembly GCA_964403505.1). Lineage (GTDB taxonomy): Bacteria > Bacillota > Clostridia > Oscillospirales > CAG-272 > CAKSEI01. Next base: position 30,163 of record CAYOFP010000005.1, read on the forward strand.
GCTTCAGTCTCTATCGCCGCTTTTGCATCGGAAAGTATTTTTTCAAGCTTTTCTTTCATATCTTTTATCCTTTCGTGGAATTTACAAAATAAAAAAATGCCGCCCCGTATCAACAGGGCGACTGATTATCGCTGTACCACCTGAATTCGCATATAAGAATATGCCTCATTGCGCTGTAACGGGACGACCGTGCAGGTATTTCCCCCTGCCTGCTCCGAGGTGAAATGCAAAAATATCCGTATCCGTTCGCCTCTCAGCCCATGGGCGCCCTTCTCTTCTGAACACTTCCGATATTTTGCTGCCTTTTCATTGCATTTACATTAGTTTATCATGTCTCAGGCGATTTTGTCAAGAGATTTGGACAATTATTCAGAAACTGAACGAAAAAGACCCGTTTTTATTGAATATTTCGTATTTACAAGAGAATCCGTATCATATATAATGTAAATACAGAATCAGAACAGCAACGGAGGAAAAAATGTTAAAAATTGAACATCTGACGAAAACATACGGTGATAAAAAGGCAGTGGACGATCTCAGCCTCGAGATCGCTCCCGGACAGATCTACGGCTTCATCGGTCACAACGGCGCAGGTAAAACCACAACGATAAAGGCATGCTGCGGACTTCTGAATTTCGACTCGGGAAATATCAGCATCTGCGGTCACTCGATAAAAAATGAGCCGCTCGAGGCAAAAAAGAACATCGCATATATCCCCGACAACCCGGATCTCTACGACTTTATGAGCGGTATCAAATATCTGAATTTTATCGCTGATATCTACGGTGTTCCCAAAAACAAACGGGAGGAAAATATCAAGAAATACGCCGATATGTTCGGCATAACCGCAAATTTAGCGCAGAAGGTATCCTCATACTCGCACGGCATGAAGCAAAAGTTAGCTATCATCGCAGCCCTCATTCACGAGCCGAAGCTGCTCATCATGGATGAACCCTTTGTCGGCCTCGACCCGATGGCAGCCCACAGCGTCAAGGAGATCATGCGTGAGATGTGCGAAAAGGGATGCGCAATATTCTTTTCGACCCACGTTCTCGAGGTCGCCGAAAAGCTCTGCGACCACATTGCGATCATCAAGGACGGAAAACTGCTCCTCTCGGGTGCGACAAAGGACGTAATGGGCGAAGCTTCTCTTGAGGATGTCTTCCTCGAGCTGGAGGAACGTGATGATTAAGACACTTTTACGCGCCCAGATCGGCGTTATGCTGTCGGGCTTCAACAGAAACAGCGCAAAAAACAAAAAGAAAAACCTCCTCTCGAAGCTCGGCGGAGTCGGAAAAGGCATCCTTTTCACCCTGCTTTTTGCATATATCTTTGTGGTATTCATCGCCCTTTTCGCCGGCATATCGTTTGGCTTTCACGAAATATGCTTTGCGCATGAGAACGGAGTCTCGGTCTATGTCAGCTCGTTTGCGCTTATCGCATTTATACTCTCCTTTGTGGGGACGGTATTTGCCTGCGAAAAACAGCTTTACGAGAGCCGTGATAACGACCTGCTCTTATCCATGCCCGTAAAGCCCGGCGATATCGTCATATGCAGACTGCTCTCCCTTTATATTATGAACCTCGTGTTCTCTTTTGCGGTGCTTGCGCCCTCGTATGTCATACTGCTCATCATGGGCGGCGCACCGAGCGCCTTCTTATGCACGGTAACCTACCTCCTCGTCCTCGCTCTTATGCCGCTTCTCTCGCTTGCGTTTACTGCGATATTTGCGGCGGCAGTCGCCTTTCTTTCCCGCAAGCTCCCGTTTAAGAATTTCACGACGGTGGCGCTGAGCCTCGTATTCTTATTTGCATATTTTTATGTCTATGCAAATATCGAGCGCTTTCTTCCTGCGATGGCAAACGGCATATCAAGTGCGGCTCTGGCTATTCCCTTCTTCTCTTTTGCAGGAAAAGCGGCGGCAGGTGATATCGCATCGATATTCATATTCATTGTAGTAAATATCTTGCCGTTTGCTCTCGTTCATTTCGTTCTCGCAAGATCGTTTTTTGCGATCACACAGATGAACCGAGGTGAGAGGCGTGTCAAATACCGTGAGAAAGAAATGCACACCCGTTCACCCCTCTTTGCCCTGTATACGAAAGAGGCGGCAAGGTTCTTTGCGACGCCGACCTATATGCTCAATGCCGGTCTCGGCGTGCCGTTGCAGATCATGTTAGCGGTTCTTGTAGTCATAAAGCGTGATGCGATAATTTCTGCTGTCGGTACGATAGGCGAAGAAATGGAGATATTCAATATCGGCTCGATACTGCCCTTTGCCGTTTGCATGGTATCTGCATTCTGTGCAATATTCAACTTTGTTACGGCTCCGTCCGTATCGCTCGAGCGCAACTGCATCTGGCAGCTGAAAGTATCTCCCGTTTCGGCGAGAACCGTTCTTTTATCCAAACTGCTGTTCGGCATGTCGGTCACCGTCCCGTCGACCGTGATCTTTACGGCGGTTTCGAGCGTTGCTCTCTCTCTCGGATTCGGCGGATTTCTGTGCATTATCATCGTGAATCTCCTGCTCATATTCTCGGCGAATTCCTTCGGTCTTGCATGTAACCTGTGGCTGCCGAGGCTCGATTATCCCTCGGATATCCACGCCATAAAGCAGTCGGCGGCAGTCATGCTCGCCATGTTCGGTTCCATGGTGATCTACGGCATCCCCATGCTGTTCTCTTTCGTTTCAGGTATCATGCTTTCCTCGTATGCTGTATCTGCGGCGCTCGCCGGATGCTTCGCCGCCGCAACAGGTGCGGCGTTCTGCGCATATGATCTGACGGCAGGCGCAAAGAAATTCGAGAAAAAGATAGGTATGAGCTGATGACATCACAAATCGTGATCGTTTCCGAGATATCGGACATACCGCCGTATGTGCGCAATTTATCAGACGCTCTCGGCATAGAAATATGCAGGAAGTCTGATCCGCAGGATGAAAAACTGATACTGCGTGTCAGCGCAGACGGGCTTACCCTCGAGGGGGACGGGCAGACGATGCGGTGCGACCTCGAAAACATGGTTCGCCGTCTGAGGCGCTCGAACCTCTCGGCTGAGCTGCTCGTGCGTGCGGCAAAAATAAAAAACGCCGATATGCCGCTGACCGTCATCGATGCGACGGCGGGACTCGGCGAGGATTCCCTGCTCCTTGCGGCGGCAGGGTTCAAGGTGAAGCTATACGAGCGTAATCCCGTCATCGCCGCACTGCTCTCCGATGCGCTCGGGCGTGCAAAGGATTCGGCTGACCTCAAAAACATCGTATGCAATATGGAGCTTTTCGGGTGTGACAGCATCGAAGCTCTCGGGGAGATCGACTACCGCCCCGATGTGATATATTTGGACCCGATGTTCCCGGAAAAGACGAAAAATTCTTTATCGAAAAAGAAATTTCAGCTTTTGCATCATCTGGAAGCTCCCTGCTCGGACGAGGACGATCTGCTCGGTGCGGCACTTGCGGCGCACCCGAGAAAGATCGTGATAAAACGTCCGCTCAAAGGCGGTTATCTCGCAGGGAAAAAGCCCGATTATTCCCTCACCGGCAAAACAATAAGATATGACTGTATCGTCTTCACGGAGTAACAAAAAGGAACTGTCGCAATAAGACATATCACCCGTGCGCAGGTGGCCTCCATCCTCATGCGCTATTGTCAGAATGTCGCAAAATAAAAGAGAATAATTATAAAAACAAGACGCTGATCCTTAAGAATCAGCGTCTTTACAATGTTAAGGAATCAGCACGAGCGGATGATATCCCCCTCTTTACATTCAAAAGGCATTTCCATTGTGAACGTCATATACGGATGCGGCGTTGCTTCGATCTCCTCGCCTTTTTCGTTTTTCATTCTGCCGACGGTCAGCGGCACGCCGCATTTTCCGGGCGTTATGAGCTCGATCTTATCGCCGAGGCACATTTTATTGCGCTGAGTAAGAGTTGCAATGCCGTTCTCATATCCCACCACAGTCGCAAGATACGCCTTTTCTCTCATATATCCGGGGTTTTCGCATAGCTGTGCATTTTTCATCGGGTCGTCATAATAATACCCTGTCCCGTATTCACGGTGACTCACGCTCTCGAGCTCACGCATCCATTCAGGGTCATATTTATATTCATCGGGCGAGGCGATATACCTGTCTATCGCCATACGGTAAACATTCGAGCAGACGGCAGTGTAATATGCGCTTTTCATCCTGCCCTCGATCTTAAACGATGTGATACCGCTCTCCATAAGATCCGGAATATGCTCTATCATACACATATCCTTGCTTGACATAATGAAAGTTCCGTCCGGCGTTTCATTCACGGTCAGGCGATCGCCCGGGCGCTTCTCCTCCGCTATTTCAAAAGCATTGAAATTCCAGCGGCAGGGCTGTGCGCATGCGCCCCTGTTAGCGTCTCTGCCGGTATAATGCTCCGACAGTAAGCACCGCCCCGAGAAGGAAACGCACATCGAGCCGTGAATGAAACACTCGAGCTCGATGATTCCTCTCGTCTGTTCGCTGATGGCACGTATATCATCAAACGAAAGCTCACGCGCGAGGACCGCACGCTTTGCGCCGTATTTCGCATAAAAAAGGCAGTCCGCCGCCGAGACGATCCCCGTCTGCGTGGAAATATGTATCGAGGTATCGGGCATGAGCTTTTTTGCGAGCTCCATAACGCCCGGATCGGCAATGATCAGTGCGTCAAGATGTGCGCCCGCTATATCCTTTAAATATTTTTCGAGCGCAGGATACTCCCCTGTCCTCGGCATGGTATTTAAGGTAAGATAAACCTTTTTACCGAAAGAATGCGTATATTTTACCGCATCATATATTTCACCGACAGTGAAATTCCCCGCCGCCGCACGCATGCCGAAAACCTCTCCCGAGAGATACACGGCATCGGCGCCGTAACGAAGTGCGGCGATCATTTTTTCGTAATTCCCCGCCGGGGAAAGAAGCTCCTTTGTATACATATAAACCCCATTTGACCTTAATTTGTATATCATTATATAATTTATTTTAAAATAAGTCAACGAATATCGCTCTTTTAACAAAATTTACGTTGAAAAATTATATAATGAGTGTTAAAATGTTACTATTAATTCAAAAACGGTAACAAGGTACAAAATGAAAAAAACAGAAAAGAAAAACAAAAAGATCAATATGATAAAACTGCGCAATACGCTGACTGTCGTTTTGATCTGCATTTTATCAACGCTCATCGTAGGATACAGCTTATTTGTTTTCGCACCCATTCCGTTTATACGGAATCTGCGTGACCTTTACATCGAAACGGCGATGAACACCCGCACCCATCAGTGGCTCGCGGAGGCGTTCATTCCCCACTCGATCATTGATGATGTAATGGCAATGCAGACCTACGGCGAGGGCGGAGACCTCAGTAACCTGAAGCCAATAGACAAGATCCAAGATACCGAAGATCCCGACGCAACGGACGCTCCCGAGCCAATCGAAAACGATATCCTCGGACTCTCACGTCTGCACGAGGGAGGTCTCGACTACATCGGAAACACACTCGATATCGTCGACGAGGAGCAGGGGCTCTTTGTCTCGAGCATCAAAGGCACCGACTCTCTCGGTACATATACGGGAAAAATAATGCTCATTGACGATCCCTCCCGTGTTTTCGTCGCTTTTACAAAATACCCGGGAGACCGCGGACAGCGGCTCGGCGAGCTCGTAGAAACCTACGACGCCATCGCCGGTGTAAACGCCTCCGGCTTCTACGACCCGAACGAAAACGGCGACGGCGGCGATATCGTCGGTATGTCGATGAGCGAGGGAAAAATATGGGGCGATTATATTTCGGCTTATCCGAGCATGATGCTGACAACAGATAATAAGCTCGCCGTCGGATGGCTTGATAACTGGACTGATTATAACGTGCGGGACGGAATGCAATTCGGCCCGATCCTGATAGCGGACAGAGAGATCAAGGTCGAGGGAAGCGCAGGATGGGGGCTCCAGCCGAGAACCGCTGTCGCTCAGCGAGGCGACGGGGCGATGATGTTCCTCGTAATAGAAGGAAGGCAGACAAAAAGCGCAGGTATCACCGTCGGCGAAATGGCAAAGATCCTTTACAGATACGGCGCAGAAAACGCCTGCTGCTGTGACGGCGGCGCAAGCACCCTGATGAACTATAACGGGCAAACTCTGATCCAGGTAGCAACCTGCCTGAACCCGGAGGGCAGATGGCTGCCGAATGCCTTTTTAGTAAAGAAAAAAATACAAGAAACACATGAGGATTAACACATGAAAAACAGCGCCCTACTCCGTGATTTTGACACACCGAACAAAGAGTTTTCCATCATGCCGTTCTGGCTGATCAACGATACGCTCGACCTCGAAAAAATGTTTGAGCAGATAGACGATCTGAAGGAAAAAGGCGTCGACGGTTTCGTCTTTCACCCACGCATGGGAATGGCACGCACGCCGGAATATCTCTCAGACGAATACATGGACTATGTAGCAGCCTGCGTCGAGCGGGCAAAGCAAAATGACATGAAAGTCATCCTGTACGATGAGGCGGCATACCCCTCCGGCTCGGCGCACGGTCTGGTCGCAAAGACAGATCCGATGTACGCCTCACGCCGTTTACAGAAAAGGCCGCTCGATACCCTCGATCTCTCGGAAAACGAATCGGTATTTCTATATGTTTCCCACACGGAAAACGGCGAATATCACAGTGCAAAAATTGCCGGAGCGCTTCCTGATGGTGAAAAATATGCCCTCGTCGAGTGCCCGACCTTCGGCTATATACGGGGCATTTACGATGACGAGGACGACGGCATGCCGAATGCGCCTGCATCCGCAGACCTGCTCAATCCCGATGCGGTCGATTGCTTTATCCACCTTACCCACGATAAGTATTACAGCCGCCTGAGCGAGCATTTCGGTAAAACGGTCATCGGATTTTTTACCGATGAGCCATCGATCTGCGGCAGAGGAGCGAAGCTCGACAACTCTATTATATGGAGCGGCAGGCTGATCGACGATATCATCGCCGTCGGCGGAAGCGAAGAAACTGTTGTATCCGTGCTTTTTGACAGAGAAGACACACAAGACGCATGGCGCATATACGGTGAAGCAGTGCGCATCCGACTCGAGCGGGACTATTACGGAAAGCTATCTGCATGGTGCCTCTCACACGGCATAGACCTCATGGGTCACCCGGCAGACTCGGGAGACATGGACTCGCAGAAATTTTTCGGCGTTCCCGGCCAGGACCTCGTATGGCAACAGGTCGCACCCGATAAGCCCCTCGACTCATGGGAGGGCGTGATGGGAAAGTGCTCCTCCGACGCTGCACGTATGCTCGGCGCACGCAGGAATTCAAACGAGGTGCTCGGCGTGTGCGGCAGACCCGGAAACCCATGGGACTTTACCGCCTCCGACATGCTATGGTATTTTAATTTCCTTTTTGTACGGGGAGTCAACCTGCTCATTCCTCACGCTTTTTATTACAGCCTGCGTACAAAGGTACAGTCAGACGAAAGACCACCGGACGTGGGACTAAACAACATATGGTGGGAGGACTACCGTATGTATTCCGATTATGTAAAGAGGATGTGCGCGCTCAACACCGACGCATACAACCATCCCTATGCCGCCGTGCTCGCACCCGGACAGACCATGCCGCAGACGCCCGTCGTGCCTTTATATGAAAATCAGATAGAATTCAACTATATCAATGAAAATTTCCTCGATCGTGCCGAGATCGTCGAAGGCGGCTTTCAGGTAAGAGACAATTTCTACAATATCCTTCTCGTTTCCTATGAGCCGCAGGAAAAGACCGAACGCTTCATAAAGAAGTTCGAGGCGGCAGGCGGAAAGGTATGCAGAAATGCAGAAGATTTTCTGCCGTTCGTGCGTGAAAACGCTGCCTTTAACGAGAGTTTATCGCCTGCGTGTGCAAATATACGACTGTCTCATCAGACAAAAGGCGGTATACACTACTACATCCTTACAAACGAAGGAAAGGAAGCATATTTCGGTACGCTCAGAACCTCGCTCACAGGCAGGTGCTACGCCCTCGCCCCCATGACGGGAGAAAAAAACGCACTTTTGGAAAACCCGGCAGACGGCATGAGGGAGATACCCATCTGCGTGACGGCGAGAGTCGCCACAGTGCTCGTTTTCGATCCTGATGAAGCACCGCTGACAGGCTCGGCGCCCAAAAAGCAGACGGTAACCGTAATACCCGAAAACGGCAGGTTCACATTACCCGAAAAGTATGATAAGATAACGCTCGCACTCTCCGAAGTTCACGATATGTGCGACATCAGCGTAAACGGTTCTCACGCCGCACGTCTGCGATATTTTGACGGTATTCACAAGGAGTATCCGTGGTCGTGTGACATCACGGCGGCGGTGCGTCCCGGTGAAAATACGTTAGATTTCGCCGTAACAGGCAGTATGTCGAATACATACGGCTCACCCGTTCCCGTCGGTATCGGAGAATGCATGATCTATATTGAATGTTGCGATGAGAAATAAATTACCTTTTTCTGTATTATTTTTATTACAATAATGAAATAATAAATAAAAAGGAGAAATATTATGGGAATAGATAATATGGCATTAAATAGTATCAGTTACGGTCTTTATGTCCTGACATCGCGTGCAGACTGCACCGACAACGGATGTATCATCAATACCGTAATGCAGCTCACATCGTCGCCTCTCTCTATCGCCGTCTGCGTAAATAAAACAAATTACACCCACGATATGATAAAGCGCAGTAAACGCTTTAACCTCTCGCCACTGACACAGGGCGTCGGATTTGATCTCTTTGAGCGGTTCGGCTTTGCCTCGGGCAGAGAGCGTAAGAAATACGAGGGTTTGGCAGGTTCTGCACGCGCGGAAAACGGACTGATGTATCTGACGGAGGGCGCAAACGCACTGATCTCCGCCTTTGTCACAGACGAGGTCGATATGGGAACGCATACCCTCTTCATCGCCGAGGTGACCGAGGCCCGAGTGCTGAGCGATGAAAGCTCGGTCACATACGAATACTACCACAAGAATATCAAGCCGAAGAAAGAGAAAAAAAAGAGCGGCTATATCTGCAAGATATGCGGATATGTCTATGAGGGAGACGAACTGCCCGAGGACTTTATCTGCCCTCTGTGCAAGCATCCTGCATCCGATTTTGAGAAACTGTAATGAAAATACGTTTGAATGAAAATGAAGAGATCGTCGCCTCAATAAAAGAGGGACTCGACCGCACGGGCGGATACTGCCCGTGCAGACTCGAGCGCACCGAGGAAAACAAGTGTATGTGCGCAGAATTCAAATCTCAGATCGCAGATCCCGATTTTGAGGGATACTGCCATTGTATGTTGTATTATAAGGAGAAATAAAATGGCAATTTTTCATGTAAACGAACAGGACTTCGAGGAGAAGGTTCTGAAATCGCAGAAAACGGTGATCGTCGACTTTTTCGCCGCATGGTGCGGCCCCTGCCGTATGCTCTCCCCCGTTCTCGAGGAGATCGCAGCGGAACGGGAGGATATCGACATCGCAAAAGTCGATACCGATGAATGCCCCGAGCTCGCAAGAGAATACGGTATCATGAGCATCCCGTCACTAAAGGTCATCAAGGGCGGCGAATGTGTGCGCTCGAGCGTAGGTCTCATACCGAAAGAGCAGGTACTCGACCTGTTGGACTGACATAACTAAAAAGCTGTCGCATAAGCGACAGCTTTTTTGACGAAAGAATCATTTTTTCGGCTTCCCTGCTGCAAGCGCGCGCAGTTTTCCGGAGAGCGGTGCGAGCACCAGGCGCAGGATGCGGGCGGCAAGATATACAAAAACAAAATTACACAAGAAGACCTGCCACGAATTGAGACGGTTCAGCGAGAGTAAGAACGCAGGGGCATTCAACATATTCTTAGGCGTATAGAAAATGCGGTCAGTCAGATAGGATATCAGATACATCTCAAAGGAGCAGACCGATATCTCTTTCAGCGGTAATGCGAGCACAGCCGGCAGGCGCTCGACACGGTAAAAGAGCAAAAAGAGTGCAACTGCGGCGATCACATGGGTGAGCGTATTGTATTCCTTAAAGAGCCACCATGCGGCCTGACCGTCGTGTGAAAAATAACGGTAGAGTGCGATCTCTAAAATAAGGATCGCCGCCACAGTGCCGATACAGTAGATCGCGCGCGGGCGCGGCTTGTAACGGGCGATATAACCGCCGATGAGAAAGAAAGTGACCGCGTAGCATGCTCCGAAATAATCCGGCAGGATATCGAGGTATACCTCAGCGAGCTTAAAGCTTTTGAGTACCTCCGGCACTAAGGTAAGAAGGGCGAGCACAGCGATCAGCTGCCGCTGTCCACGGCGTTCGAGCCGATCGAACAAAAGATTCAGATACGGCATCACGAGATAAAGGCACAGGTACATTTCAACGTACCATGTATAACCGTAATTAAAACTGAATATCTTCAGAATAGCATGGATTATTCGCACATCGCCTGCGCCGAATAAAAACCGTTCTGCGAATGTAGTCGCAAGGGAAAGTACCAGCCAGGACAGCATAACGGGAATGACCGCCGCAGCGTGCGAACGTCCGGGGCGGCGGGATGAAAGCAAATATCCGGACAACAAAAGGAAGATCGGAATACTCAAAATGACAGAAAACCGTGCAAGCGCACAGATATACCACTGCACAGAGCCGATCTGAGAGTTAATGATACCGAGATAACGGTAATTTATCAGGTGCGTCAGCATTACAAAAACGATCGCAATCGTGCGCAAAATATCAAGACCTGCGACACGTGACTTTTTAGACTGTACGGAAGTGCTGTTACGATTAGATATGAGGTTCATGGTCGAATCCTTTCAAAACATTTGTATTCGCAAAATGATAGAACTACAAGGGTATTATACAATAAAAATTAACTGTGTGCAACTTTTTTCAGCTAAAATAATGATATGCACCTCAAAATGATAGACACATTTGGAGGTGCATATCAACGGCGCCATCCCGTTTAAATCTTATGCCGCTTTGATCAGCTCTTTACATTTGCATAGAGGATAGCCTGAGCAGGTCCGAAGAACGGACTCGTCTCAAAGTTCTCGATATTTGCATTGTAAACATCATAGTAGTAGTTGGAGTACAGCGGGATATCGGGCATGAGCTGATTCCATCTCTCGATGTATGCCTGCCACCATTCATTGTACTCGTCCTCTGTTTTAGCGTTATAAACCATCGCCATCGACAGATAGTCCATGCCGAGCTTACCGCCGGACTGCTCGAGAGCCTGTTTATACGAGAGCCTTTCAGCACTCATATCATACGGAAATGCCTTATCATATTCGTCATAAAACTTGTTTACGGAGTAGTCGAAATACGCAGGGTCGAGCGACCAGTTGAATGCGTAGTCATATACAGCCGAGGGCCAACTTATTGATAAGTTGTACATCCCGTATGTGGGTATCCCTCCGTAGCCGTATGTGGGCTCACGGTAGATCTCGCCCTGGAGTCGGTCAAAGTCACCTGTTGTTTCACGGATAACGATACCTGCAGCCGCAACATCCGTGCTGTTTACAAGGGCTGCGGATAACAGATCTGTCACTGTACCCGGCGTTATGCAGAACCAGTTGATTACGAGAGGCATGTAGTACTCGCCGTTTATCTCAACGGTCTTATATGTTATTCCGTCTGTATTAGCAACAGATGCATATGTCTTGTTCACACCGTCAAGAATCTCTGCCTCTTCCGCAGAAAGCTTCTTATAACGTACTGCGTCAACACCGCTCTGTCCCTCGGCGTAAGCTTCACCATGGGAATTGTAGATCCAACCGCCCCCTTCAAGGAGCTTCTTCGCTTTTGCAGGAGAGTAAGAGTAGTCGGTCAGGTTGATCTTATTTTTTACTGCCTGCCACATAGCGAAGTCAGGGCTGTAAGGGCCGTCAACGATTGTACCGTAACCGCCCGTAAAGCTCTGGCAGAGCTCTTCTCTATTGAGCAGATAAGCGATCGCCTGACGAACCTCAGCAAACATTGTGGGACCGAAGTCGCAGTCAAACTGCACTTTACCGTAGCCGGCTCTCTGGTAGTGGGTTTCAGCGAATCTGCCTGAGCCGTCGTTCGTAACGGCGAGAGCCGCCTTTATATCGTTTCCGCCCGTGATTCCGCCGAGGATGTCAACGCCTCCGCTCGTGAGAGCCTCGAGCTGTGTTTCACTTACGAGAGGAATGTAAACGATCGTTTCGATTGCCGGGGTCATACCCTCAAAATTACCCTTGAACTCAGGATTAGCCGCAAGAGTCACCCGGCTCGTGGAGTTATCCCACTCCTTGATCATGTACGCACCTGAGAAAGGATACTTTGTTACGTCATAACGGTTGTCAGCTAATTCCTTAGCCTTTACATACTCCTTGCCGTCCATCTCATAGTAGTTGTCGCTAAGGTAGCAACCATTGCCATCGTCCTTTATTTCAACCCCCTCTCCGAGGATAAGTCCGAGCGGTGCAGGCTCTGTTGCCGCATATGTGTATGCGAAGTAGTAAGGATAGAAATCGGATGATACCGTATAGGAGAACGTGTAATCGCCTAAAAGACGAACACCCGAGAATTCCTTCGTTGCGCCCTTGGTCTCTTTTCCGCCATATGCTTTGAATGTATCATAGCCAACGAAAAACTGACCGGCTGTACCCGAGTGGCCTGCCGCAAAGGAAACAGGTGAAGAAAATGCGAGTATACTTGCGACATAGTTCACAGCCTTGATATCCGAGCCGTCGCTGAATTTAAGACCCTCGTTAAGCTCGACGGTGACAGTATATGTACCGTCTTTGTTTTCTTTTTCCGTGTAGCTCTTTACCGATGTTTCATTCCATACGTATGTGCCGTACCGATCGATCTCCATCGTGCCGTAGCCTACTGTAAGCTTTGCGATATCCCGGTCAGAAGCGCCTGCGGCGCCGCCGAATCCCGGAAAGCGAAAGTCGCCGGATAGCTTAGTACTGCTGCCGAGGATCACCTTTGTGCCTGCCGCGATCGCACGGTCGCCTGTGTTGTCTCTCTCTTTGCCGCAAGCAACAAAACAACAAAGGATCATCACAAGCGCAAGAAGTAAAGCAATAATTTTTTTATTCATAACTTTCCTCCGGAATTCTATATGTTTTTCCGTTAAACACTCTATATAATATGATTATATTTTATATTTTTCAAAGTGTCAATAGAAGAACCATAAAATCAGTATTATGCAAAAATATATCGTTCGATACTTGGTTTTCGCCATCATTATTGTTGCAAAATTATACATTTTTAACAAAAAACAACAAATTAAACCACATGCATATAATGTAATAAAAAACGAGGTATACAGCATGAACTATTTCAGAGATATCTATTCCGTAATGAAAAGACGTGCGGATGCTGTTGCATTTATCAACGGCAGTGAAAAATATCCCGATATCCACGGCAGGGTCTTATTCTATCAGTTACGGTACGGCGTCATCATACAGACTGAGATTATCAACTTACCCACGGGAACGGAAGCATGTGACAGTCCCGTATTTGCTTTTCACATTCATAGCGGCGACAGTTGTACGGGAAACGCAGAGGATCTCTTTGCCGATGCAGGTACGCATTATAATCCGGATCGCTGTCCGCACCCGTACCACGCAGGAGATCTGCCGCCGTTATTCGGCGCTGACGGAAGGGCATTTTCCGTCTGCCTTTCCGACCGCTTTACCGTCCGTGAGGTCATCGGAAAAGCCGTCATCGTGCACCGCTCCCCCGATGATTTCACGACGCAGCCCTCCGGAAACGCAGGAGAAAAAATCGCCTGCGGCATTATATCCCCGACATCGAGAAGATAAATATCACACGCAAAAACGCACACAAAAAGTGTGCGTTTTATGCTCTTCATTTCGATAGGCTCTTTCGGCTGATTTAATATCTGATATTAAATCAGCCGAAATAAAGAAAAATATCAACCCATTTTAGGATAAAATCTCAAAAAAAGGAAGACATTTTTTGTATTTTTCAGACAAACTCATTGATTCACTGCGGATATCTCCTCTTCCTCTGCAGGCCGCCATGCGATACCGAAATTCACATCCTTAAAAAGTGCGGCCAGTCCTGTAATCTGTTTCAGTCTCAATATTTCATCCTTATCCATGCCTAAGTGTTTGGAGATCCATGCATCGGAACGCCCAAGCTCATGCAGCTCCTTTACGATGTTACTCATCAGATCGACATCGTGAGAGCCTCTTGCCCTGTTGTGACGGATCGTACTTGCCATTCTGTGGTCGATCGGTTTATCTATCACCGATACCGGAAGCAAACCGCCTTCACGCTCACGGATATCGGGATAATCCAACATAACGCGATAGCGGTGAAATCCGTCGACAATAATGTACTCATCACTGCTCTCCACATAATAACATACAATCGGCATAGTATAGCCGTCCTCTTTTATGCTGTCGTACAGAAGCTTCATTTCAGGAGGTGCGACCGCATTCGGGTTATATGTATTCGGCACGATCTTCTCGATCGGAACTGCCTTTATGTTATATACCGGACTTTTTTGTGCCATGTCAATCACCTACTTTGCTGTATTTATCTTTTAAAATATCAATACGTTTTTGCTGTTCTCTTGTTAATCCGAAGCCCATGAAACGACAGATGTGATCATTTTTAAGAATGCAATAACACATCCTCTTCCAGCTTGGGATATCCTTTGTTGATTTTATATCGTCTGTATGATCGGGAATCTTACTTAAGAATACAATTCGGGAGTTTTTCATAATTGTATAATTTGATACGCCGTTTCGCTTAATTTTATATCCCTTATCGATCAGTTCCTGTATCACATGTTCTTCGAGACCTCCGCCTGTCTTATGCCAGAACTCCATAGATGCCTTAAACTTTTTGATATAATTATTACGGAGACGGGCAGGCAGGGTGCTTAAAAGAAATTTTGTATACGATTCCCATGTATGACCTTCCGGCAATGTGATATTGCGGTATCCCATGGCTTTCGTCTTGCCGTAGATCGCACCGAAATTAGCTCCTCTTACACGACCGACAAGTTTAGCCCATATTTCAGGATCGAGTACACGGTAAAGGTTAAGGCTGTCTTTTGCATAATCGTTAAATGGAGAAGCCACACGCATCTGATCCGGCTTCAATCCTGCCATATAATACAGATCATATATCCGGTTGTATTCATAATTAAATGTGTAAATGGCATGCCAGACATCACTTTTTGCCCAATCGTACAGAGGAGATGCCGCCCACACATCCTTAAACTGTTTACTGATCCAACACTGATCTTTATAACCGTATTTTTTATTGAGAATTGCGCTGTAACGCTGAAGGGACTCGTCTGCACGTATGCCCAAAAGACATACTGTTTTCTTCTCTCCGTGAGAAAGTCTGTACCACCGTCCAAACTGTTTCGCTAAATCTTCCTGATGCATACGGTAATGATATGTCGTGATAGGATTATTCTGAAGATTAATCACATAGGGATATTCCGGCATCGGACGAACCCATGCAGATTCCTTTGTATCATCCCATGGATACCAATACATCTGATAACTGCTGAGCGCCGTTCTCGTTGCCATAGGAAGGCAGACCCAGTACGGTTCAACCTCATCTTTGATTCGCTCGAAGGTTCGCTCTACATACTGAGTAGTCACACTGTATTGAGCTTCAAAATCCTGATGAAATACACCGATCCTTTTGTCGGGATAATATTTGCGTTGAAAATCAAGCGTAAGGTTCAGCAGAAGTCCGCTATCCTTGCCGCCGGAAAAAGAGACAAAAATATTGTCAAACTCTTCAAATATAAATCTCAGCCTCTCCTGAAGTGCTTCATATACATTCTGATTTGTGTATTCTCTTTTCATTGTGTTATCATTCCATATGCCAAGCTTCGACAGATTTCGCTATTGAATCAGGTACATTTTACCATAATTTTACTCCGGAGTAAATATTTTCCTGTGAACTTTTCGTTTACTCTGCGACACGAGCGACACAAAAAATAAGCCGGACAGCTGTCCGGCTTCATCGGGTAAAACAAAAAGGGTATCCGTATCAATGAAAATGGAAACATCATTGATATACGGATACCCCCGATTGCGTCAGATCATGTTATGAATACAGACCTGATCGCACCGTCATACAGCGGAAACATAAGTTTATCTCATGTTCTTATAACAGGGCGCTGAATATATGGAACATGCCGAAACGGTGATCAGCGAACTTAACTCCTGAAATGAGATCGTTTTCACGGTAGGATTACTCCATTTTCTGCTGTTTTCTTTGTTGTTCATTTGTCAATTCTCCTATTTTATGACTTATAATATTTACAGTTTTGGTCAGTAAACTGTAATTCAGACGATAAAAAATCTGCAGTCCGTCTCTTCTTGAAATATAAAGTATACCGCTATCATGAAGTATCTCAATATGGCGAAGAACCGTCGTAAGCGGAACTTTGATAATTTTGGAGACTGAACTTGCGGTCAACTCAACATGCTCGGTGAAAGTATGTAAGATGGAAAGCCGGGTGTCATTTCCGACAGAAGTCAGCATCTGACGAAGGTCAATATTCTGCTCATCAAAATATAAGTTCAGATTTTCTTCATGTTTGAAACCCAAAAGCAATCCTATAACCCCGGCAAAAATCGTTTCTTTTGTAATATATTGATTTAACAGAGAAATAGTAAAATAGTGATTCTTTCCTAATTCAGTAAAACCCAATGATAACATTTGTCCGTATAATTGCATATTCCTATCGGAACAGATCTGCTCGCACTCTACTGCGAGCTTGGCCTGTTGACGACGATGCAGAGCGTTAACAGCTTGGTAAATCTCAAGAAGCTTTTCGGTCAGCAGAGATATCACATAAGTGAAATTTCCGAATAACAGTGATATCTGCAGTTTGATATATTCCGGATATTCAGACAAATTTAATGCCTCGATATAAGACGCCGGTGCGGTAAGCGGAGTAACATTTTCCTCCTGTAAGATTGAAACGTCAGGAAATAATGTAGAAAATGCTTTGGAATAAATATAATCTGAATTTACAGTCATCTTGCGCAAAAAGGTATCGATCGTATCATTTTGATAATCAATATATTTCGTGAAGAAAGCAGTCATTACAGTCGGCGTTTGATTCTGATATAAAAACAAAGGCTTCAGAACCAACGGCAAAGAAGGCACGAGCTTCTCAACCTCCTGATAACATTCTTCCATAAAAGATGTATCTGTAAAGTCATTGGTAATTACATCTTTTACCGCCTGTTCATTAAAATACTTAATGCAAAAAAACAAAGTGTCATAAATTTTTCCGATTTCGCCCTTATACTTCATCATAAAATCAATGCTCCATTTCTGTAATTTTGTCGATCGTATAAACAAGTTTTTTGTTATTATATCACATAATCGGGATTTTGGCAATATTAAATGTAAAATTATGTCATTATTTTTGTTAAATGGTTGTATTAGCAGTTAAATGTTAAAATTTGCACAATATTTTATAGCAATCATGATATAAATTTATAATATTTTGTAAAACAATATTGACAATATCCAAAATATGGAGTAAAATTAAATAGCAGAAAGAAATCTCCAATCATAAAACCCGGTAATTGAAGCTTACAGTGTTAATTATGTTTTGCAATTTTTAATGCAAACAATATGTTGGCAGAGGACTGACGCAACGGATACAAAGCGGAAATCGGCATCCTGTAAGAATACATTTTATTATAGAAGAACTAAAAATCCTCCGTTTTCTGGGAGTTTTGACTAAATTTGTCAAAATATAGGTGTGCCCGATTCAAAACGAAGATAGAAACTGGTAAAATTTTCTTCGTTTGTGTTTGGACGGGCAAATCATATGAGAATTGAGAAAGAAAAAGTTTTGAAGGAGGAACTGCGTTTTCTGGCAATCGAAACAAGAGACCGCCTGAAAATCACTCAGAAGAAAATGGGAAAGATACTCGAGATGAGCGAAAGCTCATACTCCGATATCGAGACCGGTGAGTCTATGTGCGGTACGTTAACTACGGTACTGCTCCTGAGTTTACAGCCGGATCCACGTGAGTTCATTAATAAAACTGCAATGAAATTTCAAAAACTTTACGAAAAGGAGATACAGACAATATGATATCAATTACATACGGAACGACCGAGGAGATATACTCGTTAAACGGCGCCAGCCGCACTTCTTACGGCATCGCCGCTTATTCCAATGCAGAGGTCGACGGCACTGCGACGATCATCGCTTCGTTGATGGATATAACTTCCGATAGAGAAAAAGTCGATAAACTGGTGGCATTATGCAATCAGATGGAGCTTTCTGTCATCCACTTATATGATGTGGTTGAGGATATTCTTGACGATTAACACACAAATAGAATTAAAAAGCGAGCTGAGAAAATAATATACAATATTAATAGAAAGGACAGCTCCAAACACAAACACGCTTGCTTTCCACCGAGGGGTTCCCCCCTCGGTGGTTTTGTGTTTTTTTCAGAGGAACCGTGAAGATACACTACAGATATAAAGAAAGCACCTGTCTTTTGGGCAGATGCTTTTTGTAATATAAATCAGTTGTTTTCATACGGCACACGAAAGTAATCGAGATAGGCCTTGAATTTGTCCTGTGCGGCAAGACAGGTATCCCGCAGATAGCCCTTTTCCCGTTTCCATTCCCGAAGCCCCCGGTAATAGAACAGCTTAAGCTCTTCGTCAATGATAAATGGCACGATGCTATTTCTCAGGCATTCCTTGAACAGGATCAATCGTCCTACACCACCGTTACCGTCCTGAAAAGGATGGATGCGTTCAAACTGATAATGGAAGTCAATAATATCTTCCAACGTTTTATCCTTAGTGCGGTTGTAGCCATTCAGAAGCTCACGCATTTTTGTGCCTACTTCCTCCGGCGACGCAGTGTCCTGACCGCCTACCTCATTGGGCAGCCGTTTATAATCTCCCACTGCAAACCAGTCTTTCCGACTGTCGGATGTACCGCTTTTGAGAACGGAATGAAGCTGTTTAATAAATCTTTCGCTGAGCGCATATCCTGCATTGTCGATTACTATGTCGATACACTTGAAGTGATTGGCTGTTTCCACTATATCATCCACATTGAGCGTGGCCTTTTCCATACCGATTGTGTTGGTTTCAAAAATATACCGTGTCTGATCATGTGTCAGACGGTTTCCCTCAATATGGTTAGAATTATAGGTCAGCTCGATCTGCACTTTATGATAGATACCTCCGGATAACTTTACTGCCTTTTCGTTTCGCAGCACTTCAAGCAGTGTGACAGGCGCATCGCTTTTTTGATTTGTGCGTCTGGGCTTCTCTGCCGTTTCGGGAATATTCCATGTCTTGCCTGTCAAAAAAGCGCCCGTAATTCTTCCCTGCGCACAATAGTTACGTACACTTCGTTCCGACACATTCCACCGTTTTGCCGCCTCTGCAGACGAAATATATCTCACCGGACATGTCCTCCTTGTAGTTTCTGCATTTATTATACCACTTTATCGGCAAAATATCAATAGATGCTTTGTAAATACACCCGTCAATGTTGCCGATATCGGAAATATGTCTTTTATTAAAGGATTAATGACGCTACGCAAAATGGACGTTTTTGGATTGAGGGATTTGAACCTGCGTAAATGAATTTGCAAATTACAGCACAACTCGTATATATAATTAATCGCTTTGCGAAGCAAAGCTACCGATTCTCTTATCTTTTCTCTCTTAGTTTTTCTCCGGAAAAAAGTCGCTTGATTTTTTAGAGAAGAAAGAAGAACGAGAAGAGAAGAGTGAAGAGTACAAAAAGAAAAAGATGTATTTGTGTTTTTGGATGATGGTTTTGAACTCTCGTAAACCAAAAACAGAATGAAATCGTTCGCTTTGCTCACGATGAAATCCTCACTCTGTTCGGATGAAATCTTCGGCTACGCCTCAGATGAAATCAAATCCACCCATCCGCCGTCGAGGCGGATTTCATCCCCGCAGGGGATTTCATCCATCGCAGATGGATTTTACCCACCCGCAAGGGTGGATTTAATTGAAAAATCCGTCGACAAAAGTCGACGGATTTTTCTGGCGGAAGGTGTGGGATTCGAACCCACGTGGGCGTGAACCCAAACGGTTTTCAAGACCGCCTCGTTATGACCGCTTCGATAACCTTCCGAGTATTACATATGCATGATACGCTGATAGATATCTTACCATAAACAACGGTTCTTGTCAAGGTTTGATTTATGCATAAAGCGAGTTTTTTTGTGATTTACTTGCTTTTCGCATAATTTTGGTTTATAATCGTTATATATATAATAATTTGAGGTACAGTCTTGAACGGAAACGATCCACGAAATAATCAAAACAGAAATAATCAGGCCGGACCGAACGGATATGTCCGGCGTCCCTCCCCTACGGCAGGTAACAACGATCGCCCAAGAAACGCACGCATCGTGCGTGATGACGACGCCGCACTCAATGAGCATTACGAGGACATGGTCGACGAGCGCATGAGACGCCGTGTCGATCGATCGTATGCCGATATATCGTCGAACGTAAACCGTGATAACTATGCCGACCTCTCTACATTCGAGTCTCACGGCCACAGGAAAATATCCCCGGAAGTGATGCGCAGAAAAAGGAGAGCGGCACTCATTAAAAAGTACATGCCGATTTGCGCCGTGGTGCTTGTCCTCATTATCGCCATAATGATATACGCATTCGCCATTGCGCCTGCAAAAAAATACAAAAATGCGCAAAATGAACTCGAGCTTACAAACTACAATGCCGCGCAAAATATCTTTGAAAAGCTCGGCTCCTACAAGGACAGCGAGAAATATGTCAAATACATCGACGCAGTAATGGCGCTCGAATCAAAGGATTACGAAAAGGCAAGGAGTCTTTTCGGTGAGCTCGGCTCGTTCCTCGATTCATCCGCGCGGCTCATCGGCATACCGACAGAGAACGTGGATACAGAAAAGGAAGAGGCATACAACGCCGCAATGAAGCGATTCACCTCGGGCGATTACGAAGGGGCACAGAGCGCCTTCGCCTCCCTCGGCAATTACAAGGATTCTGCCGCTCGGGCAAACGAATGTGACGAAAAGATCAAAAACAAGAAATACGACGAGGCCTGCCGTGCGCTCGAGAGCGGCGATACCGCAAAGGCAAGCGCACTTTTCTCGGAGCTCGGCGATTATAAGGACGCAAAAGATAAGCTCTCCTCTATCGGCGTAAACGAAGAACAGCAGAAACTCGCCGAGGCATATACCTCCGCATACGACAAATTCTCTTACCGTGACTACTACGCCGCATACGAGGATTTCAAGGCGCTCGGCAATTACAGAGACTCCATGGACTATATGCAGTATTCATATGCCATGTTCTTCATGACTCAGGGAGACTACGCCCGTGCTGAGGAAGAATTCGGCGCTGCAGGCGATTTCCTCGATGCCCCCGATATGATACTCAAATGCCGTTATGAAAGAGCCTACTCGGCATACGAAAACGGCGACTACACAACGGCGATAGAGCTTTTTTCCGAGCTTGGTAATTACTCGGATTCCGAGAGCAAGCTCGAACAGATAAAAACTGAATACAATGCAAAGCTCTATGAGACGGCACTGTTTACCTACTACAACGGCGACCTCGACGGAGCGATCGAGATATTCACATCTCTCGGCTCGTACTCTGACTCCGCTGAATGGGTAAAAAGATTACAGGCTGAAAAACAGTCTGCCGTAAAATAGAATCATAGCTAAAATAACCATCACAGCTGAGCTGACGAGAGTCGAACCCCGACGTCCGTGGACGGAGTGGGCGGCACGCTTACGCACTGTGTGATTTTGACATATATTATATGTCTGCAATCCCACGGAGCAAAATCGCACTCGCCCGCTCCGCCCACAGATGCAAAGCATTTCTCGCAGAACAGATTTGTGCTCGCAAAAGGCAAAGTACGCAGGCAATATACAATATTGCCAAGGACTTTAACGCATTGCGTGTGCAAATCTGCCTGCGAGAACCGCCGGAGTTCGACTCTCGTCAGCTCAAGCAACGGAACGGTGTGAAAATCACCGACGGGCCCGCCGCCGTAAAAAACATGCGGACGCACAGGAGTATGCCGTAAGTACTTTAAAACCATTGGGAAACCGAGAAGGTTGTGCGTCTTTGTTTTGAGTCGGAATATGTTGCCTTTGTTTTTTGTTTGCGAGCGCCTATATAACAAAAAAAGCTGATGATAAAATATTTTTTAAAAAACAGGAGAAACAACATGAAAAAGAATTTATTAAAAATTCTTTCCATTTGCCTTGTATTTGTGCTCGTTACGGCCGCAGCAATTACATTTACAGCGTGCAATGAGAAAGACCACGGTGCCGCAAGCGACACCCCCTCGGAGAGCGTAAACGACGCTCTCAAAACCTTTACCCTCGAGGTAACCTTCGCCGACGGCACAGTCGAAAAAAACGAGTGCACAAGCGATGCGGAAATGCTCGGCTCATACCTTACCGATGAAAAGATCATCGAGGGTGAGCAGGGCGATTACGGTATCATGATATTATCCGTTCTCGGCGAAACGCACGATTATAATGTCGATAAGTCCTATTGGGCGTTTTATATCGACGGAGAGTATGCCATGACAGGTGTTGACTCAACGCCGATCGAGGAAGGCAAAGTATACAGTCTCAAAGCAGAAGTTTCTGAATGAAAAAACACTCGCTCAGAGATCTATTGATATTCGCAATGCTCGGCTCGCTGATGTTTGCTGCCACGTGCGCCATGAAGGCATTGCCGAATATCCATCTCCTCGCACTTTTCATCGTGACTTTTACACGGGTATACCGTGCAAAGGCGCTCATCCCCATTTACGTATATGTAATATTAGAGGGAATCTATCAGGGCTTCTCGCCGTGGTGGGTACCGTATCTCTATATCTGGGCGTTTTTATGGGCGATAACAATGCTTTTGCCGAAGAAAATACCGAAATATATCGAGCCTGTCGCATATTGTGCCGTGGGCGGAATATCGGGTTTTACCTTCGGTGCGTTATGGGCGCCCTGGCAGGCGCTGATGTTCGGACTGTCGGTAAAATCCATGATAGCATGGATCATTACCGGATTTCCTTTTGATATCACACACGGAATATCAAATGTGTGTATGTGCACATTATGCGTTCCGCTGATACGGATACTCCGCAGACTTGAGCGCAGGTAAATAAATATATGATAAAACAGATGCCTAGACCGTTATGGGTTCATAGGTATCTGTTTTTTCATAACCTTTTTTGATTTATTCGTAGCAAGCACTGAATGCAGGCCGCATATCTTCGATTTTACCGTGCGGGATATTATACTTTACAGCGAACTTCTCCCAATTGCTTTTTACCGTTTCGATGATTTCCCTTGCCATTTTTTCGGCGTCTTTTTTATCAATATTGAAGCGGTAGGCGGTTTCAATCGCCAACGGAATCGAAATACGATTATCGTCTTCATTGACATTGAGAGATAATTCATCACCGTAAGGAACAGGATTCACATCATAGAGAGGTGAAAGTGTCCATCCGTTCTTTTTCAAAATAAATGCGTGATTTCGCAGATGATCGTCCGTATTGGAAACCGCCATATTAAATACAATTCGTTTCCACAATTCGACTAAATCATTTTTGGGATTGCATCCGCCTGATTTTATGATCGATGCAAGATCCAAGTAGCTTGAACCATCGACAGCGGAAGCGCCGTCTGTTTTGCCGAGCAAAGTCATGGCAGAAGCAAAGTGAATACGCTTATCCCCCTCACGGTCAAAACGCTTTACGAGAAATGTACTGCCGAGTTTTGAAAATGTTTCAAGTTTAGATTCGGGAACATTCAAGCCACACATACGGGCCAAATCGTGAACAACCTTCTCCCATGCACCGGTATTGTTATCATCGTTTTTTGAGGGGAATTTTGCAATCCACAGATGTCCCTCTGTATCAACAACAGTTGCTTTCGGACGGGCTCCGCCGAGGGAAGAACCGGGTCTGATCAATTGATTGAGCCATTTTTCATTCAAACCGGCGCTATCATTTTCAAATTGCCTTGAAGCTTCTTCTAATGTACGAAGCGTTGTCCACGGAGGAGCGGCTGTCTCTTTATCGTCAGATAAGAATGCACCCTCTTGCTCTAACTTAAAACGAATTCCGCCCATACGGGTTTCATCGTAAACACCGAGCAGAAAATCACTGTCATTCAGTTTTCGGGGTTTGCGTGCTTCCCTTTCCGCCTGCAAGCGCTCACGCTTCATCATCAAGACTCTGCCCCAGCGATCAGGAGATGCATCGGCAAATATTCCGAAGATCGCTCTTCCGCTTGGAAACTGTCTGCCGCCATATGTGCTCAAATCGGGATCAAGAGAAACAGACAGTTGCGTATTCATAAGCCATTTGTCGTCATATTCAAAGGAATAATTCTCTCCGCCCTTTATGATATCTACATATAGTCTGCCGAGCAGTATCGGAGCATCGCTGCTGAAGTCATCATATACGAGTATGGTTTTTTGATTTACTGACATATATTAGTCCCCCTTTCGAGGTGCTCTTTTTCTGGTTGTTAAATTCAAATCCTGCATTTTTCTGCCCATAGCATCATCCTTTGCCACAAGCAAAAGATCTTTGTCCATATTATTTAATGCATGCAATACGGCAGCGTATATGCCGATAGCAACAGATGGACTTCCTTTTTCAACATTCCATAGGGAAGCTCTGCTGATACCTGCTCGTTCTGCCACCAACTGAACAGATAGATTACGGCGAAGTCTTGCTAATTTGATCTGTTCTCCCATAGTTTTTAGTATATCCTCTGTCGCCGGCAATATATTATATGATGTTTTTTTCATGGCAATCACCTCTTAATGTTTATTATTATAAACTATATTAAATATTTTGTCAATAATTATAAACATTAAACACAAAATTTATTATTTCATTCTGTACAGAATCCTTGTCATAAAAAAACGATATTTATAAAAATACGAAAACAAAGACTTATTTTGTATTTTATTATTGACACGTTAAGCGAATCTTGGTATAATATTTGGAAATAATAAAAAATCAGAGGTGGAGAATATGGCTTATTTTTATCCCGAACAATCGCATACGTTTAATGAATACCTGTTAGTGCCGGGCTACTCCTCGTCCGAGTGCATTCCGGCTAATGTGACGCTTACGACCCCGCTTGTGAAATACAAGAAGGGCGAAGAACCTTCGATCAAAATGAACATTCCGCTCGTTTCTGCTATCATGCAGTCTGTCTCGGGTGACAGGCTCGCCGTGGCGTTAGCGCAGGAGGGCGGCGTATCGTTTATTTACGGCTCACAGTCGATCGAGGACGAGGCAGCTATGGTCGCACGTGTCAAAAGCTACAAGGCAGGCTTTGTAAAAAGTGATTCCAATATCTCCCCCGATCAAACACTCGAAGATATATTGAAACTGAAGGAGGAGACAGGTCACTCCACCGTCGCAGTAACGGAGGACGGCACGGCAAACGGTAAGCTCGTCGGCATCGTCACGGGCAGAGACTACCGTGTCAGCCGCATGAGTCGTGATGAAAAGATATCCACCTTCATGACTCCGATCGACAGACTCATCACCGCCAAAGAGGGCACGACCCTGAAAGAGGCAAACGACATCATCTGGGATCACAAGCTCAATTCCTTACCTATTATAGACAACGACGGCAAGCTCGTCTCCTTTGTCTTCCGCAAGGACTACGACCAACACAAGAAAAATCCGAGCGAACTGCTCGATCCCGACAAGCGTTACGTAGTCGGCGCAGGTATCAATACCCGTGACTATGCAGAGCGTGTGCCGGCACTCGTCGAGGCAGGCGCAGACGTGCTTTGCATCGATTCATCCGAGGGATACTCCGAGTGGCAGAAGCTCACCATCGACTGGATCCGTGCGAAATACGGCGAGCGCGTCAAGGTCGGCGCAGGCAACGTCGTCGACGCAGAGGGATTCCGATTCCTCGCTGACTGCGGCGCAGATTTCATAAAAGTAGGTATCGGCGGCGGCTCGATCTGCATCACCCGTGAAACAAAGGGTATCGGACGCGGTCAGGCAACGGCGCTGATTGACGTATGCAAAGCACGTGACGAATATTTCAAGGAAACAGGCGTATATGTCCCCGTCTGCTCGGACGGCGGTATCGTCCACGATCATCATATCACCCTCGCACTTGCAATGGGCGCAGACTTCATCATGCTCGGCAGATATTTTGCACGATTTGATGAAAGCCCGACAGAAAAAGTAAATGTCAACGGCACGCTCATGAAAGAGTATTGGGGCGAAGGCTCGAACCGTGCGAGAAACTGGCAGAGATACGACCTCGGCGGAGCGTCAAAGCTCTCGTTTGAGGAGGGCGTTGACTCGTATGTTCCGTACGCAGGCAAGCTCTCGGATAACGTACAGCAGACGCTCGCAAAGGTGCGCTCCACCATGTGCAACTGCGGTGCGATGAACATCGCCGAGCTCCAGGAGAAAGCGAAACTCACTCTGATCTCCTCCGTCAGCATCGTCGAGGGCGGCGCCCACGACGTCATGCAGAAAACGTCTAATAAACACGTATAATAATTAAAAGGCTGTCGCAATGCAAATGCGACAGCCTTTTGCAAAACAGCGAGCAGTAGGGCGAACCCCCGGCGAGGGTTCGCCCTCTTTTGCGCTCTGCGCAAAATTCACCCACTCCTGCGCTTTTATAAGGCATGGGTGTTTCGCCGTCTGCGGACGGCGACAAAGGGCGCTGCCCTTTGAACCCGGTCGCTTTTTGAAAAAAGCGACGCAAAAACTTTCAATCGGGCGCCGTTCTTTTCCCGGCGCAAGACATGTCTTGCGCCCAACAAAAGTTTTTGAGAGGGGTGCGGGGGACACTTTTTGTAAAAAGTATCCCCCGCAAAAACCCCATCAATTATTTATCCCATGATGTACCGTAGGCGAATACGCATCGAGCGTGGCGAAGGTATATCCCCGTGCGATGCAATACTCGAGTATCCTCGGCATAGCGGCGATTGTCGCCGGCTTCAGGTCGTGCATGAGTATCACGGCGCTCGACTGCGCCTCGATGCCGTTTATCACATTATGATAGATCACATCGGGGTCGGTCGTCCCCGTATCGTTCGAGCCGACATTCCAGTCGAAATAGTGATACCCCATCGACTGAACGAGCTCTGACAGCTTCGTCATGATTCCCTCGCAAAAACGTGCGCTGACGGTATTCGAGCTGCCGCCCGGGAAGCGCATGATGTTCGCATACGAGCCTGTCTGAGCCTTAACTACCTCCTGCATGGAATTGAAATCATGCAGATACGTATCGACAGAGGCATAGATCGAAAACTCGTGTGTATATGTATGGATCCCTATTGCGTGCCCTTCATTCTTTTCCCGTGCGATAAGCGGCAGATAATCCGGGAACTGCGCCGTGACAAAGAATGTGGCCCTGACGCCGTATTCTTTCAGAATATCGAGCAGCTCGGGCGTGTAATGGCAGGGGCCGTCATCGAATGTCAGATACACTATATGATCTCCCTGCGGCGTACCGTCCGACGGCGGAGGAGCAACGGGAACATATACCGTGACAGTCCGTGTCTGCGTAGCGGTATTCCCTGCCGCATCGCTCACGGTATATCTGACCTCGTAGACGCCTGCGATTTCACAGTTCACGTTGTTTTCTACCGTCACCCGATCGGTAACATCGCCGTCGGCATTATCGGAAGCGGTATATCCCGGTTCGTCATATTGACCGCCGACCTTAATATATAGTTCCGTATCGCCCTCGAGGGACAGAACGGGAGCCTCGGTATCATCGACGGTTATAACGGGTATCTCGAGCACAGCCTCATTGCCCGACAAATCAGACACGCTGAGCCGGAGCATGGTATCGGTGCGTTCCTCGACCACCTTATCCGTGATATCGCCGTCATAATTATCTGTCGCTTTATAATGCGCAATATATTCCTTACCACGGAATACCGTAAATTTTTCCTCCTCGCATACGATCACGGGTTTTGTCGTATCGACGACCGAGACCTTACGGTATGCGGTGATCTTTTTATTCCCATACTCTGTGACATACTCGACGGTATATTCTCCGATCGTATTTACATCGATATCGTCGCTTTCCTTTACCTCTGTATCACGAAAACCGGTGATGTTACCCCCGTATTTTCCCTGCGCTCCCTCATCGGTATACTCGGAAAAGACCTCGATCGCCTTATTTCCGCCGTTTATCGTCAATGAGAGTTTTGGATAAAAGATAAAAATATAACAAGCTGCGCCGATAATGAGCGCACATACAGCCAGACAAATGGCCGCAAATAAAACTTTTTTATTCTTTAATAAATATTTGATTTTCATTTTTCACTTATTTCCCTTTTTCTGAAAGTCGAAGCTGTCGGGTCTCGTCAGCTTAACATTTCTTTGATATCATGCGCCGCATCACCGGCACTTCCGCCCCTCCACTCATATGTGATATCCGCATATTTTTCGTAATACGGCACTCGCTCACGGTACATATCCGACAGCGTCTGCCCGTCATGCAAAACGATACCCCGTGTGGTGGGATTCTTTATGCGCCTGTTCATCTCTTCGCAGGAGATCTTGATATATATTATCTTGCCCGTTTTACGGAAATGCTCCATCGCTTCCTCGCAGAAGACTGTACTGCCGCCCGTCGCGATCACGGTATGATCAACGTCGAGCGAGGCGTTGATCTCGTTTTCGAGGCTCGAAAAATACGCATTTCCCTGTTTGTTTATTATCTCCTGCAGCGGCATGCCTGCCGCCTTTTGTATAACAAGATCGGAATCGATAAAATCATACGACAGCATCTTCGCTAAGATAACTCCGACAATGCTCTTTCCGCTGCTCGGCATTCCTATCAAAATATAATTCATATTATCCCTCGTTTCCCCTTTATTCAACAAATATTATACAATTATTTTTGAATAATGTAAACACATAAATATTACTTTTTCAGAAAAACAGTGAGGTAAATAAAACAGACGCTGATTTTTATAAAAATCAGCGTCCTATCTTTTATTATTACAATAGCTGTATTCCTGCCGCTTTGCACAGGCGCTTTGTTTCCTCATCCCATACAGAGACCTGCACCTCGCCGATATGCGCCTTTTGTAAAAGAAGCATGCAGAGCCTCGACTGACCGATGCCGCCGCCGATCGTATACGGCAGATTCCCTGCGAGCAGTTCACGGTGAAACTCCATATTCCTACGCTCGTCTGCACCTGCCTCGGAGAGCTGTCTGTCGAGTGACTCGGGGCTGACACGGATGCCCATACTCGACACCTCGTATGCGATATCGAGGAGCTCGTTATAAAAGAGGATATCGCCGTTCAGCGACCAGTCGTCATAGTCGGGCGCACGTCCGTCATGCTTGATACCGCTTTTCAGCTTACCGCCGATCTCCATGATAAACGCCGTGTGATGCTCACGCAGGTAGTTATATTCCCTCTCCTTCGGCGAGAGATCGGGCCACATATCCTCAAGCTCCTGAGTCGTTACAAACGATACTTCTCTCGACAGCTCGAGCGTTATCTCGGGAAATATCTTTTTTATCTCGTCGAGGGTATCGCATATGGCGCTCACCTCTTTTTTTACAGTATCTTTGAGATAATCCTTATTACGGTCGTTTACATTTATAATCTTTTCCCAGTCCCACTGGTCGGTATATACCGAATGGATGCAGTCAAGCTCCTCGTCACGCCGGATAGCGTTCATGTCGGTATAAAGACCCGTTCCCTCGTGGAAATCGTACTTTTTCAGCGCCATACGCTTCCATTTAGCAAGAGAGTGAACGATCTCCGCCTCTGTCCCTGTCGCCATAATGTCAAAGGATACGGGACGCTCGACTCCGTTCAGATCGTCGTTCAGGCCGGTGGAATGCTCGACAAAAAGAGGCGCCGAGACACGCTTCAGATTCAGCGCATCGCACAGCTTTTCGGCAAATGTCTTCTTTATGATATCGATCGCCCTCTGTGTATGGTAAATATCGAGCGCACTATGATAATTATCAGGTATAATTACTTTTTCCATTGCTTCCTCCGTAGGATCATTCTTTTTTCATCTTATTTTATTACATATCACCTATTTTGTCAAGCAAATTGACAAACGAAAGATGATATTATATAATTATATATAGACTACATTACGGAGGATGCCCGAGTGAAATATAATTATGATGAAATAATGCAGTATATCGAGGAGAACGATGTCAAGTTCATACGCTTATCGTTTTGCGATGTTTTCGGAGTTCCGAAAAACGTATCCATACTGCCGTCTGAATTAAAGCATGCATTTGAGGAAGGAATCGGCATAGACGCATCACTCATCGACGGGTTCGGCGGAAGTGACGAGGTGGTATATCTTCGCCCCGACAAGGGTAATCTCGCTTCCCTGCCGTGGCGTCCGTCACACGGAAGGGTTATCCGCCTGTTCTGCGATGTCAAAAAAGCGGACGACACATCGCTTCCTGCGGACACGAGAAAGATTCTGCGCCGTATGATCGCACGGGATGTTCGATCACAGGGTCTTGTGTGCAATGTCGGCAGTGAATGTGAATTTTACCTGCTCAAGCTTGACTCGGACGGAGAGCCGACGAGCATTCCCTTCGACCATGCGACCTATATGGATATCGCACCGATCGACCGTGGCGAAAATGTCCGCCGTGAGATCTGCCTCGACTTAGAGCGGATGGGTATCTATCCCCTTTCCTCGCATCACGAGCAGGGGCCGGGACAAAACGAGATCGACTTCAAATACTCCGACGCAGTCTCGGCCGCAGACGACCTGATCACATATCAGTCGGTCGTTCGCACCGTCGCAAATCACAACGGACTGTGGGCGTCATTTGACCCGAAACCCCTCGCAAACAAACCCGGCAACGGTTTACACATAAATATGTCCCTCACCCGTGACGGCGTGAATATCATGCAGAAAGAGACAATGTCCGCCTTCGTTGCGGGAATATCACGCAGGCTCGCCGAGATAACGGCTTTTCTCAATCCCATCAAGGAATCCTATGAGAGATTAGAATACTATCGGGGTTCTATCATCATACACGAAGATAAGGGAGAAGGCAGAGTCGAGGTAACAACGCCCGACTCGAGGATCAACCCGTATATTGCCTTCGCTCTGCTGATCTGTGCAGGCATGGAGGGCATCCGTGAGAAGCTCACATACGACAGGAAAATGCCCGACTTACCGGAGACACTCGATAAAGCCATAGCGCTCGCCGAAAAGAGCGAATTTGTAAAAGACGTACTGACAGAAGAAGCGCTCGAAGCTTATTTAAGTGCAATAAAGGAGAAATAAGCGGATGCAAGAGGGGATCGGCCGTGTTCTGATCGTATCGGGAAACGATAAAGGCGCCGAATTCATCGAAAATATGCTGACGCAGTTTGGGCCGGAGACGGTGGTGACACTGCATGCAGGAACCGAAACACGCCGTATCCTGCTCGACGGGTGCACCTTCGACTATGTTTTCATCAATATGCCCTTGCCCGACGAAACGGGCGCAGACCTCGCACGGCGCATCGCCGAGGGCGAGGGTACCGTGATGGCACTGATCAAGGGCGATACCGCCGAGCAGATCGGCTATTCGCTCGCACGAAGCGGAATATATACTATGCCAAAGCCTGTCACACGAACGGGATTTGTCTGCGGAATGTATATGATGATGGCATCCCGTGCCCATATCGATGAATATAGGAATAAAAATGAAAAACTGCAATTAAAAATTGATGAAAATTCCATTATTTCCCGTGCAAAATGTCTGCTGATCGAAAAGCGGAGCATGAGCGAACAGGATGCACACACATATATAGAAAAGCAGGCGATGAACGCACGAAAAACCAAGCGTGAAATAGCCGATGCAATTATCAACACATATGAAGAAGACGCATTTTGAGAAAAATGTGTCTTTTTTCATTTTATTTTTAAAAATAGATACTGAAAATATTGCGCAAAATAATTACGGGTGATAAAAATCAAAAATATTTTATCTATGCTTGCCTTAACAGCGATTATCGCAACCGGCAGAAGCCCGATCGTGATAGCGCATCGGGGAGCACCCGATTTTGCGCCGGAAAATACGTTATCCTCCTTCGTTATCGCCGCAGTGCAGGGCGCCGACGCCATCGAATGTGACATATGGCTCTCATCCGACGGGAAGCTCATCGTAAACCACGACCCGACGACGGGCAGAGTGTGGAGCGAGGACCTCGAGATCGAGAAAACAGACAGCGAAACGCTCACTTCCCTTTCGCTGAACCACGGATTCTGCGCCGCTTTTCCGAAATACAAAAACGAGCATATCCCGTTATTCCGGGACGTTTTTGAAAACACGGAAGACATGCATATTTTTGCAGAATTGAAAAGCGGGACACCTCAAGCAAACAAAGCTTTTTTGGAAGAGTTAGAAAGGTTGGGCGCAAAAGACCGGGTCACTGTCATCTCATTTTCCCGTGAAAGCGTGGAGTTTTTCATATCCCACGGATATGAGAGCGCATGGCTCGTCGCATGCGAGGAAGACGAGGTCGCAGAACTCGACATACCTAAAGAAGCGATTCTCGATATCTCGGCAAATGCGCTGACAGAAGAAAACATCACACTGTTACACGAAAGAGGCGTTACCGTCTATGCTTGGACCGCACCCGGTGAGGCAAAATACAGGTATCTTGCCTCCATCGGAGCAGACGGCGTGACATGCGATAATATCTCATTTTGCGCAAAATAAAAATCGCGGCGTTTTTCGCCGCGATTTTGAATTATAACTGACTCGGTATATCAGAGTCCGACGATTCGGAAATATCCGATATGTCTTCGCCGTCCTCACTTTCGAGCTTTGAAAGCATGATAACGACTAATATCATAGCCGCACAGGAACAGCCCGAGCCAAGCCCAACGACCTGTGCATACAATAATGAATTCAATGCGCCAATGCCTGTTAATACGGCTAAAACTATCATCCATATTTTTACAGTCTGCAGCTTTTCGAGCTTTACGTTTCCTGTCTCAAAAGAAACGCACACGCTCTTCGTGAGCTTATGCAAATTGCGGATATAGAATATATTTATCAGAGTGCACACCACAACGCATAGGAACATAACAGTACTGACAACGCCGATGAAAATACCGGATGCGAGCTCCGCATCGTAATAATCGTAAACAGTATGACCCGGTGTAATCGAATTGATATATCCGTCAATTGACATCCCGCTCAGCGTAATATTGCCGAGTTCATGAAGGAAAGCAGGACCTACCGCCATCAAAATAACGGAAAGCGAAACGACCGCACCGATAATCACCCACATAATAATAAACTGCGCCTTGATACATCCGCTCAGCATTTTAATGCCCGTCTGCTTTTCGCTTAGCTTACCTCCCTTTGCCGCAGCAAAGGCGAGCCACATCCCGATAACGATCAGAAGGGAAATCACATCAAATCCGCCGGCGCTCAGTCCGATCGCAAACGATGCGGAATACAAAATAGCAGTAGCTAAAAATAACGGTGAGGCAAATGCCGCCTCCAATTTTTTGAGAGTCATATTAACCTCCGAATTCATTTTATTATACTAATTATATTCCGAAAATTTTATTATGTCAATGATATAATTCAAATTTTGAGGGAAATGATGTACAGGAATATCATATTCCACAAATAAAAAAGAATAAATTTCTGAAAATTATTCAAAAAAACTATTACAAAATAAGCAAAAAAATGATAAAATATATATATAATACAGTCGCTGTGAAAGGATGATAGCAATGGACAGAAAATTCAAGACCGGAGATATGGTATTATACGGAACGACCGGGATTTGCGAAATTACCGATGTGACGCAAAAGACATTTAACCGTGAGAGTGCCGAATACTATGTACTCACACCAAAAAAACAAAAGGGGTCTACCGTCTTTGTTCCTGTCAACAGCGAAAAGCTCGTCTCCCGAATGAAAAAGCTGCTCTCCTGTGATGAAATAAATAACACCATAGGAAGCACCAAGGGATGCGAATATCCATGGATCGATAACGACAGCGAACGCAGAAAGGGCTTTTCCGAAACGATCCTTTCCGGTGACAGGGCGCAAATAATACTCATGGCAAGAGCCCTGTACAGCAAGCGCAAGATGCAGATCGAGTGCGGAAAAAAACTGCACGTCGCCGATGAAAAATTCCTCATGGAGGCGGAGCGCATCATCAACGATGAATTCTCGGCAGTGCTCGGCATATCGCCCGACGAAGTGCCGTCATATATAAAAGAAGAGATGAACGCTTAAGCACAACAAATCCATACAGCGAAACGCCGATATATCTTTTCCGTCCCGAATGGACAAAACAAATAGTTGAGTAGTCAATAAAATAACCGTCTTGTACATTGTACGAGAGGGTTATTTTATCGTTATATGGTAAAACGGTTCGCAAGTTTTCACCGTATCAAAAGAAAAATTTTCAACAATTTTTCAATATAGGTTGAATTTATCCTAAATATCGCATATAATATAATTGAATATAAAATGGAGGTCACATTATGACAGTAAATACTGACAACTTGGTTTCTATAACGGAAGCGAATCAAAATTTTTCTCGTGTTGCAAGAATGGTTGATGAAAGCGGCTCTGTCATTATTTTAAAAAATAATGTTCCGCGTTATCTTCTTGTTGAATTTAACGCAGCAGAACAGGAACAGATAGCAAAAGAAGATGATGTCCGAGAGATTTCAAAGAGAATCATTGCAAAGAACAAAGCTGCTTATGAGGTTCTTGCAAAATGATAAGACTTACCAAGGAGCTTATCATGCTTCTTCATGATGATTTGATTCGTGAAACAGGCGGAGCACATGGAGTTCGTGATGAAGGTTTACTTGAATCTGCAATCAATGCACCATTTGGCGGATACGGTGAGATTGAGCAGTATCCATCAATTCAACAGAAAGGTGCAAGATTATGTTTTGGACTTGTAAAGAATCATGCCTTTATCGATGGTAACAAGAGAATCGGCGTCCATGCTATGCTTGTATTTCTTGAGTTAAACGGTATTGTATTAGAATACACGCAGAAAGAATTGTCTGATATCATTTTGTCCGTTGCTTCTGACAAAGCTTCATTCAAAGATTTATTGAAATGGGTAACCGAACACCAGCTATAATAGAGTCCCCCGTAATTATAAAAAAACAGCCGTATTTTCAGTATAATACGACTGTTTTTGCTTTATAAATCTATATATCGAAACGCCAATATATCTTTTCCGCCCTGAATAGAACCCGACGGTGCTTTTTTGTTGCAAAAACGGCGGAAATATAGTATAATAATCGAAATGAAACGAGGTGAAGAAAATGCCGTATCAACCGCTTGCAGACAAAATGAGACCGTCTGATTTTGACGAAATAGCAGGACAGAAGCATCTTTTCGGCAAAAACGGTGCAATACGCAATATGCTCGAGCGCTCATATATGACGAATATGATATTCTACGGCCCTCCGGGCACGGGAAAAACAACGGCCGCCAACATCATCGCAAAGCACTCGGGTATGGAGATATACCGCCTGAATGCGACGACCGCCTCCCTTTCCGACGTCAAGGAAATCGTCGCAAAAACGGGGACTATTTTCGGCTCAGGCGGAATACTCTTGTATCTTGACGAGATGCAGTATTTCAATAAAAAGCAGCAGCAGTCCCTGCTCGAGTATATCGAGGACGGCAGGGTCACGCTCATCACCTCCACTACTGAAAATCCCTATATCTACATATACAATGCGATCATATCCCGTTCCGCCGTCTTTGAGTTCATGCCTGTCACGAGCGAGGATATCAGGCCCGTGCTTTTGCGTGCGATCAACAAGCTCGAGGGCGAGGGCGGAACAAAAAAGGAAATTTCCGATGATGCGCTGACATATATCGCAGAATCGGCGGCCGGCGATGTGCGCCGTTCTCTTATGCTGCTCGAAAACGCATATTATTCCTGCTCTGATAAGATCGAGAAGGAAGATATCATAGCTTTCACACCGAAGATCATAGGAAACTTCGATAAAAGCGGAACGGTCCACTATGATATGCTCTCCGCTCTGCAAAAGTCGATCCGGGGCTCTGATCCCGATGCGGCGATATTCTATCTCTGCAAGATACTCGAGGGTGGAGGCCTCCCCGGCGCATGCAGGCGGTTGCAGGTCATAGCGAGCGAGGATATCGGCCTTGCCTATCCGCAGGCGGCGGCGATCGTGCGTGCATGCGTGGAAAGCGCACGCGACCTCGGCATGCCCGAGGCGACGATACCCCTATCAAATGCGGCGATCCTCCTCGCCACGGCGCCCAAATCAAATGCGGCAAACTCTGCATACGAGGCGGCAAAGGCCGCAGTCGACCGAGGCAAGGGGCAGGAGGTGCCCCCGTATATGCGCCCGTCCAACCGTTACTCAGGTTACAAATATCCCCACAGCTATACAAACAGCTGGGTAGACCAGCAGTATCTGCCCGACGATATCAAAAACATGCATTTTTATGAATATGGCCTTAATAAGACCGAACAGGCCGCAAGGGCGTATTGGGATAAAATAAAAGGCAACAAATGAAAAATCTCTCTATGATAAAACGGTTTTTACCGTACTATAAAAAATACACGGGAACGCTGTTTTCCGATCTTTTCTGTGCGGCGCTGACCACCGTATGTGAGCTGATCCTGCCCATGATCGTGCGGCAGATCACCAACTATGCGACCTATGATCCTAAAGCTCTTACGATAAAATACGTTCTCATCGTGGGCGCTTTCTACCTTGCCCTGCGCCTCGTGGATGCTGCAGCGTACTATTATATGGCGTCAGTCGGCCATATCATGGGCACAAAGATCGAGACGGATATGCGCCGTGATATGTTCTCCCACTTGCAGAAATTATCCTTTAATTTCTATGACACCACGAAGATCGGCTCGATCATGAGCAGGATAACGAGCGACCTTTTCGATGTAACGGAGTTTGCGCACCACTGCCCCGAGGAGTTTTTCATCGCATTTGTGAAAATAATCGTCTCATTTGTCATACTCTGCATCGTGGATATCCCCCTGACTCTTATCATCTTCGCTGTAATTCCTCCCATGCTTTTTATCCTCATCAGGCTGAACAGCAGACTGCGCCAAGGATTCCGTGACCAGAGAAAAAAGGTCGCCGAGCTGAATTCTCAGGTGGAGGACAGCCTGCTCGGTATCAGAGTCGTGAAATCCTTCACAGGTGAAAAGACCGAAAAGAAAAAGTTTGAGCAAGGAAATGAAGGTTTCTATAGAATAAAAAGCCATGTATATAAATACATGGGGCAATTTCAATCGACAACGAGGCTTTTTGAGGGAATATTATATATTGTAGTAGTCGTCACAGGCGCACTCTTTATGATTTATGATAAGATAAGCGCAGGCGACCTCATCGCATATCTTCTGTACGTCACAACGCTATTAAACTCCATAAAAAAGATCGTCGAATTTGCAGAGCAGTTTCAGCGAGGAATCACGGGCATCGAGCGCTTTTATGAAATCATGGACGAGATACCCGATATTACCGACAGTGAAAATGCAAAAGAGATCGAAGAGGTCAAGGGCGATATCGAATTCAGCGATGTTGACTTCTCATATGATGATAACGGAAAAAAAGTGCTTTCCGGCATCAATCTCTCTATCCCGGCAGGACAGAATGTCGCCCTCGTCGGTCCGTCCGGCGGAGGAAAGACCACCATGTGCTCGCTCATTCCCCGTTTTTATGATATCACCTCGGGAAGCATAAAAATAGACGGCTGTGATATCAGCAAATACTCGATATCTTCCCTGCGGCAGAAGATCGGGGCGGTACAGCAGGATGTCTATCTCTTTTCGGGCAGTGTAAAGGAAAATATCGAATACGGCAAGCCCGGTGCGACAGATGAGGAGATAGAAAATGCCGCACGTATGGCAGGCGCTCACGAATTCATCTGCTCTCTCCCCGAAGGCTACGATACCTATGTCGGAGAAAGAGGCGTGAAGCTCTCGGGCGGACAGAAGCAGCGCATATCCATCGCACGTGTTTTCCTCAAAAATCCGCCGATCCTGATCCTCGATGAAGCGACGAGCGCACTCGACAACGAAAGCGAAAGAATCGTGCAAAAATCCCTCGAAAAGCTCGCAAGAGGCAGAACGACCATTACCGTCGCCCACCGACTCACTACCATACGCAACGCCGACAAGATCGTCGTGGTAATGCCCGACGGCATATCTGAGGAAGGCACTCACGACGAACTCATCAAGCGGGGCGGCGAATATGCGGCACTATATAAAACATACACCGAATGAAACAAACAGCTCTGCGTTACAATTATTTGTTGAATTTGGCAATAGTAAAACACGCTTTTCAGCGTGTTTTACTATTGCCTTTTGACATTTTATATGGTAGAATTTCGATATAAGAATATACAACGGAGGTATATTTATGAAACTGGTAATAAAAAATAAGTTGCCGGCGATCGTATGCGAGGACGGTACAGTTCTCCTCGAAAACATGTATGTCGGCACACGCTATTGGGGTACGATGTACAATCTGCTCAAGGACTATCGCCCGAAGGAATGGCAGGTAAGAGAATGCGATAAATTCGAGAGCGAAAAGGACTTTTCCCCGCTCGGAGATGCGAAATACTATATCGCCGAGTGTGACAATGCCGTAATCTATGCGGCACTCGGAGAGGACAAGGCTCTTTTGAAGACTGAATACAAGAATATCGGCGAAGACAAGAGTGTCGAGCATTTCATCCCCTTGGGCGGTTTATGGAAATGCCGTCTCGAGCGTGCGATGACGAACACCTACACCGCTTACAACGGCGTGAAATGCTTCGATATGAACTCACGTACCGCCAACTATATCTTCGACGAAAACGGCTATTGCGAGAGTGCGGTGCATATGCCCATCATCGATCGCAACGGACAGTGCTTCAATATCGGCTTTGTCTCATATGAAGAAATGTTTTCGGGTACGTTCGCCTGCGAGGGCGGTACGCTCGAGTTCCGTCAGTTTATTAACGGAGGAAAGACAACGGCAGGACAGACGGTACGCTCCGACTGGATGCTCATCTCCCTCTTTGACGATATGAACGACGGTCTGTGCGACTACACGAAATTCATACACGATTTCAACAGATTCCCTGAAACCCACACGAAATCGGTAGCAGGATTTTGCTCGTGGTACTACTACATGGGAAATATCAACGAAAGAACCGTGTACGAAAATCTCGAGGCAATCGAGAAGATAAAGGACAAGGTTCCGCTCGACTGCTTTCAAATTGATGCAGGCTGGTGCAAAAGCGATACGAGGGACGATACCGATCTCGAACGCTTCCCTCAGAATATGGACACATACGCAAGGCTCATTAACGAAAAGGGGCTCAGGGCAGGTCTATGGCTGACTCCCTTGGGTTATAAGCTCGACGGCGAGCTTTACAAGGAGCACCCCGATTGGTTCGTAAAGCGCTTTGACTCCGACGATGCTGTAGTAATAAGAAAAGACGTCGTCATCCTCGATACGACAAACCCCGAGGTGCAGGAGTACGTAAAGGCACTGTACAAAAAAATCACATACGACTGGGGCTACAGATATCTGAAAATTGACATGGTCTCCGATGATCTGGTATTCGGCAGATACTATAAAGAAGGCGCAGGACCGATTCACTGCCTGCGTGAATTCTTCCGCTGTGTCAGAGAGGCGGTGCACCCGGATACCTATATTCTCTCCTGCACATCTCCGATGTTTGAAATAGCGGAATATGTCGACGCCGCTCGAATTTCCGTCGATATTTTCGAGCGCTGGGAATCGCTTATTAAGGTATTCCGCCTTTCACTGAAACGCCTTTATATGCACAAAAATCTCTTTCTATGCGACCCTGACTGTCTCATGATAAGAAAAAGCGAAAATGAGGACGACGACTGCCGCAGATTCTGCTCACGTACCGATGAGGAGATACTCACATATATGCGTGCCGTATACTGCTGTGGCGGTATCTTTATGATATCCGACAAGCTACCGCTGATGAGCGACAAGCAGATCGATATGTACTCGAAATTCTTCCCTCTGAACGACAAAGCAGGAAAGCCACTCGACCTTATGAGCTCGTTTATTCCCTCGCTTGTCGACCTCGGTTATGACGGAGACACGAGGACCGTCGGCTTCTTCAACTGGGGCGAGCGTGAAACGACCCTCACACTCGAGCTCGACGGTGTGCATACGGCAAAGGAGCACTTCACCGATGAAGTGTATGATGCGACGGATAAATTTACAATAACCCTCGCACCGCACTGCTCCGCTCTCATTGAGTTTACAAAAGAGTAAATTATAATTATTGTCATGCAATTTATATATTGCATGACGATAATTTTGATTCAGGAGCAAGTTTACAGAACAAAAAACACACATATGCAATATATAACTTGCATATGTGTGTTTTTGAATTCAGTGGCAGCTCATCAGGAAACGCTTAATGCAATTTATATATTGCATATAGTTGATTCAGATATACGAATCAATTCATTAAAAAAGCGCCTTAACGCAATATATAAATTGCATTAAGGCGCTTTTTTATTACAAAATGTTTATTTTAATTTTCTTGCATTCCTTGAGAAATAGAAGATTGCGACTGTGTCCGGGCCTATGTGCGCTCCCGTGCAGAGATCGTAATATCTGAGCATAAAGTTCTCTGCAGGAATACGTTCCTTTATCATGTCCACGAGCATGTTTGCGGCATCCTCACAATCGGCATGAGAAATACAGATAAGGTCGTCGCACGAACGGATATTTTCGGCACAGGAATCGGCAAGAGCCGAAAGCGCCTTGATTCTGCCGCGCACCTTACCGAACGACTCTATCTTGCCGTCGTCATTTCCGTACAGAAGCGGCTTGATATTCAGCATTCCGCCGATCATCGCCGTAGCCGGGGAAATCCGTCCGCCGCGCTTAAGATACTTCAGATCGTCGACGGTAAATTCCTGACGGATATTGATCCTTATCCGCTCTAACCTCGTAGCCGTTTCCGCAAGGGACTTGCCCTCATCACGCATTTTGACCGCCTCAAATACGAGCAGTGCCTCGCCGAGGGATGCACACAGCGAATCGACGATAATGCATTTGCGTTCGTTATGCTTTTCCATCGCCTCCTCGGCCGCCATCCGTGCCGCCTGTATCGTGCCGGTAACGCCGCTTGACATACCGATGAACAGTATATCCTCGCCGCCCTCCATGATAGGCTCAAAGGCCGCCAAGAACTTATCGGCGTTTATAAGCGATGTTTTGATATCTGCACCCTCACGGAGTATATTATAATACCGCTTTGCATCCTCGACTCCGTCGGAATTGGGATTATAACATTTATAGTCCTTACCGAGGGTGGAAAATGTATACGATAGCATATCGATTCCGAGTTTTTTTACATCTTCGGCAATGAGATTTGATGCCGAATCAGTGATGATACGAAATGACATTTCTTTCTCCTTATTCCGCAGAAATTATATAGTGATACAGCGGCTGTCCGCCCTTGATCATAACGACCTCGGCATACTTGCCTAAGCCGGAGCGCAGAATCTGCTCTGCCTGTGCCGCCTCTTCGTCGCTCACATCCTCTCCATAGAAGACCGTGAGCATCTCAGAATCCTTTACACGCCCGACAAGTGACGAGAGACACCCCATATCATCATCTGCCACGCATGCGATCTTTCCTTCGTCAAGTCCGAGGACAGAGCCCTCTTTTATCTGATTCTCTCCGATCACGGAATCACGCACTGCGTATGTCACAGAGAGGCTCTTTACAGCGCCGACCGCCTCAAACATCGTCTCGGTATTCTCTCTTGCATCTGCGTCTTCGTTAAATGCCATCATAGCGGAAATGCCCTGCGGCACACTGCGGGTAGCGATGACAATGACCTTTTTGCCCTTTGCCATTTCCTCCGCCTGCTTTGCGACCATATAAATATTCTTATTATTCGGTAAAACAAATACCGTCTCGGCATTGACCGCATCGATCGCCGCAAGAATATCGTCGGTAGACGGGTTCATCGTCTGACCGCCGTATACGATATAATCTGCGCCGAGATCCTCAAAGCATGCCTTGATCCCGTCACCCATACAAACGGTGACAAAACCGTATTTTTTCTTCGGCTCAACGGGCTTTGCCTCTCCTGCGCCGTCCGCAAGCGCCGAATGCTGGTTTTTCATATTCTCTATTTTTACGGTATAGAGCATGCCGTACTTTATCGCCTCGGAAAGCACTTTTCCGGGGTTATCGGTATGAACGTGGACCTTTATGATATCGTCATTCTCGATGAAAACGACGCTATCGCCGATATTCATGGCGAATTTATGGAATTTCTCACATTTTTCCTCGCCGAAATACTTTTCGCTCTTGGTGACGATACACTCCGTGCAATAGGGATACCTGATATTTTCCGTATCAAAATCCGAGAAGTCGGCTGTCATTTTCGTGCTTGTTCCGACAGGTTCGTTTGCAACGACAGGCTCGCCCTTCAGCGCCGAGAGCATACCCCCGAGCACGGTGACAAATCCCTTGCCGCCTGCATCGACGACCTGCGCCTGCTTCAATATCGGCAAAAGCTCGGGCGTTTTATCAAGCGTCTCGGACGCTACCGACAGAGCATAGGTAAAAAACCCGACCGCATCATCCTGATATGTCTCTCCTGCCGCTTTCACCCCTTCCTCAGCGCATACACGCATGACCGTGAGGATCGTGCCCTCGGTAGGCGTCATAACCGCTTTATATGCGTCCTCAACCCCTCGTGTCATGGCATTCGCCACATCAAGTGTATCAGCCTCCTCAACACCCTTCAGGCTCTTTGACATTCCTCTGAAAAACACCGAGAGGATAACACCCGAATTACCCCGTGCACCTTTGAGCATGACCGACGCTAACTTATCCGCGCATTCAGACACCGTGCCGTCAAAATCGGCAAGCTCGGTGCGTGCGCCGCTCATCGTCAGGCTCATATTGATGCCCGTATCTCCGTCAGGAACGGGAA
This sequence comes from uncultured Lachnospiraceae bacterium, assembly GCA_964403505.1. Lineage (GTDB taxonomy): Bacteria > Bacillota > Clostridia > Oscillospirales > CAG-272 > CAKSEI01. The sequence goes on from CAYOFP010000005.1 coordinate 73,235, forward strand.
ATACATTCAGATTATTGATTTCTTCCTTATTATTCTCGAGCGCATTTGCGGCGCTGATCGCCATATCACGAAATAATTGACCGTTTATCTTCATATCTGTATCCTTTTCGTTTATCTGTTGTTACCCATATAGAAAAGTGCAAGCGTTCCGGGACCGGAATGTGCGCCTATCGTAGGTCCTATGTAATATATCTCGATATCACGGACGCCCATGCGCTCACGGATCATATCAGCGAGCATACGTGCGTCCTCCTCACAGTCGCCGTGACCGATAAAGACCTTCTGCTTTTCCGGCTCTGTCGCCGTTTCCTCCATGCGCTCACAGAGCCACTTGATCGAGGCGAGCCTGCCCCGGCTCTTTCCGATATTGATCAGATGTCCCTCATCGTCAACATGCAAAAGCGGCTTTATGTTCAGCATACTGCCTGCAATCGCCGTAGCAGCCGAGATCCTGCCCCCACGCTTTAAGAACATCAGATCCTCGACCGTAAACTGATGGCAGAGATGAAGTCTGTTATTTATTAAAAATTCGTTTACCTCATCGATGCTTTTGCCGTCCTTTCTCATCATGGCGGCATACCAGCACAAAAGACCGTATCCGCTCGATGCGCCGAGCGAATCGACGACGTATATTTTTAATTCGGGATATTTCTCTTTGACATAGCCTGCAGCAACGCACGCATAATTGTACGTCCCGGAAAGTCCGGAGGACAGCGTGATATATATCATGTCGAGTCCCTGCGATGCGGCCTCCTCAAAAGTCTCTGTCAATATCTCGACATTGGCGGCGTTCGTCTTTGCATCATCACCTGCACGCAGACGCCGGTAAAACTCCGCATCGTCTATGCTCTCGCACACCTCGCCGTTAATGACAACGCCGAGCGGTATATTCTGTATTCCGTACTCCTCACAGCGTTCCGGCGTGATATCACTGCCCGAATCCGCAAAAATAACATAATCTCTCATATTACATCCTCATATGGAAACATATTTAATATATTGTACCACTTTATGCAGAAAAAGTCAATTACATTACTGCTATATCATTATTCCAAATCTATTATATATTATTAACAAAAATACAAAATAAATGAGCACACCGCAGTGTGCTCATTTGTGTTTGATTTAGTTGTTGGTTTCGCCTGCATCCTTTGCATACAGCTCACCGAGCTCAACGATGCGCTGATACTTCTCTTTTGCCTTCTGCTCGGCAATAGCGAAGAGCTTCTCTGCTCTTTCGGGATTAGCCTTAGCAAGGCGGGAGTATCTTGCCTCGTTCTGAATGAACTCGATATAGCTTGCGGACGGTGCCTTCGAATCGATCGAGAAGGGAGATTTGCCCTCTGCCTTAAGTGCAGGATTGAAGCGGAATGTATGCCAGTATCCCGCCTCGACTGCCTTCTTCATCTCTGCCTGGCAGTTCTTCATGCCGCCCTTTGCGATGCCGTGCATCTCACAGGGAGCATAACCGATGATCAGCGAAGGTCCGGGATATGCCTCAGCCTCTCTCATCGCCTGGAGCGTCTGCTTCATATCATAGCCCATAGCTACCTGAGCGACATATACATATCCGTAAGACATAGCGATCTCTGCGAGATTCTTCTTGCCGATTGCCTTACCTGCTGCGGCAAACTGTGCGACCTGACCAATGTTGGAAGCCTTCGATGCCTGACCGCCGGTATTGGAGTAAACCTCGGTATCGAATACCATTACATTTACATCCTCGCCGGATGCGAGTACGTGGTCGAGACCGCCGAAACCGATATCGTATGCCGACTCCTGCCCGACAAAAATCCAAACGCTCTTCTTGGAGAGGTAGTCCTTGTCGGCAAGGATCTTAGCCTTGAGCTCGTTCTCTTTCGGGCAGGACTCGAGCTTTGCAACGAGTGCGTCTGTTGCCGCTGCATTTGCGGCGCCGTCGTCAAGTGTATTCAGATAGTTGTCGATAAGCTCTTTGGCTTCATCATCACATACATTCTCACGGAGCGCTCTTACATAGCCGATGAGTCTCTCTCTTATCGTCTTGCTGCCGAGTGCCATACCGAGACCGTGCTCTGCGTTATCCTCAAAGAGGGAGTTTGCCCAGCCGGGTCCTCTTCCGCTTTCCTTATTTACTGTGTAAGGTGTAGCGGGTGCGCTGCCGCCCCAGATGGACGAGCATCCTGTTGCGTTGGAGATATACATTCTCTCACCGAAGAGCTGTGTGATGAGTCTTGCATAAGAAGTCTCGGCACATCCTGCACAAGAGCCTGAGAACTCGAGCAGAGGCTGCTTGAACTGGCTTCCCTTGACCGTCTTGGGATCGAAGAGCTCCTTCTTCTCAGGTACATTCTCAACGAGGTAGTCCCAAACGGGCTGCTGATCAAGCTGAGAGGACTGGCTCGTCATCTCGATCGCTCTCTTCTCCGGCTTTGTAGGACATGCGCTTACGCAAAGAGTACATCCCATACAGTCGAGAGGCGATATCGCCATTGTGAATTTATAATCTGTTTTAATGATAGGCTTTGCAGCGTACTTTGTAGCCTCAGGAGCTTTAGCAGCCTCATCCTCTGTAAGAGCGAAGGGTCTGATAGCGGCATGAGGACATACAAATGCGCACTGGTTACATTGGATACAGTTTTCAGCGTGCCATACAGGTACCTGAACTGCAACGCCGCGCTTCTCGTAAGCGGCAGCTCCCTGCGGGAAGGTTCCGTCGGGTGCATTCTTGAATGCGGAAACAGGCAGTGAATCTCCGTCCATTTTTCCTACGGGAGTAACGATGGTGTTTACGAAGTCAACGAGCTCCTTACGCTCGCCTGTTGCAGGAGCGTCAGCAGGTGTTTCGCCTGCGTTCTTCCATGCCTCGGGAACATCGACCTTGACGAGTGCATCCTTACCGAGGTCGATTGCCTTATGGTTCTGCGCTACGACTGCGTCGCCGAACTTGCCGTACGACTTTGTCGCCTTATCCTTCATATACTCGATCGCTTCGTCGATCGGCATAATGCCTGCGAGGGTGAAGAATGCGCTCTGAAGCACAGTATTCTTAACCTTTGCATTTCCGACATCGTTCATTGCGATGCTGGTAGCGTCGATGATATAGAAGTTAATGTTGTTGTTTGCAATATAACTCTTGACAGAAGCCGGGATGTGAGCATCAAGCTCATCTACGCTCCACTGGCAGTCAAGAAGGAATGTGCCGCCCGGCTTAACGTCGTTTACGATCTTAAAGCCCTTGAGCATATATGCCACGTTGTGAAGAGCGACGAAATTAGCCTTATTTATGTAATAAGGGCTCTTGATCGGCTCATCGCCGAAACGGAGGTGAGAGATCGTGACGCCGCCCGTCTTCTTCGAGTCATACTGGAAATATGCCTGAACATACTTATCGGTGTGGTCGCCGATAATCTTGATGGAGTTCTTATTTGCACCGACCGTACCGTCGCCGCCGAGACCCCAGAACTTGCAGGAGATAGTGCCTGCAGGAGCTGTATCGGGAACATCACGCTCAGGAAGCGAATGACCTGTTACGTCATCGACGATACCAACGGTGAAGTCACCCTTCGGTGTGTCGAGTGCGAGGTTATCAAATACTGCAAATACGCTTGCAGGAGGAGTATCCTTCGAGCCGAGACCGTAACGGCCGCCGACTACCTTTATGCCGGAAACGCCCTCACGCGCGAGAGCCGTAACAACATCGAGGTAAAGGGGCTCGCCGAGTGCGCCGGGTTCTTTCGTTCTGTCGAGGACAGCGATCTTCTTTGCTGTCTGCGGAATCGCTGCAACCAGCTTGTCTGCGCAGAAAGGTCTGTAAAGGCGGACCTTGACAAGACCGACCTTCTCACCCTGTGCTACGAGGTAATCGATAACTTCCTCTGCTACGTCGCAGATGGATCCCATAGCAATGATGACCTTATCAGCATCGGGTGCACCATAGTAGTTAAAAGGCTTGTAATTCGTGCCGAGCTTTTCGTTTACCTTATCCATATATTCCTCGACGATTGCCGGGAACTCATCATAGTAGGTGTTACATGCCTCTCTGTGCTGGAAGAAGATATCTCCGTTCTCAGCCGAGCCGCGGAGCGTCGGATGCTCGGGGCTGATCGATCTCGATCTGAACGCACGTACAGCGTCCATATCGACCATATCTGCGAGGTCGCTGTAATCCCATGCCTCTATTTTCTGAATCTCGTGAGAGGTTCTGAAGCCGTCAAAGAAATTGAGCACCGGTACTCTGCCCTTGATCGTAGCGAGATGTGCTACCGCACCGAGGTCCATGACCTCCTGCGGGTTTGTCTCAGCGATCATTGCAAAGCCGGTCTGTCTGCAGGCATATACGTCGGAATGGTCGCCGAAAATGTTCAGCGCATGAGATGCAACGCAACGTGCAGAAACATGTATAACGCAGGGAAGCAGCTCGCCTGCTATCTTATACATATTCGGAATCATCAAAAGAAGTCCCTGGGACGCCGTGTAAGTTGTCGTTAAAGCGCCTGCGGCAAGAGAACCGTGCACCGCACCTGCGGCACCGCCCTCAGACTCCATTTCCATAATATTGACCTTCTCACCGAAGATGTTTCTCGCAGGCTCACCGAAGATATTCTTGTCACTTGCGCTCCAAGTATCGGTCTGCTCCGCCATCGGGCTGGAAGGTGTGATAGGGTAAATTGCGGCAACTTCCGTAAATGCATAGCTGACATGAGCCGCCGCGGTGTTACCGTCCATGGAAATTTTTCTTCTTTTAACCATGTTTTTCCTCCATTTATTTTATATGTTTATTTATTTTTCAGGTTTTTATAGGACATAAAAATCCTTTTATATTTTATCACTTTTTTTGTCGGATGTAAAGGTTTTTTGACAAATAAATATTACTAATTGCTTCCAAGGCAACACTGCATGATTCTGACGGTAGAATTGCGCCGTCAGATTTTTCGTCAGACGAAACAAATTGAGGAGGCAAACATAGAGTCTCTGCCGACAAAATTTATGAAGTATGACGGGAAATATGCGTTTCAAGTGTGCCGTCAAGGCGTCAGCTGTGAATCATGCGGTGTTGCCTTCAGTGCAAGAGCGACTGCCGCATAATCGGTCAGATTCACTGTTCCGTCTCCGTTTACATCGGCAAAGTACTGCGCATATGCCCCGGAGGAAAGGATATGTCCTCTTACAAAGTCAAGGTCCTTTGCGTCTACCGTACCGTCGATATTACAATCCGTCACGGGAAATTCGCTGCGCTCGGACGAGACGGTATGATAGGTCGAATCGTTATATGTAACAGTAGCTATCTCAAATTCGGAATCGACAAAAACCTTTGATTCGTAGTCGTTTTCTGCACTCAGGTAAAAACGGTATTTTCCCGGCTTTAAATGCTCGAAATACGTATCCTCATCAATGATACCAACAGAAAAGGTCATGGCATCCGGTTCAAAATCGCCGCCGGCGAAAATGTTTCCCTCGAGGTCGGTTATTTTCAAGGTAGCCTTTTTTATATCAGAAGAATAGGATATCACTGTGCCGATGAGGTCAAAGCCCTGATGATAGCACCAATAATCGGGAACATTGATACCGTTTGCGGCGAGGGTCGATGCGTTTGATACCTTTTTTACGCTCTTCGCCTCGATCCACATTCCGCCCTCGATCTTATACCACCTCGAGCCGTCCTCTCCGTTATATGCGCCCTTTACGTTAAAGCGCTCTCCTGTGGCGGCGCTGCCGCCACGGGCGTCATCGCCGTTCTGCTCATACATCGGAGCAAAATAGATGCCGCAATCCTCTTTTACCTCGTAAACCGCATAGATATCCTCATCAGGCTTGAAGTGTACCTCTTCCGCACCCTCGAAATGCACTGCGCCGAGGAGCGCACCGCTAGTCTCAGTATAGATCGCGAGAAACTCATCAACCGGCTGCTTAATGATATGACCTGCCTTATGCAAAAACTGATCGAAGGTATCTGCATAGTACACATATCCGTCATAGATACACCATATGTAAATGACATGACCTGAGGCGACCCACTCATTATTTCCGAGCTCCCACGATACCACGACATTAAATATCGGATAACCGCCGAATTCATATATCAGATCATAGAGGCATCCCTCTCCGGGGTATTTCACCTGAGTATACCCGTAATCGGTGACTGCCCCGTCATCAAGACCTGCAAACCAGTCATAGCCGTCGTCATACCCATAGCTGTTATATCCACGGTACCAGTATCCGATCTCGTTCAGCTTGAGCTGGTCGCTTGTCCACTCTGCACAACCGCCGTCCCAATACTCGTCGTGATACACCTGATGCAGTATCTCTTCGCACTTCTCGTCCATCTCGCTTTCCAATTCGTAAAGCTGATAGTCGCTGTAATACTTCGCCGAAGAGCCGACGGGCGGCAGAATGAGAACAGAAAAAAACGACGCTATGATCAATATAAGGGATACCGTTTTCCTTTTCATTGTGTCCATTCGGAAACTACTTCTGAATAATTCTCTATCTTTTTATCAGCCGCCTCAACGCTGTCTGCGTGAAGCAGTAAATACACTTTTATCTTCGGTTCTGTACCCGAGGGACGTATCACGACTACATTATCCCCCTCTGTCTTATAATACAGCACATTCGATGAGGGCAGTCCCGTTTCGCTGATCTTTCCAGAAACAAGATCCTTTACCTCTCCCGTGAGATAATCACGCACCTCGACTACCTTCTCACCATCGAATTCCTTCGGCGGTGCGGCTCTGAGGTCATCCATCAGCGCCTTCATTTTTTCGAGCCCGTCAAGGCCTTTCATATATATATTATCTGTTTTTTCACGGTAGCAACCGTACTTTTCATAGAGAGCATTCATGGCGTCGATCAGGGTCATGCCTTTAGCACGATAATATGCCGCCATCTCGCACACCAGCATCGTCGCAACGACAGCGTCCTTATCACGGGCGTGTGTACCCTTCAGATATCCGTAGCTCTCCTCGTAGCCAAAGAGGAAGGTACCCCGGCCTGAGCGCTCATGCTCCTCGATGACTCCGCCGATAAACTTAAAGCCCGTGAGCACGTTATATAATTTCACATGATTCTTTTCGCATATTGCGCTTACCATCTCGCTCGAAACGATCGTTTTTACCGCATACGGCTCGGGCGGCACATCACCCGCTTCCTCAAAAGCAGTAATGATATAGTCGAGCAGGAGAGCGCCCATCTGGTTGCCCGATATGACCTCGAACCCGTTCTTTCCCCTTGCCATTGCGCCCATTCTGTCGGCGTCGGGGTCGGTCGCTATGATAAGGTCGCTTTCCACCTCATGCGCAAGGGCGATCCCACGCTCAAATACCTCGGCGAGCTCGGGATTCGGAAAAGGAGTCGTCGGGAAATCGCCGTTCGGCGTCATCTGCTCATCCACGGTATACAGATTTTTCAGTCCGCTCCGGCGCAAGACCTCGGGAACGAGCCGATATCCCGTTCCGTTCAACGGAGTATATACGATCTTCAGATCGTCGGCGACATTTTTTATCGCATCGGCATCGACCCTCTCGCTCATTACACGGGAAATGAACTTTTCGTCAATTTCTTCGCCGATATAAACTATTTTTCCTGCCTTTACCGCTTCATCGAAATCGCAGAGCTTAACACCCTCGAAAATATCGGTCTTTTCTATGTATTCCGATACCGTCTTTGCCTGCTCGAGGGTAATTTGCGCGCCGTCCTCCCAGTACACCTTGTAGCCGTTGTACTCCTTGGGATTATGAGAAGCCGTGATATTGATGCCACCAATCGCACTGAGCTCTCTTACCGCAAACGACAGCACCGGCGTAGGCCGGATACCGTCGAAATAGTATACCTTTATGCCGTTTGCCGCAAGCACACGTGCCGTGATGCAAGCAAATGCATCGGAATTATTGCGTGAGTCACGGCATACCACAATGCCACTATCTGCGCCGTCGCTGTCGAGCACGAGATTCGCAAACCCCTGCGTCGCCCATGCGACCGTATATGTATTCATCGCATAAAGGCCCGCATTCATCGTGCCGCGAAGTCCCGCCGTGCCAAACGACAGCGGAGAAAAGAAACGGTATTTCTTCTCCTCCTCGCTCAGGGCAGCAAGCTCCGCTTTTGTTTTTTCATCGACCTTGTCGCTCATCATCCATTTTTCAAAATTTTCCGTGTATCCCATATGTATTTACCGCCTAAAAAGATATTTATTTCCCCTGTTTATACTCCGATAATGCATGTGCAAGCTGGTCGGGGCAGGAGGTCGGCTTAAAGCCGCATTTTATCCCCGAGAGCTTCTCTATCACATCGTCTACCTTCATACCCTTGCACAGAGAGGATACTCCCTGCGTATTTCCGCTGCATCCGCCGACGAAGCTGACATCCGTGACGATCCCGTCCTCGACCGTGATATTTATCTGCTTTGAGCAAGTACCGCTCGTATTATAGCTTATTGACTCTTTCATTTTATTCTCCTATCCTTAAGCATAGGGGTGTGATCCGAACCCGATTTTAACGGACGGATTTCCGCCTCTGCTTCGTTAAAATACTCGTGAATCCGATAGGATTCACTGCGTTTTGTGCCTCGCACAGACAAAAATCCGCTCCGTTAAAATTCTTCGACCTGAAAGAACAGAATTTAGAGTGATTTTTGGTGCGGAGGAAGTTTGCATTGCAATTATGACAATCCGAAAAGCGCCGAAATTCTGCTCTTCCAGGCGGATTCGGATTACTCCCCTATGCTTATTGATATTTCTCCCGATGAGAGGATTCGCTCCTCTCCGTCTGATTCTACCGATAGATTTCCGTTATCGAGTATCGCCTTCGCTTTTGCGCTGTGGCTCTCGCCGTTTTTAATATAGGTTATGTCCATGCCGAGCATAAAGCACAGCGCCCTGTACTCTCTGAGAACAGACGGTATATCAAAATCAGCGTACATCCCGTCAAAAAGGTTGATCACACTTGCTGCGACATCGCATACCCGTGCGCTCGCTCCCGCTTCCTCGAGGGAAATGGCAACGCCCTTTATCTCGTCGGGATATGCCGCCTTTTTCATATTTATGCCGATGCCCACGACGATCTCACGGCTGGTCCGTGCCTCGGCATCAAGGGTGACCTCCGTCAGGATGCCGCATATCTTTCTTCCGTTTACATAAACGTCGTTTACCCATTTTATTCCGGCGTCCGCGCCATACGAACGCAAGGTCTTCGCCACGGCGATCGCCGCCATGAATGTCACCGCCCACATGTTTTCGATCGGCACGGAATCTTTCATTATAAAGCTGAAATACAGTCCCGAACCGCGCGGAGATATAAAGCTCTTTCCCCGTCTGCCCTTTCCTGCCGTCTGCTCTAACGAGAGAACAACATGACCCGACGGAAAATCCCCTTCACGCAGATAGGTATTTGTCGAGCTGACAGTCGGCAAGACCTCGAGCGTGTGCGGCTTTTTCAGAGCAGAACCTATCACCGCTCCGCAAAGCGCATCTCCCGAAAGCGAATAGCCCGCCCGGGGTTTCGAGTTTATCTCGTATCCGTCCGAGCGCAGAGCGTCCACTGCCTTACACACCGCCATGCGTGAAAGGCCGAGCTCGGCTGCGATCGCCTCGCCCGAGGCGCTGCCGCACCGATACAGTATCTCAAGCACTCTTTCCTTCGTGCTCATGACATAAACTCTTTTGGAACGAGCACTCTCAGCTTGCCCGGTATCGTTTCTATCACATACGGCAGTTTCAGTCCGTTTTCGCCGTCAAGAGATACATCCATGTCCTTATCGACGCTCACCGAGCACCTCTGACACTGTAATGATATTATATTCTTATCGGGTTTATGTGCAAGCAGGTTGATACCCACACCGGCACGCTCCGCAAAATTGCAGTCACGCACCACCATGATATTCATGACTCCGTCTTTCAGATCTGCCTCGGAGATGAGGTTTTTCATACCGCCGACATCCGTGCCGTTCAAGATGGCAAAAACGAGTGCGTCCTCCTCTACGGACTCATTTTCCGTCTCGATTTTTATCCGGAACGACTTCATATCTGATATCTCGCCGAGCGCCGCTATATAGTACGCAAGAGAACCGAAAACCTTCTTGAATTCCGGACTGGTCGTATGCGAAACGCCGACAAAAACGCCTGCCGCAATACTGTTGCATATATACTGCTCTTTCTCACCTGCCGTTACTTTCAGCATATCGACGGTATCGACATTATATTCGCAAAAGATATTGATACATTCAAAAAGCGAGTTCGGCATCTTTAAATTTCTCGCAAAATCATTGCACGTGCCGCCGGGGACGATGCCCACAGGGGTATCGTTACCGTATTTTACCATACGGTCGATTATTTGCCCGACCGTACCGTCTCCGCCGGATATCACGACCCCGTCAAAACGGTCCTTATCCGCTAAATACTCCTCGAGCACGACGTCATCCTCGAATGTAAAGAGACGGTGAGGCACCGCATAGATACCGTTTTTATAAAACGTGCCCAACACCATATCGAGGTCACGTCCGCCCGACTGCAATCCCGAAAACGGATTATAGATATACAAAAATTTTTTCATATCATTCACCTTTTATGGTTTTTTCAAGCATAGAATAGCTCTCGCAGAGAAATGCGTTGAGCTCGTCCGCACTTAACTGTCTGTGTGAAAGAAGCGCAAGAGAATAAATGTGCTTTGCGACGTCACGGATCTCGTCGGAGGCCTTACCCGCGAGGGAGCGGATTAGCGTGTTTTCCGAATTGAGCACGAGCGTTATCTTTGATCCTGCTTCCATACCGCCCATGCCGTACATCTTCATCATATCCGCCATTCTCCTCTCCTCCTCGGATGAGGTAATGAGCGCAGGGATATTTTTGTCCTTTAATATTTCAAATCTTATCTCGGAGTCCTGCGGACAGATATCCTTGAATAACGATATGATTCCTTCATCGTTATATTCTTCTCCGTCCCCTTTCAGGGCAGAGGCGATATCCGCATCTACACGCAGGAATTTGATTTTTCCGTCCTGCTCGCTAAGGCCTGCATATTGGGTATCGAGTACATGGTCAAAGGACGCAACATTGATTCCGCTTGACACAAGCATGGAAACATACTGCGCCTGCGATGATGCATCCGTGCAGTAATATACCGTGTTTTCGTTCGTTTCCTTTGCTTCTTCGAGATACGCGGCAAGCGTGCGGTATTTACCGTCGGTGCATTTTAAGAGCGCCGAGACCTTTACCCTCTCGTGGAATTTTGAATCACGGAGCGAAGCATACTCGAAAAACACCTTGACCTCGTCCCATATCTTCTCAAAATTATCACGGTCGCTTGCAAACATAGAGTTTAACTTATCTGCGACCTTCTTCACGATATGCGCCGAGAGCTTTGAGACATAGGTATTATTCTGCAAATAGCTCCTCGATACATTCAGAGGAAGCTCGGGACAGTCGAGAACTCCACGGAGCATCAGCATATACTCGGGAATGACCTCCTTGATATTATCGGCGACAAACACCTGATTGTAATAAAGCTTGACCTGACCCTCGAGAGAGTCCATATTCGTATTGATCTTCGGGAAATAAAGGATACCCTTGAAATTCAGCGGATAATCCGCATTCAGATGGATATGGAACAGCGTCTCACGGTAATCGCCGAAGACCTCGTTATAGAATTTCTTATAATCCTCATCAGTGCATTCGGACGCGCTCTTCTGCCACAGGGGTTCGGTATTATTCACTTGCTCTGGCTCTTTTTCGCTTCCTGCGACCGAAAGATATACGGGAACAGGCAGGAATGAGCAATACTTCTTTAAGATCGTACGTATGCGCATCTCCTCTAAAAACTCGCTCTCGTCCTCGGTAATATGCATGACGACATCGGTGCCCCGCTCTGTCCTATCGCCCTCGAATATCTCATATTCGCCGTCGGATGTGCAGATCCATTTGCAGGCAGGCGAGCCGTCATACGAGCGTGTCAGCACGTCGACCGTATCCGACACCATAAACGCCGAATAAAAGCCGAGACCGAAATGGCCGATGATCCCGCCGCCTGCGCCTTCGCTCTCGCCCTCGTATTTTTCGATGAATTCAAGAGCTCCCGAAAGCGCCATCTGACAGATATATCTCTTGACCTCGTCCTCATTCATACCGATACCGTTATCCGAGACGGTGAGCGTACCCTCCTCTTTGTCGAGGATGACGTTTATCTTATAATCGCCGTACTCCTCCGCCTTACCGAGCGAATAAAGACGCTTCAGCTTTGTCACAGCGTCCGATGCATTCGACACGATCTCACGCAGGAATATCTCCTTCTCGGAATAAAGCCACCGCTTGATAACGGGGAATATATTATTTCTCTCGACGGATATACCGCCCTTTTCCTTTAAAATCTCAGACATTGTATCAACCTCCAATTTGCTTTGCAGTTAATTCTATAATAAGCGATATGTCATCGCTTTGTACCTTTGCGTCGTGTGCGGCACGGTTTCTCTTTATCTCGCCGCATTTTGTGCATTTATGATAAATAATATACCCCTTTTTGGGGTCGGGTATTGCTGATATCGGCTCCATGAGCGCACCGCACTTGTTTGCCCTGTCGCCGGGGTTTTCATCGACATGCAGGCTCCACAGACAGAACGGGCAGTGGTTTCTCGATGTATAGCCGAGCGGCTCTACCAGCTTTCCGCAATGACCGCATGTAAAGCCGTCATCGTTTTTTAAAAAGCGCTTTGTCTGCATATCATTTCCCCACGCAGAAGCGGCTGAATATACCGTCTACGATCCTTTCGCTCACCCTTCTGCCGTCAAGCTCGGACAATTCCGATAGAGCTATCTCGAGGTCGAGCGCCGCAATATCCTGCGTCTGCCCCGAATTGAGAGCGCAAAGCGCTCTTTCCACGCTTGAGTGCGCTTTAACTATTCCTGCATACTGCCTCGCATTTGAAACGACCGAGGTGAGCTCATAATCGATATCACCCGTGATATACAGCTCGTTTATCGCCTCGACAAGCTTCTCGCCGCCCTCGCCCGTGAGCGCAGACAGCTCGATGACTTTATCAAATATATCGGTATACGGCGTAAAATCAAATCTCCTTTGCAGGTCGCATTTATTCAGTACGGCAATTTTGACGCCGGGTGCATCCTTTACCTGCTCGACAAGCTCGGTATCACATTCGTCCATATCCCGCGAGAGATCAAAGACCGTGAGCAAAAGCTCTGCGCTCTGCGCACGCCCGAGGGCAAGACCCACGCCGATCTTCTCGACGCTGTCCTCGGTTTTTCTGATTCCTGCGGTATCGCACAGATTCAGCGTCACACGGCCGAGGTTCACCCGCTCCTCTATGAGATCACGTGTCGTTCCCTCGATATCGGTCACGATCGCACGCTCCTCACGGCACAGCATATTTAAAAGCGAGGATTTGCCCGTATTCGGCTTGCCGATGATTGCGGTGTCTACCCCTTCACGTATCGCTTTTCCCATATGATAGGACTGTGCGAGCCGCCCGAGCGCCGAGTTAACTTCCGATACTGCCTCACGCATCTCGTCCGCCGTGATATCGGTCAGGTCCTCATCGGGGTAGTCGATATATGCATATGTGCTCGTGATTATATTTTCGATTTTATCTGTTATTCCGTTTATCTCTCTCTTGAGCGTGCCACGAACATTCGCACCTGCGAGGCGCACCTGCTCTCTCGACGTGGCGTCTATAACGTCGGCGACCGCCTCCGCCTGAGACAGGGACAGCTTGCCTGCTAAAAAAGCCCGTTTTGTAAATTCCCCTGCGCCTGCAGGATGTGCGCCTGCGGCAAAAACCGCCTCGAGCACGCATTGCGTGACATAGGTGCCGCCGTGACAGCTAAGCTCCACGGTATCCTCGCCCGTATACGAGTGAGGCGCACGGAAAACGACCGCCATACCGTCGTCGATATGCTCTCCGCACGACAGGATATCGCCGTAGACCATCGTTCTCGGCGTAATATCGCCGAGGCTCTTATTTCCCTTCGGGAAAAAGACCTTTTCACACACAGAGACGGCCTCGTCTCCGCTGACTCTGATCACTGCGACGCCGCCTTTGCCGAACGGTGTCGATACCGCCGCAACCGTCATACCCTCCGTCATGTCCTCACCTCGATCTTATCAATATATTTTATTATATTTCATTATATTATACACTAAATGTAAACCTCTTTCAATAAGCTATTGACAAAAAGACGTTAAAAAGTTATTATAAATATATGGAATTAGTTGAAATAGAAACAAAAGAAGATATACTGTGCGCCGCTGAGATCGAAAAGGAGGTAGCGCCCGAGGTCTTTGAGCAGGAGAGGTTAAACGCCTACCTTGACGGCATCGAGCATACCATCCGTTTTGATATTGAAGCAGGCGCAGAATATTACATCATCGCCGCAGGAGGTCCGATCGGAATTATTTCCGTGAGGAACGAGGGAGATGTACTCACGCTCGAAAAAGCGGAAATAATAAAAGAGAAACGCCGTATGGGATATTTTAAGCGTGCGCTTAACATCATCACGGAAACGTATGATCCGCCGCTTTTGCGCATCTGCTCATATGGCATGGATATCCCGGCAGCTGAGGCGCTCGGCTTTGAAAAGACCGGCGAATACTACACAAAGAGGTACTATTAATGGAAAGCACAACATTTATCCTCCTCACGGATTTTATCAGAGAGTTGTCATTTGAGGTGCTTTATCTGCACGATGAAAACGCACGTATCTGCCGGTCGGATGTCGCACGCCCGGGTCTTCCGCTGACGGGATTTTTCGACGGATTTGAGGCGGAGCGGATCCAGGTCATAGGACTTATTGAGTCAAAATATTTAGACAGTCTCTCCCCCGAGGAACGGCGAAAGCATATTTTCGATTATATGGAAAAAAAGCCGGTCTGCCTTATCTTCGCACGGAATATGGAACCTGACCCTGCCTTCATAGAAGCGGCAAAAACATACGGCGTACCCGTTCTGCGCTCGACGAGGGGCACATCGTCCCTGTATGCGGCAATGGCAGGTCTGTTATCCGTTGAGCTCGCACCGAGCATGACGCAGCACGGTGTGCTCATCGAGATATACGGCGAGGGCGTACTCATCATAGGCGACTCGGGAATAGGAAAAAGCGAGACCGCCATCGAGCTCGTCAAACGAGGACACCGCCTCATCGCCGACGACGCCGTCGAGATAAAACGCGTCTCGGATAAGACCTTAGTCGGGAGCGCACCGAAGCTCATAAAGCATTATATCGAACTCCGCGGTATCGGTATCGTAGACGTGCGCAGGATATTCGGTATGGGCGCTGTCAAGGAATCCGAAAAAATAGACTTAGTGATCAAACTCGAAAACTGGCAACCCGGAAAGCTGTACGAGAGACTCGGCTCGGAGGATGAATACACGAATATCATGGGAAATAACATACCCTCGCTTACCATCCCCGTAAAACCCGGACGCAACCTCGCCGTCATACTCGAAATAGCGGCGATGAACAACCGCCAAAAGAAAATGGGCTATAATACTGCCCTCGAGCTCGAGAAAAAAATACTGTCACAGGCGATGGAGCAAAAAGAATGACGCTGATTTTTATCAGCGTCATTTCAGTTTGTTGAAAATCGCAAACAAAAACGGTATCGCTCGATACCGTTTTATCTTTACGCATATATACTCTCCCGGCGCAAGACGGGTCTTGCGCTAATAGAAGTTTTTAAAAGGGGTGTGGGGAAAACTTTTTACCAAAAAGTTTTCCCCACAAAAACCATTCACTATTCTATATCAGTCACCGTGCCAATAAACAGCGGAAGCGATGTTTTTTCGGCAATTATCATATAAACAAACGGGCGGTCGAGCGTGACGGTATATATTTTTTCGTCTTCTATAAGAGCTGCCCCGTAACACATTATCGCCGCCGTTACTGCTGCAGCCTTTGTGCCGTTTTCGCTCAGCTCGATATGCGTTTTGTGCAGCACATCGCTGATGTGGACATTGTTGTCATCTATTTCTAAGTCACGCATTTTTGAAAAATCGGCGAGTCTTGCGTCAAACGCATCGGTCATACCGAGGTTTTTCAACACGTCTACAAGTGATATATCATAGTCATATGTGAATTTCGGCAGGGTCGCATGTACGGTCACGTCACGCTCTGCCTCCTTCACCCGGGAAAGCTTCTCTCCGTTCAGCGACGCAACGAATGAATCAAAATCGACGTCCTCATTCGGCAGAAGTGCGACAAACGAATATCCCCCCATATAGTGTTTCTTGAAACCGACCGCATCATCAAGGCAGATGTATTCGCTCTCTGTCGACTGCATCATATCTACCTCTTTGGTTTCGCCCGATATATCGGTGAATTCCTTTTTTTGCACCTGATACTCATTATACTTATCCTTCCATTCAGCGTCAAAGCAAACGGCGTTGATCAGCATGGCGAAAGCATAAGGGTCGATTTGATAGTTATCGTCGAAAAGACGTTCTATCATACCGTCGGTATTCTCGTTTACCCACTTGTTTATCTGATTCACGGTCTTTTTGTTTTTCGGCATATTTGCAAATATCTGTGCATTATACAAACTCGTGATATCGTCGATATACGACTGTTTGACTTCATCAAAAAACCACGCCGAGTTTGCAATGCCGAGCTTTGCACCCGGCCTGCTTTTCATACTGTTCACATAGGAAAAAACACTTTGATTGAAGACATCGAGATCGTCCGTTCCGAACATGCTTATCATCTGCGCCTTTGTTTCTCCCTCGGCTCCGTTCACGGCAAGAGCGAGCGCCAGCATCGCCGAAAGGGGCGAGACCAGCGTATTTCCGCCCGACGAAGCGTAGGAAAGCCGCAAAAGATTTGCGCTGAAATTTTCATATGACGCATCAAAATCTCCGTCTACGCCCATATCGGTAATAGGCTCTGTTGCGGCCACCGGACGGACAGTCGGCGTTTCGTCATTTGGTGCAATTTCCGGCACATAAGGCTCTGTCTTTTCCGCACAGGAGCACGCACAAATCAGTATGGCTGATAATAAAATTGCAGATAGTATTCTTTTCATTATAAATCACTCCTTTACCCAAAAGCTATATGTGAGCGAGCCTGCGTTCATTTTGGCATAAATCCAGGAAACATCGAGAAGATAGATATATCCCGGCTCTACCTCCATTTCGTATCTGTCAGCCGATATATACTTATAATCGACATATTCCCTCTCGGCATCAGTATTTCCCCATTCACTGTCTTTATATCGGTAAACACCGCTGACGCTGACCTGTATTTCAAAATCAAGGCTCGCCGTACTGCTTTTACTCACAGGCAGTATGCTTGCGTTTTCCTTGTCATCCAAAGGATGTATGCTGTCGTACAAAATCTCACCGCATACTCCGCCTTCTCCGGTCATATAACTCAGGCGGTGCCGGAATTCCCTCGCTTCGACACTTGTTTCCCCGCAAGTGACCGTAAGCGTCGGCATGTCGGTTCTCTGCTCACGCTCCGATATCACGGAAAGATACGACTTGATCCGCTTAATATCGGATGTATCCTTGCCCTCATCGAGACGGGCGGCGCCCTTATTACATTCGACGTACATCTTGCCTAAATTGATACGGTATACATCCCCTAAATTCGCTGTAACGGTCAGCTCTGTTATCAGGTCCTTTGTATTTTCGGTTTTATAATCCAGAGAAGCGAGATAGGCGGATATGAAGCTTGCTTCATCGCCCGTAAATTCATGCCCACTTACATATCCCGTTTCTTCATATTCAAGCACGGTACGGTAAGGCATCTTGTCTTTTTCATCGAGCGACTCGTATATCGCACGTATCTTTTGCGCCTGCCCCTCGGTTAGAGCCTTCTGAGCGCTGCCCGAGCGTGCATAGTATCTGTCTAAACTTACCCCGTAAGGACCGCCGAACTCTGTCCTCACATAGAAATCCGGACGACACTTACACACATCCTCGTCATATTTCAGATTTGATAAAATCTCGGTAAGCGCTACCGAGTCGCCGCCCATAAAGGTATAATAGCCGTCCTCGACATAGATGCTCGTCTGAGTATTTCCGCAAAAGGCGTTGATCGGATCATCGACTGTGTTTGACCCGTTCACGGCGGCGGTATGACCCTCGCTCACGAGCGTTTTCGCCTCGGGTATTTCATCGTCCGACGGGTCATAGCTCTCTTCCTTTTCGCAGGAAACAAGACATAACACCGTCGCCAACACCAGAATCAATGCAAATAACCGTCTCATTCTTCCTCCGTTCTCTTGATCAGCTCGGGAAGCTCCTCCAATTTAAGTGATAGTTTGCCGCTGTTGTTCATAAAACCATCGTGATATACTTTTTCTCTCATAAATCCGTAACTACCAAAAGCTAAAGAATATCCGCCTCCGTCCTTCTCCCGGAGGAAGCAGAGCATTCTATTACCCGGCTTACGAATAGAGTCATCCTTTACCGTCAGGGAAAATACATCTCCCTCTTTGAGCCGTCCTTTATACGGACTGAGCACCCTCAGATAATACGAACACCAAATCTCCTTTTCCCCCGCCTCATTTTCTCCCGATAATCTCGTACTCTTTACGATACTGACAAGCACGATGTCATCTACCGCTTTTATCAGTTCGAACAAAGTCGGCGAAAAAAGGTGATTGGAACAGCTGTAAATGGTTTTATCTCCTAACGTTTCTCCATCCAGCATCTCCATAGCGAATAAGTCTGAATCCCTTAGCTGAGTATCACCGGCCTCGCTTTCCCGGGGAGACGCATTATCGGAAAGATCACTATCCACCCAGTAAATTTCGCCTTTTACCGCATCGCCGGCGTATTCGGCCTCTTGTCCGCCGTATTCAGCCTCTTGCAAAGCAAGTCTGTCTTTGCTGTTACTCAAAACCGGAATACACACCGCACAGACGAGAATAAGACAGCACATCGGTGTGACGACCGCTGCGAACATGCGTTTTCTTGCCGCGCTCTTTCGCTTCACAGCGTCGGCACGGCGAAACACCTCGTCGTTTATTTTATCATAATCATATTCTTTCATTATAGCTCCTCATCTCCCAAACTGTCACGAAGCTCCGCCTTTGCCCGGTATATCAGATTATATACCTGCTTTTTATTCTTTTTCATTACCTTTGCCGCCTCGTCGTATGTCATATCCTCAAAATATACGAGATACAGCGCCGTATAAAGCTCCTGCGGCAGACGATCCATCTCCTCACGCAAGCGTGCGCTGCGCTCCTCTTTTTCGAGGGCCTCTTCCGGCTGCTCGCCTCCTGCGATGTCATATGCCGCATCAAACGACAGACTCTGTCTGCGCCTTACGTGCTTTATGTAGTTCAGTGCCTTATGATGCGCTATCGCGAAAAGGTAGGTTGAAAAAGAATTTTTGAAATTATATCTTCCCGGATGCAGAACGAGCTCGACGAAGGTATCAATAGCGATATCCTCTGCCGCATCCTCCTGCCTGACATATCCTTTTATAAAAAAGACGAGACGGGAAAAATATATTTTTTCAAGTTCCTCAAAGGCGGATTCGTCACCGTCAAGATAACGGCGGTAGCTACTTGCACCGTTGTCCATATGCCCAAATCCTCCGAGTATTTTGCACTCTCTATTACTTATTCAACTGAAATCTGATTTTTACTTACGAAAAATTGAAAAAAATCGGCATTTTTTTCTAATGCCGATTTATATCGTTTTTCTTTTACCGTTATGCGCCTGTTTTTTCTTTAATATTATATCATATATCTTTAATCCTATCAGGCTCACGATACCGGTCACGGTATACAGGATCGCCGCATGGAGATACCGTCCCTCGCCGAGCATATTGCCGCCGATCGTAGACGAAACGACCGAGGGAAAACGGGCGATCAGCGATATGGAAAGAAACTCCGACAGCTTTATCTTCGTCAGCGGAGCGAAATACGTCAGCAGGTCCTTCGGCGTGCCGGGAATGATAAAGAGGATGAATACCGTCTTTTTTAATCTCGATTCATCATTCAAAAACGAAAAATTACCGAGCTTCTCGAGGGGAACGAAATATTCCACAGCCCTCTTTCCGAGTCTCCTTATTATGACAAAAACCGCAAATTCACCGAGGGCAAGTCCGATATAACAAAAGAGCGTACCGACCACTGCGCCGAAGGCACAACCCATGCCCGTCTCGATCAGCTCACCGGGAATAAATGCGACGAGTATCTGCAAAAACTGCAGTCCCAGCGCAACGAGCCACCCTGCCCAGCCGAAAGAGCCGATAAACTCCTTGACGTCACCGGGCGCAGAGCCGATCTCGAGAATGCGCTTCGTTATCGCCCATGTGATAACAGCCAATATCGCTATAACAAGCACGAGCACTATAGTGCCGATGATCTTCCGTTTCCTTGAATACTGATTTTCCATATAAATAGTTTAGACAATACAATCAACAAACAATGCGTTTTTCACGCAATTACCGCCGCACCTTGCATCCATCGACGGGAATTGTGTGAAAAATCTTCGACCTCACACAGTCGAATTCGTTTTCCGACAAGGCAGAGGACGCAGGCAAACTATGCGTTTGTCAAGGACGATAACGCAGTCGGAGGACGAATTCGACTGCGCGCGGGGTTCCCCGAAGCGAACGTAGTGAGCTTTGGGGGTTCTGCGGTAGGCACATTGTATGCTGATTGTATTGTCTACCGAATATCGTTTTTTTATATGCTCTCAAGCGACTTTGACAAAAACGCACGGGTCTTTTCCAATCTCGGGTGCTCGAAGATATCCTCAGGCGTTCCCATCTCCTCGATGAGTCCGTCCGCCACGAATATCACTTTATCCGAGACATTGCGTGCGAATTCCATCTCGTGCGTTACGACGATCATGGTGCTGTCTCCGCTTTTTAAGGATTTTATGACCTTCAGAACCTCGCCGGTAAGCTCGGGGTCGAGCGCCGAGGTCGGCTCGTCAAAGCAGAGAATATCAGGCTCGAGCGCAAGAGCACGGGCGATCGCTACACGCTGCTGTTGTCCGCCCGATAGCTGACAGGGGTAGTGGTCTGCACGGTCGGAAAGTCCGACCCGTGCGATAAGCTCATCCGCACGGCGGTCGATATTCTCCGGCGTGTCGGCTTTGAGCAAAAGCGGTGCAAGCGTGATATTCTTTTTCACCGTATATTGCGGAAAAAGGTTAAACTGCTGAAAAACAAGACCGAAATGCAGGCGGTTTTTTCTTATCAGAGAGTCGCTCACTTTGGCGTGCTGACGCCCGGTGTATATCACCTCTCCTCCGACAGAGATACTGCCGCCCTCCGCAAGCTCTAAGAAATTTAAACAGCGCAACAGCGTCGTCTTGCCTCCGCCCGACGCCCCGATCACAGACAGTACCTCGCCCTTTTCAAGAGAAAAGCTGATATCTCTCAGCACCTGAGTCCTGCCGAAGCTTTTTGTCAGATTTTTTACTTCAAGAATAGACATACCCTTCCTCCGTCAATTAAAATAGTCGAGCTTTTTCTCTATCCAGGTGAAAAAGATCGTGAGAAGTCCGCTGAATAAAAGATAATATATCGCTGTGAAAAACAAAGGCCATATCTGACCGGATATGCCGTGCGAGCCCTTCATAAACGCCTGACCTGCCCAGATGATCTCCTGCAGGGCGATGATACGTGCAAGCGAGGTATCCTTCACAAGAGTGATGATCTCATTTGACATAGGCGGCACGATGCGCTTTATCATTTGCAAAAGCGTTACTTTGAAAAATATCTGACTCCTCGTCATGCCGAGCACCTGCCCTGCCTCCTGCTGACCGTGCGGAACACCAAGGATGCCGCTCCTGTATATTTCCGAGAAGTAACAGGAGTAATTGAGTATAAAAGCAACACAGGCCGCAATAAACCTGCCCGATTCTCCGCCGCCCCATATTGCATTACCGAAGACCAGTCCCGGAAAATAATATATGATCAGAAGCTGTATCATAAGCGGCGAGCCGCGCACGATCCACACGAATACCCGTGTCAAAGCGGACAAGGGCTTAAAGCGTGACATAGAGCCAAACGATATGATAAGTCCGAGGGGGAGCGCACCGAGTAAAGTGACGGCAAAAAGCCTGAGTGTCTGAATAAAGCCAATATTCAGTGAATTAAATACTATGGGAAACTGTTCTGCAATCGTATTTATAAGATTCAAAACTATATTATATCCTTTTCTTTATTGTGCCGCAAAAGCAGAGAGCGTTTTACGCCCTCTGCTTAACCTGCTAAGTTTGTATTTTTCCTTATTTGATGAGTGCTGCCTGTACGCCGTATGTTTCAGCTAAACTATCGAGCGTGCCGTCAGCCTTTGCATCCTCAAAGAATTTGTTGAGCATCTCGGCAAGGTCAGAACCCTTACGGAAGCCGACGCCGTACTCCTCGCTGTTGAGCGCTACGGTGTATGTGAGGTTCGCATAACCTGTTCCCTCGCCTACCATAGCAGCCGCCATCAGAGAGTCGATGATCGCTGCGTCGCTCGTGCCGGATGCAACCTCCATCAGAGCGGTCGCCTGATCCTTGACCTCTGTATAGGTGAATCCGTTTTCGTCTGCCATCTCTTTGCCTGCAGAACCGCTTTCTACTGCGAATTTAAGAGACTTGCAACTCTCTACGTCTTTATAATCAGCCGCCTTATCTGCTGGAACAACAACGACCTGTGCGTTATTGCAGTATGCCTTCGACGTCTCCATCGCAGACTTGACATCGTCTGTAAGCGTCATGCCGTTCCATACACAGTCAATGCTCTTACCGTCAAGCTCAAAGATCTTATTATCCCAATCTATCTCGACGATCTCTGCCTCAACGCCGAGGCTCTTTGCAAACGCCTTTGCCAGATCTGCGTCAAAACCGATCCATTCGTCGTTCTCGTCCTGATAGTCCATCGGCTCAAAATCCGTGACGCCGATAACAAGCTTACCCTTTTCCTTTACATAAGCCGAGTCTGTCTGCTTGACATCATCCGAGGGATTCTCTTCCTTCTTTGTCTCGCCGCATGATACCATGCAAAGCACCATTAAAAGGGCGAGCATAAGTGCAATTATTCTTTTCATGTTTTATATCTCCTTTAGGTTTGATTATGCATATATTATACTTTAGTTTGATAAAGTTGTAAAGTGCTTTTTTGTAATTTTTTTCATTTCGGAATATTGCACAAAAAAACCACCTTAAAATCAGCGGTTTTATATATTTTTTATATTTCATCCGGGAATTGCTCCGATATTTTCCGCATCTCGCCGAAAACAAGCTCCTTTCCCTCTCTGCTCTCATACCACGACTCAGCAGAGACTCCCTTCGTCACTGCAGGGCATACGGTAAAGCTGACGCCGGGAAATGCGAGCTGATAGTACATCAGACATCTGCGGGCATGATAAGCCTGACAGATGAGCAGGGCATTTTCTATCACGATGCCCTTTTCATCGGCGAGCTTCTTTGCAAAGACAGCATTTTCCTTCGTATAACGGGATCTGTCCTCACCGATGATCGCCTCGGTCGGGACGCCGTTTTTTTCGAGGACATCGGCATAAAACTCGCATTCGGTACGGTAAGCACCCGAGTAAACGTCACGCTTTTCCTCGGGAGGGATGAATCTGCCGTTTTTGATCCCGTATGCACCGCCGATGAATATCATCGGCGAGAGTCCTGCCGCATACAGCTTCGCCGCCATCTCAGGCAGAGCAGGCTTTGAGCCTCCTGCTACAAAAACAGCATCAGACGCAGTCGGCGTTCCCGAGACAAATATGAAATCAGTGATCGCTTTTATCGGTTCGTTTTGCAAAATACTCTCTTATCTCCTGCTCGCTTGCTTTAATATTTCCCTGTATCATCTTATCGCTTCCGCCGCCGCGAGCGTCAAAATTCCTATTGATATCTTGCGCCATATCACGCAGATTTATACCGCCGCCCGATATGATATAGTCATATCCTCTGCCTCCGTTTTCAGAAAACAGCGCACACATCTCTCTGTCTGACGCACATGCGTTGACGATATTTCTCATACTGCCTGAATCGAGAGAACGGGCGAATATTATTTTATCGCCCTCTGTTTTCATGGCATTCTCTATCATCATCGAACACAGCGCCTTTTTCTTTTCGGAAAGCTCACATTTTAATGCATTTATCTCTGCACCCAGCGCCTCAACCGCACCTGTAATCTCACTCTGCTTCGCCGAGAGCATAACGGATATATCATATGTATCCCGATATCTCCTCGCATAGTCCGCAAGGGCAAGAGAGCCGGCAAGCAGGGTAATGCGCATACCGCCCTTATAATTCATAGCGTCGAGCAGCTTTATCACGCCGATCTCTCCCGTATGCGCAACATGCGGTGCACAGCAGGCACAGAGATCAACGCCCTCGATCTCGACGATACGCACACGATCCGCTATCTCTTTTTTCGAGCGGTAATCGAGCTGTGCAAGCTCATCCGGGACAGGATAGAACACATGCACATCAGCATTTTTCCAGACCGCTTCGTTCGCCGCTCTCTCAACGAAAGTGAGCTCGTCCTGCGAGAGTTTACCGCTGACATCGAGCGTCACACCTTCATCACTCAGATGAAAGCCGACATTATCATACCCGTAATACCGATGTATGATACCGCATACGATATGCTCTGCACTATGGTGCTGCATCCGCATAAAACGTGCAACTCCGTCTATCTCACATTCTACCCTGCCGGAAACGCTCTTATCGCACACGTGATAGACTGTACCGTCTTTTTCATAAACATATGAGACCGCAGCGTCGCCTATTTTACCCGTATCACACTTCTGTCCGCCGCCCTCGTGGAAAAAAGCGGTCTTGTCAAGGACGGCGATATAACCGTCCGCACCCGGCTCACACGAGAGCACCTCCGCCGTGAAGGCATACTGATACGGTTCGTTATCGTATATCTTTACAGTCTGCATCATTTATTCTTTCTCGTTATAAAAAACAGAGAGTACCATCTCGTATACACCGAGCTTGTCCACATGATACTGTGCATAGCCGTTATCACCCACCGTAACAGTACCGGGGACGGTCATAAACTCGATCTTGCAATCCTTATTTATATAATTTGTCGCATAATATGTCACAAGCGACGCATCAACATCGGTTATCATATAATCGCCGAGCAGATCGAAAAGCCGCTTGGGCGTTGATATGTCTGATTTTGTCTTTGTGATCGTCTTTGCAGCAAAAGCCCGGAGAAATTCCGTCTGCCTCTGCATACGCACACTGTTTGATGCGATATCCGAATGGTCGCGGCTTTGCACATACTTCCGTGCTTCATCACCGAAAACGGTGATCATATCCCCCGTCTTATTTGAATACCGCTCGTCGTACTCAGGAACCTCGACACCGTCTACTGCGTCGGTGAGCACTGCCATCGCCGAAATATCGAGGGAGATATATCTGACCACGGGCACTCCGCACAGAAGACCCGAAACGGCGTCCGCTACATTCTGACAGCTCGTCTCCCGACCGTCACCATACTCATATGCGAGGCAGATCTGCGCCTCCTGCGTGCCCGTCATGATCCCGTCGGTCGAATATACCTTGATATCCGTCATAGAGTCACGTGAGATATTGATCGCGCATACCCTGCCGCTCGAGGTATCAAACGTCATAAGCACGAGCGCATCTGCCTCACCGTTTTTTCCTATGACGCCGTATGTGTAGTCTGAAATATCCGTTCCCATAACAAGGCAGGTCGTGATATTATCATTATATACATATTCTTTTCCGAGATAATATACGCTTCTCCCATCATCATCCGTGACAATATCGTCTATTCCCTCGGGCGGTACGATCGTCGGTGAGACCTCGGGCATCGCCGCTTTCTTTCCCTTAAAATACAAGATACCGAATATCGAGACGAGGCATACATCAAGTGCGATCACCACCGCGAGGATGATAAGCAGCACCTTTTTCCATGTCTTCATTTTGCCCTTCGGCTTGTCGTTATTCTCTTCATTTTGTAAGCTCATCATTAATAAGAACTCCTTGTACAAGATATCTGCCGTCATCACTGCCCGAGGGCATACATGTGCTCAACGTTATGATCCTGTCGTCCTCGGTCACACTCACGCCCTCACGCACGTTTCTGAGCGTAGAGTCCGGGTCGAGGCAGGTCTGCAAATACTGAGTGAATACTTTTTTATCTGAAAAATCAAATGATTTCAATATATGGCGGCTGTCATATAGATACGCAGAAAAAATGCGGTACGTCAGAATATGACCGGGGATATAAATATATGTCGTGTCGTTTTCCGCAAAGAATTTTTCATCCTCAAAATCATGTAACGGTCCGAAAAACGTACCGTCAAAGGTCTGATGACCATATATGAGGGTATTCGGATCTGTGAAATCCTTCTTGTTCATATGTTGAGTGAAAATACATCCCGGATAGTAGTAATTACCGAGGTAGTCACGGCGCAGATAATATAACTCATCATCCGCCCTTTGCAGGATGGGATAGTCGATCGGCGTGCCGGGGATCCTGATCCACGCATAGATATCGGCATTAAGCGCCTGCCATGCGGCAAAATCTATCGGATTATCCGAAAGCGGTTTTGTCTCGCTCTCACTCTCGACGGGCAGACTCTCCGACGGCTCGGAAATATTATTCGACTCGGTATTATTGAGCGATTCCTTAGTCCGATCGAAATCACTGCCGCCGCGCAACAAAAAGGCTATCGCACAGACCGATACGATAAAGGTAATACACGAGATGATAAAAACGATAATAAAAAGCTTCTTTTTCATAATTTCTCTCAAAAAAACAAATTCCTGCCCGTAAAACGGGCAGGAATTATAAAACTACAGATTAATTAATCACGAACACGCTTACCCGCATAAGCCATTGCCGCAAACGATGCGAGCGCAAGGAGCGAGAAAACAGAAACTGCGCCTGTTCCGGTCTCAGGTGACTCAATGAGTTTGCCATCGAAATATGCCACTGCCTTGATATCGGAAAGCGGCTTGACAGTGATAACCTTCTGATCGAGTGCGCCCGATACTATTTCATATTCACCTGTGATCTCCCATTTTGAAAAAGCATATGTTACGGGAAGTGCGGTAAATGTAACCGTACCGTCAGTGTTTACCGTCTGAGCGACAGTACCCCGACTTGCGTTAACAGAGACACACTCTGCGTTATATTTCTGGGGTTCGGGGCTTTTCATGTCCGTCTGAGCAAACGCCGGAACTGTTAATGCCGCTAACATAAGAACAGCTAATGTCAAAACAATAATTCTTTTCATCGTAAAATCCTCTTAAAATAACTTCAAATCTAACTATACGCTTATATTATACAACTCTAAAAAAGATTTGTCAATATGTTTTTATATATCTGATGTCAGTTTTTCAAATTCGCCGATGAGCGAATCGAAAAGGCCGATCGCACTGCGCACGACATCGGGGCTCTCCATATCGACGCCGGCATGACGAAGCAGAGATATAGGATCCTCAGAGCATCCGCCGGACAAGAACTCGATATATGCCTGTGCCGCACCCGGCTCACCGTCAAATATCTTTTGTGCGAGTGCTACTGCCGCAGAAAAGCCTGTCGCATACTGATAAACATAGAAGTTGTAATAGAAATGCGGTATTCTCGCCCATTCGGAGGCGATCCCCTCATCCACAACGATGTCATCGCCGTAATAGCGGCAGTTCAACTCACGGTAGATATCGTTCAGCGTTTCTGCCGTCAGGGTCACACCCTTTTCCGCCATGCGGTTGATCTCAAGCTCGAATTCTGCAAACATGGTCTGCCGGTACAGGGTCGTTCTGAACTGCTCGAGAAAATAATTGATCAAATATGCCCTGCGTGTCGTATCCTCCGTCTTTGACAAAAGATGCTTCATGAGCAGAACCTCGTTACAGGTAGATGCAACCTCAGCTACAAATATCACATAATCCGAATATACCGTCGGCTGATTCTTCTCGGAAAGATAGGAATGAAGCGAATGTCCCATCTCGTGGATCAGAGTAAACATAGAATCGAGCGTGTTATTATAGTTCATCAGAACATAGGGGTGGGGACGCGCACCGGAGGAATACGCTCCGCTCCGCTTACCCTCGTTTTCATATACGTCGATCCATCTGTTGTCAAAGCCCTCTTTGATGACCCTGAGGTAGTCTTCGCCGAGCGGCCCCAGGGCAGAAAGGCACTCTGCCTTTGCCGCCTCAAAACTCACCTCGTCGTCTGCCGCCGTAACGATCGGGACATACAAATCGTACATATGAAGCTCATCTGTCTTAAGCAATTTTTTGCGCAAAGCGATATAGCGGTGCATCGCGCCGAGGCCGTCATTTACTGCCTCGACAAGGCTCTCATACACCTTTACAGGTACCTCGTTCGATGCAAGTGCCGCCTCTATATTACTGTTAAATTTTCTCGCATTCGCAAAAAACTTCAGCACTTTGACCTGAGCGTCAAGTATGGCAGCAGAAGTATTCTCAAAAGACTTATAAGTCTGATAAAGTTTCTCAAAAGCGTCTTTTCTTACATTTCTGTCGCTATCCTGCATATGAGGAATAAATGTGCCGTGTGTCAGAGGCTTATTCCCGTCCTTTGTTATGACATCGGGGAAACGTAGATCGGCGTCTCCAAGCTTCGAGGCGATATCATCGGGCGCGCGGCTCACTTCCCCTGCCATAGCGAGGATGCGCTCCTCCGCCTCGGATAAAGTATGCTCTCTTAAAGCACGCATACGGTCAAGCGCCCTTTTATATAATTTAAGACCCGGACACTCGGCATAAAAACCATCAAGCGTCTTATCGTCGATCGACATGATCTCGGGTACGGCAAATGCGCACGCACTGTTCACCGAGACAAAAAGCCCGTATGCCTTTCCTATCATCTCCTGATATTTGCCGACCGCAGAGTCCTCGTCTCCCTTTCGTGCCGCATATTGGTATACTGCCTCTATTTTTAAGCCGTATTCATCGCTTGCACGCAGATAATCGTACAGTGCCTGTGCGCTTTTTGATATCTTTCCGCTGAAAGCAGCGCACTGCTCCGGTATACTGAGGCAGGATTCATACGCAGACTGCCACTCATCGTCGCTTTTGAATATATCCGTAAGGTCCCATGTGTTTTCGATCGCGACCTCGCTTCTTTTCGGTATAGCGCTCATATCTTACCTCCGTTTAAGAAAAATTCTTTTTGCTCAAGCTTGTCGTATCAAAGCTTTCGCCCATATTCCCGCCCGAGGGCTCTATGCCGACGCTCATAGTACTGCGCTTGCGCACGGTCTCTTTCTTCTGCGGCACCATATAGGTTTTCGGTTCTGTTTTCGGCATCTCGGGGATATCCGCCTTTTTTGCGCTCGTCTTTTCAGCCGGACGGGCGTTTTTCGGTGCAGATACCGGCTCTGTCTTCGGCGTTGGCTTTACGCTCTGAGGTCTTTCCGTCTGCTTTTGTTTCTGCGCCCTTTGAGCTGCCTGTCTTTCTTTATCGGTCTTTCTTTTCTGTGCTTCTTCTCTTTCCTTTGCGCGCCTCTGCTGTTCTTTTTTCTCCTTTTGCGCACGTTCGGCGTTCTTTTTCGATGTATTCTTGTCTGCGTGACGGCTGTCCCGTGCCTGTTGTGCACGTCTGTGCTTTTCATCCTCTTTTTTTAGCTTTTCGGACAGTTCCTTGCGCTTTTTCTTTCCCTTTTTCGCCTTGATATATACGATCCTTCCGTATATAAGCAGGAATAAGAATAAGAATATGGCAATAATCCATATGATCACCGTTATGACAAGCCGTAGACCTAGCATGGGCAGACGGTACATCATAATATCCTTACACATAAGCGTCATAGCTTCGCCATTTACCGAAGCTGCGGATATACCGAGATAATTTAACGTATCGATTCCCGAAAGAGAAAACCTTATCTCATTCCACTCTCCGGGGGTAACGACGCTCTGACCGCTTAAGACTACATCCTCATCGCCCTTCTTTCCCCGCAGGATAAGCCTTACCGTCGCTTCATCCGTTTCGGATACGGCATTGATACAGATAGCTACGACATCCTGACCTGAAATGACGTATTCATCAAAAGTCCTGTAAAAACCGGCACGGTCAGCATTTCCCTCTGCGCTAAGGGACAGACCGGCATCGCCGTCGATCGATATAGCGCAGGATGACGTATAGTGATCGGCGCAGAATGCACCGATATCGTTATCCGTGAAATCTGCGATCTTCGTCACCTTGCTCCTGCCCGATAATTTGTCGGTGAACAGAGGCATATCTATCCTGTTTACTAACAGGTCCGCAAGCGAGCCGTCAACGAGTTCGCTATATCCCTGTTCGCCGAGCAACAACTTTATCTTATTCTTTATTTCGGCGTCTGACAGAGAATCAAGGGAGTGGAGCGAGTCGCTCACCGTCCCGTTTGTCACACCATCAAAATATATCATACTGATATCGTCATTTGCCTTTGCGCAATAATAAGCGCACAGGGCGGCCGCCGCATTATCTGCGGTATTGTCGCCCGTATCAAACGCCACCGACACCTCACGCATATAGCCGTTGTAAAGAAGTGTGGGAGTTTTCAGATAATCAGTCAGGACATTTATATTTTTAATCGTGACGAAAGGTGAGTCCTGCGAATCCTCGGCGTATTCATCATTCCAAAAATCGTAGGAGCCGTCGGATGCCGTCGCATCGAGATAAATGCCGAACGGCACGTTGCAGTCTCCCGTCTCTAAGCTCTCAAATACAGAGTCGAGCACATATTTTGCGCTGTAATCAAGATATTCATTCGGATTCAGCGCGGGATCGTGCACGGGATGATTGAAATTAGCTTCAAACGGCAGAAGCAGCTTTGCCTCCGAATATTCCGAAAGCAGCGCCGTGCTCACGATATGGAGCTGACGTGTGAGGGCTATGATATACTTTGAGTCCATCGTATGACCGACGCTGTTATATACACGGTTTGAGTTCAATGCCGCACCCATGATAAACTTACCGGCGAAGCCGTACACCGCATCGTCACGGGTATATCTCTCACATAAGAATTTCAAAAGTGCCGTGTATACAGAGATGCTCTCGTCATTCTCGGTATTAACGCCGTAATATACTGCATCGGATGCTTTGATATACTGATACAGCTTCATTGCAGTCTCTGATGTAGTCTCATCCGGCTTTGTGAGCAAAAGCTGCAAAACCGCCTCGCGCCCGTTTTCCGAAAGCGCACGGACATTATTATCGAGGGCGATCAGATTTTCCTTATTTATATAATATGTCTTATCGCCGAATTCATACTTGGTAGAGCCTTCTATGGTATCCATGACGAGGGTATTCAGTGCAACGGGGATGACAGCGCTTTTCGCATCTATCGTAGCTGCACCGTCCGAGTCGCCGTACACGCCCTCTTTACCGTCAAATTTCGGATAATCCTTTTTATTCCCTGCGAATACCTGCGGATTATCGATATACTTTACATTTGCGGTGGTCTGATATTCACCGTCCACCAACCTCGCAATAACAAATTTATTATATATTCTCTCGGGTGCACAGTCTGTCATATCCAGAGTGAATGTTATATCAGACTGAGCAACGAGCTCCGCCGCAGGAGAATAATTATTGATATTAGACATTTTTGCATACGGAGGAAGCTCAAAAAGATAAACTCCGCACGCACCGTATACCGTAAGGAAATCATCCGACAAGGTCACATCCACCGTCAGGGTATTACCATCCTCCGAGAGCATACATGATACTATGTGCGTCTGCCTATCGGATCCGGACAGCGGTATAAAGCACGCACCGAGCACGATAAGCAAAGAGATCAAAGCCGATACGGCTCTTAAATAGTTCTTTTTCATATTGCACCTGCCTTTTCTTACAGCCTGCGAGTACGGTTTTCGCCGTCCCTCTTGGACTATACATGGATATTTTACCATATATTTTATTTTTTTGCAACATAAGCATGGGATTTCAATGCTCTTTGTATTATTATTGACATTTATAATATTAAATGATAAAATAAAGATATCAATATTAATGGGAACGGATTGTTATTATGAAAAGAATAATACCCATATTTCTCTCCTTATTTTTAGCCATCACATTATGTCTTCCAATATGCGCTGTACCGTTATCGTTATCTGAGACTTTTTATGCAGACGGAAAAGATACCATCCTGCCCGAGAGCGCATCCGGTAACGGAGTATTGGTCGGTTGGACGGCAGAGGTAAACGACAGCGTTATTTTGTTAGCGCCGGGCGAAAAATATACATCCGATACCGAGGTACTCTTCGAGCCTGTCTTCGTGCGCTTCTCGCTATACAGCGGTGCTTCGGTGAGATATGTATCCCCCGTCGGCCTTCGCTTTACCACCCGAGTAGATGAGAGCGACTATCAGAAGCTGAGCGAAATGACAGATGATTTCTCATTCGGCACGCTCGTATCAGTTGAGGATATGATAAACGGCTCTTTCACAAAAGAAGCGATAGAAAATGACGGCGGCACTGCGCTCGAGATCCCGGCAAAAGTATGGATGTCGCAAAACTCGAATGAACGCACCTACTCCGGCGTCATCGCAAACATCAAGGAAAGCAACTACGGACGCAGATTCTGCGCTCGCCCATATGTAAATATAAGCTATACGAATGGCGAAAAACGCACAGTCTACGGCGATTTTGACTCCGAGAGCAACGCACGCTCGGTCGCTTATGTGAGCTCCTGCGCCGTGAATGACGAATCGAATACACTGTCCGCTGAACAAAAGGCTACACTATCATCATTTTTTGAACTTAAGGAAATAAGTATCAATCTGACAACCCCCACACTCGGTGCGACAGTCGAAGACGCATACGCCGTTAAAACCACGAATAATTACACCGTCTTTACAGGATGGGAGTGCCAATTCCTCGGAAAAAAGCCGGAAATATTCCTTGACGAATACGCATACCGCTCTCTTGTCATCGTCACCCCCGCCGAGGGTATGGTCATAACAGAAAATACTGAGATCATTTTTAACGGCGCTTCCCTCAAGGATGAGAACGGCGCATTTATCAAAAAAGCAGACTCGCTCGAGAATAATAAACTCTTTATCTTAAGAACATACGAGCGCTTCGGCGTCTCATGGGCATACGGCTCAAAACCGGAAGCAGTATGCGGCTCATGTGAAAAGACGCTCCACATAAACACCTTATCAATTTGTCCTTACTGCGATAACAATCTCGCAGACAATATAAATAAATAATAGGAGAATACCATGCGAAACACACTGAAATGCAAATTCATCTCATCGCTCGAAAAGTGCTTTTCCGATGAAAGATACTGGGACAAGCCTGAGCTGAAAAAAATATCCATGCTCAATAACGAGCATCTTTCCGTTCAGCTCCTGATGAACGAGATCGACCGTGAGGTGTATACCAAACTCGTATCAAAGGTCAAGATCGTATCCGATATCGCAGACTGCGTGACCCTGCGTAATGTCGAGCAGGTCAACGTAGCTATGCCTGTCGCAAAAGGATGCGGAGATGACAACTACTTAAGAAATAAAGAGCCCGGACTTTACCCCGATCTGCTCACCCCCCTGCGTTACGGCGGATGTGCACTGATCGCCCTGAACGAGCTTCGTTGCCTTTGGATAGATATCTGCCCGAACGGAAAGTACCCGGCAGGAAAATATCCCGTAACGATTGAATTATATAACGAGGAAGGAGATGAGCTTTACGGAAGCGCTACCCTCGAGGTAGAGATCATCGGCGCGGCTCTGCCCGAGCAGGATTTCCTTTATTCGCAATGGTTTTACGCCGATTGTCTCGCAAGCTACTACAATGTTGAGGTCTTTTCCGAGCGGCATTGGGAAATAATCGAAAATTACATAAAAGCGGCTGTCGATGGCGGTATCAATATGATACTGACACCGATACTCACAGTACCCCTCGATACGAAGGTAGGCGGCGAACGCCCGACCTGCCAGCTCATTGATATCACGGTAAATGACGGCGTTTATTCATTCGCTTTTGATAAGCTCGACCGCTGGATCGACCTGCTACTCAAATATAATGTAAAGATAATTGAGATGAGCCACCTCTTTACACAGTGGGGTGCATCCCATGCGCCAAAGGTCATGGCAACAGTCGACGGCGAATACAAAAAGATATTCGGATGGGAGACGGACGCTTGCGGCGAAGAATACTCACACTTCTTACATGAAATGCTCACATCACTCCTCACATTCCTAAAGGCGAAGGGCGTTGATAAGATGTGCTACTATCACATCTCCGACGAGCCTCACGCAGACCATCTTGAAAACTACATGAATGCAAAACGGGTACTCGGCGAGGTGCTCGACGGCTATACCATACTCGATGCCCTCTCAAATTTCGAGTTTTACAAGACAGGCGCTGTCATGTGCCCCGTCCCCTCGAGTCATGCAATAGAACCCTTCCTTGAAGCCAAGGTGCCCAACCTGTGGACATACTACTGCTGCAGTGAGTCAAGCGAGGTATCAAACAGATTCGTCGCAATGCCCTCGGCCCGAACCAGAATCATGGGCATACAGATGTACAAATACAACCTCGCAGGATTCTTGCAGTGGGGATTCAACTTCTACTACAATCGTTTCTCATGCGACCTCATAAACCCCTATCAGGATCTGTCGGGCGATTACTTTGTACCTGCAGGCGATGCCTTCAGCGTATATCCGAAAGCGGACGGCACGGCGCTCGACTCGATACACTATCTCGTATTCAAGCACGGCCTAGAGGATATGCGTGCGCTCAAGCTCTGCGAGAGCCTGTACGGAAGGGACTATGTATCGGATCTGATCGACGGTGCGCTCGAGAAGAAAATAACCTTTAAGGAATATCCGAAGGAAGCAAGCTACATCCTCGACCTCCGTGAAAAGGTCAACGCCGCAATAAAAGCGAAAATATAATAGCAAAACAAAAAGCCGATTTCACTAATGAAATCGGCTTTTTTCGTTATATATTATCCCAAAGTCGCATCCGGCCACTTTGCGACATATCTCGAAAGATCGGAGACATCATCACCGTTGATCGCTCCGTCCAGATTGACATCGCACGCCCCATCACATTCGACTGACGCATCCGGCCACTTTGCGATATATCTCGAAAGATCGGAGACATCATCGCCGTTGATATTTCCGTCACCGTTGACATCGCCCAAAGAATAGACCCCTGTCGGCTCGGTATATGAGTCGATATAAGTATCACCGCAACGCAAGCATGTATGGGTCGTATACCCCTGTTCATTCGATGTCGGCGGAATCACTGCATCGATATAATCATGTCCGAGCGCAGGGATAGGTGTCCTCTTTGTGATCGCTCCGTCACGGTTTCGTATCGTTAAGGACACACCATCCTCCGTGCAGGTCGGATAGACGGTATGATAGGTATATCCACTGGTGCCGATCGGCACATCCGGCAGTTCGATCTGATCGGCAGATACGGACTGTGCAAAAATTGCAAATATCAAACTAAAAACTATCGCCCAAATAATCAACGGTCTTTTCATTTCTTAACTCCTTATGAATCCTTTATATTAATATACTTGCGATATTATAAAACAAAAATGAAACAAGGTACGCCACTGCACATTGGATAAGAGCCGCACCGAGCGCACGCATAAATGAGCCGAGCTCGTTCCGCATCGCCGCAAATGCCGCAACGCACGGCGTATATAATAATGTAAATAACAAAAACGAAAATGCGGCGAGCCTATCCTGAAACAACTGCGCTATACCGCCTGCGCCCGAGAGAACACCGAGGGTGGATACCACCGCTTCTTTTGCGCTGAGCCCGACAACAAGTGCTGTGGCAAGCTCCGCACGGCCGAACCCAAGCGGACGGAATATCGGAGAGATGACCGCCCCGATATGATATAAAATGCTGTCAGAGATATCAGCGGCATTGGAAAAGCTCATGTCGAAATAACGCAAAAGCCATATCCCCACCGAGGCGATAAAGATCAGCGTGAACGCACGGCAGAGAAAATCCTTCGTCTTCTCCCATAGAAGCGCCGCCACGTTTTTGAAAGTCGGCAGACGATAATCAGGAAGTTCGAGCATAAATGATGCGAGTACCACGTCTGAAAAAGTGCTTCCCCGAGTTTTTTACTTGAAAAACTTGC
>CAYOFP010000006.1:0-74668 GCA_964403505.1 uncultured Lachnospiraceae bacterium
AAGCGTCAAAAAAAGCGGTAGCCCCTAAAAGGAACATTTTAGGGGCTTCTCTACCGATATCTGTAAGAATGCCTACTATCTTGTTATCCGGCATTGAATAGCGCTGAGAAAGGTATCTTGTTGCCGCTCCCATTTCGCCGTCAGGACCTCCGAGCTGTGATATTATCACGCCGGCAAGCTTTGCGTTCGGTCTCTTGATACATACCGGGTACTCTAACCTTTTTTCATAGATCCACATTTAATTAGCCTCCAATTCCCACGGCCACGGGCCGTCGGTCCATCTCCAACACTCATTGCCGTTTGACGCCGCCGTCAAGGGGCCGCATTTTTCCTCGTATTCTGCAACGAGAGCTGCGTATCTTTCGCTCATCTCGTTGAAATACCTGAGCGCATTCTCGCATTTTGGATATGCATCGAGGTATAGATTTGCTTCAACTGCGGCAAAGCCGACTTTCTGTATTTCATAGAGTAAATTTTTGTCTGTCATCTATACCTCCCGCCCTTGCAACCTGTAAACGGCAGATTAAGCTCTTTAAAGATCGTGCCGGATTTCATGGCATCGGACAGATCATAGATCGAATCGAATTTTTGTTCCGGGAAATATGCCATTGCAAGGGTATAATAACGAAGGCAATCGCCCGGGTTATCATCACGATCTTGCATTTG
Source organism: uncultured Lachnospiraceae bacterium (assembly GCA_964403505.1). Lineage (GTDB taxonomy): Bacteria > Bacillota > Clostridia > Oscillospirales > CAG-272 > CAKSEI01. The sequence continues at coordinate 667 of CAYOFP010000006.1, forward strand.
ATATCCGCATCCGCATGAATTCTGCATACGGTAGGGACGCTGATATCTTTGATAATTTTTTCTCATGTCCATTTATTGTATCTCCTTATATTTTCCGTGTCTATACATCATATGCAAATATCAAAGCAAAAGACAAAGCATCCTTGAAAAAAAAATACATCTGTGTTATAATAGTATAAATATACAATATTTGTCTTAGCGGAGCATTACATGGCGCAAGTTTTCAAGAAAATTAATAAAAAGAATATCCCGGTTGTGATACTTAATATGCAGGTCCTTTTTCCGGGTCTTCCTGTAACATTTGAGTTTTCAAATAATAATACGATCAATACATGCCTATGGGCGTGTGATAATGACAGCGAGGTGCTTGTCGTCACAATTGATGATACAAACGATGAAGATAAGCCGTACGATGTCGGAACACTCGCACAGATAAAGCAGCTCATAAAATTGCCGGACGGAAATTACCGTATAGTATTAGTAGGGCGTGAACGAGCGGTTGCGACCGACTATACGGAAAAAGATGACATGCTTTTTGCAGATATATTGATTAAGCAGTATGCTACAAGCGATATTTCCCCGGAAATAAGAGCAAACATTATTGAGCTTTTCGAGCGATGCTGTAGTTTCTTAAAAGCGCCGTCCAAGGAGCTGATGGAGTCTGTACACAGCATCTCTCCGACAGAAACGCTCGTTGATATGATTGCTGCAAATCTACCGTTTACAACTGCTGAAAAAATGGTTATCTTATCGGTGTTTGATCCTATCGGGCGTGCAGAAGCGCTACTTGAGCTACTTGAAAAAAAGGTCTTTCAATTCACGTTGGACAGCGAACTTTCCCACAAGGTTCGTGAGGCCATTGACGAGGATCAGCGCACATATTATCTTAAAAACCAGCTTAGAGTCATTCAGGATGAGTTAGATTATCATGAGCCGGACGAGATCGAGGAATATCTCAATAAGATCAATGAATGTATCACCGACGAAAAGTCAAAGGCGAAACTGATAAAAGAAGCAAACAAACTCGCAAAGATTCCTTTTGGCGCAGCGGAGGGAACTGTCATACATTCATATCTTGATACAGTTCTTGAATATCCTTTCGGCAAGTTTACCGATGATATGATCGATATAGAAAAAGCCTCGAAAATTCTTGAAAAAGATCATTACGGCATGGAGAATATCAAGAAGCGGATCATTGAGTTTTTAGCTGTCCGAAAGCTGACAAACGGCGAGAAAAATGCACAGATTTTATGTCTTGTCGGAGCGCCCGGAGTCGGAAAGACATCTGTTGCTCAGTCTATTGCAAATGCTATGGGGCGAAATTTCGTTCGCATTTCGCTCGGCGGTGTCCGGGATGAAGCTGAGATACGCGGGCACAGAAAAACATATCTCGGCGCTATGCCGGGCAGGATTATTGCCGGCATTACAGAGTCAGGGTGTGAAAATCCGCTTGTTCTACTCGATGAAATAGATAAAATGACGACTGATACGCACGGTGATCCGTCCTCTGCTTTACTCGAGGTTCTTGACGGAGAGCAAAATAAGAATTTCCGTGATCATTTCTTTGAAATTCCCGTAGATCTCTCTAAGTGTATCTTTATTGCGACGGCAAACTCGCTTGAATATGTTCAGCGTCCTCTGCTCGATCGTATGGAGATTATAGAAATGCCCTCCTATACACGGGAAGAGAAACACATGATCGCAAAGCGTCATCTGATACCGAAGCAGATCGAACGAGCGGGTCTTAAAAAATCGCAAGTCTCTTTTGCCGATAAAGCTATTCTTTCGGTCATTGATTCCTATACGAATGAGGCGGGCGTGCGTTCGCTTGAGAGATGTGTCGCATCTTTGTGCAGAAAAGCGGCTGTCGCTGTGGCTTGTGACGGAATTGATAAATTTAAGATCACCGATTCAAATGTCGGCGAGCTTCTCGATCGAGAGCCGATCATACATAAAAGAGTTACATCAAAGGGAAGAGTAGGGGTCGTGAATGGTATGGCTTATACCGAAAACGGAGGCGACCTTCTCGAGGTTGAGGCGCTTACCATGTCCGGAACGGGGAAGGTATCGCTCACCGGATCTCTCGGAGATGTAATGAAGGAATCTGCAAATATTTCCGTATCGTATATCCGTTCGATCGCCGACAAGATCGGCGTACGTTCGTCATTCTACCGTGACACCGATATTCATGTTCATTTTCCGGAAGGCGCTGTTCCGAAGGACGGTCCGTCCGCAGGAGTCACCGTAACGACGGCGATTATCAGCCAGCTTACCGGTTGTCCTGTCAAGGGTGATGTGGCAATGACGGGTGAAATATCACTGAAAGGCGATGTATTACCCATCGGAGGTCTGCGTGAAAAGACAATGGCAGCATACAGATCGGGCGTAAAGACGATACTGATTCCGGCAGACAATGAAAAATCCATGAGAAAGATAGATAATAAAGTTAAGGATAACGTCAAAATTATCTTGTGTAAAGACATTACGGATGTTCTGAGAAACGCTCTTTGCCTTGACGGGCAGACAACATCCCTAACGAATTATCTCAGGTGAAGTATGAAGCTGAATGTTCAAAATACCAAGCTTGAAGTGACCGCGGGCCTTTCCTCGCAGTTTCCGACAAAGGCAATTCCGAGGATCGCCTTTACCGGGCGCTCAAATGTCGGCAAAAGCTCGCTCATCAATACGCTTCTTGCACGCAAAAGCCTCGCACGTGTCTCCTCTACCCCCGGCAAAACGATAACTGTCAATTTTTATAATGTTGATAACGCACTGTATATCGTTGACCTTCCCGGGTACGGATTTGCAAAGAGAGCGCCGGCTGATATAAAAAGATGGTCTGCACTGACGGACGGCTTCTTTACCGAGCGATCTTCCTCTGAGCTTCTTTTGGGAGTCGTGGCACTCGTCGATCTGAAGGTCGGACTGACAAAAGATGATATGACGATGCTCGATTATATGAATCAGTGTGGTATAAATTATGTCATCGCCGCCACAAAGTGCGATAAGTTGAATAAAGGCGATACGGCAAAGAATTTAGCAGCAATTCGCAGCTGCCCCCTTGTCCCAGACGGTACTGACGTCATACCTTTTTCCTCGTTAAAGGGGATTGGCAAAGATGAGATTTGGAATGCGATATTCAAACTGATAGAAGGATAAAATAATGCTGATAGATTTAATAAAAAGCCTGATTAGCGGCGATACCGGTGCATTGATATCAATCATGTTTCTGATACCGATCGTCATTTTTTCACTGACGGTGCACGAATGTGCTCACGGCCTTGCCGCAAAAGCACTCGGCGACCCGACTGCCAAGGCTTGCGGCAGACTGACTCTAAACCCGTTTGCGCACCTTGATCCCGTAGGTGCTTTGATGATGCTCATTTTTGGCTTTGGTTGGGCAAAACCCGTACCGATCAACCCGAATTACTTCAAAAATCGCAAAAGAGGTATGGCAATAACCGCATTGGCAGGACCTGTATCAAATCTGATCTTGTCTTTTTTGGCGATACTGATATTCAGGATATTCAGTGCATTTGTTTTAAGCGGCGGGTATGCACACATGAGCTTGAATTTTATTAATGTCTTCGTGATGTTTTTGAGTATGTTTGCGTATCTGAATGCTACCCTCGCAATATTCAATTTGATCCCCGTTCCGCCGCTCGACGGCTCGAGGATACTAAATGTTATATTGCCTGAAAAATACTATTTCAGCATTATGAAATATGAGAGATATATTTATCTCGGAGTTATCGTGCTTTTATTTACCGGTCTTTTGTCGACACCCCTATCGTTTTTAGCACACGGTTATGTTTCTTTGACGGAAAAGCTTATTTCGCTTATACCGGGGTTATAATGATGGAAGAACTAAAATTTAAGTTAGAGAAATTCGAAGGCCCTCTCGACCTCTTGCTGCGCTTGATATCAAAGAATCAGATCGATATCTATGATATCCCCATAGCACTTATTTTCGATCAGTATATGGAGCATATCGAGCAGATGAGAGCGATGGATATGGAAGTTGCGGGCGAGTTTATCACTATGGCGGCAGAGTTGATGCTGATTAAAAGCAGAATGCTATTGCCAAACACGAACAGCGAGGAAGAGGAAGATCCCCGTGCGGCACTTGCCGCAGCGCTGATTGAATATAAAAAAGCAAAAGAGGAAGCAGCATATCTTGCGGAGCAATATGATTATTTCTCGGGAAGAATGATAAAGGAAACTGACGAGATCATGCCGGACAATACGGTTTCCGATCAGAATATTGAGCTTTTGTCCGAGGCATTTTTGAGGATCGTCCAGCGAAAGGCACTCATGGAGCAGTCCGTCACAAAAGAACCGGAACAGGCGCTTGAAACGATTATCAAAAAGAAGGTCGCATCTATTCACGAAAAGGTATTTGGTATTATGAAGATGCTGAATACAAAGAAGAGAGTCACCTTTAAAGAAATAATATTCTCATCTAAAACAAGATCTGAAATAATCGCTTCATTTGTAGCGGTCCTTGAGATGGTGAAGTCGCAGAGGATACATATAACTGACGATTCGAGCGCTGATGAGATATACTTTGAAATGAACGATAATATTAACGAAGTCGGTGAAAACAATGGATGAAACAAGGAATTTTGAGGCAATAATCGAATCGATACTTTTTGCCGCAGGATATCCGGTACAGTATACACGTCTGTCGGATGTTTTGGCGATCTCCGAAAAGGATGTCAAAAAAGTGGTAAAAGACTATGCCGAAAAATATAACTCGTGTAATATTTCCAGAGGAATTCAGATCGTTTTATTTGACGATTCCTGCCAGCTATGCACAAAAGAAGAGTACCAGGGATATATCAAGGAGGCACTCGGCATTAAGAAGAATGGCACCCTCTCAAATTCATCTCTCGAGGTACTCGCTGTCATTGCCTACCATCAGCCTGTCACAAAAGCATATATCGAGCAAGTGCGCGGCGTTGACTGCACATACGCTGTCAACAATCTGATGGATAAAAAACTGATTGATATCAAGGGTCGACTGGATGTACCCGGTAAGCCGTACCTATATGTAACCAGTCACGATTTTCTGAGGTGCTTCGGTCTTTCATCACTCGACGATCTTCCGCCATCGGAAATGTTCGGCACGCAGAGCACTGAAACGCAGATAGAGCTCGATGTAGAAGGTTAAGTTATGTGGCGGATTATTCTGTTAATAATTCTCTTGTTACTGTTTTTTATACTATTTTTACCTATCAGCATTTTCATCGTATATAAGGATAAGTTAGAAATATATTTGAAAATACTGTTTATTAAAAAAAATCTCTATTCAAGTGTTCCAGAGATAGACGTTAAGAAATTCACGGCGCGAGGTATAAGAAAACAGTTAAAAAGAGAACAGAAGAAAATATCTGATACAGAAAAGAAACCGGATGTAAAATCTACAAAAAAGAAAAATAATATCGATATCAAAGAGACGATATCGATGATTAACGATATTATTATTCGTGTTAAGGATAAATTTTTCAGATATCTGCGAATCAAGGTTGCAAATATCAGGGTGATTATCTCAACCGACGATGCGGCAAAAACCGCAATTGAATACGGAATTGCGGTACAGCTGATACAATACACGGTAACATTATTACAAAATATAACTAATTTTTCCGTGAATGATAATACATCTATTGTTTGCGATGTGGATTATCTAAAAGGAAAAAGCGAGCTATCATGCAACCTATCTTTCACATTAAGAGTATGGCATATGCTCGCAGTAGCCTTATCAGCGGCGGCTGCATATATCAAAAATACAACAAGGCATAAACGAAAAGGAGAAGATAAAAATGGCAGAAACTAAATTAAGTCAGATAATTGCGACATCATTATCACAGATCCGTGATGTAGTTGATGCAAATACCATAATCGGCGAGCCGATACAGTCCGAAAACGGCAGCGGTACGGTTATCATCCCCGTATCGAAGATCTCTGTGGGTTTTGCATCCGGCGGTATCGATTATTTTGGAAAAAACGTACCTGCCGACGATAAGCTGGCAAATTTCGGCGGAGGCGGTGGAACGGGCATGAGCGTAAGCCCTGTCGGATTTATTATAATAAAAGCCGATGGAAGCGTAGAGATGCTCAATGTCAATTCTTCGAATGATACCGGTGATGCCATTGCGGCGTTTATTGAAAAAAGTCCTGAGATTTTTGATAAGATTAAGTCTTTTTTTAAAAAAGATAAAAAGTCCGACGATGTTGACAATGATGAGGATGAAGACGAGGAATAATTATCTGAATAAAGCCATAATATAAAACCGGGTGATAATTATTCGTTATTTTATATTAATTCTGGTTTTATTTTTGCTCGTGCCGGGCACAGTCGTCTGTGCGCAGTGTTCTGCGCAAAAATATATTCTTGTTAACAGTGATGATTTTTCTGTGCTCGACAGCCGCGCGTCGACTGAGCAGTCGGGTATAGCCAGCCTTACAAAGATAATGACCGCTATCGTCGCCCTGGAGATATGCGACGATTTGAGCCGCGAGGTAACGGTAGCCGACGAGGCAATAGGGGTAGAAGGCTCGAGTATCTATCTGAAGCCCGGTGAAGTCTTATCTATCGAAGACCTTGTGTGGGCGGTAATGCTTAACAGCGCAAATGACGCAGCCGTAGCTCTTGCCATTGCATGTGCAGGTACGGTCGAGGATTTTGTATCGCTTATGAATACAAAGGCTGAGTTATTGTGTCTTGAACACACACATTTCGTTAATACGAACGGGCTTGATGCGGAGGGACATTACTCCTGCGCACGTGATGTGGCAATGATATCCTGCTACGCTCTAGCGAACGATACGTTCAAAAAGATAGTATCGTCATATACAAAATATATACCGTATTGCAATACAGAGAACGGCAGACAGCTCGTTAACCATAATAAAATGCTAAAACTGTATGACGGTTGTATCGGTGTTAAGACAGGATATACCAAGTCTATCGGACGTTGTCTCGTTACGGCAGCTGAAAAGGATGGCATACGGCTCATCTGCGTTACGCTCAACGACCCGGACGATTGGTCTGACCATCGAGCACTGTTAGATATGGGATTTGAAAGTACAGTAAAGGAAACATGGAAAAAGTAAGAATACAGAAATACATAGCCGACTGCGGGGTTATGTCGCGCAGGGCTGCGGAAAATGAAATCTTAAACGGAAATATAACGGTAAATGGCGAAATGGCACAAACCGGACAGAAAATAACTCCCGGCAGCGACACTGTCCGATACAACGGTAAAATAATCAGGAAAGATAACGGTGCACATAATGTCTATATTATGCTCAATAAGCCGAAAGGCTATGTAACGACTCTTTCTGATGAAAAGGGAAGACGGTGTATCGCCGAGCTTGTCTCTGATGTGAAAACGAGGGTCTACCCCGTCGGAAGGCTCGATATGGCGTCAGAGGGACTTCTGATTCTGACAAACGACGGCAAGCTGACCAATATACTGACGCATCCGAAGCACGAAATACCGAAGATCTATAAAGTAAAGGTAAGAGGTAAGGTGACCGAGCGCCAATTAAAGCAGCTGCGCTCTCCGATGGAAATTGACGGATATACCCTTGCGCCGTCGGAATGGTCGGTAATATCTGAGGAAGACGGTAAAACGATACTGTCTGTTACGTTGTACGAGGGGCGAAACAGACAAATAAGAAAAATGACCGAAAACGTCGGTCTGACTGTTATGTCGCTTAAGCGTATCGCGATAGGAAAACTTGAAATAGGTAATTTGCCGCGCGGCAAATGGGTATACCTGACAGACGATGAAGTAAAATACTTATATGGAGAAACAGACGATGTTGAAAATAGTACCGATCGGTGATAAAAAAGAACAAGAGCGCATGTGCGAAATTTGCGGATGCGAATTTCTGATTGATTCGCTCGCATATTCCTGTCATGACGGCGATGTATTTGCAGGAGTATTACAGTTTCATCTGAAGGGCGGGGCAGCTTATATTGATAATATAACGTTTGCGCCCGGATACAGTGATAATACCGCTCTTTTCATAATGGGACGCGCCGCGCTGAATTATTCAGATCTTGTCGGATTCAGCGATGCATATTATCTGAATCCCGACGACGAAAAAATTGCTATAATGATAGGTTTTCGCAAAAATCAAGAAGGCGTTTTCTATTTCGACCTTCGCGGATTCTTTGAGTCTCCTTGTTCGCACGACAACAACTGACATAAATTTGTCAAGATTTGGTAAATATGCACAATAAATACGATGATTTTTTGGTGGCATTTTTTGACATAATCATATTGCCATATTTGTCATTTTGTGGTATTATATTGTCGTAAACAAAATAAACAAATGGAGACAACGCAAAATGAAGAAGGACATTAAATTTATCATTGTTGACGAAAACACAGATTTTCGAAAGAAAACGATTGAAGGGATGTTTCACTACGGGTACGAACAGTTTTCCGAGGCATCTGACGGCGAAGAAGCGATCAGACTGATCGATACCGTGCGCCCTGATATCGTCATGGTCGACGCATGGGTTCAGAAGATTAACTGCTCATTACTCATCAAGCTCGTAAACGATATGGATTTCGGAGGCGACGCACGGCCGGTATTCATTGTATATTCTCTTGTCAATAACTGTAATACATTAAATGATCTTAGCGAAAACGATAATACCTGGTGTGTATTGAAGCCCCTTGATTACGCTGCTATTGACAGAAAAATTGATTCCATTATGAATAGTAATGTGAAACCCGTGAGGTCTGTCACGCCGAAATACCGAGACCTTGAAACACAGGTGACAAGTGTTATCCATCAGATCGGAGTTCCTGCACATATCAAGGGTTACCAATACATTCGGTCTGCCATTATAATGGTCATCAACGACTCGACGGTAATTAACGCCGTAACGAAAGTTTTATATCCCTCGGTCGCAAAGCAGTATAACACTACATCATCCCGTGTTGAGCGTGCGATACGCCACGCAATAGAGGTCGCATGGGACAGAGGAGATATCGACACGCTCAATTCCTATTTCGGCTATACGATACAGAATTCCCGCGGTAAGCCTACCAACTCTGAATTTATTGCAATGATTGCTGACAATCTCAGATTAAGTAACAAGTTATCTTGATTTGAACGCCTTCGGGCGTTCTTTTTTTGCACTTTTTTTAATACAATAGTAACATGAATGAAGTATTGAATTATAAACATATACTGCCGGACGAGTACCTTGAGCGCGATATTTCGGATATAAAAATAACGGCAAACAGAAATATATTTGTGAAAACAAACGGGATATATAAGGATACACATGAATTTGTCTCCGAGCAATATTTCGAGGAAATTTTCACATCGTTATCGGGCGGGTTATATGCACACGAAGAAACGATCAAATGCGGATTTTTCACGGATATTTACGGCAATCGGTGCGGCATTTCCGGCAGGGCTGTATATCACGGTAACGAGATTGGTAATATATGCGATTTTGATACGATGATCATAAGGCTCTCACCGTTCAGAAGGGGTGTATCACAATATATTTTTGATAAAAGCGCAAACGGAAGAAAAAGCATTCTGATATACGGCCCACCATCGTCGGGAAAAACGACGATTTTAAGAGATCTAGCATACTGCTTTTCCGAGCTGCCGCTAAACTTCAACACTGTAGTGATTGACTGTAAAAACGAATTCAGAAAACGTGATTACCCGAGCACATCCAATATCACGATATTAAAGGGTTATTCGTTTCAGCGCGGAATGGATATTTCGATAAAGAATCTCGTTGCAGATATTGTAATCTGTGATGAGATACCGTTAATCGAAAACACCGGAGCGATAATATCAGCCGCATCCAGCGGTGTATCCTTATATGCCAGCGTACACGCATCGAAGCAGGGAATAGAAAAAATGAGTTTTTACGGCAAACTAAAAGAGGCCGGTGTGTTTGATGAATATATATGCCTAAATAAAATCGAGAACGGAGACATATTTTGCTTATAGTTATCGTATTAATTAGTATCACTGCAATGTTGTTTATCGAGTATGATAAACACTCGAACTGTGCGAGGTTAACCGAATCCGAGGAAAAATACATGAAAATCAAAAAAGCGATCATAGATGAACGGGAACCAATTTCAAAAATAGAAATAGAAAATATCGAAAAGATATATTCAAAAGCTACCGTTGATAGCATCAATCGCTTTTCCTCGAGCGTGGCCGGAATGAATTATAAAAAAGCCTGTGAAGGGATAACCAACATCTGTGATTCGGTAAGCAAAGAAACAAGCAGGAAGAAAAACGAAATCGATATCTCGGCACGTGATAGTAAAATACTTTTATGCATCGGCGCATTTGTCGGGATCGTCATAATTATATAAGAGGAAATAATGAGCGAGATTTTAAAAATCATTGGCATAGGCTTCGCTGTATCGATCGGGTGCCAGCTTTTAAATAAATATGGAAGGGACGAGCAGGCAACGCTTGTTTCGATCGGCGGCGTCATCGTGGTGATGCTGATGTTACTTTCGGATTTCAATGAGCTTATCACGCAGATTCAGAGTGTTTTCGGAATATGATACAGATATCCTGTTTTACGATCGGCGTAGCGCTTATTTTGAATGTGGTATCTCAGTTTTCAAAGGATTATGCAAAATTCGCAGAAATGTCCTGCTTTTTGTGTTTATCGGGAATGGCGGTAGAACTGATATCCACGATAATTGATTATGTGAATCAACGAACTGATGCCATGACCGAGAATTATATATCAATGTTAATAAAAATTGCAGGTGTGTGTTTTTGCGTATCGGTATCATCGGAAATATGCTCTCATGCAGGGTACCAGACCCTGGCACGTGTTCTTGTGGTAACAGGAAAGGCGGAAATCATAGTCTCGCTTCTTCCTTATATTACAGACATGCTGTCCTCGTTCTCACAATTATAACGGCCTTTATAATAATTTTAACGCCTGTGAACGTCAGTGCTGAGGATATTAAAATATATGACAAGGATGAATATGAGGCAAACATACCCGAGGAAGCAAAGAAATATAGTGTAAATGAAGAAACATCATTCTCGGATCTATTCAATATTATAAAAGATATAGCGCTAAAAGATATAGGAATAAAAACCGAAAATCTTATTAACCTGATCATTGTATGTCTGATCTGCTCGGCATGTGTGTCGTTTAGCAAAAATACCGATATGCACGACGCAGTGAGTGATGCTGCCAATATAATTTTCAGTATATATACCATAAATATTATTATGAAGGTCATCGAACACTGCACGCTCAAGAGCGATGAGCTTTCACAGTATACATCCTCGCTCTCTCTTGGGATGACTTCATTTTTGGTATTCGGCGGAAATCCGTCGGGCGCAACGGTAATGGCCGCATCGATATCGGTCTTAAGCGGTGTGATATCGCTATTGATAAAAAATCTTCTGCCCGGATTGTGTGCGGTGTTACTTGCTCTGTCTTTTTCGACAGGTATCTCGGGTATTTCATCTGTTCCGATAAAAAAGATCAGCAATTTTTATATTCTGAGCGTCACAGCGATCATGTCGCTGCTATCTATTCTGATAACCTTTCAATTTTCGTGTGCCAAAAGTGCAGAAACGATCGCAATGAAAGGAGTAAAACTCGCATCGAGCTACGCCATACCCGTTGTGGGCGGGATGATTGCAGATGCGGCGGAAAGCGTTGCAGGCAGCTTTTCTTTATTAAAAAGTTCATTCGGGCTGTCGGCTTTAATAATCATTCTCTCACTTATCATACCGCAGATCGTATCGATACTTGTATATAAATTGGGTTTCAGTATCATCAGGATCATGGTTGATTTTCTCGGCGGAGGGTGTGCATCTGTCATAGATTGCGCCGACTCGGTGCTCAATGTCCTTTTAACAACGGTTGTGTTTTCATCCTGCGTCTTTATATTTATCATATATCTTTTTCTCGGAACGCCGGCGGTAATATGAAGGATTTTTTGTTGATTTTTTCAGTTTTTATCATTTTATCTTCGCTGATATCTTCTTTGACATTAAAAAAAGATTTAAACGGTTATTATTATTTTGCAGCTGTGCTTATGACAATATCGCTTTTGGTAACAAAAATGCCTGCGCAGATATCTGATATACGATCGGATATCCCACAGCAGCTCGAAACGGAAAACAACTATTGGGACTCTATTATAGAGATAACAAAGACAAGCATAGAGACCGATATATGCATATTGTGCGATGCCGAGCGTGCCATTGTGACATTAGATGCCGACAGTATGATGATATCGTTTGTCTCAGTATACGGTGCCGATAATATATCGCATGCTTACGAAGTACTGCACGAAAAATACGGATTGGAAAGGGAAGACGTAGTATTTGATCGATAAAAAGCAAAAGCTCATACTCATAATAGGAATACTCGCCATTATCGCATCTGTCATATTTACACTGACAGATAAAAGTAAAGATACAATAGAGTATTCGCAAAGCGATATCGAGTCTTTAATAAGCAATATTGACGGTATCAGTGAAGCGAAGGTCATCGTATATAAAAGCGGAGAAAATATCGAGGGAATCGCCGTGATTTACAGCGGTGACAGCTCGGCCCGAACGAAAAATAAAATATATGAGCTGATAAGCTCGCTTTACGGTATCACATATTCAAGAATTTTCGTCGGAAATTGAATAGATGGCACAATTTGCAAATATATATATAACAGTATTGATCGGAGGTATTACATATGGAAGAAAACAAGGAAACGAAAAAAATCACAAAAGAAAAGATAAAAAAAGTTATTATTGATTTTTTCAAGGAATTCAAATACGGCGGAAAAATAATAAATAACAGGAATCTTATCGTAGCTGGCTCTGTCTTCGTAATTTGTGGAGCGGTATATTTGAATTACTATTTGTTCAGTGATGATAAAATCGGAGACGATATCGATGTAGCGGAAAGCAATTCGGAAGTTACGCAGGTAAATACAACAGAAGATTATTTCAGCTCGGCATCACTTTCAAGACAAAAGGCGCGCGACGAGGCTCTGCAAGTTTTAAAGGAAGTCGTGGATAGCAGCGATGCTATCGAAGAGGTTAAAAACGAGGCATACAGCGGCATAAATAAAATAGCTGATGAGATCAAATGCGAATCAAATATTGAGCAGCTGATACTTTCAAAAGGATTTGAGCAATGCCTTGCAGTTGTAAACGAAAACAGTGCAAGTATCATTGTAAAGAGTGACGGTCTGCTCGCAAATGAGGTCGCTCAGATCAAAGAGATCGTATATAAAGAAACGAACATCTCGCCGAAGAATATAACGATTGTAGAAAAAAGTAAATAACAGGTTGTGTTTCAACCTGTTATTTTTTCATATATCAATAAATCAAATCCGATATCAGTATCGATATTCTTTTGCTTTTCTATTCTTGAGATAGAATCCTTTGGCGAATTGTAATAATATGGTGTCATTCTAAATAGATCAATGGCAAGTCCGGAAGATAACGATACGCTATATTCGATCCTGACTCTGTCAATTATGTCAAATCCGTCGTAATAAGTATCGATCGGTCTATTTTTGTATGGGGTGTCATAGATGACCTCCTTCAGACCGAATAAATGGTTTTCGGTGGGGACTGCATAGATGAATATACCGCCCCTGGTTAGAACCCGGTATATCTCCGATATGCAAAGTGGCGAGAATATGTTTACTGCGATATTTACAGATACGGAAAGGATCGGTATTTCATTAACAGAAGCAACAAAAAATGACGGTGTTTTATATTTTCCGGAAGCCAGAGAAATAGCATGGGAAGATATGTCAAAACCGTGAATTTCAAAATCCGGTAGGGAAGAGGCAATTTTTCCGGTATAATATCCCTCGCCACATCCGCAGTCAAGCAAAATACCGTTTTGCGAATAACTTGTAATAATTGTGCATAATTTGTTAACAATCTTATCGTACAGGCCGGATTCAAGTAATGATCGCCGTGACAAAATCATTTCTTTATTGTCGCCATGTAAAGATTTCGATGATAGTAGAAGATTGACATATCCTTTGCGCGAAATATCGAAGGAATGGGAATTCTCGCATACATAACGACGGTTATCACGAATCAGATTCTTTTTGCATATTGGACAAATATATATCATTACAGCGTCTCCTTGATAAAATTATATAACAGCCGCATAAATATGTCAATAATTTCAAATACAAGCGTAGTGAGTAGAAAAACAATTAAGGTAATGCCGATACAGTTGAAAATAATTGAGCTAACACTGAAGTTTTACGTTTTAAGAGTGCCGCCAAGGCACGACTGCATGCACGCCTTGCAATTTATCGATTCCGATTCCCTTTACTATACAAAATTTTTATTTTGTATAGTAATAGACTTTTCGCTGTGCGTACTGATATATTAAAACGGGTTCTCCTCCCTAAGATTTGTGGGGTTTTGTGTTGACATAACGGGAATTTATGTTATAATTATTTTTATGGATATTAAATGTTTTTCTGTAGGTTTACTGCGTACAAATTGTTATATAATAAACGCAAGCAAAAATGCAATTATTATCGACCCGGGTTTCAGAAGCACTTTAGAACTTACTGATATTGAAAAATATATTAATGAAAAAGATCTGAATGTGAAGGCAGTCTTATTAACGCATTGCCATTTGGATCACATAATGGGCGTTGATATCATTATACAGAGGTTTCACTGCCCTGTTTTTATCAGCCAAAATGATGCTGAGGGATTTTACGATCCTGTATTTAATTTATCAAAACTGATATCGCACCATGATTTTGTCCCGGAATCTTCTGTCTCTGCTTTCGCTGATGGCGCCGAGATAAACATTGCCGATATCAGCCTGAAGGCTTACATAACTCCGGGACATACGCCCGGATCTGCGATCTTCATTTGTGATGATATTATTTTTACGGGAGATACGCTATTTCATCTTTCTGTCGGCAGGACTGATCTTGCAGGCGGAGATTTCAATGCACTATCTGAAAGTCTTACAAAAATAAAGAGACTTTGCTGTGATAAGTGCTACCGCATATTACCCGGTCACGGACCTGAAACAACGTCCGATTTTGAATTTGAAAATAACGATAACTATAAGCGAGGATAAAATGGATCATTTAAAGTTAGCTCAATTATTATTTCCGAATGTAACTCGTACACCCGAGGATATCGAGGCGCGCTATCCTGTACGTAACCTGCCCGAGGGTGCGAAGGTCACTCGTTTTGCGCCTTCTCCTACGGGATTTGTTCATCTCGGCGGTTTCTATCAGGCCACCCTCGGCGAGATGCTTGCTCACCAGAGCGGAGGTGTTTTTTATCTGCGCATTGAGGATACGGACTCAAAGCGTGAAGTGAAAGGCGCCGCAAAAGCGCTTATAGATACCCTCGGCCATTACGGTATAAGATTTGATGAAGGTGTCACTTTCGACGGAGAAATCGGTGATTACGGTCCGTACAAGCAGTCGCAAAGAGCGGATATATATCATGTTTACGCAAAAAGTCTCGTTGCTAAGGGACTCGCTTATCCGTGCTTTACTACCATAGAAGAGCTCGAGGAACTTAATAAAACCGATAAGAAAACAGAGAACAAAAATAAAGACTGGCTTGCAGAAAAAGAACAGAGAGAAGCCGAAAAGTTGAAGTCCCGTGCTATCACGATCGAAGAAGTCGAGGATAACATAAAAAAAGGCAATCCTTTTGTTCTTAGAATTCTCGCAAACGGCAACCCCGAAAATAAGATCCCTTTTACCGATCTTATAAAAGGAAAACTGGATATCCCTGAAAATGACGAGGATTTTGTACTGTTAAAAAGTGACGGGATACCTACCTATCATTTTGCGCATGCAGTAGACGATCATTTAATGGGAACAACACATGTCGTACGCGGCGAAGAGTGGCTTCCGTCTCTTGCAAAGCACCTCATGTTATTCAGATATCTCGGATTTAAGGCTCCGAAATATCTTCATACTGCTACTATTATGCGCCTCGATGAGAACGGAAATAAAAAGAAGCTCTCTAAGCGTGATATGGGCGCAAGCATGGCTGACTATACAGAGATGGGATATGCACCGGAGTGCGTAATGGAATACATGATGACCCTCATAAATTCAAACTATGAGGAATGGCACATGGCGAATCCTGATAAAGAATATACCGACTTCCCTTTCAGCATCAAAAAAATGAGCACTTCCGGCGCACTCTTTGATATCGATAAGCTCAATGACGTTTCAAAAAATGTGATATCTAAGATGACAGCCGAAAAGGTGTATAATGATCTGACCGTATGGGCAACTGAGTATGAAAAAGATTTTGCACAAAAACTTACGGATGATAAGGATTACGCTATACAGATACTGTCGATCGGCCGCGGCGGCAAGAAACCGCGAAAAGATTATGCCAAATGGAACGAAGTAAAAAACTATATGTCTCTTTTCTATGATGACTATTTTGCAATTACAGATGAATATCCCGATAATTTTGATAAACAGGATATTAAAAACACCCTTTCTGGATTTGTCGACACATTTGATAATGCGGACGACCAGAATGTTTGGTTTGAAAAAATCAAAAGCGTAGCAGATAGCCTCGGATATGCTTCGGATATGAAAGCGTATAAGGCGCAGCCCGAAAACTACAAGGGCAGCATCGCTGACATCAGTATGTTTTTACGCATTGCCGTGACAGGCAGAATAAATTCACCCGATATGTATACCGTCATGCAGATACTCGGAAAAGACAGGGTGATCACGAGATTAACCAATATGATATCTTCCCTATAAGGAGAAAAACAATGGATAATAACTTCATACACGAATTTATTGAAGAGGACATGCGAAATGATCCGAATATGAAAATACACACACGTTTTCCGCCTGAGCCGAACGGATATCTTCACATCGGTCATTGTAAAGCGCTTGTAATTGATTTTGCAACCGCCGAAAAATATAACGGCATTTGCAATCTGCGCATGGATGATACAAATCCTGCGAAAGAAGATACCGAATACGTCGATGCCATTAAGGAAGATATCAGATGGCTTGGCTTTGATTGGGGTGACAGATTCTTTTACGGCTCTGACTACTTTGAAAAAGATTATGAATATGCGCTCGAGCTGATTAAAAACGGAGATGCATATGTGTGTGAGCTTACACAGGATCAGATGGACGAATATCGCGGCGATTTAACTCATCCTGCAATCTCTCCATATCGGGACAGGTCGATAGAAGAGAGTCTTGACCTTTTCGAGAGAATGAAAAACGGTGAATTCCCGGAAGGAAAGTATACATTACGTGCGAAGATCGATCTTTCAAGCGGAAATTTCTGGCTGCGTGATCCTGTAATATACAGGATCAAGCACATCGAACATCATCGTCAGGGCACAAAATGGTGCATATTCCCGATGTATGACTTTGCTCACCCGATACAGGATGCGCTCGAGGGGGTTACACACTCGCTTTGCTCTCTTGAATATGAGATCCACCGTCCCCTTTATAACTGGGTCATTGAACATGTCAGCGTGCCGTGTCATCCGAGACAGATAGAATTCGCCAGACTCAATATAACGCATACGGTTCTCTCAAAAAGATTTCTAAGATATCTTGTTGAGAACAATATCGTGGACGGATGGGACGACCCACGTATGCCGACGCTTTGCGGTTTACGCAGAAGAGGTTACACGGCTGATTCTATTCTCGATTTTATTAATCGCGCCGGAGTTGCAAAGACCGATTCGATGATAGAGATTGAACTGCTCGAGCATTGCATTCGTGAAGAATTAAACGCTACTGCAAAGCGAAAAATCGCCGTTTTTGAGCCGATTAAAGTCGTGATCGACAATTACCCCGACGAAAAAGTCGAATACTTCGATATATCGAATAATCCTCTTGATGAGAACGCAGGCACACGTCCCCTTCCCTTCACTAAGAATATTTATATTGATGCCTCCGATTTTTCTGAGAATCCCCCGCCGAAGTTCTTCCGTCTCAAGCCGGATTCTGAGGTCAGGCTCATGGGTGCGTATATTATCAAATGTGGTGATATAATTAAGAATCCCGATGGCTCGATAAAGGAAATACACGCTACGGCTGATATCGAGACGGGCAACGGTAATCCAACCGACAGAAAGGTAAAGGGTACGATCCATTGGCTTTCCTGTGACTATTGTGATGATATCGATGTGGTTCTTTACGATAAGATCTTCACCGAGTCTAATATGAACGCGATACCATCTGATGAATATATCGACTATCTGAATCCAGATTCGGCACGCAAGATACACGGAGCTAAAGTAGAAAAATCCGTTGATGACGAGCCAGCTGATGCAAAATTCCAATTTGTCAGATGCGGATATTTCACGAGAGACTCGAAAGATCCATCTGTTTTCATCAGGACGGTTACATTGAAGGACAGTTTTAAGCCGACCAATTAAACCCAGAAATTTAACATTGCACACAAAATAAAAGATGGCAGCACTGATGTGTCGCCATCTTTTGTATTATTTAGTTAAACTGTTGATCAACCGAGCGTAGCACCTGGCCATTTGGCAACGTATCTTGAAAGGTCGGATACGTCATCGCCATTGATTTCTCCGTCGCCGTTTATATCAGCCGCAACAGCAGATTCAAGAATTGCACCCGGCCATTTAGCAACGTATCTTGAAAGATCAGATACATCATCACCGTTTATTTCTCCGTCGCAGTTTACATCGCCGACTGTGCATTCGGGTGTATTATATACGGCATGTACATCCATCGAGTCGATAAACTGAGTGACTTCATTACCGTCTGCATCAGCCCAATATGCGAAGTTCTCGCTAAGATCCTTGCCGTTATACATACTTGCTACGCTGGGGACGTATTTTGAGCTATATGAATTCCGGCTTTCCTCTATCTTGTTTGTGTAAAGCCATGAACCGTCGGCATCATAGAAGCGTATTTCAGGTGCGAACAGACCATCCATATACATTACCGTAAAGGTGGCGTTTCCGCTTTCATCATCCGACTTGCCGCCGCGAGTGGAATGTGGATCGTTGAAGATAAGGGAGTTGATCTTATCGATACCGCACCATGTGAGCAGTGACACGGAAATATTAACATAGTAGTAACCGTCGGTATATATAGAATCAATTAAAGGAAGAGTCTTATTATAGTTGCCTGAGTTGTTTGAATCTATATTATTGTTACCACCGTTAATAAATGTTCTCGGTCCTGCGAGAGATACCGGATTATCTTCGCTTGAGCCTTCTATTTTAATCAGCAGGGATATCCATGTGCTGGTCGTTTCGTATGAGCCTTTTTCTTCACCGAAAAGAACGACCTTCTCTGTTATCTTTCCTGAAGCGGTGTATTCGGTGGCGATAGAAGATGTATTGACCGATGTAAGAGCATACTGCGCAGTCACGACCGTATCTTCATTTATTTCAGATGTCGATATATCCCAAGATGTAAAGTGATACCAGTTATCTTCATCTGCTTTGCCGTCAAGCAGACCTTTCTGAGTGACAGATGTGCCATCGCCGGCGGCAACATAATTTATCGCGATCAACGAACCGTCGATATCCATCCACTTGACCTGATACCATGTTGTGACGGGAATATTATCGACCAAAGCATAGACCTTCATATCTCCCTGAATGTTGGTCAGATCAACATCCAAGCCATTGACATCTACCCACTTTACAAACTTGTGATAATAGCAGTCGCCGGCATCATAAGCGTCGGTGGCATATGTGGGGATGCCGTTATATACAGCATTCTGACTTTTTACGACCTTTTCCGTATAGAATATTTTTTCTGTTCCGTCTTCTTCAACAGCGCTGATATATTTAACGGTGAATTCAACATTCTGATGCTCGAATATAGCATAAAATTTCACATCGCTGTTTACGACAACCGTCTCGATATTGACGATATTCTCACCGTCGAGCGACCAACCCATGAAGATAAATTTACCGGTTGCATCGTCTTCTTTTTCGGGAGCAACAGGAGCTTCAACGGTCGAATTGGGAAGAACGTCCTCTATTGTACAATAAACTGTATCATCGCACATAAATGTCGCTGTATACTTCTCTGTTATTTCAACAGGCTCATACTCAGCATGAACGCTCATGACCTCGTATACAGGCTTGTCGGATACATCGTTTCCTTTTTCATCATACCAACCGATGAAGTTATAGGAGTAGGATGAGTCGGATGCCTTTATGGGATTTTCAAGTCCCGTGCTTTCCCTGAAAATATCACTGACGCTGACGAGCTCGCCCTTTCCGGCGTCACCGGACATGTTATCTTTTCTGCCGGTATAGTCCGTATATTTCTTTGTATATGAGCCTATCAGTTCGCCGTTGGAATAATAGGATACCACGGGAGAGAGATTATCTGCTACGATAGCGAGCATGGTAAATCTCGCATTTTCATTCGTATTAACAGCATCGCGGAGTTTATTTCCAGTCGTTCCGAATATATTAAAGGTTTTAATGCCGTAAAGCTGCCTATTGTCCATATTATCTTTGTTGACATACATATAATAGTAGCCGTCTTTTTCGATCGTCAGGTATGTCGCCGTCTTGTTCTGCGACTGTCCGCAGTTCAGCGTCCACTGGTCCCATCCGCCGACATCTGCGTTGTAATTGAATTTATCTGCGATGATCGGAGTCTCAACGCCCTCAACTTTGAAGACAAAGGTTGCACCGTCTTTCGCTCCGCCGAAGGATACGTTTCCGTTCCAAAGTGTCTGTGCCTTGGGAGCAGTGCCCTCCTCGGCTGAATTAATCCTGACACTTTCAGGATATGAGAAGAAGCTTCCCTCCTGATGAAGTGAATCGATGTGGATAAGAATATCCACGGATTTTGCCGGAACATTCGAGCCGACATTTGCCGTACCCGAAGCGGAGATAGAATAGTCTCCCGTAACAACGTATCCGGCGATATCAAATAATACCTTTGCACTGCCTGCATCTGCGGTCAGAAGCGCACCATTTGTGGTTTCTTCGAGCGCTGTTCCGTTGGCAAGGCGCGGATTTGTAAATACCGCCTTATCATATGTAAGCGCAAGGTTCATGGAGCTTACATTTTCGGCGTTTACCGTAACATCAACGGCATAACCGTTTGTATTCTCGACCGTGTTATCCCCGGCTATTGTTATCGGCAAAGCTTCTGAATATTGAGGATAAATTGAACTCTGCCCCAAAACGTATTCGATTTTATTGCCATTTGCATCAGCATAAGACGAAACAAATTGTGTACCGTCAGAGCCGATCATGTCGCCGAACAGGCTGAAGCCGGTATCGACTTTTGTTATTTTGGAGTCGCTCCAGACAGTCTTTGTAGCCTTCGCATCGACGCTTACGGTGGTCATTTTCATGCCAAGCATTTTGTTATCAGCAGAATATGCTGCAACAATTCGAGGTGTGATATTGCCCTCGACGATGCCTACAAGAGATACTGTAATATCGTCAGAAACGGTATAATCACCGTTGCCGTAGCCGTTCTGGAAGGGTTTGAATTCCTCGACCTTTGTGACTCCTGCAGCCGAGCTGAAATAATGAGCGTTCCAGAAAGCTGTATCGCCACTGAGATCGGAAAACGGTACATACCATGCATATACGCCGTCTTCAGTGAGGGTTTTAGGAGTGCCTGCATAGCCATTCCACATGTAGCTATTAAAGTTATTGATATTACCCGGAATGGCAACCTTTACCTCTTCGCCGTCCTCGTTGGTTTCGGTTTTCTCGGAAACTAATGTGTGATAAATCGAAATTCTGTTTTTGGCGTAAGTGACACTCTCGCCTGCGGGTATTCCCTCGAATTTGAGAAGAAATGTAAGGCCGCCTTTGTCGTCAGTCCGGAAGGTATATCCGTCCTCAGGCAAAAGGTTTTTCGCTGTTCCGAAGGTAGTCGATATCGGCTCGTCGTATATTACGCCCGCATATTTAATATCCTCGCCGCCGACCGGATAAACCGATGGGTTTTGATTCCAACCTGACGGATTATCGAGAATATACAGACTGTTCAGCTTGAGACCCGACAAATTGCCCGTCTGCTCTGCACCGCCGCCGTTCTTTTTCTTTGTGTCGAAGATATAGTTGCATCCACCGCTGCCGAGCTTTCCGTCGGTATCGGCATAGCACCATATATCATCTACTACATGCTCGAGGGCATATCCGGGCCAGCTTGAATTGGTGGCGTCTCCACCCCATACATGCAGATACACGTCGCCCCATCCGCGTGTGTTCTTGAAATAAATTTTGTTGACACTTGGCGTGTCTTCAGCGCTCACACCGATCGCAAAGGTACACATTGTAGCGATCATCGCAATTGCCAAAATGAATGACAAAATTCTTTTCATGTTTTTCCTCCTGTATTATTGACAACTGTCAATTTTATTTAACTTTATTTTAACCCCTGCGATAAAAAAATGCAACAAGTTACAGAAGATACAAAAATATTGATAAAATATTTGTCTGTCTGGTTAAAAAAATGACGAAATCATCTATTTTGTTTGGTGATTATTACTTATTACTTGTAATACTTTCATTTAATTGAATGAATTATAGTGAAATGTTACAAAAAAGAGCCCGAATGGGCTCTTTTAATATTATTACTTCCTTATTTCTTCTTTGAAAACGATGGCGGATAGAATTCGTTGACAGGAAAGGACATCCTGCTAAATACCGAGCACGGATTGGAATCGCAGTTATCTACGCATTGCTTGTCGGGCACGGAGTATTCAGATGCTTGTATCAGATACTGCGCAGGACGTTCTATTCTGATTACGGAAAAGAATCCAAGAGTGACATAAAGCACCCTTTCGCTCTTATGTCCCGACAGACCACCTGTAATGCACGAAAGAACCGGAACGGGTATTTCATCATGCGTACAGAAACAGCAACAGTCCGACGAGTGTTCTTTAATAACACATGAGAGTGCAACAGGGTCAACGGCCTCGACAACGACCGTAGGGTCGTTTGTTGAGTATTTTCCGCTGCCGCATCTACCGCAAAACGGCGTGTCTATACCGCTCTTGAATATTTTTACGTTACCTTCGCTGCCATAGAGGACAACTTTCTTTTCACATACTGCTATACCTTCGACTTCCTGGCTCTTTCCTGCGCAAATGCAGCACTCGACTACAACCTTGACATAAAATCTTACAGTGATCTGATAGAATCCTCTGTTGAACTGAACGTTTTCAGTATATATATCTGTGTGTATC
Organism: uncultured Lachnospiraceae bacterium; assembly: GCA_964403505.1. Classification (GTDB taxonomy): domain Bacteria; phylum Bacillota; class Clostridia; order Oscillospirales; family CAG-272; genus CAKSEI01. Next base: position 23,896 of record CAYOFP010000006.1, read on the forward strand.
AATTCAGCGCACTTAACACGCACGCCGGTCGCATTATTTATTATCTCCTCGCCGAAGTCTGTCAAAAAGACCTCAACATTTTCAAAACAGTCTTTATCTCTACAGCTGTCAAGGATTCTGTTGCAATCGACGCATACGACTTCCTTGCATTGCAGAGATGATGGCATACCGATATTATTTCTACTGTCGGCCATTTAATTTCCTCCATTTACTTTTTTCCGTTCCATTTACATATTATGCAGTGCAACAAAAAATGACCGTGGCGGTATAAACAAAGGACTGCGTTTTTCGCAGTCCTTTTGTGTTACTTATTACGATTGAATTACTTTACATACTGGAGCAAGCTCTCAGGTAACTCTTCCTTTGCGATAGAAGAAGTCATGGTAATATTCAATTCCTGAGCTTCTGCAAATATTGCAAGCTTTCTTACGAAATGACCAAATTCCTCAACATCATTTTTGCAGATCTTAAGGCATGAATCGATAAATATATCCTTGGCGTCATGATCGCCTGCGCACAGACCCGCAATAAAACCAAAGAGATAATGTGCATCGCTTATCATGTATTCGTCAGTATCGACGAGTCTCGCCATATATTTTATCTCATGTCTGAGCTTTGTTCCCTTTTCAAGGCAAACGACAGAGCCTTTGGAAGACTCAACAGTAGTATTCACAAGATCGATAAGTGTTTTTGTTTTTCCGGTGCCTTTTACACCAACAATAAGATTAATCATATTGTATCCTCCGAAATAGCATTGATTTCTCTATAACAATTATACAATATAACAAGACATATTGCAATAGATTTTAGAAAAAACGCTTATTTATTAATTCTTTTTTCTAATTCCTTCTTTTTATCTTCGTAGCCGGGTTTGCCGAGAAGTGCATACATATTGGCCTTATACTCCTCAACACCGGGCTGATCGAAAGGATTTACACCCAGGGTATATCCCGAGACAGCACATGCAAGCTCGAAGAAATATACTGCGTAACCGAAGTCATATTCACTTCTTGAATCGAGTTCGAGCACCATGTTAGGCACATCTCCGTCTGTGTGAGCGACAACGGTTGCCTTGAATGCACTATCGCACACATAGTTCATACCCTTATCGGCGATAAAGTTAAGCCCGTCAGAATTCGCTTCATCATAAGGAATAATAACATCACATTTTGGCTCGACCACCTTTATGACTGTCTCGAAAATATTTCTCTTTCCTTGCTGAATTATCTGACCGAGAGAGTGAAGATCAGTCGAAAAAGTTACAGATGCAGGGAAAATTCCCTTACCGTCTTTTCCTTCGCTTTCGCCGTAGAGCTGTTTCCACCATTCTGCAAACATAGCAAGGGACGGCTCGTAAGTTGCGAGGATCTCAACATCCTTACCTTTACGATTAAGGATATTTCTGATCGCAGCGTATTTATAAGCATCATTATTGTCGAAATTTACATCGCTGTATGTAGCACGAGCATCTGCCGCACCACGCATCATATCATCAATATCTAGTCCTGCAACAGCGATAGGGAGAAGGCCAACAGCAGTAAGAACAGAATATCTTCCGCCGACGTCATCAGGAACAACAAATGTTTGATAACCCTTATTGTCCGAAAGTTCTTTGAGCTTCCCCTTCGCTTTATCAGTCGTGACAAAAATCCTCTTTTGTGCGCCTTCCTCACCGTATTTCTTTTCGAGAAGTTGCCTGAATATTCTGAAAGCGATCGCAGGCTCTGTAGTCGTGCCGGATTTTGATATTACATTTACACAAACATCTTTTCCCTCGCAAATTTCGATAAGCTCGCTCATAGCGGCAGCGGATATGCTGTTACCAGTGAAATAAATATCAGGCGTATCCTTTTTTATTGCATTATAATTTGAACTCTTTACAAATTCAATAGCGGCACGGGCTCCGAGATAAGAACCGCCGATACCGATGACTACAAACACATCACAATTCTTCTTTATATCTTCGGCAGCACTCTTGATACGGGTAAACTCATCTTTGTCATAATTTACGGGAAGGTCTACCCATCCGAGAAAATCGCTCCCCTTTCCGTTTCTGTTTTTCAATGTTTCAACAGCATTTGCGATATCGTTTTTGATTTCAGATAAATTATTTTCGCAAATAAACTGCTTTACAAAACTGTCATTAAGCTTTATCGGCATTTATGTGTCCTCCATGTTTGTTTTTCATATATATTTTATATCAAAAAACACATAAATGCAAGATAATTTATAAAATCATGGCATTTTTTAATATAGAAATAAATGCGTTAAGAAAACCTATCTTTGGCACATCTGCACATGATGTGATATCACATTCATACATAATCTCTCCATCGCACGTATATGATACCCTGCCGATAGGATCGCCGATATTTATCGGTGCGCTGATATCCTCGTTTATCTCTATATTTTGCTCGAGCTTTACTCCTTTTCTTAATACTGCACTATAACCATCAATTTTTCCGCAAATAGTATCACTTACGCCGCATTTGATTGGTATATCCGCAATCTCAGTATCCTCATATGCGGAATAATCATAGTTTGCAAATCCGTATTCAAGCATCTCGGATGCGGTCTTGTTTCTGATGTCTCGAGTAGATGCCCCCATTACAACGGCGATAAGCTGCATTTTATCTCTCTTTGCACTTGCGCTGATACAGAATCCGGCCTTTGATGTCGAGCCTGTTTTCAAGCCATTTGCACCGTCAAAAAACTTTATCAGTCTGTTTGTATTTGTCAGTGTGAACTTGCCGTCTCTCACCGTGTCCTGCCAAATCGTAGTATAGTTAAATATGATCGGATGTTTCAAAAGCTCTCTTGACATTATGGCAATGTCACGTGCGCTTATCACATGATCTATTGCGCTGTCATCAAGGCCGTTTGTGTTTTCAAAATGGGTGTTTTCCATGCCGAGTTCTTTTGCACGCTCATTCATTTTTGCAACAAAGGTATCTAAGGATCCGGCTACATGCTCTGCGAGAGCAGCTGCGGCATCGTTTGCACTTGCCACCATGACACTTTTGAGTAAGTCGTCCACAGTCATTTTTTCGCCTGTCTCCAAATATATCTGAGAGCCGCCCATAGATGCCGCATTTTCCGATGCCGTGACCATATCGTTTAAGTTAATAATTCCGCCGTCGATGGCTTCACATACAAGCAAAGCGGTCATGATCTTTGTGACGGATGCAGGAGGCAGAGCTTCATCGGCGTTCATTTCATACATTACCGTACCGGTATTTTGTTCGATAAGTATCAGGCTCTTCGCATCGCCCGAAAATTCGACTCCGTTTGCTCCTATATACCCATAGATCAGAACGAAAGATATTAAAAGAGTACAGACACATTTTTTCATAATATCACCTTTTCAAATTAGTATCGTTGTTAAAATTATGATTAGAAAATATATGTGAATCGCCATGCATATAAACAAGGCGTTTTTAATCTTTTGCCTACCTGTCGACTGAATAATCATACTTATTATCAAAAGAATTGTTAATAGCAATAGAATCAACGGCAGTATGGAGAGTCTCAGCCTGAAAAACAGGCAGGATGCAAGCACTGATAACAGTATACATATACATGCTTTCAGTGCCAAAATGGCATTATTCCTGCATCGTAGACATCCGGCAATTGCGGAATATATCACATAAGACAGAATGATACGTGATAACAGCATCAGGATAGACATTAAAGCAACAGGCAGACAAACTGGTGAAATGAAAGCGCACATCTGTTCGCTTTTTATAATTACAAACGCACCCGATATCATATCAATAAGACATACAGCTGTTATCAATGCAATAAACGAAGTTGTACCTTTCAAATATATATCGCCTTTGTATTTTAAGCGCAAAAATAAACACCTCACATAAATATATGAGGTGTTTACTAAAAATATTATTTAATTATCGTTCGGATCGCTCTTTATATCATCGAGCGGAGAATCGGAAGAACCCTGGCTATCATCTGTCGGTGATGTGGATTTATTTGAGTCATTGTCGGTAATGAGATCTTTTATCGGGGTATCATCCTTAATAACCTGAGTCTTATCTTCAGGATCATTCACAAAATCGCCGCTATGTGTCTTACATTTATCCGTCGGACACAAATACTCTGCGTCAGTAATAGAGATACCGGCACCAGATGGAACACTGTCACGTGTCCATTTAACGAAAGCAACCTTCTCGGTAGAGGTACATCCGGTAGTGGCAAAATCTCCGCTCGTCTTACATATATCGACAAGAACGTGACAATCGCATTTTTCGGTCGGCTTGTTGTCAGCGGTGAAGAACCCTGTCTCGGAAGCGTCGCCTCTCTTATCTTTTGCACAAAGATCGGTTGCGAGCTTTCCGCAATATTTACAATACTTTGCAGTGACGATTGAAGCGGGCGTAGTGAAATACTGTTTTACGGAGCCGCCTGCATCGATCTGGTCAATAACACTTTTATGGACATCGAGCATGACCTCGTTCCATATCCTTGCAGCAGCATCAAAACGGAATGATGTCAGGGATTTGTTCCATTCATAGCCAAACCAGACTCCGCCTACATAATACGGCGTATATCCTACAAACCATTTATCAATATCACTGTTTGTTGTACCGGTCTTGCCTGCTACATTTACGTATTCGTCAAGAGTGATAGCGTTTTTACCGGTACCACTCGATACGACCTCTTGGAGCATTTTTGTCATAATGGCAGCGGTATTCTCGCTGATTGCAGTATTTGATTCAGCGCTGTTATCAACTATTACATTACCCTGACTGTCCAATATTCTGAGAACTGTTCGGGGTTTATTATATACACCGCCGTTAGCAAACATACAGTATGCCGCCGTCATTTCAAGGACCGTAACACCGTATGTCATACCGCCGAGACCGAGAGAAGATTGCGTCATATCCGATACGACAGTACCGCTTTCGGTAGTCTCACTATCGATGAGACTGTCCATATGGAGCTTGTTTTTTAGAAAATCAAACGACTGCTCTACGCCCAATTTATTGAGGGTTCTGAGGGAGACAGTGTTTACAGAACGGGAAATTGCATCATGTATCGTCGTAAGACCATTGTATACATACGGCGAGTTTGACGGCCAGGGGGTCTTTCCGTCATCACCGTAATTCAGCGGCACATCATCAAGCACCGTAGCATAGTTTATGAGTCCCGCCTCAAGCGCAGGAGCATAAACAGATATCGGCTTAATTGACGAACCAGGGGAACGCCTGGTCTGCGTGGCATAGCTTTGCAAGCGGTCGCCATTCTTAACACCTCTGTCACCGGCAAGACCGAGGACATCTCCCGTTGCGGGATCCAAGATCACCATTGATGCCTTAGGCTGGAGGCTTCCTCCTGTTCGGGGGAATCTGCTGTCATCGGCAAAAACCTCCTCGAGGCTTCTTTGCACATCGGGATCCATCAGTGTATAGATCTGCAGTCCGCCTGTATATATCATGCTCGTCGCAACGGTTTTTGACACGCCGAGCTGATTTTGCAAAAGCTCGATGGAGTCGGTTATCACCTGATCGGTATACCATGAGTTATATGATGAGCCGGATGTAGTTCCCGTAGAGGTATTCAGGTTCAGTTCAAGCTCAGCATAGTATGCCTCCTGATATTCCTCCTCGGAAATATATCCCTGATCCCTCATTGCAGTCAGTACAACTCTGCGCCGCTCAACATTATTATCAGGATTCTGTACAGGATCCCATTTTGTCGGATACTGCGTGATACCGGCGATCGCAGCACACTCGACTAAAGAGAGCTCAGACAGGTCTTTACCGAAATATGTCTGCGCCGCAGCGGCAACGCCATACGAATGCTGAGAGAGATATATAGTATTAAGATATATCTCCATTATCTCTGTCTTATCGAGCTTCTTCTCGAGATTCAGCGCCATAAAGATCTCCTGAACCTTACGCTGGATCGTTACATCATCATTACCGGTCACATTTTTAATTACCTGCTGGGTAATGGTCGATCCGCCGTAGTGTCCTCCGCCGGGCAAAAAATAATATGCAGTAGCGGAGAAGGTACGCCGCCAGTCGACGCCCTTATGATCGTCAAAACGTTTATCTTCGATAGCAATAAAAGCCCTTACGAGAGTTTGCGGTATCTGATCATATGACGCCCACACGCGGTTTTCGCTCGCAGAAAGGCTCTGATCTTCTATCTCGACCGCCTCGCCGATTCTGTTTGCACGGTCGCTATAATCCATATAATAGATGCGTGTTGTGAGATCCTGCCCCGACGACAGCAACAAGATATCGTCCACGCTGACATTGACAAAGCTTCTAAGGTAAAGAGCGAACGCCGCACCGACGATAGTTCCCGTGATGAGGCAAATAAGAAACATAGTGAAAAGCACGCTCATGATACGGGATAGGCACCCCGGACTCATCCTGTCAGCGCGCTTTTTTATTTTTCGCGGCACTTTTACCTTTCTGTTTAAGTTTTTATTCATTTTCCTTACTCCGATGATTTTTTGTCGAGTATATAATACCACTATTTTATGAACGAATTATTAAGGTTAAGATTATTTAAGAACTATATTATCATTTCCCAATATTTCGCAAAGAAGCTCGATAACACTCGGATTCAAAGCGAGACCGTGGCCCGTCAAGAGTGAATACTTTTTCGTCGATTCATCGTATACGGTCAGTGAAACATTGCCGGGAAAAATTGAGATAAGGCTCATTATCCTTCGCATCTGTTCACTGTCAAGAGACGATACTCTTAAATATAACTTGCTGCACCGGGCAATTTTAGCATCGCTGTCATCCGGTGTATCAGAGTTCCTTGTTTTTTTCTCATATTTTCCGTTTTCGGCAAGAGGAGAAACTGAATTAACGAGTATTTTCGGTTTTTCTCCTTCCTTTACCGAGATAGTACCAGTCACAAAAATACAGCTCGCCGGCACGAGATACATATTATATTTTTGCATGACTTTCGGAAAGACAACGAGCTCTATCTGAGAAATTCCGTCTTCCGCCTGAATAAAGAGCATTTTCTCGCCGTTCTTGGTTTCCTTAACAGTTCTGGAAGCTACGGAGCACACGATCGAAATGGGCGATCTGTCTTTATAGGGATAGGCATCGGGATCGTTTTCATCATAGGAAATGACAGATAAAATGGGTGCATGAGAAAGATCTGATATATTCTCTGAGTATTCATCGAGAATATTGCCGGAGAGGCTTATTCCGCATGAGTTCTTTTCGAGCGTGAGCTTTTCTCTCAGCGGAAAATCATCGATATCCGGATATTCGAGCACATCGGCGCTTTTTCCCGTTTCGATATCCGAAAAAATATCGATCTGTCCTGCGATATCATGTCGCCTTCCCTCGTTGATCCGGTCTACAAATTCCTCATATACCGAAATAAGCTGTTTTCTGTTGATCCCGAGCGAGTCAAAGCAACCTGCGCAAATGAGTGTCTCTACCTGTTTTTTGTTGATATCGTATGCGGACATACGCTTTACGAAATCCTCAAAGGATGAAAACTTACCGTTTCCCTCCCTCTCTTTTACGATATTCCTTACAAATTTATCGCCTAAGTTTTTTATGGCGGATAGACAGTATCGTATTTTCTTATTTATGACCTTATACGCAAAGCCGCTTTCGTTCACATCAGGCGGCAGGACCTCGATGCCCTCGTTTTTGCAGATGGTAATATACTCGGCTGTCTTTTCGATGCTGCCCATGACGCTGGTGAGAAGAGCAGCAAAATACGGCGCATTATAATGGCATTTCAAATATGCAGTTCTGTAAGTAGTTACACTATAAGCCGCGGCATGGCTTTTGTTAAATCCGTAATTTGCGAAATCAGCCATTTCATTAAAAATTGCTTCTGCTGTCTCTGCATCGATGCCGTTTGCCTTAGCACCCTCTATGAAAGTGATTTTTTCCTTTGCGAGCACATCGGCCTTCTTTTTGGACATGGCTTTTCGTACAATATCAGCCCGTCCGAAGGTATATCCGGCAACGGCGCGAAATACCTGCATTACCTGTTCCTGATATACGATGCACCCGTATGTTGATGCGAGCACATCCTTCAGCTGCGGTGTGCGGTATACTACTTTTTCAGGAGAATTTTTATTCTCGATATACTTCGGTATGGCGTTCATCGGTCCGGGACGGAACAGAGCAATAGATGCGATGATCTCCTCAAACACCGACGGCTTCATCTGGGTGAGCATACGCTTCATTCCCGGGGATTCGAGCTGGAATACGCCGTCGGTACGTCCGGCGCTTATCATGGAAAACGTAGCTTTGTCATCCATGGGAATGTTCCTGATATTGAAGTCGGGCTCGCTCTCTTTTATAAGTTCGATCGCATCATCGATGACGGTGAGATAACGCAGCGCAAGAAAATCAAACTTCAAAAGGCCTAAATCGGATACAGTGTCCATATCAAACTGCGTGATCGGCATATTGTCGTTCATGGCAACGGGTACGTATTCTGAAACAGGCTTTTCAGTTATTACGACACCTGCTGCATGCGTGGACGCATGTCTCGGCATTCCCTCAAGAGCGAGAGAAAGATCAATCAGCTTTGTCACATCCGAATCGTTCATATATCTGTTTTTGAGTGCGTCGACCGTATCAAGAGCACCTCTCAGCGTGACGCCAAGCTCCCTCGGTATCATTTTGGCAATTTCATCTACAAGGGAATAGGGCAGATCAAGGGCACGTCCTACGTCTCTGATGACTGCACGAGCCGCCATAGTACCGAACGTGATGATCTGCGAGACACGTTCATCCGAATACTTTTCTCTGACATACTCAATGACCTCGTCACGCCTGCGATCACAAAAATCAATATCGAAATCGGGCATACTGACTCGTTCGGGATTTAAAAATCTCTCAAAAAGAAGAGAATATTTAATAGAGTCGATATCAGTGATACCTATCATAAACGCTACGAGACTACCGGCGCCCGATCCCCTTCCGGGACCTACAGAGATACCGTTTTTCTTTGCATAATTGACAAAGTCCCATACGATCAGAAAGTAATCGTTATATCCCATAGAGTCAATTACGGAAAGCTCATAATCCAATCGCTCACGGTATTCCTCGACCGGGTGTTCCTCAGTAAATGATATCTCGTTTTTTAAGATTTTGGATGCAAGTCCCTTTTTTACGAGACTAGCCAAAAATTCACGGGGAGAAAGATCGTTTCCGGTATCGAATGCCGGTAAATGCAGTTTCCCGAATTCAAAATCAAAATTACACTTGTCTGCAATAACGCACGTATTATCAAGAGCCTGCGGCACTTCGGGAAAAAGAGATGCCATCTCATCGGCGTCTTTAATATAGTATTCATCACAGTCAAATCCGATCGGGCGTCCGTTCTTGATGGTTTCATTCGTCTGAATGCACATCATGATCGCCTGACTTTCAGCATCTGATTTTTTTATATAATGCGCATCGTTCGTCAAAACGAGCTCGACGCCGTGTTTTTTGGATAGGTTTATTATCTCACCGAACGCCGTTATCTCTTCATCCATCCCGTGATTCTGTATCTCGAGATAGAAGTCGTCGCCGAAAAGCCCTTTAAGATACTCGATCTCCTCCCCGGCTTTTTCATTTTCACTGCGCAAAATAAGCTGAGGGATCTTACCGGCCACACATCCGGAGAGACATATCAATCCCTCGTGGTATTTTGAAAGCAGCTCATGATCGATCCTCGGCTTGATATAAAAGCCGTCGGTAAAGGATTTGGATACCATGGCGATCAGATTATGATAACCGATATCGTTTTTTACGAGAAGCACAAGATGGCTGTAACTGCCGTATACCGTGCGCTGTTTCTCGGTTCTTGACGCAACCGCAAGATAACACTCGCAGCCGATGATCGGCTTGATACCCTCGTTTTTGCACGCCTTATAAAAAGCGACAGCGCCGTACATATTTCCGTGATCGGTGATGGCAACGGCGCTCTGACCGAGGCTCTTGACATACGCAGGAATATCCTTTATCCTGCACGCTCCGTCAAGAAGGCTATATTCGGTATGCAGATGAAGATGTACAAAATCTCTCATGTTTCCTCTTTTGAAAATGCAATAATTTTAGAAAGTCTGTGCGTTAGGCCACTCTTTGTAATCGGCGGCTCGTGCATGGCGGCAAGAGCAGAGAACGACGCATCGGGGTTTTCGGCACGCAATTTTGCCGTATACCGCAACTCTTGCGAAAGAAGAGATAAACGACCGCTTGCCTCGAGCGCCCGTATCGCAGAAAGCTGATTTGCCGTTGCCGATGCAGTTTTATTCATATTTGACGTCTCGAAATTCAACTTTCGTATGATGTTTGTCCGTTCCTCGCCGGTCATACGGGCATTCAGGAAATCAAATATCACCTTACCTACGCCCATGTAACTTAAAACCGTCTGTATTTTGTCGGCGTTATTATAATAAAGCACCGTTTTATTTCCTCGGAAATATTTTTTTGCAGGAATGCCCTGCCAATCCAAAAAAGAATATAACTCTTCCTGAATATCACGATTTTTAGAGGAAAATTCCATCCTGTAACATTTATCAGGATCAGAGACCGTGCCGCATCCGAGAAAAAAGCCACGTAAAAATGCCTGTGCGCAGGTTTCGCAAACATAAACGACATCGCTAATCACACAGTTGCCGCTCAGCATAAATGTATCATAAATCAGGGAGACGGTATATTCATCATCTATAATTATTTTGTCGCAGTTTTCTAAATTGATCGCAAAAACATCAAAAAAAATCTTTCTGAAAAATGCAGCCTCTGTTCTGTTTTTGAGAGAAAAGGCGATCGCATTATCAGAGAACGCATCACGGGAAAAAAGATATCCGTACAAAAAAGATACCTTACAGCAGTGTTTCTTTATAGATAATGAGCTTATGGCCTCTTTCGCCTTATCGGTAAATGACATCTTCAAAAAAATTTGATCTCACACTCGAGCATCATTCCGTACGCATCGTTTACTTTTGACTTTATGTAGGATATTAAATCGATAAGATCTCTGCACGTCGCACGACCTGTATTGACAATAAATCCTGCGTGTTTCGCCGAGACCTGAGCATCGCCGATGGAATAGCCCTTGAGACCGAGCTCCTCGATCATCTGGCCAACATAACGCCCGTCAGGGCGCTTGAAAACGCTGCCTGCGCTCGGCATATCGAGCGGCTGCTTCTCTTTTCTCAATGAACTGACCCTATCCATTTCCGCTTTTATTGCGTCGCCATCGCCCTTTACAAGCGAAAAAACAGCAGAAAGAACGATATATCTGCCATCGGAAAAAATACTGTGTCTATAAGAAAAATTGCAGTCCTCCCTGTCAAAACAAACGATCTCATCTTGTTCCGTGTCATAAGCACAAACGCTTTTTACGACGTTTGAGATGTTAGAGCCGTAAGCGCCGGCATTCATCGCTACCGCTCCGCCGACGCACCCCGGAATACCGTATGAAAACTCGAGACCGGACAGTGATGACTTAAATGCAGTATACGCAACAGCAGACAGAGAAGCGCCGCAATCACAAATCAGCTCCTCGCCGCTGACGGTAATGCCGTTATACGCAAGTAAAGAAATGACCGCACCTCTGAATCCTTCGTCGGAAAATACGGTGTTTGTGAGATTTCCAACAATAACGTATGCAGTACCTGCTTTTTTACAGGATTCAACAGTAAAAATAAGCTCATCCCTATTCTTGGGTCTGACAAAATAGTCAGCACTGCCGCCTATTTTAATTGAGGTATGAGCGCACATTGGCTCATTTTCGGTAAAATATATTTCCCTTGATTCTAACAAAGGAGCGAGCATCAGCTTTCCTCCGACTCGTTAAGTAATTCTTTTGCGGTAGCAAGAACCGTTTCGGTTATCGTTTCACCGCCGATAATGCGTGCTATTTCAGATATCCGCTCTTCCCTTTCGAGCGCTTTGACATGACAGAATGTTCTGTCATTATCCTCGGATTTGTATATCAGAAAATGAGTATTTGCCCCTGAAGCGATCTGTGCGGAATGGGTGACGCACATCACCTGGGAACGCAGGGAAAGCTCCTTTAGCTTGCGTCCGATCTTGACAGACGTTTTGCCGGATATTCCGGTATCTATCTCATCGAAAATCAATAGCATACCGTCATCCTTTTCAGTGAGCACGCTTTTTATGGCGAGCATGACTCTTGCCAGCTCTCCGCCCGATGCGATCTTCGCAAGCGAGAGCATGGGTTCACCTGCGTTCGCCGAAAAAATAAACTCGACCTCGTCACATCCGTCTTTTGTTAAATCATCCGCAGGCAATATATCGACAGAAAACCTCGCCGCAGGCATATCAAGATAAGAAAGAACCTCTCTGATTTTTTTAGAAAGAGATTCTGCGGCACATGCTCTTGCCTTCGAGAGTTCAATCGCACTTTTTGCAGCGATATCCTTCAGTCTGTCACATTCCGACGAAAGCTCCTTGTAAATATTATCAGAATTCGAGAGCGCTTCATATTCTTCGTGCAAAGAATCCCGATACGACAGTATATCGTCAATCGTTTCGCCGTATTTGCTCTTGAGCTTGTCGATCAGAGCGAGCCGTGACTCGATCTTAGTTAAAATGTCATCGGCGTTCCCTTTCATATCATGCGATAAGCCGTCTACCTTTTCGGTGATAGACGCAAGCTCCTCTTTGATATCAACAAGCCGTGATACAACGGCTTCGCTTTCGGGAAGCACATCAGAAAGCGTGGAAATAGCGGCAGATGCTTTATCGATCAAAGACGTAGCCGTAATGCCTTTTTCATTCTCATAAAGCGCCATATATACGACGGAAACGGCACGGTTGATCTTCTCGAAACTTTTGATCTTCTTTTTGGTATCATCGAGCGCAGAATCCTCGCCCGGTTTGAGCTTTGCAGAGTCGATCTCTTTGATGCGATATTCCAACATATCCATACGGCGGGCTTTATCTTTATCATCGATCTCTGTCTTTTTGAGCTTATTAAGAGTCGAACTATAGGCGGAATAATCAGCTTTATATTTTTCGAGTAGTCCTATATCCCTGGCATATTGATCGAGAAATTCTATGTGATTTTCCGGATTTAAGAGCAGTTGGTTGTCATGCTGACCGTGAATGCTCACAAGGTGAGCGCTGATTTCACGCAGAGCGGAGACCGATACGCTTCTTCCGTTTATCTTTGTTACCGTTTTGCCGTCGGTATAAAGCTCTTTGTGAATCGATATTTCACCGCCGTCACACGGCAGACCATAGTCACGCAAAACGGAAATACACTTTTCAGGGCAGTCGATAAAGAGTGCATCGACCGTGGCGCCCCGCTCACCCGTGCGTATCATTTCACGCTCGGCACGTGCGCCCATCACGAGATTTATCGAATCGATGAGCATGGATTTTCCTGCGCCCGTCTGACCCGTGATGACATTAAATCCCTCGGTAAAATCAATATCTGCGTTTTTTATTACCGCTATGTTTTCTATATGAAGTGAAGATAACATTTTATTCGTTCGTAATCAAAAAATTCAGTTTGTCTCTTATGGTTTTCGCTGCAATATCGCTTGACGCTACCGCAATGATCGTATCGTCGCCTGCGATACTGCCCAGCGTGTCGGAAAATCCCATGGCATCTACTGCGGCGGCTGCCGCCTGTGCCATACCGGAAAATGTCTTCACGACGATCAGATTGTTTGCACATTGTACGTCGATGATCGTCTCTTTGATGATGTTTGTATATCTCGCCTTGACATTAGCGTTATCGGTTGCGGCGGATGCATATTTATATCCGCCGGAGACACTCGGTATTTTTATAATATGCAGCTCTTTTATGTCTCTTGATACGGTTGCCTGCGTTACCTTATATCCGTCGGCAATCAGTATATCAGTGAGCTGATCCTGCGTTTTTATATCAGATTTTTTAATTATGTCAAGTATATGCTTTTGTCTATTGGTTTTCATTGTTTTTTCTCCGAAAGTTTACATGACAGCGTTTTGCAGAAATTGCCGTCTCCTGTTATGATGAGCTTGAGTTTCTTCTCGGATTTCCGGATCACGATCTCCTCTCCCGGCGGTATGGTGATGTAGTTTTTGCCGTCAAGAGATAAATAAATCTCCTTAGAATTTGACTCTGAGAGGGAGAGCACGCAGTCACCACGGAAGACAAGCGGCCTTGCAGTAAGCGTGTGGGGACAAATAGGTGTTGCGGCAATACACTCGAGCAACGGGTCTATGACAGGACCGCCCGCAGAGAGCGAATATGCGGTTGAGCCGGTCGGCGTGGATACGATCATGCCGTCTGACATAAAGTCTGATGCGAGCATTCCGTTACATGAGAGCTTGACCCGCACCATTCTGTTATGCACACCTTTTGATATGACGGCGTCATTCAGAACGGTATATTCATTTCCGCAGGCAGTAACATTCAGCATCATACGTTCCTGTATGTTGTAGTTGCCATTTAAAATATCCTCTAATTCTGAAATGTCGCTGCGCTCTATTTCAGCGAGATATCCGACATGACCGAGATTTACGCCCACCATGGGAACATTATGAGCGCAGGCATACGGCGCACTGTTCAAAATAGAACCGTCGCCGCCGATAATAACGGCGAATGCAACATCTGCAAAACATTTCTCAAACGGTAAATATGCTATGTTAACAACATCAACTTCACGTGAACCGAGAGGGACGTTGATACACGCAACGAGTCCGCTCATGTATTCGCAGATCTGTCTGAAGCATGAACCATCCTTATCGTTTATGAAATTCGGTATTACTGCGATCTTTTTCATTTTGAAAAAGCCTCCGTTACTATACTTTTCACATCTATATTGTTATCGCATTTTTTTCTTTTGAATATTGCGATGTATTCGATATTGCCGTCCCCTCCCTTGATTGGAGAGACGATAACACCGTGACAAAATAATTTTGCGTCATATGAGGCCGTAATTATCTTTTCAAGCGTTCTTTCATGGTAGAGTCTTTTTTTGACGATTCCGCCTTTTGAGAGAGCAGAAGCATCGTTTTCAAACTGCGGCTTTATCAGCGATAGAAACACACCGTCCTTAGCAAGCACCTCTTTTACGGCATCGTATAAAAGTGTCTGCGAAATAAACGAGACATCCATCACTGCGATATCCGCCTTCGAGCAAACATCAGAAGTGAGATTTCTTGCGTTGTAATTTTCTATATTAACGACACGGGAGTCAGAAGCAAGACTCGGGTGGAGCTGAGAGCTTCCCGAATCGATGCAAAAAACCTTTTTTGCGCCGTATTGTAACAGACAGTCAGTAAAACCGCCGGTCGATGCGCCGATGTCGACGCAAACTCTGCCGCTCACATCAACTCCGAAAGCACTCAATGCAGCTTCGAGCTTAAAACCGCCCCGGCCGACATATTTCATTGTGCCTGTAACAGCAATATGTTTGCCGTCAACCTGCTCAGACGCTTTTTTCACAAGCTTTCCATCTGATGTGACAAAACCGCTTTCAATAAGGTATTTTGCCTTCTGCCGGGATTCACAAAAGCCGTTTTCGCATAAATAAACGTCGGCTCTCATTTGATTCTCGTGAGCATACTGTCGGCGAAATTCAAAAGTACCTCGTGCCCGTCATATGCTTTGATCGCATCTTTTGCTTCCTCGGTGATCTTTTTTGCATATTCCTCAGCCGCAGAGCGAGTCATTAACGTAAGAAATGTGCTCTTTCCGCTTTGTGCGTCGCTTCCCACCGGCTTGCCGAGGGAGCTCTCATCGCCGAACGCATCGAGAATATCGTCGGTTATCTGAAAAGCAAGTCCGACTCCCTGAGAATACTTCAGAGCCGCCTCATATTCAGGACTTCCTGCGCAATATCCTGCCGATACAGCGCCCAAAAGGCATGCACAGGAGATAAGCTTTCCTGTCTTTAGAGAATGAGTCTTCACGAGTTTATCGAGGTCATATTTCTGACCCTCGCCGATGATGTCCATTTGTTGCCCTGCGATCATTCCGTTGTGTCCGGCACATTCGGATAAAAGATAAACAGCAGAACATACGACCCTTTCATTTTTTGCACGTGCCGCACAATGAAAAGCAAAAGTCAGAAGCGCATCTCCTGCGAGCAGAGCCGTGGGCTCGCCGAAGACCTTATGATTTGTCGGTTTGCCTCTGCGCAGATCGTCATTATCAATGCACGGCAGATCATCATGGATCAGAGAGTATGTATGGATCAGCTCTACCGCACACGCAAAAGGTAAAGCGGAATCAGCGTCAGCGCCGAATAACTTTGCAAACTCGATCGTTAAAAAAGGCCTGACACGCTTGCCGCCCGCAAAAAGGCTGTATCTCATAGATTCGACAAGTGATTTATAGTCCTCGTCTGTATCGGAAAATAAGGATTTGAGATATTGCTCAGTGATGTCGATATCATGTGCGATAGCGTCGTGTAACAGATCCGCCATCAGTTAAAATCCTGCTCTCCGTTATCGGTGACAACTTTCACTCTCTGTTCAGCGCTGTCGAGCTTTCCGTTACAGAATTTGACGAGAGCCACGCCCTCCTCAAAGAGATTCAGCGAATCATCGAGCGGTGCATTGCCCGAATCGAGACTTTTTACTATTTCCTCGAGGCGCACAAGCGCACTCTCAAACGTCATGTTTTCAGTATTGAATTCCATTTTCATTTACCTCATCTACCGTAGCGGAAACCTCGCCGTCGGTCAGCCTGAATTTAATATTTTGCCCCTTATCAATTTGTTTTGCGCTTTTGATTATCTTTCCCGTGCTATCATACACAGCGGAATAGCCACGGCTTATCACCGACATGGGATTCAGAGATTCAAGCGCAGTTGTCAGCTTAACAAACTCATTTTTCCTGCCGGATAAATAGAAGCGCATCTTTGAGTCGAGCCTGTCATAAACCGTGCCGAGATAAATACGCCTGTCATCGATCGTATTTTGCGGCGAAGTCAAAGCACGGCTGTCGCTGAGCCGCTTCACGGATTGTCTATAAAGAGAAAAACGTGAAGAAAGCAATGTGCGCATTTTATCCGTTATATTATCAAATTTATGCATCAGCTCGGGGGTGCTCGGCAGTGCGAGCTCCGCCGCCGCAGTCGGTGTGGGCGCACGAAGATCCGCTACCATATCAGCTATGGTAAAATCGGTCTCGTGGCCGACAGCGGAAATTACGGGTATTTTCGATGCGTAAATCGCCCGGGCAACGATTTCCTCGTTGAATGCCCATAAATCCTCGATAGAGCCGCCTCCCCGCCCTGCTATGATAACGTCGATGTTATTCTGTGAATTAAAATACTCTAATCCCTTAACGATGCTTGCAGCAGCTCCTTCGCCCTGCACGAGCGCAGGATATAATACGATCTCGGCATACGGAAATCTTCTGCCGCTTGTCGTGATGATATCACGCACTGCCGCACCGGTCGGCGATGTGATGACACCCACACGGGACGGTATCTTGGGTATCGGCTTTTTGTGGCAGGGGTCAAAAAGTCCCTCGAGGCGCAATTTTTCTTTTAATCTTTCATACGCAATATACAGCGAACCGATACCGTCGGGCTCAAGCGAGGTAACGATGATCTGATATCTGCTTCCCTTTTCATACGACGATATCCTGCCGCCTGCTATGATCATCATCCCGTTTTCCGGTATAAATTTCAGGCTTCTTGCAGAGCCGGCAAACATGATCGCATTCAGACATGCCCCCTCGTCCTTTATATCAAAATATAAATGACCGGCCTTATGATGGACAAAGTTTGATATCTCACCTTTTATATATATACTTTTGAGGTTGATGTTACCTTCGAGCAGGCTCTTGATATAGCCGCCGACTTGAGTAACGGTAAAAACCTTTCTTTCATTATCTGCCATTATGCTTATCATACGCAAGTATCGCAACGCCGCAGGCATTATCTGCCGAAAACTGCGGCTCTGCGAAATACGCTCCGTATTTCTCCGTAAAGTAATTATTCAGATATTTGTTAGATGATACGCCGCCTGCGAACAATACAGGCAGGTCGCTATATGTATTTTTCGCATACTGCAGCATATTTTCAAGTGCACATCTGACATTTGCAAAAACAAACGCCGCAACATCGGAAGCGTGCGCTCCTTTGTCTATCATATCATTTGCGATATTCTCGATTCCCGACATGTTGAAAAATGCACCGGTGTTTTTAATTCTTGGTTTAACGGACGAAGGATCACCACTGATTTTTTCAAGCTCGGCTCCGCACGGAAAATCTAACCCAAGTTTCACGCCGATTCTGTCAATCAGCTGTCCTGCATTTATGTCCAGAGTGCCGCCGACTTTTTCAATATTGCCGTTATCGCATAACAGCATCTCCGTCGTTCCGCCCGAAACATGAAAAGCCAGAAAACGATTATAATACAAGTCCTTTGCGCCTGCTGAGTAAAGAGCCGCCATAATATGACCCTGCTGATGGGAAAAATCATATACTCTCGCTTTACATGTGGAAGCCGCCGCATTTGCCGCCGCAACACCGCACAAAAAGCACGGCATATAGGAGCCCGGGGCGTTTCTCGGTCTGCTTGATGCTCCGATACACGAACAATCACTGATATTGATATCCCTCAGAATATTCGTTAAATTGACCGTATGGCAAAAGACTGCATCCGATTGTCTGATGCCTCTTTCGTTCTTTTTGACACTCACGGGCTCTTTTTTGTTTTCGAGAATTTTTTCGCCGTCATATACTGCGACAGAGGTTGTATAATTACTCGTATCGAAGGCAAGAGACAAGCTCACTTTTTCAGCCCTTCGTTTTCCGCTATTTTATTCAAGACTCCGTTGACAAAAGCGGGCGATTCATCGAATGCGTACTCTTTTGTCAGCTCTATCGCCTCATTAATGGATACATTGAATGGGACATCATCAGAATATAACATCTCATATACTGACAATCGCATGATAGAAAGTATCATCCTCGATATACGGCTGATTTTCCAGCCTACGGCACATGCACCGATCTTTTCATCGAGATCCTCGATTTTTCCGGAAACACCGAAGAAAAGCGTGCGGACATATTCATCATCTTCAAATCCACGGGCATCCTGCGCCGTATTATATATCAGTTCAGGGTTCTCGTATCCGTGAAATGAGCCCTCAAAAATCAATTCTACTGCTGTTTCTCTGCATTCTCTTCTGTTCATTTAACACTCCGTAATTATAAATATACATGATATATTATAATTTATTTATCGTTTAATGTCAACTTTTAACTTGAAAAAAACGAAATCTATGATATAATTGTATCGTAAGGAGAATTACCATGAAACTATTAAAAAACATATACAATAAATGGCTTGCACCTGCATGCGTTTACACCGTTCTTGTGTGCGGTGTATTGCTTATGATAGCGTCTTTGACAGAATCAATGTTACCGGCAATCAGAGATACGGTTTTTGCCTCAATATTTGCGTACTGTTTGTTTTTTTCACTCACAAACCTGATTTTTTATATTAAAAAAATAAATATCGTTATTAAATTTCTGATACATTTTCTGATGAACACCGCCGCCTTCACATTTATCGCAGGCTCTGTCGCAGAAAATTCCACAGGTACACCTAAGATTTACTATGGAATCGTATTTATCGGTCTTTACGCTGTTATTGCGGTAATAGCAGGTATTGTATCCCACTTTATCAACAAAAAAACGCAAACAAGTGAATCGGAATACAAAAATCAGTTTTGAATGAGATGGGAAGATGAAAAGTACAACTTTTGAAAAAGCAAAGACTTTTATGTATAGAAATGCAAGACCGCTTGATTTAGCACGTTTTCAATATCACTTTGAAAACGGCAGTAAAGAAGCGGTTATGAAGGTGTTAGCCTACTACCAAAATGAAGATGGCGGCTTTGGTCATGCCGTTGAGACAGACTGCTGGAATCCGAATTCCATTCCCATGCACGCCAGTACGGCAAGCGATATTATAAGACAAATTGATTTTAAAGATGCGAAGCATCCGGTCATTCAAGGACTTTTAAAATGGTACGCAAGCGGTAAGCATTTTAACGGCAAGACCTGGGCAGTCACGCCTGAGAGCAACAATCTTTATCCGCACGCTCCCTGGTGGCATACAGAAAGCGTTAGCAGCTGTCATACTGACTATAACGGGACGGCACAAATTGCCGGATTCATTGTTCGTTATGCCGAAAAAGACAGCAGTCTGTTTCAACTCGGAGTGAAAATTGCAAACGAAGCAATTTCAGCCCTTTCACATGATGAAATTATGGATATGCATACCTGCGCTTGTTATTTAAGAATGGCGGAACTATTTGAAAACGCAAATGCAGAAAACTACATACCATTAGATGAATTAAAGCGAAAACTGCATCAATCTGTCCATAAACTAATCGTAACCGACATATCGAAGTGGGGGAGCTATGTGTGTCTGCCATCCCGCTTCATTACTTCAAAGGAAAGCGAATACTATTCGGAGAATAAGGACATTGCAGATTATGAATGCGAGCATATTATCAATATGCAGCTTCCCGACGGTTCATGGAATATAACATGGAATTGGGAAGATTATCCGGAAGAATGGGCAATTAGTAAAAACTGGTGGAAAGGACAGCTCATTATTGAAAAACTGCTGTATTTGAAAGGTTTTGGGTTGCTTTAAAAAGCCTTTTCGTGTAATTGTCGCACGAAAAGGCTTTCTCGCTTGTCGCAGGGCAGTGCTCTGCGATATTTTTATTTTTCTGCAATAACTTCGACTTCGACCAAAGCACCTTTGGGAAGCGCCGCTACCGCAACGCAGCTACGGGCGGGCTTACTTGTAAAATACTTTCCGTATATTTCGTTAAAAGTCGCAAAGTCGTCCATGTTTTTTAAAAAACATACCGTTTTGAGCGCTTTATCAAAGCTGCTGCCTGCCGCCGCAAGGACCTCGCCGAGGTTTTTCATTACCTGCTCAGTCTGTCCCTCGATCGTAGTTGCCTCGATATTTCCTGTTGCAGGAACGATTGCGATCTGTCCCGATGTGTATACGGTAGAGCCGCAAACGACTGCCTGAGAATACGGGCCGATCGCCGCAGGCGCTTTATCTGTATATATTTTTTCTGCCATGATTATTCTCCGTTAATTAAGATTTACTATTTTGAGCCCTGCATTTGTCAAGGCTTCTTTTATTTGTTCGACATGCTCAAAATTCCTGGTTTCAAGCGATAGGCGGATATTACATCCGTTGATATCACTTCCCTCGCCTGCCTTCTCGTAGTATACCGACGTGACGTTTCCGCCGAGAGAGGCAATGGTATGTGAAAGCAATTCAAGCTGACCGGGCTTATCCATAAGCTCGATCGTGAGCTGATAGTTTCTGCCGCTCATGAGCAGACCACGCTCGATCACTCTCGATAGTATGTTAACGTCGATATTACCGCCGGACAAAACACAAGCAGTCTTTTTGCCCTTGATCGGGACTTTATTGAACATTGCCGCAGCCACCGCCGCAGCTCCTGCTCCCTCGGTTACGAGCTTCTGACGCTCCATCAGTGCAAGGATAGCGGCTGATATCTCATCATCGGTCACAGTCACGATCTCATCGACGCATTTGGAACATATGTCAAATGTGAGATCTCCCGGCCGTTTCACGGCGATACCGTCGGCGATCGTCTTTACACCCGGAAGTGTACCGATCTCGCCCTTTGCCCTGGCGTCATACATACTCGCCGCTCCTGCCGCCTGAACGCCGTATACCTTTATATTGGGATTCAGGCTCTTGATAGCGAAGGCAACGCCGGAGATCAGTCCGCCGCCGCCGATCGGAACGATCACCGCCTCGAGATCATTTATCTGCTCGCAAAGCTCGAGACCGATCGTTCCCTGACCTGCGATAACTTCTTCATCGTCAAAGGGATGGATAAATGTGTATCCCATTTCGTCACGGAGCTTAAGTGCCTTTTCATATGCATCGTCATAGACGCCCTTTACAAGGCAGACCTCGGCGCCATAGCTCTTTGTCGCCTCGACTTTGGATATCGGCGCACCGTCAGGAAGACAGATCACCGCCTTGATTCCTGCACGCTGTGCGGAAAGCGCCACGCCTTGAGCGTGGTTTCCTGCTGAGCAGGCGATAACGCCGCGCTTTTTTTCTTCTTCGCTTAATTGCGAAATTTTATAGTAGGCGCCACGCACCTTGAACGAGCCTGTTATTTGCAGATTTTCTGTTTTTAAATAAATCTGCGATTCGGGATTGATATTCGGAGCGTAAATAACGTCCGTCTTTCTTATCACATCTTTTAATACATAACCGGCATGGTAGATTTTATCAAGCGTCATTTTCCTTACGCTCCTTTTGAGTTAAATTGGTTATTTGCATATCCGTAAACTGTTCTGCCGCCCTTGCCGAGCGATTCCCTCGCCTGAGCGCAAACGCCTCAGCTTGAATATCAAGCTCGGGTGTAACTGCGATTCCTTTGCGTTCGCAAAGTCTGTGAACGATTTCGAGATACAGTTTTTTATCCGGCTTTTGATAAAGTACAGTCAGTCCGAAGCGCTCAGAGAGTGACAAAAGCTCCTGCATCGTGTCGCCACGGTGGATATCATCGCCCACACGGTCGGAAAACTTCTCTTTAACAAGATGGCGTCTGTTGCTCGTAGCATAGACAAGCACATTATCGCTTCTTGCAGAAACAGAACCCTGCAGAATAGCCTTCATGCGGTTAAAATCGTCATCATTTGTCGTGAACGAGAGATCGTCGATAAACAATATGAATTTCAGCGGATTATCCTTTAAATGCTCTAAAATCGTGGGGATATCATGAAGCTGATCCTTACGAAGCTCGAGCATACGAAGTCCCTCGCCCGCAAACATATTTGCCACTGCCTTGACGGTTGACGATTTTCCTGTTCCTGCATCTCCGCACAACAGCACATCTGCGGCAGGAAGACCCTTCAAGAACGCTTGGGTATTATCGATCACAAGCTTTTTCTCATTTTCATAGCCGATAAGATCATCGATATCCGTCTTGTCACTTGACATGACGGGCAATATTTCACCGCAGTCATATCGGAACATAACATTGTGCGCATAGATGCCGTATCCGTTCTTATTCACGTCGGATATTCGCATCTGATACTCTGATATAAAATCAAAGCGATCGATCTCATATGAGGGCAGCTCACCGTCGTAACCGACGAAGCGGCCGAGCGTGTCAGCGTCAGTTGAAGCGACATACGACAACACAGATAACTCGTGATCAAGGCACCTCTGCATGTTATCGGTTATGCTTTTTCCCGATGAGCGCATACGGATATATTTATTGTCATCAAATACAGCTAAATTCAAAAGATACTTACTGAAATTGTCTCCATGCTCATATAAAGCGCCGACAAAGGAACAGTATTTATCAACCTTTTGCGCCACGCTGTCCTCAGACGAAGAGATAAGCTCCTCAAATTTAGAAAGCACAACATCTTTCATCATCGGACGGAAAAACACGAGTGTTTTCAGCGCTACTGATAGTTCGGATAATTCCATATTATATTCCTTACAGTCTTGAAATGATAGCATCGGTCATTTCTGTCGTTGTGAGAGTCGACTCACCCTCTTTTGCAATGTCACCTGTGCGCAGACCGTCGTTCAGGACGGAATTGACTGCATTTTCAATACAGTCTGCCTCATCTACAAGATTAAATGAGTATCTTAACATCATTGCAGCAGAAAGGACAGTCGCTATGGGGTTTGCAATGTTTTTTCCTGCGATATCGGGCGCAGAGCCGTGGATCGGCTCATACATTCCGAGTGTCGTCTCATTAAGCGATGCCGACGGGAGCATACCGATAGAACCCGTGATCTGCGATGCCTCATCCGAGAGAATATCGCCGAACATATTCGATGTAACGATGACATCAAACTGTGCAGGATTGCGCACGAGCTGCATTGCGGCGTTATCGACGAGCACATCGGTAACGGTAATATCCGGATATTCCTTCGCTATCTCGTGAACGGTCTTTCTCCACAAACGGGAGGTTTCAAGTACATTTGCCTTATCAACGCTCGCTACACGCTTGTTACGCTTTCCGGCAGTTTCAAATGCGACACGTGCGATACGCTCAATTTCCATGGGGCTGTAACACTCAGTATCGTATGCCTCCATGCCGTATTTACCCTCACGGTAACCTCTGTCACCGAAGTATATACCGCCGGTAAGCTCTCTGACTATCATAATATCAAAGCCGTTTTTGACTGTGCTTTCCTTCAGCGGAGAAGCATCTGCGAGCGCAGGATAAATCTTCGCCGGACGAAGGTTGGTAAAGAGTCCGAGCGCAGAGCGAATGCCGAGAAGCGCCTTTTCGGGACGCTTATCACCCGGGAACGAATCCCACTTCGGGCCGCCGACAGCACCGAGCAATACGCTGTCTGAAGAAAGGCATCCGTCGACCGTCTCTTTGGGCAGAGGCTCACCTGTCGCATCATAAGCGCAGCCGCCGATAAGATATGAATGAAAGGTAAATTCATGACCGAATTTTTCACCGATCTTATCAAGAACGCTTACGGCGCTGTCAACGATCTCCGGTCCTATTCCATCACCTTTCAAAAGTGCAATATTATATTTCATAGCTATCTCTTTTCTTATTTGATTATTCCGTTTTTAACAGAATTTACAAGTCCGCCGTTTTCGATTATCTGCTGAATAAACGGAGGGAACGGTTCTGTCTTATATGATTTTCCGCTGGTTTTGTTATATATAACACCCTGATCGAGATCCGCCTCGACAACATCGCCTTCAGCGATATCCTCAGCCGCCTCGGGGCACTCAACGATAGCAAGACCGATATTGATCGAGTTACGGTAGAAGATACGTGCAAAGCTTTTGGCTATAACTACGGAAATACCGCTTTCCTTTATCGCAATGGGTGCATGCTCACGGGATGATCCGCAGCCAAAGTTGTTTCCGGCTACCATGATGTCACCGTCTTTCACTCTCTTTGTGAAGGTCGTATCAATATCCTCCATGCAATGCGATGCGAGCTCTTTTTTATCTATCGTATTGAGATAACGTGCAGGGATGATTACATCGGTATCGACATTATCTCCGTATTTTATAACATTTCCGATATATTTCATTTACCCATCACCTCCGCAGGATCAGTAATTTTACCCGTAATAGCGCTTGCGGCCGCAACAGCCGGGCTTGCGAGATATACCTCAGATTCGGGGTCACCCATTCTGCCGACAAAGTTTCTGTTTGTCGTGGATACGGCACGTTCACCTTTGGCGAGTATGCCCATATGTCCGCCGAGGCAAGGACCGCATGTCGGTGTAGACACGACACATCCGGCCTCCATAAAAATCCTTAAAAGTCCGTTCTCAAGCGCCTTCATGTAGATCGCAGGTGTTGCCGGGATGATGATGGCACGCACATTCTTTGCGACCTTGTGCCCCTTGATTATCATAGCAGCTTCTTCAATATCCTTATAAAAGCCGTTTGTACACGAGCCTATGACGACCTGATCAATTTTTACATCGCCGACATTATCGATAGTGTGTGTGTTTTCGGGCAGATGAGGGAATGCAACGGTGCTTTTCACACTCGAGAGATCGATCTCTATCGTCTCATCATAAATCGCATCTTCATCCGCTTTTACGATGACGGGCTCACGTTCGCAATGTTCGCTCAAATATTCGAGCGCCTTTTCGTCGACCTCGAATATACCGTTTTTCGCACCGGCCTCGATCGCCATATTAGACATAGTGAGCCGGTCATATACAGTAAGGGACGAAAGACCCTCGCCTGTAAACTCCATAGATTTATACAAAGCGCCGTCAACGCCGATCTTTCCGATGATGTGAAGGATCACGTCTTTTCCGGAAACATAGGGTGAGAGCTTACCCTTCAGTACAAATTTAATCGCCGAAGGAACCTTGAACCACGCCTTGCCGGTTGCCATACCGCACGCCATGTCTGTCGAGCCGACGCCCGTAGAAAATGCACCGAGTGCACCGTATGTACAAGTGTGCGAGTCAGCGCCGATAACGACATCGCCTGCGCATACAAGGCCCTTTTCGGGCAGAAGCGCATGTTCGATGCCCATTTGTCCGACATCGTAAAAATGCGTAACTTCCTTTTCGTCGCAGAAATCACGGCACATCTTACATTGAACAGCGGCCTTTATATCCTTATTGGGCGCAAAATGATCCATGACCATCGTGACCTTGTCACGGTCATATACACAGGTTGCTCCCATATTATTGAATTCTCGAATTGCGACCGGAGAGGTTATATCATTACCGAGAACCCGATCGAGCTCTACGAGTACGAGTTGACCTGCCTCCACGCTCTGAAGCCCCGCATGACGTGCGAGAATCTTCTGCGTCATTGTCATTCCCATGATCTATCTCCTGTTACTTGTTAATAATAGCTCCCTTATCGGCAGAAGATACGATCTTTGCATATCTCTTCAAATAGCCGGTAAGCTCGTTATTTTCCTTGATACTATCCGTTTGCGCACGCTTCTTAAGCTCTTCGTCACTGACAGCAAGCTCGAGCTTGTGAGACGGAATATCTATTTTAATTATATCGCCGTCATGAACATATGCGATCGTACCACCTCGAGCCGCCTCGGGAGAAACGTGACCGATCGATGCGCCTCTCGTTGCGCCAGAGAAACGTCCGTCGGTAAGAAGAGCGACCTCTTTATCAAGTCCCTGTCCTGCGATTGCGGAAGTAGCGGAGAGCATCTCTCTCATGCCCGGTCCGCCGGACGGTCCTTCATATCTTATCACAACGACATCGCCCGCCTTGATACCGCCTGCATAGATGACCTTGAGTGCATCTTCCTCACTGTCAAATACACGTGCAGGGCCTTCATGTACCAGCATTTCGGGTGCGACTGCACTGCGCTTGACCACGCATCCGTCGGGTGCGAGGTTACCGTAAAGCACGGCGATTCCGCCTGTTTTACTGTAAGGATTCGATATCGGACGGATCACGTTCTCATCACGGTTGACCGCATTTGCGATATTCTCGCCGAGCGTCTTTCCTGTACAGGTCATCACACCTGTATCGATAAGGCCTTCGTCAGCAAGCTCCTTCAGCACTGCATAAACGCCGCCTGCCTCATTCAGATCCTCCATGTATGTCGGTCCTGCAGGTGCAAGATGACATAGGTTGGGTGTATGTTCGCTTATCTCATTTGCGATATTGAGGTCGAATTTAACGCCGCACTCGTTTGCGATCGCCGGAAGGTGAAGCATGGAATTTGTAGAACATCCAAGCGCCATATCGGCTGTGAGCGCATTCTTAATCGATCTTTCATTCATGATATCGAGCGGGCGGATATCATGGCGTACAAGATCCATTACCTGCATACCTGCGTGCTTCGCTAACTCTATCCTCGCCGAATATGCTGCCGGGATCGTTCCGTTTCCGCCGAGACCCATACCGAGCACCTCGGTAAGGCAGTTCATTGAGTTTGCAGTATACATACCCGAGCATGAACCGCATGAGGGGCATGTCTTTTCCTCGTATTCGCAAAGTTTAGCATCATCTATTTTGCCGGCGGCATATGCGCCGACTGCCTCAAACATGCTCGAAAGGCTCGTTTTCTTACCGCCGACTCTGCCAGCGAGCATCGGTCCGCCGCTGACAAATATCGTAGGTATATTCAGGCGTGCCGCCGCCATAAGAAGTCCGGGTACATTTTTATCACAGTTCGGAATCATGACAAGACCGTCGAAGCCGTGCGCCATTACCATGGCCTCGGTCGAATCGGCGATAAGATCACGGGTGACGAGAGAATACTTCATTCCTTTGTGCCCCATGGCGATACCGTCGCATACGGCAATAGCAGGAAATACGATTGGTGTACCTCCTGCCATTGCAACGCCGAGTTTGACTGCTTCCGTGATTTTATCAAGATTCATATGTCCCGGGACGATCTCGTTATACGAGCTGACAATGCCGATCAGAGGTTTTGCGAGCTCCTCTTTGGTCAGACCGAGCGCATGATAGAGCGAACGGTGCGGCGCATTGTTAAATCCCTCAACTATTGTATCTTTAACCACTTTACATTCCTCCGATTATCAGTTGTTGATAAGCTTGTCCTCATCGCTCCAGCTATAAAGCTTACGGATATCCTTACCCACTACCTCAGAGGGATGCTCAGATGCTATTTTACGCATCGCATTGAAATGAACCTGTGAGCCTGCGTCGGACATATCAAGAAGGAACTCTTTTGCAAAGGAGCCGTCCTGAATGTCGGAAAGGATCTTCTTCATTGCTTTCTTTGTATCTTCTGTGATGATCTTGGGTCCGGTAATATAGTCGCCGTATTCTGCTGTGTTTGAAATAGAGTAACGCATACCCTCAAAGCCGCTCTGATAGATAAGGTCAACGATCAGCTTCATCTCATGAATACACTCAAAGTAAGCGTTTCTCGGGTCATAGCCTGCTTCAACGAGAGTCTCAAAGCCTGCCTGCATCAGTGCACAAACACCGCCGCAAAGTACAGCCTGCTCACCAAAAAGGTCTGTCTCTGTCTCAGTTCTGAATGTTGTCTCAAGCACACCTGCTCTTGCGCCGCCGATACCGAGGGCATAAGCAAGACCGATCTCAAGCGCATCGCCCGTTGCGTCCTGCTCTACTGCGATAAGACAAGGAACACCCTTACCTACCTGATATTCACTGCGAACGGTATGACCGGGGCCTTTCGGTGCGATCATGATAACATTGACATTCTTCGGAGGCTTGATGCAACCGAAATGAATGTTGAATCCGTGTGCAAATGCGAGAGTCTTGCCCTCTGTAAGGTTCGGCTCGATGCTCTCTTTATAAAGCTTTGCCTGCTTTTCATCATTGATAAGGATCATGATGACATCAGCTGCCTTTGCGGCGTCTGCCGAAGTCATTACCTTAAGTCCTGCGGCCTCAGCCTTAGCCCAGCTCTTGCTACCCTCATAGAGACCGACGATAACGTCTACACCGGATTCGTGAAGGTTGAGTGCGTGTGCATGACCCTGTGAGCCGTAACCGATAATTGCTACGGTCTTGCCGTTAAGCTTGTTTAAATCACAATCATGCTGATAGTAAATGTTTGCCATAATTAAGTACTCCTCGTATATTAATATATTATTTTTTTCCGTTTACAAATAAGCTTCCGCTTCCGCGGTCTATTGCGACAATGCCTGTACGGCAAAGCTCTATGATATCATAAGACTTCATAATACCGATAAACGCATCGATCTTGGATGGGGATCCTGTACACTCGATGCACAGGGTTTCAGGCGAGAAATCAATGGTCTTTGCTCTGAAAATATCGGCAGTGGACATGATCTCCTGCTGTGTTGACTTATCATATCTAACCTTTATGAGCATCATTTCACGCTCGATCGAGCGATCGGGATCGAGTAACTCGACTTTTTTGACATTATGAAGCTTTCTTAACTGATTCAGCATCTGCGCCCTTGCATATCCATCTCCGCTCATGGAAATAGTGATACGGGAAAAATCTGGATTTTCCGTTTCACCGACGGTGAGCGCATCGATATTAAAGCCGCGCCGTGTAAACATGCTCGTAACACGAGTCAGAACGCCGAATTGGTTATCGACATAAACCGCAATAACAAATTTATTCATGGAGCGCCTCCTCCTTTGTAGCTATCATATCGTCTATTGATCCTCCCGGGGGAAGCATGGGAAGAACGAATTCATCCTTATCTATCAGACAGTCGATGACAGTCGGCGATTGAGTTTCAAAGGCCTCAGAAAACGCCTTATCAAAATCGTCTTTTGTCGATACACGGTATCCCTTAGCGCCGAATGCCTCGGCTAATTTTACAAAATCAGTTTTTCTGATACCTAAATTCGTGTTTGAATACCGCTTGCCGTAAAAGAGCGTCTGCCATTGACGGACCATTCCGAGAACGCCGTTATTGACAATAACAACAGTTAACGGTAAATTATAAGATACAGCTGTTGCAAGTTCGTTTAAATCCATGCCGAAGCTGCCGTCGCCGGTGATGAGAACCGTATGCTTTCCTGTCGCAACAGCGCTGCCGATCGCAGCGCCGAGACCAAATCCCATTGTTCCGAGACCGCCGCTGGAAACGAAAGTTCTCGGTTTTACGAATTTATAATACTGCGCCGCCCACATCTGATGCTGACCGACGTCCGTCGCAAGAGGCGTATCGTCCGCTGTATATTTATTGATAACATCGAACAATGTCTTCGGTGTTAATTTATCAGTCGGTGCGAGCAAGCTCATTTCCTTCTCACGAAGCTCTCTCACGCACTCGCTCCATTCCGGATGCTTATGTGCGTGCACCTGCTCGACGATCTTTTCAAGAGAAGCCGCAGTATCGCCGCAAATTCCGACGTCAACATCGATATTCTTATTCAGCTCGGCAAAGTCTACATCGAGATGAATGAATCTCGCATTCTCCGCATATTTTTGCTTATTACCCGTCGCACGGTCGCTGAATCGGACACCGACCGCAAAAACGAGATCGGCTTTGCTTTGTGCCATAGAGGAAGCATATTGTCCGTGCATACCCTGCATGCCGAGGAATCGTTCGCTGTCGGACGGAAGAGCCCCGAGACCCATGAGCGAACATCCGATATATGCGTCGATCTTATCAGCAAGCGCAAGCACCGACTCCCATGTTTTCGAGCCGATAACGCCACCACCGATGTAAATATACGGTCTTTGTGACTGATCGATAAACGACACTGCACGTGTGACCAGGTCTTCATCTGCTGTCGGGTTATCCTCAAAGCTGACCACCTTTTCAGGTTCGTATTCAGCACATGCGATCTGAACGTCTTTCGGCACGTCAATGAGAACCGGTCCCGGACGTCCCGATTTTGCAATACGGAATGCCTCCCGTATCACATCTGCGAGTTTATTTACATCATTTACAAAGAAATTATGCTTGGTAATAGGTAACGTAATGCCTGTGATATCTATTTCCTGGAAACTGTCACGGCCGATCAGGTCACATGATACGTTTCCCGTTATGGCGACCATCGGCACAGAGTCCATCATGGCAGTCGCTATTCCCGTAACGAGGTTTGTAGCGCCGGGACCCGATGTGGCGATGACAACGCCGACCTTGCCGGTCGAGCGTGAATAGCCGTCCGCTGCGTGAGCAGCTCCCTGCTCATCTGCGGTTAATATATGATTGATTCTATCCTTAGCCTGATATAATGAATCGTACAGGTTTAAAACTGCGCCGCCGGGATATCCGAAGACGGTGTCAGTTCCCTGTTCGATCAGTGTTTCTACTATAATTTGTGAACCCGGTATTTTCACTTTTATCGCTCCTTTATATTGTTCTGTTGATTGCGCTGACGAGTGCATTGATTGATGCGACGATGATATCGCTGTCGACGCCTGCGCCCCAAACGATCTTTCCGTTATCGTTCATTTTGATTGCGACATATGAGCCTGCGTGAGCATTTGATTTTTCGCTCAGCGCTTGTTCGGTATAGCTCTCGAGGGTATATATATTGCCTATGATCGAGCGTATCGCATTATTGACCGCATCGAGACGGCCGTTGCCGGTCGCAGTAGCAACGCACTCTTTTCCGTCGTAGTTTGCCGTGACAGTTGCGGTAATGCCGTTTTCCTGCTTGAAGTGTGCCTCGAGGATATCAAAACGGCCCTTGACATTAATATAATCACGCTCAAAAATAGCAAATACCTCGTTCGGTTTAAGCTCTTTATGCTCATGGTCGGATATGCTCTTTACATGGTAACCGAAATCCTCACGCATCTTCGGCGGTAAATTGTAAGAATACTGTGTTTCGAGAATATATCCGATTCCGCCTTTTCCGGATTGTGAATTAATGCGTATCACGTCCGCCTCATACACTCTTCCGATATCGCACGGATCAATAGGAAGATACGGCACTGTCCAGTGCTCGGTATTCTTTTCCTCTCTCCACTTCATGCCCTTTGATATGGCATCCTGATGAGAACCGCTGAAAGCGGCAAAGACGAGCTGTCCGCTGTACGGCTGACGCTCATATACACGCATTCCTGTGACCTTTTCATATATCTCCGTAATAGCAGGAAGGTCAGAAAAATCAAGCTCGGGATCAACACCCTGTGAATACATATTGAGGGCGAGAGTGACAATGTCCACGTTTCCTGTGCGCTCGCCGTTTCCGAAAAGCGTTCCTTCGATCCTGTCTGCACCTGCGAGAAGTCCCATCTCACTGTCAGCGACGGCACAGCCTCTGTCGTTGTGCGGATGCAGAGAAATGATGAGGTTTTCTCTGTTATTCAGATTCTTGCACATATATTCGACCTGATTTGCGTATATATGCGGCATTGAATGTGAAACGGTAACAGGCAGGTTGATGATCACCTTATCATCAGGCGTCGGCTGCCAGATATCAATGACGGCGTTGCATATCTCTGCGGCGAACTCCGGTTCTGTTCCCGTGAAGCTCTCGGGAGAATATTCAAATTTGAAATTGCCGTCTGTTTTTGCCCGGTATTCCTTACAGAGCTTTGCTCCGAAGCAGGCGATATCTATAATTTCTTTCTTATCCTTCTTGAATACCTGCTCTCTCTGAGCGACGGAAGTCGAGTTATAAAGGTGAACGACAGCGTTTTTGGCACCCTTTATCGCCTCAAATGTTTTTGCAATAATATGCTCACGTGACTGAGTCAGCACCTGAATGGAAACATCATCCGGTATCATATCGTTCTCGATCAGCGTGCGGCAAAAATCATATTCAGTCTCGCTCGCAGCAGGAAATCCGATCTCTATTTCCTTGAATCCTATATCAACGAGCACCTTGAAAAACTCAAGCTTCTCTTCGAGGCTCATCGGAACGATAAGCGCCTGATTTCCGTCACGAAGGTCGACACTGCACCAAATAGGCGCCTTGTCTATATATTCCTTTTTTCTCCAGTCCATTTCCACGCCTTCGGCCGGAAAAAACTGTCTTATGTACTTTTCGGTATTCTTCATGTGCTGCATGGTCTATTCCTTCCTTCGATATAAAAAAATCTCTTTTATACTGTCATGTATAAAAGAGACGAGTAAAAGCCACCCGCGGTACCACTCTTCTTAGTGCGTATGCGCTCACCTTATGCGTAGATACTACGCATTGCTCCTTAACGCGGTAGAACGTCCGTTCCTACTCTCTTTCTGAAATTTCGTACGGATACTCAGGGAGGAGTTATCTCATATTCTGAATGCCGCATTACACCGAAAAGCGGCTCTCTGTAAAACAGAAATATGCATTTTTTCCCGTCATTGTATTTATTATTTTGTATTTTAACACTTATTCGCTTTCCTGTCAAGTATTTATAATGAAGATTTTTGAAAATAATCTTTTTGAGAAAAAAGTATATAAAGCAACAATATTTTTAAAGCGTTATTTTATATACTTTTCCCATACATACCATTCTTTCCCATACAAACGACCGAGGTAAAGCCGACGTTTTGTGAATAGCGCACAGCGTCATCAAACGCATATGCGACAGTATCGGCAGAATGAGCATCGCTCGATATAATGATCTCTCCGCCTTTATCGTGTATCGCCCGGAGTATCCACGGCGCAGGATAAGGTTCATGCTTATACCCACGGCCTATAGGTCCCGTATTCACCTCAAAAGGAATACCGAGAGGAATCAACTCATCAAGAGCTGAATAGACTGCCTCACGATAGATATCGGAAACATCGGCAAATATGCCGTTCCTCTCACTGTATTTCGTGATTACATCAAAGTGTCCGATCACATCCGGACGTTCATTTTTAATATATGAAGATAACGACGAATAGTAGTCACGTGCAAAATCATCATAGCTTCCGCCGTAGTGTTTATCGACCGCCGATATCAGAAGATCCGCACCGTCATCGATAGGAAAATACACACCGTCTTTTTTCAGATAATGGATAGAGCCTATGACATAATCATAATCATCGCTTTCGTCGGTACAGTATAATTCATGCTCGATGCCGAGAAGAATGTCAATTTGACCCGAATACTTATCCTTGAGTCTGCGGATCTCGCTCTTATACAGCGGCGTTTTTTCCTGATACATACCGCACCCGTCATCAAAAGGCATAGCAGCGTGACCCGAGAAACCAATGGTATCAAGCCCGGCGTCAATCGCCGCCAGAACCATTTCCTCGGGCGTATTTTTTCCGTCGCAGAATGTCGTGTGGGTATGTATATTTGATCTTATAATCATTGAGTCATTTTTTCCTGCTTGACTTTTTTATCGATCACATGACGGGATGCGAGCTCGTCATAGATATCCTCGAGGGATATCCCCATCTCTATCATCAGAACCATCACATGATATGCGAGGTCGGCGATCTCATACACAGTCTCTTTCTTATCATTTGCTTTTCCGGCTATGATGACCTCTGTCGACTCCTCGCCTACCTTTTTGAGTATCTTATCCATACCCTTTTCAAACAGGTAAGTAGTATATGAGCCTTCTTTTTTCTCGGTCTTTCTGCCCTTGATCAGTTCCATAAGGGCATCAAGCGAGAAAGGAGCGTCTCCGTACACATCGTTAAAGAAACAGCTCTCGCTTCCCGTGTGGCATGCAGGACCGTCCTTTATTACTTTTACTACAAGAGCATCATAATCGCAGTCAGCGCTGATGCTTACGATATGCTGATAATTTCCGCTCGTCTCGCCTTTCAGCCACAATTCGTTTCTTGAACGGCTGAAGAAACAAGTCAGACCCTTTTCAAGGGATATTTGAAGGCTCTCCCTATTCATATAAGCAAGGGTAAGCACCTGATTGCTTTTCGCATCGACTACAATGGCGGGTATCAATCCTTTATCGTCAAAACGCAGTTTTTCAATATCAAACATTATCATATCCTCACGGAAATTCCGTTTTCTTTCAATGTATTTTTTAATTCGGGAATTGTTACCTCTCCGAAATGGAATATCGACGCCGCAAGTCCGGCACTAATATCGGGTATCTCCCGGAACAGCTCGACAAAATCACCGCTTCCTCCTGCGCCGCCCGAAGCGATAACGGGAACATTCACCCACTCGCAGACACGCTTTAACATCTCAATGTCAAAGCCGCCTTTCACACCGTCTGTGTCAATAGAATTCAGCACGATC
The DNA here is from genome assembly GCA_964403505.1 of uncultured Lachnospiraceae bacterium. Taxonomy (GTDB): domain Bacteria; phylum Bacillota; class Clostridia; order Oscillospirales; family CAG-272; genus CAKSEI01. The sequence continues at coordinate 58,934 of CAYOFP010000006.1, forward strand.
TCGCCTGCCCCTCGCTTGACGCCGTCTTTGATCCACTCGATCGCATCAAGTCCGGTGTTTTCCCTGCCGCCTTTTGCAAAAACGGTGAATCTACCGTCTACCCGTTTGCAGTCGACCGACAGAACGACGCATTGGTTTCCGTACTTTTTTGCGGCGTCTGAAATGAGTTCGGGATTCCTTATAGCGCCCGAATTTACGCTGACTTTATCCGCACCGCATTTCAGTACCCGGTCAAAATCGTCGATGGAGTTGATTCCCCCTCCTACGGTAAGGGGAATAAACACTTTACTTGCAGTTTCACGCAGTATATCGGTAAATATCTTTCTCCCGTCGCTGGAGGCGGTAATATCGTAAAATACAAGCTCGTCCGCACCGTTTTCCGAATAATACTTCGCCAACTCTACGGGCGACGATATATCGGAAAGCGATGAGAAATTCACGCCCTTAACTACTCTCGAATCTCTGACATCGAGACAGGGTATAATCCTTTTTGTTATCATTTTGCCTCCGTTATTGCCTCGCCAAGGTCGATCGCACCGGTATAATACGCTTTTCCGATAATAGCACCGTAAAGTCCCATCTCTTTCAAAGCCTTTATGTCATTCATATCCGAGACTCCGCCCGAGGCGATGATATCGACAGAATATTTCTCTGATAAGTGCTTATATAATTCGAGATTCGTGCCCCTCATAGCGCCGTCTCTCGATATATCCGTACAGATAACGGTTGTTACACCGACACTCTGCATCTCGGAAAAGAAATCGTCGCAGCTGACCTCTGATTTTTCAAGCCAACCTTTGATTGCGACATATCCGTCCTTTATATCAGCGCCGACTGCGATCTTTTCACCGAAATTCCTTATCGCCTGTGACAGGAGAGCCTTATCCGATATTGCGGCAGTACCGAGTATCACCCTGCCGACACCGCACCCGAGATATCTTTCGATAACATCAAGCGTTCTGATCCCTCCGCCGACCTCGACAAAAAGTCCTGTCTCTTTTGCAAACGATTTTATTATATCAAAATTCGGCGTAGTTCCGTCACGTGCACCCTCGAGGTCGACTGTGTGAAGAAATTTCGCGCCTCTATTCAAGAAATCATATGCGATATCGATCGGATTGTCGCTGTAAACCGTCATTTCATTGTAATCGCCCTTATATAATCGGACAGCCTTACCGTCATATAAGTCTATTGCAGGAAATATATTCATCTGTCACCTCCGAGCTCACAAAATGCACGCAGTATCCTCATACCGACTTCTCCGCTTTTCTCGGGATGAAACTGACATCCGAAAACATTATCCTTAAAGGCAGCAGCAGTGACATCGATGCCGTATTCTGCGCTCGCAGAGAGCTCTTCTCTTTTACCGGATGCATAATATGAGTGAACGAAATATACATGCTCTCCGTCTTTGATATACTTAAATATCGGACAATCTCCATATAGCTTCAGAGAATTCCAGCCCATATGCGGAATATCAAGTGCAGGATCGATACTTCCCTCGAGAGGTACGACCTCACCCGAGAGCAATCCGAGGCCGCTATGCTCGCCGTATTCATGGCTTTTTTCAAAAAGCATCTGCATGCCGAGACATATTCCGAGCAGGGGTTTTCCGTTTTTTGCCTCGTCTATGACGACTTTATCAAGTCCGGTATCACGAAGCTTTTTAATCGCATCGCCGAAAGCGCCGACCCCCGGCAAAATGATTCTGTCGCTTTTTCTTATTATATCGGCATCACCCGTAATTACGGCATCTTCACCGATGAATTCAAGCGACGAACACAGAGAAAATAAATTACCTACTCCGTAATCAATGATCGCTAACATTAAAGAACACCTTTCGTTGACGGTATCTCATCAGCCTTTGTCGGGTCGATGGCAACCGCACATTTCATTGTACGGGCAAATGATTTATATGCACCCTCGATAATGTGATGCGAGTTCTCACCGGCAAGATAGCGTATGTGGAGAGTAAGCTCTGCCTTACGAACAAATGCTGCAAAGAATTCACAAACAAGCTCACAGTCAAAATCACCGACCTTTTCGCTCGGGATGTCAAGTGAATATGCAAGATACGCCCTGCCGGAAATATCGACAGCCGTCATAACGAGCGCTTCGTCCATGGGAATAACGGTATGTGCATATCTGTTGATACCTCGCATATCGGAAAGAGCCTCTTTTATTGCCATTCCGAGACAAATGCCGACATCCTCGACCGTGTGGTGATAATCGACATTTGTATCGCCCTTTGCATTTACTGTCAGGTCAAACGAGGCGTGCTTTGCAAAAAGGGTCAGCATATGGTCAAGAAAACCGATGCCGGTGTTTATATCACTCTTTCCGCTACCGTCCAACGCAAGAGAAAGGGCGATATCCGTTTCTGCAGTCTTTCTTTTGATCTCTGAATATCTCATTTGATTTCCTCCGGAATTTCCTTGATTTTTTCCATCATAAAGTCCATCTGATCGTTTCTTCCGATGGTGATCCTGACATAGTCTTTAATTCGGTCTACGTTAAAATGTCTGACCAAAACACCGCGTTTTTTTAACTCGAGATACAGACGCTCTCCGCTGATACCGTTTCTTTTGGCAAAAAGGAAGTTTGCCTTTGACGGTAAAACCTCAAAGCCGAGCTCTGAGAGAGCGTTATATGTATACTCACGTGTTCTCTCGATATCATTACAGCATTTCTGATAATATTTTTCGTCTGCTACCGCCGCTATACCGGCGACAAGAGTGAGCCGATCGATATTATACGGATTTGTAGAATATCTGAGCAGTTCAAGGTCGGAAATGATGCCTTCCGAGGCAAACGCATATCCGAGCCTTGCGCCCGCCATAGAACGGGACTTTGAATATGTACGCACCACAAGAAGATTATCGTATTTATCGATTAACGGCAGGGCGCTCTCCGCTCCGAAATCGACATATGCCTCGTCAATGACGACGATATTGTCTCTGTTATTTTGTAAGATAGATTCTATCTCTTTAAGCGATAAGCACAGACCCGTCGGTGCATTGGGGTTTGCAATGAATATCGTACCCCGAAGACCGAAATAGTCTTTCGGATCGACTGAAAAGTCATCTCTCAGGGGGATTTCGGTATATCGGACGCTGTTAAACTTTGCAAAAACGCTGTAAAACCCATATGTGATATCCGGGAAGTATGCCGGTGTTTTCTCATCGCAAAAAGCAGAGAAAGCAAAATTCAAAATATCGTCAGAACCGTTTGCAAGGTATATGTTTTCCCTCTTTACCCCGTACAGCGAGGAAAGAGCATCTTTCAGAGTTTTGCATTCGGGGTCGGGATATAGGCGCAGATCGGATATTTGTGTAGCGTCTATCGCACCGATAACCGTTTCCGACGGCGGATAGGGAGACTCATTGGTATTTAATTTGACATACTCCTTATCCTGCGGCTGTTCTCCGGGTACATACGGCTCAAGTGAATTATATTTACATGAAAGAAATCTGCTCATCTGTCCTTAAGCCTTACGCCCACACTTTTGGCATGGGCTGAAAGCCCCTCCCTTTCGGCAAAATATTCGACCTTTTCGCCGATCTTTGCAAGAGCATCCGCTGTGAAATAAGAAAACTGCGTTTTCTTGATAAAATCATCGACTGAAAGCGGGCTTGAAAATCTCGCAGTTCCGCTCGTAGGCAATGTGTGGTTCGGCCCTGCAAAGTAATCGCCCAACGCCTCGGGGCAGTTCTTGCCCAAAAAGACGGAACCGGCATTTTTGACCTCGCTCAAATAATCAAACGGATTGTCGACGCAGATCTCAAGATGCTCGGGTGCGATCTCATTTGCGATTGCTATGGCTTTATTGATGCTATCGGTTATAATGATCTTTCCGTTTGTATCGATTGACGTACGTGCGATGTCTTTTCTCGGCAAAAGGGGTATCTGACGCTCGAGCTCAGCATTTACTGCATCTGCGAGCTCCCTTGAATCGGTGACAAGTACGGCGCTCGCCATTTTGTCATGCTCTGCCTGCGACAGAAGATCAGCCGCAACATACTCGGCGTTACACGTACCGTCTGCGACAACGAGTATCTCACTCGGTCCTGCGATCATATCGATAGATACCGTGCCGAACACCTGCTTTTTCGCTTCGGCAACAAAGGCGTTACCTGGCCCGACAATTTTATCGACTTTAGGTATCGATTCCGTGCCGTATGCAAGTGCGGCAACGGCCTGAGCTCCGCCGACCTTGAAGATTCTATCCACACCTGCGATCTTTGCGGCCGCAAGAATGACGTCGCTTATCTTGCCGTCTTTTGGCGGTGAGACCATTATGATCTGCTCGCATCCTGCTATTTTTGCAGGAATACAGTTCATGAGCACAGATGACGGATATGCCGCCGTACCGCCCGGGACATACAGACCGACCTTTTCGATCGGCATTACCTTTTGTCCGATAACGACGCCTTCCTTTTCGTTTACAACAAAGCTGTTTCTTTTTTGGTGTGAGTGATACGCACGGATATTTTCGCTCGCTTCGGTCAGTATACCGATAAACTCCTCGCCGACGCTTTCAAAGGCGGCGTTTATCTCTTCTTCACTTACTTCGAGCGAATCAAGATATGAATTATCAAATTTCTCGCAGTACTTAAAAAGCGCACTGTCGCCGTTAGCTTTCACGTCGTTTATAATCGAGGTAACGATATCCTCGACACCGGAACCCTGAACATCACGCTCAAAGATCTCGGAAACTCCAATATCCGCATTATTATAAATCTTAATCATTTTCTACCTGTTCCGCCAATCCGGCTTTAATTTTCTCTATCAGTTCTTTTTTGAATTTATAGCTCGAAATATTACTGATCAGCCTTGCACTGATGGGCAATATCGTCTCAATGGGCTCGAGGTCGTTCTCTTTGAGCGTAGTACCCGTCTCTACGATATCTACGATGACATCCGACAGATCAAGGATCGGCGCAAGCTCGATCGAGCCGTTTAGTTTGATGATATCAATATCCCTGCACTTTTCGCTGTAAAAATGAGATGCGATATTTACAAATTTCGTGGCAACACGCAGGGTCTTTCGTGTATCGTCGGCAAAGCCTTTTTTCGCCGCAACCGCCATTCTGCATTTACCCATCTTCAGATCAAGCAATTCATATACATCGGGAGTATATTCGAGCAGGATATCCTTTCCTGCGACACCGATATCGGCCGCACCTCTTTCGACATATATGGCTACATCAGAAGGCTTTACCCAGAAAAAGCGTATATGATTTTCCTTATTTTCAAAAATAAGTTTTCTGTTATCCTCAAGAATCTCAGGACAGGAAAATCCCGCCTTATCGAACATATTATATACTTTCTCGCCCAAACGGCCCTTCGGAAGCGCAACGTTGATATACCCGGCGCTGTCATCGCTTACAGAATCATCGCTGACCGAATCGAGCAGATTCAGATAGACTGCAAAACCGATAGCGCCTGCCTTTTTATCCACACGCTCCATCAGTTTATCGTATCTGCCGCCCGAGAGCACACCGGCGGGCACACCCTCGATAAAGCCCTTGAATACGACGCCGTTATAATACTTCATGTTATTGATAACGGAAAAATCAAAATGTATATTCTTCTGATACCCGGCTTTGAAGATCGCTTCGCTTATATCGCAGAGCTCATCATATGCGCTCTGCATATATTCATTTATTATATACGGCTTAATTTTTCTAAGGACGTCTCCCATATCACCGCATACGCCGACAATTCCCTCGAGCTTATCACGCATATCATCACCGATATCGTATTTTCCGCACAGATGGCGGATCTCGGCGATATTTTTCTGTCCGATACATTCGAGCAGCTCTTCCTTCTTTGCGGCGGAAAGGCCGAGAGAGTCGATCAGTCCCGTCACGATACCCATATGGGAAATATCGAGCACGTAATCGCGATTGATACTGTAAAGACTGCGTGCAGCGAGGATGATCACCTCACATACCTCGGAAAGTCCTATATTACCGATACATTCAACGCCCGTCTGCATGATCTCCCGGAAGCCGCTTTCGTCTCCCGTAGTACGGTATACATTTTCGTGATAATACAGTTTTTGATTCGTTCCTGCCGTATCATCGAAATTTTTGATGATAGACATGGTAACATCAGGCTTAAGGGCCATCAATTTGCCGTTTGCATTTGTAAAAGTGATGACACCGTCGCTGATCAGAAAATCCTTATTTTTCGCATAAAGGTCATATTCCTCGAAACGGCTCATGCGATACTGTCTGTAACCGTATGAGCTGTACAGACTGCGCATTTCAAATGCGGCAAGCTCGTTTCGTGTAAAAACCGAATCGTTAATATCCAAAATTACTTATCCTCTTTCAAATTATCTATTGCTATCTTATATCCGCCGCTTCCGTAGTTATAGCACTTATTCACACGGCTTATCGTGGCGGAGCTTGCACCGGTCTCGGCTTCAATCTTCAAAAATGTTTTTCCGGCACTCAGCTCACGTGCGACATGAAATCGCTGTGACATGGACGCAAGCTCGTTTACGGTGCACAGATCCTCAAAAAACTTATAACATTCTTCTACGCTGTCGAGGGACATTATCGCCTGAAACAAAAGGTCGGTATTTTCTGAATGTATGGAAATCATTTTCTCCTCCGAACAATTTATGGCTATATGATAACACTTTACCGTGCTAAAGTCAATAGATATAGAAAAAAACGGCAAATTAAATATATGATAAAATTCCCCGTGCCGATAATTTGTTACTTTTATCGAATAATTTGAATATATTATTATTTTATTTTGATTTTTCTGAAAAATATGATATAATATCTAAAATTTCACAAGCGAGGAAAATATGGATATTATTTATCAAATCAACGACTTCGTAAATGAAATCGTTTGGGGTCCGCTTATGATCGCCCTGCTTCTCGGCGTCGGGATCATTCTGACGGCCCTGCTCGGAGTGCCGCAGTTAACAAAAATCCCTCAGATCTGCAGAGCGACATTCGGAAAAATAATCGGCAAGAAAAACATAAACGGCGACGGTACGATTGCAAGTCATAAAGCAGGTTGGGCCTCGATTGCCTGTGTCGTCGGCACAGGCAACATCACAGGTGTTGCCACGGCGATCGCAACGGGCGGTCCCGGCGCACTCTTCTGGATGTGGTTATCCGCATTTTTCGGAATGGCAACAAAATTTGCCGAAATCGTGCTCGGAATCCACTTCCGTGAGAAAAATGAGAGAGGCGAGTATGTCGGCGGAGCGATGTATTATATATACAAGGGCCTGAAGAGTAAATGGCTCTCGTATTTCTTCTGCATTATGGCTATTTTCTCCTATATGGTATGCGGCGCTATTGTCGATACCAACAGTATTTGCCTCGGAATACAGGCGCAGTGGAATATCGAGCCATGGATCAGCGGCGTCGTGTTAGCGGCGCTTACGGCGGTCGTCATACTCGGCGGTATCAAAAGAATCGGCGACGTCTGCGAATGGCTCACACCGATTATGAGCGTATTATACATAATAGCCGGACTCTTTATCATATTTGCAAATGTCACGAGCCTGCCGGGCGTATTCAGCGAAATATTCAGAGGCGCTTTCACGCCGCAGGGTGAGATGGGCGGCTTTGCCGGTGCGACGGTAATGCAGATCATCACCGTCGGCCTTGCACGGGGACTGAACTCAAATGAAGCCGGAATGGGCTCATCACCGACGCTGAACTGTACCGCACAGGTAGATAAGCCCGAGGATCAGGGATATTGGGGTATATTAGAGGTATTTCTCGATACCATCATTATCTGCACGATCACGGGACTTGTCATCATACTGTCCGGCGAATGGATCAACGGTACTTCCGGAACAGAGCTCGCAATGAATGCATTCACAAAGCTATTACCGGGCGAGGCCGTCGGCAGTTATTTCGTCATGTTCGCTACGATCCTATTCGGCTACAGTTGCCTTATCACATCCAGCTTCTTATGCGAAGTTGCAGGATCGTTTATATGGGGTAAAAAGAGTGTACTGCCACTTCGTCTGATCTGGATAGCGTTTATTGTCGTCGGCGCACTCGGCGGACTTGAATTTGTATGGGATCTTGCAGATACCGCAAACGGCCTTATGGCAATTCCTAACCTGATCGCTCTCGTCTTACTCATCCCGGTGCTTCTCGGCGTATTAGGAAAAAGAAAAGCAAAAAAATGAAAACACCGATATATGATTTTGTAAAACAATATATATCGTCGCCGCCTGTCCGACTGCACATGCCCGGGCATAAAGGCATTGGACCGCTCGGCTTTGAAAAATACGATATTACCGAAATATTGGGTGCAGACGCACTATATGAAGCTGACGGTATTATCGCCCAAAGCGAAGCGAATGCCACACATCTTTTCGGTACAGGAAAGACGCTCTATTCGACCGAAGGGTCGAGTCATGCGATAAAAGCGATGCTGTATCTGGCATACATCAGGTCATCAGATCGTGTTAGGCCTTATGTGCTCGCTGCGCGCAATATACACAAGTCTTTTTTATACGCATGCGCTCTGATCGGATGTGATGCCGAATTTATGTATCCAAGTGAAGAAAGCTCGCTATGCTCATGCAAAATCGCCGCAAATGATATAAAAAAGTATCTGAGTGATGCCGAGCACCTACCATTTGCCGTATATATAACGAGCCCGGATTATCTCGGAAACATCGCTGATATAAAAGATATTGCGAAAGTCTGCGATAAGTTCGGTATACCGCTGCTTGTTGACAATGCACACGGCGCATATCTCGGTTTTTTGGAATCATCCATCCACCCGATATCTCTCGGGGCATACATGTGTGCTGATTCTGCACATAAAACGCTGCCTGTGCTTACTGGCGGCGCATATCTCCATTTGAGTCAGAATGCGGTACGTGAAGTCGGAGAAGAGGCCAAAAGCGCCCTCTCGCTATTCGGCTCTACGAGTCCGTCCTATCTTATCTTACAGTCTCTTGACCTATGCAACGCCTACATCGCTGACGGATACGACCGCAAACTAAGCGAATGCATAAAAAGAATCGATGCTTTAAAAAACGAGTTAAAAAGCATCGACGTTGCCGCCGTGGGCAATGAACCGCTGAAATTGACGATCGATGCAAACTCTATCGGATATTCGGGTCATGAGTTGGCGAATGCTTTTCGTATAAAAAACGCCGAGCCGGAATATGCCGACGATGATTACATCGTATGTATGCTGACGCCCGGAAACAAGACATCCGATTTTGATATAATAAAAAGCGTAATTCTCGATCTTCCTGCAAGACCGCCGATAAAAAAAGATCCCATTATATTAAATACTCCGCAAAGAGCGATGTCGATTCGCAATTCCCTTTTATGTGCGCATGAATACATCTGTGTCGATGATGCAGTGGATAGAATATGCGGAGAGCCCACCGTATCATGCCCTCCGGCAATACCCATCGTGATAAGCGGTGAGATCATAACCGAGGACAGCATCCACATTTTCAAAAAACACGGAATCAATAAAATATCAGTTGTTAAACAATAAATTTATCTCCGTTTTTGGGCGTTGTCAAACCCTGTAAATACCTAAGATCAAGGCATCTGACCTGAAGATTGTATTTTCTCCGTCATATATACGGCTGTGTGTTTTTATATAGTATCAAAAAGAGACAGATAATTTCCATAATTACCTGTCCTTTTTACTGTAATTTATACAACTTCTTTTTTGTGATTTAAATGTATTCCTATATGCCCGATCCCTAATATAATTGTTGATAGAATCAAGAATACATTTTTACCGTATATACCGAGTAACAGAAATGCAAATACCGGCAATGTGGCTCCTGCAACCGGTATACCTAATAAACTGCTATACATATCTTTCATTGTTCTGTTACTTTTGAAGTATATTATCCAATATATTTCGTATAAAAACATTAGAATAAATGCTATTAACAATATGATCGACCAATACGAGATCTTATTTATATTAAAATCACTGAATATCAGCGATATACAGGTTACCAGCATCTCTCCGATTCTTTCAAATAACAGTAATACTTGATTCTCATTTTTAACGTATTTATCATAGCCTTCCGGTTTATTTTTGCTCCATATAATATTAGGAATCATTAACATGAACAAAAATATTAGACCTATATACGAAAATCCAAAGTGCATTACTTCATCTCACTTACAAATCTGATCATAGTTATTTTGCTAATTCATAGCTTTCTGTTATTCGCTGTTTTATTTCCTCGTCTGGAATGCTGTCATCGAGGACAAGCGTATACCAGCTTTTTTTATTCATGTGCCAACCGGGATAGTAATGTTCTCTCGACAAAATAAGTTCCCTTTGCACGGCATCCATACGAAGGTCGATAATCTCTACGTTTTTATCGGTATTGAGCCCTATCTTTTTGCCGACTACTGTTAAAATTGCGGCATACCACTTTCGGTTATCTTTTCTTCTCCACACGGCATTATCGGGAAATTTCGGCCATAAAAACTCCAATTCATCGCTATATTTTTCACGGACATATTCTATCGCCATCTGCGCTTGATTTGATTTGAATATCGAAAAATCATAGCAGGAATTTGCAATGTCTGTAAGCACCGTTTGAATCGCCTTTCGTACCTCGCCGACATAAGTTCCTGTAGCATTTGTTTTGTACAATACATACGGCTCACCGTTTACCATGTCAATTAGATCTGTGTCTACGTCGCCATCTTGTATAAAAACATAGAGCCGAAAAGCACCGTTAAGGATATCGGTTTCATATAGCCATGTTCCGTCTTTCCACAAAAAACCATAAACAGCAATTTTTTCTGTATTAAGTTTTTTATTTTTAAATATTTCTTCAAACATGATTATATTTTCCTTTAAAATTGAAATTTACAGATATCCCCTGTTTCTTGCTTCATCCAATAACTTGGGCTGAATCAGCGGATATGTCCAGTTATCAATTAAATGATCCGTTATCAAAACATCTTCTATCTCGCTATGTAATTCTTCAAAGGAAAATATATCAGCAACGAAAAGCATACCAAACGATTCGTCGTCAACATTTTCATTTACCCTTGTTTTTCCTCTGACCGAATAGATACAAATGGGTTCAATTGAAAAAACTACTGCACCTGTTTCTTCTCTCAATTCCCGTTTGGCAGTTGTTAGGATATCCTCGCCGTTTTCTCTGTGTCCGCCGGGGATTTCATATGTATCTCTTTCCCTGTGCTTGCAAAAGACCCATTTGCCGTTTGTTTTAGAAATAATAACTGCAAACTTCAATAGTTTATCATCTACATGGTCATAAAACTTTACTTCCAGCATTCTATAAATACCTCTGCAAATTTGAATTTACCGTTCAGATTTCAGTATAGCATAAACACAGACGTCACAAATTCCCTGATTATTCTTTTGATAGCTTCGCAGCGTTCCCTCATACTTCATTCCGCATTTTTTCATCACTCCGCCTGAATTTGGGTTGTGCGGGTCGTGATATGCCTCTATACGATTTGCGTCTACCTCATCAAAAAGAAAATCAATCACTGCCTTCAGCGCCTCTGATGTGATTCCCTGATGCCACCATTTTTTACCGATACAATAGCCAACATGCGCTATGGAAACCTCCTCATTCATATTTACCACAGCAATGCTTCCGATAGGTTCACCTATATTCTTTAATTCAATTGTCCAATGATAATATTTTTCACCGGTATATTCTTTCACCCATTCGGAAATTACATATTCGCTTACTTCCTGACTCGTATGCGTCGGCCAAGAGAGAAATTTTGTGACAGCATCATCAGACGCCCAGTTTTTATACATCGCAGATGCATCATCAATAACGAATCTTCTTAAAACCAATCTCTCTGTTTCTATCCTTTGCGTTCCGCAATGTTTCATATTAATATTAAAACTCCCTTAAATCAACCGTTTTTTATACTCTAAAATTTCTCCGTCAAACCTGATATAGCTGTTACTGTTTTCATCTAATCCCGCCTCAAAAGAATGCCCGTCAAGATTTGCGCAAAGTTTATGTTCAAACTCAATGATGGCTTTCTTTTCGTCATAGACTCTCCCGTTGATAATAAGCTCGTTGACCGATTTCACCCTGCGATAACATATGGTATATCCTTCTGCCGACGCCTGCACTAATACCCTATTTTTTACGGAAAGGTCGGCGTGACGAATCGCTGCGGAATCAGCTCCGCTATCTCTGTTTTTTGCTATTTTTTCGGCGTGACGAGAATTTTCTTTACGTCTCTTAACTAAGCAGATAGCATAAATAAACAAATTTACGCCTACGATACAAATCAAATATCCTATAAGAATATATCCGTTATCGTATTTGTCTATCTCTTCCTGTGACACATTGAAATTTAATAATTCCTCAGTATCAGTTCTGATTTCCACAACATATCCGTTGTTCGGGTTTACAAGAATGTGCAGTCTCGTTCCTTTGGCAAGCGACATCATCGTTTCACGAAATTCGATTGACTCAGTATGCGGATAAACACTGAATTCTCTCCCATCCGCAAAACAGACCGTGCAATAGTTTCTCTGAGACTCATAATTTTCAAATGCACCTGAATACGAAACGGCGTCTTTACGCTCGATCGGCTTGTTGTCACTTTGAGAAATGACGAAAAATATGCCGAGACATATCGCAACAACAGACGTCACTAACACTGCAGGCACTGAGTTTATAATAAAATTTGGGAACAGCTTATTTTCGGGATGATTTATATTTTTCAATGACTTTTTCTCCATGATGTAAGCAAAAATCCATAGTTCTGTTTGAATTACTCTGGCTGATTGCTTATTTCTCTAAATTTTATTAAATATCATGCCTCGTATATCGGATAGGTTGCTTTATCTTCCTCCGTAATTTGTCTTAACACTTTACACGGAACTCCAACAGCCACTACGCCTGCCGGTATAGATTTTGTAACGACGCTTCCGGCGCCGATGACAGAGTTGTCTCCGATTTCGACTCCTGCAAGAATAGTGGAGCCTGCGCCGATCCATACATTATTGCCAATGGTGATAGGCTTTGCGATTTCAAAACCTTTCTTGCGCATTTCGGGATCAATCGCATGTTCCGCCGTAGTAAAGCAACAATTCGGTGCAATAAATACGTGATCGCCGAATGTTACCTTTGCCCCGTCGGTAATTATCATATTGTGATTTGAGTAAAAATAATCTCCGAGCGAAATGTTGTATCCGTAGTCACACCAAAACGGCGGTGTAATTACAGCATTATCTCCCATCTCTCCGAGCAGCTCTTTCAGAATCTCTTGCTGAGCCTCATAGTCGTTCGGGCATAACTGATTATATCTATGACACTTCTCTTTTGCTTTCTTTATTTCTGCTTCATAAGCAGAATTATAGCATCCTTGGAAAAAACAGTTGACAGGTACTACAGGTTTATTGTTCATGATTTTTATCCTCGGTATCAAAATTACAGTGGTTACCCAGTGTAAGTATTTATATTGGTCAAATAGTAAGAAGAGTAGTCATAACTCAATCTGTTATGACTACTCAGAATGCAAAGCGACTACGAAAAAGATATTTGTGATTTCGGATGCGGGATTTGCCCCTCGCAAAAAAGGAATGTACATAACACAACAAATGTGTTCCGCTGACAATTTCGCAGATTGCATAACCGTAGTGCGGGATTGCACCGTTGTTAAAAGTTTCACGGGAAAAATAAGATACCAACTCTGCCGCATACCCGTTTCCTCTGTATCTTGGCAGAACATATAGCCATCCAATATCGTATATATTAGCATAACCACACTCTGTACGAAGATATCCTGCAATATCGCCATCTACCCGCAAAATATACCAAATTATGTCTTTGAAGCATGTTTTGATTTGAAACATTCCTTCGCCCATACATTCTGAGCACAACTTCCCGGATTTCAGACCATTTGCAATTTCAATCTTATCTGCCTCTGTTACTCTCGAAATATGCACCCGGGAGTTGTGCTGAATATCTGTCAACTCCGACGGCGAATGAATATAGTACACCGGGTTAGCCGGATTTTCAGGCATGTACATAGAAAACTGTTGATTCATTCCTTCATGATTTAACACAGATAAAAATGAAGTTCTCATTTCAATCTCATCAAATTCGTTTTTTACTCCTTTCACATACTCCAGGCCCTCTGAAATAAGTGCTGTATCTTCAGTATGTACACCGATAAGTAAAAAACGATCATCGTATTTTTTGATTTGTATATAGTCGGAGAGAGGAGCATCTTCATATCTTACAAAAAAAATAACTTCATTCACTTTGTAATCATTGCCTGCCAACGCAATATCCATGCATATAGGATAGTATCTTTCTCTATCTGTAGCATCAAAAGATGCAAGCATTTTTTTATTTTCAATTATCATTTGCTTTATCTCCGATGCTCTGTATTATTGTTCCTTTAGCTGTCATTTTTATTTGCCTGCAGATTTTAGTTTAACTTTGCTGATATTATAGCACAGGCTGATAATAGTGTCAATGACGGTATATGCACATACGCTGAAAATAAATGAAATATCTAGCTGTGCTCGATGTGAAATAATGTCCTTCTAACATCGTGAAGCATTTCGACTGACGCCGAAATGTGATTAAAAACGCTTTGCGGAGCAAAGCCACCGATTCTCTTATCTCTTCTCCCCTATCCCTTCCTTTATAAAAACCGCTTTTTTTTAGAGAAAAGTGAAAAGTACAAAAAGAAAAAGTCGCAAATGCGACTTTTTCTTTTTGGTGCCGGTGGTGGGACTCGAACCCACACGATGTCGCCATCAACGGATTTTGAGTTTTCCACGATATAGCGAATACGACGGAATTGACCGCCTTTACACGGAAGTTATCGGACACCGAGAAGTCAGCATTTTCAAGGCTTTTGAGAGGATTTTCGGTCAAACCCCTCGAGTTATAAGGGCGCATTGAATTTTCGCGTTTTTGCCGCTGTTTTTGGAAATCGGAGGGATATTGGAGGGATGTCCCTCCGAAGTAGACCATATATTAAGTACATCAAACATAAAAGGGGGCTCGACCCCATACGAAGCGAAACGCTGCCATTGACAATTATATTCAAAACAAAGGAGAACATTATGCAAGAAAGATATGAATATGAAGCAAAACTAAGCGGCTACCCGGATGTAGTGACAACAAAAGAGCTCATGCACATATTGGGTGGAGTCTGCGAGCATACTGCCTTTTCGCTGCTTCGTCAAGATAAAATCAAACATTTCCTTATAAAAAATAAATACCTTATTCCTAAAGAGTGCATTATCGATTTTATGATGAGCGATGAATATGCAGACTTCCAAAAGAGAATAGAGATTGCCCGATTCAAGAAAATTCAGGACAAAGAAGAAAGAGGACGACAAAAAATTTTGTTTCTTTGTGAGCAACCGCAGACAAGAAAAGATTTGATGTATCTCTTGGATGTGAAAAGTAAAAAAACTTTCTTCCGAGTGTACTTGAAGCCTTTATTGGAATCTGGGGAGCTTCAAATGACTATACCCAATCAGCCAAGTGTTTCGACACAACGATACATACGAACTTCCTGCATGGAAAAGTAGAGCATATTGCACTTGCGATTTTGTCGCTTATTCTGCGTAAGGATTATAACATATTATCGGAATAATAGCAATGCGATTCGCAAAAAATTGAGCTTATATTGTTCCTAACATTACATAGCCGCCTGCTTCGCCGCAGGCGGCTAAATCTATGTAAAGGAGGAAACCCCAAAATGGCGA
>CAYOFP010000007.1:0-71480 GCA_964403505.1 uncultured Lachnospiraceae bacterium
GATATGTTGCAAAGTGGTCGGGCGCTACACTCGGTTGATTTGTTAAAATTAAAAATAAAGAGGGCTGTCAAAATGACAGCCTTTTTTATTGCATTCAATACATACGTAGACGTTATTTATAGATAAATAACTCATTTGATAGGAATTTAAAAACGGTTGCCATTGATGGCAACCGTTTTATGTTGACTGGAATTTTCAAATTCATTCAGCGTCTGATGCTTCATTCTCCTTAACTGTCTCGGGAGCGTCCTCAATGGGAGCTTCAGTAACATCATCGGGGACATAGTTCTCAGGCATAGCGCTCTCTTCTTCTTCCTTTTCCTCGATAAGAGCACGCATCGAAAGGCTGATCTTTCTGTTCTCGTCGTCGATATCTGTGATCTTAGCATCTACGACATCACCGACATTAAGGACGTCTGCGGGTTTTGCTATCTTTTTATTAGCTATCTGCGAGATGTGAATCAAACCGTCAGCACCGGGGAGGATCTCTGCAAATGCGCCGAAGGGAAGCAAACTAATTATCTTACAACTTACTACATCATCGACATTGTACTGACTTGTAAACTTGAGCCAAGGATCATCTTCTTCAGCTTTGTAGCCGAGAGAAATCTTACCGGTCTCTTTATCAAAGCTCTTAACATAGACGGAAATTGTCTGTCCTTCTTTGACTACCTCGGAAGGATTCTTGATTCTTGTCCAGGAAAGCTCTGTTACGTGAACCATGCCGGAAACAGCGCCGAGATCTACAAATGCGCCGTAGCTCTTGATACTTCTGACAGTACCTTCATATCTCTTGCCGACCTCAACATTAGCCCAGAATTCTTCTTCCTGAGCCTTCCTCTCCTCGCGGAGTACCGCACGGATCGACGCAATAGCTCTGTTTCTTGATTCATCAAGGTCGATGATCTTGACCTTCTGTGTTGTGCCTCTGAGAACGTTCATATCAGCGTTCTTTGCAAGGCCGGTCTGTGATGCGGGAATAAATACGCGTACAGATTCTGCCACGATGATGACGCCGCCTTTTACGACATCGACGATCTTACCCTCGAGGATGTCACCGTTGTTGTAAGACTCAACGATCTTTGTCCAGTTGTTGAGTCTCTCGATCTTTTTACGTGACAGGGTAGCAACACCGTCAAGATCGCTGACTTTAACAACGATCGCTTCGATCTCGTCGCCGACTTTGTACTTAGCGAGTGCATCAGCGCTGACATCTTCGCCAAGCTCATCTGACGAGATGACACCGGTTGTCTTTGTTCCGAGGTCAACGAATATCTCGTTTGCGGAAATGGCAGTTATAATGCCTTTGACGGTTTCTCCTGTATGTAATGTTTTGAGTGACTGCTCGAGTAACTCGGCGAAGTTTTCGCCTTCCATAATTGTTTTTTCGCTCATTATGGTTTCTACCTCCTTTATTATGCCCATCGGTGTGGAAGCGCCTGCGGCGATACCCACACGGCATCCGGGCTGTAAACTGAAATCGGGAAGATCTGATATATTCTCAATAAAATACGTTTGTTGACAGTTCTGCTTTGATATATGATATAGCTTGTTGGAATTGGAGCTGTTTTTGCCCCCTATAATAAGCATAATGTCTGATTCAAGCGCAAGAGAATAGACCTCAGTCTGCCTATTTTCAGTCACACTACATATTGTATCAAAAATTTGTGCATTTGTACATAGTTTTTTGATAATTTCTTGACATTTTTTCCACTCTGAAATATTTTGGGTGGTTTGGGCAACCATAACTATGTCATTTTGGGACAAATTTGCCTTGAAAAGCTCATCGCTTGATGAAAAAATGAGCTTGTCTGTGTCGGTATAGCTGACGATACTCTTGACTTCCGGGTGTTCTGCCGAGCCTATTACGACGAGGGTGTCATTTTCTTTACACTTATCTGCGACAATGCGATGAATTTTTTTTACATACGGACATGTGCAGTCGACGACCTTGAAATAAGGATTTCGCCTTTCGTAGTCGTGAATGCGTGTATCTGTCTGGCGTTCGATGCCGTGCGCGCGTATCACTATAACGGAACGGTGTTTTTCGTCAGTTTTTGAGAAAATACCGTCGATATCGCCGATATCCGCTGTGATGACACCCGACTCCTCGAAATGACGTATCATTTGCGGATTGTGGATTAAAGCGCCGAGCGTATATATTGTTGTGTTGTCTTCGTGTTTTGCAATGAGATCTTCGACGGTCTTGACTGCCCGGTCGACTCCGAAGCAGAAACCCGAAAGGGAAGCGACCTTAACGCTCATTTTTTTCTCCGTCTATCAGTGAGAGTATTTCATTAAATACTCTTTCGCTGATTCTCTTGTGTTTTTCTTTGGATGACAGCTCATCTGTGCTTAGTATTTCATCGAATGATTCAGCCTTCAATACCTTGCCGTAAACGATTGTTGTACGCTTAAATAGTTTCATCCTGTTACCCTCGGTCAGAATACAGCAGGGAAGTATGTCGGCTCTTGTCTTCTCTTCGATAAGACCGACTCCGCTGCGCACCTCGGTCGTGTGCGGGTCTTCGCCCGTGTGACGTGTGCCCTGTGGGAAAATGCCAAAGGATTCTCCGTTTTTTAAGAGCCTGATGGCGTGTTTGATCGCACCGACATCACTGCCCTGACGGTCAACGGGGAATACTCCGACGCATTTCAGTATCAGATGCAAAACAGGGATCCGGAAAAGCTCTTTTTTTGCCATGAAAAATATCTGCCTTGTGTTGCTGACGATGATGATAAACGGATCAAATGCAGATATATGGTTAGAGCATACGATGACAGCGCCGTCTTTGGGTATATTCTCTGTGCCCCTGACCTCTACACGGAATATCCGGCGAACCAATCCGGCGAGCAGTTTATATAATATACGGTACAAACTCATTACAGCTTTTCCTCGATGATTTTGAGTGCGGCTGCGAGTGTCTCCTCCGGTGCGAATCCGGAATTGTCGAGCATGACCGCATCCGGTGCGGCGATTGCAGGAGCCACCTCACGGTTTTTGTCGTTTTCGTCACGCTTTATAATGTCGGCGAGCACTTCTTCATAGGTGGTTTCGATACCTTTTTCGATAAGTTCTTTATATCTTCTTTCGGCTCTGTTTTCGTTAGACGCCGAGAGGAATATCTTTACCTGTGCATCGGGCAGTATGACCGTGCCTATGTCCCTGCCGTCCATTATGATGTTATTTTCTTTCGCGATGTTTTTTTGGAGATCGAGCAGGAATGTACGCACCTCGGGGATTGACGAAACACATGACGCATACATTGACATCTCGGGCAGGCGTATTCTGTCGCCGACATCGACGCCGTTCAGGTATACCTTCTGCACGCCATCTTCGTGCCGCATCTCGAGCTTTATCTTTTCGAGCGCACATATGACCTCTTCCGTATTCTTGGGGTCAATGCCGTTATCGTACATATACAGTCCGATTGAGCGGTAAAGAGCGCCAGTGTCTACGTAAATATATCCAAGCTTTTTAGCTATGTTTTTTGCGAGAGTGCTTTTTCCTCCACCGGACGGTCCGTCGATTGCTATGTTTATCATGATTCAGTCCTTTCTGCGGCAGCTCTTGCCGCAAGGGCGGCGGTCGAAAACGCTATCTGGAGGTTGTATCCCCCGGTGTATGCGTCGCAGTCTATGACCTCGCCTGCAAAATATAGGTTTTTTATTATTTTAGACATCATTGTCTTTGGGTCTATTTCCTTGACACAGACGCCTCCGCTTGTTATTATCGCTTCATCTATCGGGCGGAAACACTTTATGGTCAATTCGAGATTCTTAAGCAGGGTAACCAGTGTCCGGCGCTCGTCTTTTGTTATTGCATTGACTTTTTTGTTCTGCGATATTTTCGAGAGCCTGACGATCACGGGTATTAACTTTGACGGTAAAAGCTTCGACAGGGAATTAGCGAAAATTTTGTTAGAATTTTGAGAAAAATCAGATAATATACGCTTGTCGAGCGTTTTTTCGTCAAGAGCGGGTTTTAGGTCTATTGATATTTTGTAGCGACCGCTCTCGGCTTTCCGTATTATGCTCGATGCGGAAAGAATCATGGGCCCAGACACTCCGAAATGGGTAAAGAGCATTTCTCCGAAATCCTCATAAACTTTTTTGCCGCTCAGTGTGTCTGTCATAGTGAGAGATACGTTTTTGAGGGAAAGTCCCATTGCCTCTTTCGGCCATTTTTCAATCGTTTCCATAGGGACAAGGGATGGGGAAAGCTCTGTCACGGTGTGACCTGCCGCCCGGGCGAACCGGTATCCGTCGCCTGTTGAGCCGGTCGCGGGATAGGACATACCTCCCGTTGCGACGATCACACGGTCAAACAGGTACTCTTTGTTGCCTGTTTTTATCCCACAGACGGTATCGCCTTCGATGATAAGTCCCACGACCTTGTTCTGAACGAATTTTACGCCTTTTTTCTTTGCATCGGAGACAAGTGCATTGACGATATCGTGTGATTTGTCGGAGACGGGAAACACACGGTTTCCTCGCTCGGTTTTTAAGGGCACTCCGAGACTCTCGAAATAGTTCATGACATCATGGGAGCCGAAGTGGGATAGTGCGGCGTATAAAAAGCGAGGATTTGTCGGTATGTTTTCGATGATATTATTAATATCGGAATCGTTTGTGACGTTGCACCGTCCCTTTCCCGTTATGAGCAGTTTTTTTCCGGGACGCTCGTTTTTTTCATACAGCGTAACGTCAGAGCCCGATTCGGCGGCACATACTGCTGCCATCAGTCCTGCTGCTCCTGCGCCGATGACGGCTATTTTTAACTTTTCGCTCATGTTTCGGCGCTCCTTTTCGTTTAACTACTAAATATTATATATTCACATTAAATAAAAGTCAATATCTTGTGTTTTTGATGCGAAATTTTTTATTATTTTTATAAAAAACTGTTTACAAAAGTGAGTATAGATGATATAATATCACTTAAGAAAAATTCGGGTTATTTTGCAGAATTTACCCGAAAATAAAATTCATTTCTCTTGGAGGGACAGATGAAGCTTATTTACAATGTTGAGGACAAGCCAAAGTTCTCACAAACGCTCGTGTTTGCTTTTCAGCAAATGATCGCAATCATGGCGGCAACGTTGCTCGTACCTATGATAATGTCGAGTGACAGTTTCACTGCCGACCCTGCAGCTGCATTATTCGGCGCAGGTATTGGTACAATTATTTATATTCTCTTTACAAAGAGACGCAGTCCGGTATTCCTCGGAAGTTCATTCACATTCCTCGGTGCTTATGCAGCCGTGCTCAATCAGGGTTACGGTTATTGGGGTGTTTTGATCGGTGTTGGATTTGCCGGGCTTGTTTATGTCGTGATCGCAGTTATCGTTAAGCTCGTAGGCGCAAGATGGGTCAATAAGCTCATGCCTGCAGTTATTATCGGTCCTATCGTAACACTTATCGGTCTGAGCCTTTCGGGCACTGCTACAGGCTGGCTTCAGACAAACGGCGGAAGCGATTACAGCTTTGTTACGATCATCATCGGTCTTGTCACATTCTTTGCAATCGTCATTGCATCCGTTAAGGGCTCGAAAACCATTAAGTTGATACCTTTTATCGTCGGTATTGCAACAGGCTATGTTGTAGCGCTTATCTGCACG
Source organism: uncultured Lachnospiraceae bacterium (assembly GCA_964403505.1). Classification (GTDB taxonomy): domain Bacteria; phylum Bacillota; class Clostridia; order Oscillospirales; family CAG-272; genus CAKSEI01. The sequence continues at coordinate 5,619 of CAYOFP010000007.1, forward strand.
CTGATCGGTAATGCAGCGGGTATTGCACAGCTTCAGGTCATGGATGTAACACCTCTGACGAGCTTGTTTACAAACTTCAGTATAGAGAGCATCATCCACGTACCTCAGTGGTTCATTTTGAGAGCGATCGAGACAAAGGGCGAGTATGCGGCAGTTGACGCTACCATGATCGCAAATACTGCGCTTATCTTTGTTCCTATCGGAGTTGTTGAGCTTGCTCAGCATATCGCTGACCATAAGAATCTCGGTTCTATTATTGAGCGGGATCTTATCACAGATCCCGGCCTTGGAAACACACTTCTCGGCGACGGCGTCGGTTCGATCGTCGGCTCGATATTCGGCTGTTGTGCTAACACTACATACGGTGAGTCGATCGGTTGTGTCGCTATTACAGGTAACGCATCCATCATCAGCATTATTACTGCCGCTGTCGGCTGTATGGTGCTTTCGTTCTTGTCTCCGTTTGTTGCACTGATCAACACGATTCCGAAGTGTGTCATGGGCGGTGCATGTATCGCGCTTTACGGATTTATCGCAGTATCCGGTCTTCAGATGCTTAAGAAGGTTGATCTCGGCGACAGTAAGAATCTCTTCGTTGTCAGTGCTATACTCGTATGCGGTATCGGCGGTCTTACATTCAACTTCGGTTATAATGAGATGACGGATGCGCCTATTCTCCAGGTTACATCTCTTGCGGTTGCTCTTATCGTCGGTATTGTAACTAACCTTATCGTTAATAACGGTAAGATGAACGCCGATGATGAAACAACAGACGGTCTTACAGGCGCTGTTGATCAGATGGGCAATGTTGAGATAGAAGAGAAGAAATAATTAAATAGGCGATACTCATTGTATTGCTAATGTTTCGCACAATAAAAGCTCCGGCATTTCTAATAAGAAACACCGGAGCTTTATGTGAGACAAATTATAAAGGCAGCTTGTCAAGCTCTTCCTCGGAATAAACGGGGATGCCGTTTTCGAGCAGCAGGTCGACGGTGACGCCGTTGCCGTCCCGCATCCCGCCCGAGAATGTACCGTCATAAACACGGCCTTTGCCGCAGGACGGACTCTTCGCTTTCAGGATAGCGAAATCGACATTGTTTAGTTTTGCGAGATAAAGCGCTGTTTGTGCTCCGCGCATATATTGCTCGGTCACATCGACGCCCTCGTTTGATATGAGCCTGTCGCCCTGTATTTCAGACGGTGCACGAGGGGTAGAGAGACCTCCCGCCTGCTCGGGGCAAACGCCTATGAGGGTGTTGTTTTTTGCGAGCTCGATTATCTTTTCGTTTGCGCACCCGTCGCCCTTGTAGCGGCATAGACAGCCGAGAAGACAGTTGCTTACAAGTATTTTGGCCATTGTGTACTCCTTTATGACAAATGAATTTTGTCGATTTTTATAAGATATTTTATCATATTTGACCGACGGTGTCAATTTTAAGAGGTAATTATGGAAGATTTTTTAAAAAACGTTACTATATTTGACCATCCGCTGATAAAGCATAAGGTTACGCATTTGTGCGATGTACATACAGGTTCAAAGGAATTTGCCGAGATAGTAAAGGAAATATCTATGCTTATGGGCTATGAGGCGCTGAAAGACTTGAAAATGAAGGATGTCACTATCCAAGCTCCTCTTAAGACCTTTGACTCTCCTGTTCTTGCTGAAGATTTTACAATAGTGCCGATTTTGCGTGCAGGTCTCGGAATGATAGACGGTCTGCGTGCTCTTTCTCCTACTGCAAAGGTTGGTCATATCGGCCTGTACAGAGACGAGGAAACGCTCCAGCCTAAAACCTATTATTTCAAGATGCCTGTCGATGTTACGGACGGACAGGTCGTGATCGTTGACCCTGCACTCGCTACCGGCGGAAGCGCCGAGGCTGCGATTCAGTATATGAAGGACTGTGGCTGCACGAGGATCAAGTTTATGTGTATCATTTCCTCTGAGGTCGGTATAAAGCTCCTCGCCGAAAAGCACCCCGATGTGCCGATCTATACGGCAAAATATGTCGAAGGACCGCTCAACGAGAAGGGATATATCTACACCGCCTTCGGCGATGCCGGTGACCGTGTCTGCGGAACGTGCAGCTATAAACCTGCGGAATGATAAGCATAGGAGGATAATCCGAACCCGCCTGAAAGAGCAGAATTTCGGCGCTTTTCGGATTGTCGTCATTGCGCGTGGGGTTCCCCGAGACGAGCGTAGTCGAGTCTTGGGGCGTTCCGAGCAAGGCAAAGCCTTGCGGCTTCCTCCGCACCAAAAATCACTCTAAATTCTGCTCTTTCAGGTCGAAGAATTTTAACGGAGCGGATTTTTGTCTGTGCGAGGCACAAAACGCAGTGAATCCTATCGGATTCACGAGTATTTTAACGAAGCAGAGGCGGAAATCCGTCCGTTAAAATCGGGTTCGCATTATCCTCCTATGCTTAAAGTGATTTTTTACATAAAAAGACCGTTTTTGTGCGGTCTTTTTGTTGTATTATATATATTGACGAATTGAGATTTGGCTGATATAATATAAGGTAAATTAAAATAGGAGACAAATTATGGATAAATTAAAGGTTGGCGTAATCGGCGCGACAGGTATGGTCGGTCAGAGATTTTTGACTCTGCTCGAGGATCATCCGTTTTTTGAGGTAGTATGCCTTGCAGCTTCCGCACGCAGCGCAGGAAAAACATATGAGGAGGCTTTGGGCGGCCGCTGGAAACTCGCTGTACCCATGCCGGAAAAATATAAGGATATGACGGTATACGATGCCGCAGAGGTAGATAAGGTATCGGCGATGGTCGATTTTTGCTTTTGCGCTGTCGATATGAAAAAGGATGAGATAAAGGCGCTCGAGGAGGCGTATGCAAAAGCTGAAACACCGATCGTCTCGAATAACTCGGCAAACCGTTGGACGCCCGACGTTCCCATGGTAATTCCTGAAATCAATAACGACCATATTGAGATAATCGAATCTCAGCGTAAACGTCTCGGCACGAAACGCGGCTTCATCGCCGTAAAGCCGAACTGCTCTATCCAGAGCTATGTTCCCGCACTTTCCGCTCTTGCGGAGTTTGAGCCGACAGAGGTCGTCGCAACAACATATCAGGCGATATCCGGCGCAGGTAAGACATTCGATTCTATGCCGCAGATCGTCGATAATGTGATTCCGTATATCGGCGGTGAGGAAGAGAAGAGTGAGCAGGAGCCGCTCAAGATATGGGGACATATCGAGAACGGCGAGATAGTAAAGGCTTCTTCGCCTGTTATCACGACGCAGTGCCTGCGCGTTCCCGTCTCTGACGGACATACAGCGGCCGTATTCGTTAAATTTAAGAAGAAACCCACAAAAGAGCAGATTCTCGAAGCGTGGAAAAACTATTCGGGCGAACCGCAGTCTCTTGACCTGCCCAGCGCACCGAAGCAGTTTATCACATACTTTGAGGAGGACGACCGTCCGCAGCCCAAGTTCGACCGCAATATCGAAAAGGGAATGGGCATCTGCGTCGGCAGACTCCGTGAAGATACAGTTTACGATTATAAATTTGTCGGAATGTCGCATAACACGCTCAGAGGAGCGGCAGGCGGTGCTGTGCTTATCGCCGAGCTTCTTACGGTAAAGGGTTATTTAACAAAGAAATAATACAAAAAGTCATCGGACAGACCGATGACTTTTTATGTGGGAAAACTTTTTTTAAAAAGTTTTATGCTTTGAATTTTGCGAGTGTTTCTATGCCTTGCTTTATTGCTTCAGCGCATATGTCTGCTTCTTTTTCGGTATTGTTCTCGCAGAGACTGATTCTTATCGTGCAGTCGGCTTCGTGCTTTGACAGTCCGAACGCTGCGAGAACGCGGTTTTCACCGTTTTCGTGCGAGGAACAGGCAGAGCCTGATGAAACATATATCCCATTTTGAGAAAGATAATGGAGCATCGTTTCGCTTTTAATATCGGGTATCGTGCAGGAGATTATGTGCGGAGCACGTACCGCAGGTTTGTTGATCACGGCAAAGCGGGAGAGTCTGCTCTCGAGATATTCTCTAAGCGTGCATATCTTCTTTGTGTTATCGGAGATTCTTTTCATTGCCTCTGCGGCCGCCGCACCGAATCCTACTGCGCAAATGGTGTTTTCCGTGCCCGAGCGCAGACCGTGTTCCTGTCCTCCTCCGAAGATGATCGGCGATATTGCCTTGCGTTTTATGATATCGCGGGAGATATACAGTGCGCCTGCACCCTTCGGTCCGTGTATCTTATGAGAGCTTATCGTCACCATATCGCAGTTCAGCTTTTTCGGGAAAAGCGGTATTTTCATAAAAGCCTGTACCGCATCGGTATGCGTGATGATATCGGGTACTATCCGTTTTGCCTCGGTGAAAATATGTTCAAGGTCAAAAACAGCTCCCGTTTCATTATTTACCGCCATTACCGATACGAGAAACGTATCAGGCGTGAGCGATTTTTTTAACCTTTCCATATGAAAAACGCCGTTCTCCGTCGGTATCCGTTCTACCCGGAAGCCTTCCTTTTCCAGCGCTTTTGCAGTGTTTTCGACACAAGGGTGCTCGCAGTCTGATATGATTATCTTTCCTCCGCGAAACCGTTCTTTCGAGTGTGCGACGCCTGTCAGAGCTAAGTTGTTTGCCTCTGTTCCTGAGGAGGTGAAAATAAGCCTGTCTTCTCGTTCCCGAACACCGAGGGATTTGAAAATGACATCCTTTGCGCCCTTCATTTGCTTTTCCGCTTCAAATCCTGCTTTGTGCAGGGAGGAGGGATTGGCATACAGCTCGGTCATCATTTGTTCCATAGCAGACAGGGCAGGCTCGCATATTGCGGTGGTCGCACTGTTGTCAAAGTAAATCTCGGGCATCTTAATTCTTGAATACAAAATTTTCTATCATTTTTTCTGCATCGGACAGATAATCATCGTATTTATCGGTCTGTGCTGTGTATGTAAAGATATATGCGATTCCGCTTCTTATGCAGACGACCTGCATGTATTTTGCCTCGACCCCGGTCACACTGCCGGTATAAACAGCCTTGTATGCCGCATGAGAATCGAGGAGCGTATCCTCAGACGATACGAGCTCGAAATTCTCGTATATACTTTTAAAGTCTTCCGTATACTCGTCGAAATAATCCTTTGCGCTTTGTGTGCTGTTATTTACCGTAGCCGCCATCAGGGAGACGTTTACTAAAATAGAGTCGGAGTATTTTGCCGTGGTAACACCTGTTGAGGTCTCGGGCGTCCATTCGTCCGGTACAAAGAAGTAATAGTCGACATCATCGCCCGAAATGCGCTGCATACCCTTCGGCGCATCGCCGACGGTGCTGGAGCAGGATATGAGCGATAATACGAGAATCAATGATAAAATTACGGTAATTATATTTTTTTTCATGATAAAAATACATCCTTATTTTGATTATTATAATTATACATCATATCAAGAGCTTAAGTCAATATAGAATATTGTTGATTTTATTTAACCGGTGTGTTAAAATTAGAGAAAAAGGAAAGGTTTTACAAAAGGATATGACACCACGTGTACTTGTAGTCGGAAATACATCGCTCGATATCAAATTTGATATAAACTGTATACCGCTTATCGGTGAGACTGCAGCGGCGAGCTCTTTTGGCGAGGATATTGGCGGCAAGGGCGGCAGAGCGTGCTTTTCTTTTCTTTCGCTTGATATAACGCCGATCCTTCTTGGCAGGATAGGTGATGATGCAAATGCAAAACGCATAAAAAAACGCCTTGAGACGATCGGTTCCGACGTGCGGTATCTGAGTGTCACACACGGTATAAAAACGTCCGTTGTCGCAAATTTAATTGAGGGTGACCGCATACGTAGTATCGAGTATAAAGGTGCAGCGGCGAAGCTGACACGCAGGGATGTAGAGAATGCGTTTCTCACTCGTCCCGATGCTGTGTATCTGAATTTTGACGTCAGTGCAGAGATCGCCGACTATGTCACGGTGTGCGCATCGAAAAGGAATATTCCGGTGTTTTTATCCGCCTCTCCTGCAAGACGGGATGTAGCAATTGAAGAGCTTATGAATATAAATACCGTTTTTTTGGACGAAAATGATATTAAAAGCTATATCGGGATAAGCGCAAATACGATCGAGGGGTGTATGAAGGCGTCTGTCATGCTCGAGAATAAGATGCATGTCAAGTGCGTTGTCATAAAACGTGCTGAGAAGGGTACTTTCATATATACAGGGAAGTATTATAAGGCGATACAGGCCTTTGAGCTAAAGCCGACGGATAAACGGTATGACGGGGTTGCTTTTGACACGGCGTTCATTGCTTTTTATCTGAAACACAGAAAGTATAACGGTGCAGGCGAATTTGCGAATGTGTTTTCTGCGCTGACGGGCAGCCGAAAAGAGGACGAGCCGCCTTTTCCCTCGATGGAAGAGATAAAGCGCTTTGCCGGGATAAACGAAATATCATTTAATGAGGTTGATGAATATGAATAAGACCACGGGCACTTTTTTGTCGAGCGATAAGAAGACGAATATCGCATATTATGTATATACTCCCGACACACCCGTTCGTGCGGTGGTGCAGATCAGCCACGGCATGACCGAGCATATTGAAAGATACGAGGAGTTTGCATCTTTCTTGTGTGAGAGTGGCATCGCTGTCTGCGGAAATGACCATCTCGGTCACGGCGCATCCTCTTCCGAGGAGGACTGGGGATGCTTCGGCGATGGCGGCATCTATGCTCTTGTCGACGATCTCGATATCTTGAACAGTATCATGAAAAAGAAATATCGCAGTGCGCCGTATATCCTTCTCGGGCATAGTATGGGTTCTTTCGTTGCGAGGAAATATATCACGGTATACGGTGATCATATCGACGGCGTTATCCTGTCAGGAACAAGCGGAGGCAACGTCCCTCTCGGTATGGGCATCGCTGTGACTGCACTTTTGGGTGCTTTCCGCGGAAAGCATTATCACAGTCCGCTTGTCGTGAGTCTTGCATCGAAGGGATATAATTCGCATTTCTCTGCAGATGAGGGAAAGCATGCGTGGCTGACGCGTGATGCGGAAATACGGGAAAAATACGCAGCTGACCCGAGATGTACCTTTACATTTTCGGTGGGTGCATATAACGGATTGTTCAAGCTGTTAAAGGATATATCCTCTCCCGGATGGGCGGCGAGCGTTCCGAAGTCGCTTCCCGTTTTTCTCGCCTCGGGTGCTGATGACCCGGTGGGTGATTACGGGAATGGGTTTAAGATGGTATGTGATGCGCTCGAGGGCGCTGAAATAAGTAAGTTAAAAACAAAGCTTTATGATAACTGCCGCCACGAAATATTAAATGAGACGAACAGGGAAGAGGTATACGGTGATTTTCTCGGGTTTATCAATGATGTGGCGGAAGGCGTAGTAAGAGAAAGGCAGAGCGGATTTTGAAAATACTCGGAGTTGATTTCGGAGATAAGAGGACGGGGCTTGCCGTGAGCGACGAAAGCGGAAAATTTGCTTTCGGTTATGAGACGGTCACGGCAGACGGAAAAAATAAACTTGCGGCGAAAATATCGGATATTGCGCACGAAAAGGGATGTGAACTGATCGTTGTCGGAAATCCGATCAATATGAACGGTACTCGGGGCCCACGCTCCGAGCGAGCGTGCGCTTTTGCTGCGCTTTTGCATGAAGTATCGGGTATCGAGACAGTCATGTTTGACGAGCGATGCACGACTATGGAGGCACATAGCTACCTGAATGTGACCAATACCAGAGGCAAAGACAGAAAAGCAGTAGTGGATACCCTGTCCGCACAGATAATTTTGCAGGATTTTCTTAACAAATCTTAAGAAATCTTAATATATTGTGTTGAAAATAGGAAAATGCTGTGGTATACTATTATGAGTAATAAATCAATAAATACATATAATAGGTAATGACATGGCAGAATTAAGATGGAATCCGATCATCAAGGATTGGATAATGGTAATTTCAAATAGGGCAAAAAGACCGAATATGCCGAAGGACTACTGTCCGTTTTGCCCCGGCTCAGGCAAAGTGCCTGATGAATATGAGGTGTTGAAGTACGATAACGATTTTCCGGCGCTTTCTAAGAATCCGCCCGAACCCGATACGCCGTATACCGACGGCGCAAAGGATATTTTCGGGGTTGCACCGGCATACGGAAAATGTGAGGTCATACTTTTCTCGCCCGAGCATAACGGCACGCTATACGAGCTCTCGAGAGAGCATATGAATAAGCTCGTCGATCTTTGGCAGGACAGATTCAACGATATCTCATCTGACGAAAAGATAAAATATGTATTTATTTTTGAGAATCGCGGTGAGGCGGTCGGAGTGACACAGCCGCATCCGCACGGTCAGATCTACGGATATTCCTTCTTGCCGAAAAAACTCGAGCTCGAACTTGCTTCGGCAAAGGAGCATTATGAGGATCACGGCAGGTGCCTCTTCTGTGATATCGATAAGGAGGAGAGGGAGTTCGGCGAGCGTATGATATACGAGAATGATAATTTTATCGCATATATACCGTTTTTCTCGGATTACGCTTACGGGGTCACGATAAGCGCCAAAAATCATAAAAATAATATTGGACAGTTTGATGCAAAGGAAAAAGAGGATCTCGGTGAGATCATCCAGAATATTACCGGAGCGTATGACAGTCTCTTTGATAACCGTTTCCCGTATATGATGTGCATGCATAACGGTCCTGTAAATTACAGCGAGAGCACAGACGATTATTATCATTTTCATATTGAGATGCTGCCGCCCATGCGTGGGAACGGCGTTCAGCAGTTCCGTGCATCGAGCGAGTCGGGCGCATGGGCATGCTGTAATCCCTCGTCGCCCGAAAAGAATGCGGTGCAGTTAAGAGAAGCGCTTGAAAAATTTTTGAAAGGCGGAAGTAACAGATGAATATACTTGTGACAGGCGGCGCCGGATATATCGGAAGCCATGCGGTGGCGGCTCTGAAAGAAAAAGGACATAGCGTGGCAGTCGTTGATAACCTGGTAAAAGGACATGCAGATGCGGTCAAGGGCACAAAGCTCTATGTGGGAAGTATCGGAGATAAAGCTTTTATGGATCAGGTCTTTTCCGAGAATGATTTTGACGGAGTTATGCATTTTTCGGCATTTTCTCTTGTCGGCGAAAGTATGGAAATGCCCTATGAGTATTATAACAATAATGTCTGCGAGAGCCTGAATCTCTTTCATACGATGGTAGAGCATGGCGTAAAGAATATCGTATTTTCTTCGACCGCTGCAACTTTCGGCGAGCCGGACGAGATCCCGATCTCCGAGACGACAGCGCAAAACCCGATCAATACCTACGGCGAAACGAAGCTCGCCATGGAAAAAATGCTCAAGTGGTTTGGCGTGGCATACGGCATGAACAGTATATGTCTCCGATATTTTAACGTCGCAGGCGCTCATCCCTCGGGTGAGATCGGTGAGGACCATCGTCCCGAGACGCACCTGATACCGATTGTTTTGCAGGTGGCAAACGGGAAGCGTGATTCGCTCTCGATATTCGGCGGAGATTATCCGACGAAGGACGGCACGTGTATTCGTGATTATATCCATGTAAGCGACCTTGCAAATGCGCATATACTGGCCATGGAATATATGTTAAAGAATAACTGTTCCGACGCATTCAATCTCGGCTCCGGCGGCGGATACTCAAACCTTGAGATACTGAATGCCGCACGTGAGGTGACAGGGAAGCCGATCCCTGCCGAGATAAAGGAAAGACGTGCGGGCGACCCACCCGTTCTTATCGCATCGAGCGAGAAGGCAGAGCGGGTGCTCGGCTGGAAGCGTGAGTACGGAATCAAGGATATCATCGCAACTGCATGGAAATGGCACGAGAGCCATCCGAATGGCTACGGCGACTAAAATAAAATATAAGACGCTGATATTTAAGATAAAATCAGCGTCTTTACTGTTATCAGGAGGATACCTATGAGAGAATTTGATGCAGGTGCGGTCTTTAAATATTTTGAGGAGATCTCGTTAATTCCCCGTGGCTCGGGAAATGAATCGGGAATTGCCGATTATCTCGAAACCTTTGCGAAGACACGCAGACTCGAATGTTACCGTGATGAAATAAATAATATACTGATATATAAAGATGCAACCGAAGGCCGAGAGGCAGAGCCGGCGCTCATGCTCCAGGGGCATACCGATATGGTGTGCGAGGCGGACGGAGATACCTCTCATGATTTTTTGCACGATCCGATCAGGCTCATATATGACGGCGATTTTATAAAAGCAGACGGCACGACCCTCGGCGCAGATGACGGTGCGGCAGTGGCGATGATGCTCGCCGTACTTGACAGCGCCGACATCTCTCATCCTCGTCTTGAGTGCCTGTTTACGGTAGATGAGGAGAGCGGCATGACAGGTGCCAGCGGCTTTGATTACGCAAAGGTAAGTGCAAAAAGGTGTATCAATCTCGATTCGGAGACAGAGGGCGAGGCGGTCATATCCTGCGCCGGCGGCGGTGATTTCGTTATCACCCACACGCCGGATCTGATGAACTTTTCTGATAAGGCGTTTACTATCACGGTATCAGGGCTTTGCGGCGGCCATTCAGGGGCGGATATACACCTCGGACGGAAAAATGCAAACGATATCATGTTTTCACTGCTTGCTTTTTTGTATGGGCGCCATCCATTCGGGCTCATTTCGGTGAACGGCGGTGAAAAGCATAATGTGATAACGACATTTTCGAGTGCAAGCATCACTTATCCCGATTATCATACATTGAGAGGAGACATTTCCGATTTTCTTTCCTCTGTGCGGCAGATCCTCACAAAGGATGACTTCGGACTTAAGATAAGGGCGGTCAAATGCGGGTATGACGGCAGGGCATTTTGCTATGCCGGCACGCATAAGATAATATCATGCGCTCTTTTGTCTCCGCACGGACTGCTCGATCTGTCGGATAAAATATCCGGCATGCCCGACGCCTCGTCGAACCTCGGCAGTGTCAAGACGGTAGACGGAAGCGTTGTCTTTTCCTATCTTTTCCGGTTTAATACCGGTGCAAGATACGGGCAGTATAAGCGCCTTTATGAGGAGTGTGCATATTTGTCCGGCGCAGAGCTTGAGATATCCGGGTATTACCCGTGCTGGCAGGCATCGGGGAAAAATGCGCTTGTCGGTTTATATGATGCGTTGTATCGGGAGCTCGTGGGCAAAGAGCCGGATATTACCGCAATACATGCAGGCGTGGAGTGCGGATTTATCAGCTCAGCTATGGGAGAGGGGGCCGAGATCATATCTATTGGCCCTGATATTTACGATATACATTCTCCGAGGGAGCGTATGTCTGTTGCCTCGTGTGAGCGTACGTTTCATCTTTTGTGCAATATGCTCGAAAATTGCTGAGGGTTTGATAAATACAGACAAATAAACAATTTCTTTCACACATTTTTTACAAAGAGCGTGAAAAATTGAACGATTTTGAAAAAAATACTTGATTTTTTTTCAAATCTATTGTATTATATAACTAAATAGTATGGGGATGTACACCCAAACTATGCGCATTGTCAAATAATGTGGAAGGGAGTTGATCTGACAACGATGAAAAAGGTTTTTGAAATGCCTATGGCATCGGTCAAGAGTTTCGCAGCAGAGGACGTAATTACTGTTTCTGTAATAACCGAGGATGTTAATGAAGCCGGCCAGGCGATCTGGTGGACGAATTCATGGACAACAGATAACGGCGGATACGATATATTTGACTGATATTTCGTAATTTTATAATTCAACCGATTGCGGCGGAAACCGCATGTTGCATCCGTAGCTTGGTACATAAGGCAAAATAACAGTATGCTTTTTGAGCAATTATTCCCTAACAGTAATTGATCGAGAGTACGGTTATTAAAGAAGATGAGTATTTAATTAAGTGTTAACAATAACAGAAAAGCAGACTCTTGTCTGCTTTTTTGTACGGTAGGAAATCCGGCAGTTTCATCGCAAATGTTTTGTGAATTGCGAAAAAATTAAGAATTATTAAGATTTTTGTAAGACGATGATTAAGGTTATTGTAATATCATATTATCGTGAGGTAATATAGTATGGAAACGATAATTTGGATCAATTTTATAATGTTCGCAGTGTTTACGCTGTGCTTTATGTATCAGTATATTTATGTATTTGTCTCACTTTTGAAAAAGCCGAAAAAATTCACGGCGACGCGAGAGCATAAATATGCGGTCCTTATTTCTGCGAGAAATGAGGAAAAGGTCATAGGGGAACTGATCGACAGCATACACTCACAAAATTATCCGAGAGAGCTTGTCGATGTATTTGTGGTGGCGGATAACTGTACTGATTCCACCGCAGATGTCGCACGTGCGTGCGGCGCTCGGGTCTATGAGAGAAACGATACCGAGCATATCGGAAAAGGGTATGCGATTAATTTCATATTAAAGAAGATATATACCGAGTATGCATATGAAAAGTATGAAGGCTTTATGGTTTTTGATGCCGATAATATACTCGATAAAAATTATATAAAAGAGATGAATTCGGTATTTGATAACGGATACGGAATTGTAACGAGCTATCGGAATTCCAAAAATTATGATTCCAACTGGATTTCAGCAGGCTCTTCGCTGTGGTTTTTGCGTGAGGCGAGGTATCTGAATAACTCACGTATGATACTCGGAAACAGCTGCGCTATATCGGGTACCGGTTTTTTGATCAGCGATAAGGTTATCAGAAAGAATAAAGGTTGGAGATATTATTTACTCACTGAGGATATCGAGTTTACGATATCCAATGTAATTGGCGGCGAGACCGTGGGATACGCAAACGATGCGGTACTGTACGATGAACAGCCCGTTAAAATGTCTCAGTCGTTCCGGCAGCGCTCCAGATGGGCGAAGGGATTTTATCAGGTGTTCTTAAAATACGGCGGTCGCCTGATAAAGTCGGTATTTTCTCAGAGACGATTTTCCAATTTTGATATGCTCATGACCGTAGGGCCGATGATGCTCTTCACACTCGCGACATTTATAGTGGATATTGCTGCATGTATCGCAGCCGCAGTGATTGGCGACCCGGCAATCATGAAGCTTATTGCATTGCTTGTGCAGTCGGTAGTCGGCTTTTACGCTATGTTTTTCCTTATGGGTTTGGTGACTCTTATCACCGAATGGGATTATATCTGTTGTAAGGGATATAAAAAAATAATGTATCTTTTCAGTTTTCCGCTTTTTATGTTCACATACGTGCCGATATCGATCTATGCGCTTTTCTTTAAGATAGAGTGGAAGCCGATCATCCACGCACCGGTAGCGAACCCTGCCATGGCAGATTTTATCTTAAATAATAAGGGGGCGGAACGTGAAAAATAAGATACTTGTTGTCGATGACAATCCGGATCTTGTCGAGGTCATAACTATCTTTTTGAGCGGCGAGGGATATGAGGTCGTTTCCGCATCCGGCGGAGCCGAGGCGCTCGAGCTTTTTGACGATAGCTTTGATCTCGTGATACTCGATGTTATGATGCCGGGCATGTCGGGATATAAGGTGTGCTCTGAAATTCGTGAGAAGTCATTTGTGCCGATTCTTTTTCTGACGGCGAAAACGCTCGATTCAGATAAGGCGATGGGCTTTTCATCGGGTGCTGATGACTACCTCTCAAAGCCGTTTTCGTACAATGAGCTGCTTGCCAGGGTCAAGGCACAACTTAGGCGGTTTTATATTTATAACGGCAAAACCAAAGAGGATGACGAGCATATCACCGTTTCTGACCTTGTGATAAATAAGAACTATAATGAGGTCTTCAAGGGTGAGACGGAACTAACACTTACCGATATTGAGTATAAAATATTGCTTCTTATGGCGACACATAGGAAGAAGATATTTACCATACAGAATATTTATGAGAGTATATGGGACGAGCCGTATTATTACGCATCGAATAATACCGTCATGGTTCATATACGAAAGCTCCGCACGAAGGTAGAGGATAACCCTCAGAATCCCAAGTATATCAAGACCGTGTGGGGAAAGGGATATAGAATTGAGTAAAGAAAAACACAGTGCCGGAATCATAAGGTCGAGACTCGGAATGGAGCTGATATTCTCCGTTTTTATCTCACTTGTTCTTTCCTGCGCTTTGTTTTTTATTTTGTATTTGTGTTCAGCGAGGATCGTGACCGCATGGTCAAAGACCTATTATCTGAGTGATAAGCTCGATAAGCTCGCGAGCGAAGTGGCGTCCAGCGGTATGACAATAGAGGATATGAGCCCGATCGCCAAATGGGCGAATCGAAATGATATCAAGATTCTCCGTATCTATGTCGGGGACGAACGTGTATTCAATTCCGATGACCCGGCGCAGAACAGCATAAGCTATGACGAAGTGGAAAAATCCTATTACTGGGGCTCGACCGAGGTGAATTTCTCGGGTAAGATAGCGTCCGCATGGGTCGCTGTCGGAAGGTACGAGCGGCTTGATATCATTCTTATTGCTATATCTGCGGTCATCGCTCTACTCTTCTTTGCGTTTTTGATATTCCGTTTCATGAAGGACAGAATATCATATTTAAGCGCACTTTCTGCCGAGGTCATGGAGATAGAGGGCGGTATGCTCGATAAACAGGTCACCGTAAAGGGAAACGATGAGATAGCGGAGCTTGCACAGAGCGTGGAATTTTTGCGTGCCTCGTTTGTAGATAAGTTAAACGATGAGAAGGAAGCGTATTCTGCAAACAGAGAGCTTATTGCTGCCATGTCGCACGATCTCCGTACGCCGCTGTCTGCGCTTATCGGTTATCTTGAGATCGTAGAGACGGGCAAATATTCCGAGCCGGAGCAAAAGGACGAGTATATCAAAAAATGTCTCGATAAATCATATCAGATAAAGAGTATGTCGGATAAGCTTTTCGAGTATTTTACCGCATTCAAAGATCCCGAGCAGAGCGAGGGTATGGGCTCCGAGGTGTATGAGGACGGATATCAGCTCCTTTCCCAGATGATAGCGGAGCATGTTTTTGCTCTCGAGGATAAGGGTTATATTTTCGATGCGGAGAATATTTATGACGATTCCCGCGAAAGGAAGGCGATCGTCGCTAATACGGACGTGCTCTGCCGTGTTTTTGATAATATTTTTGCGAATATACAGAAATATGCCGACAGGAGCAGACCGGTTGGAATATCCATATCGGATGATGAAAAATTTATGTCTGTCGCAGTCTCAAATTCGGTAAACCGTGAAGCGCTGAAAATAGCCAGCACGAAAATAGGGCTGAAAAGCTGCCGCAGACTGCTCGCAAAATTCGGCGGTGCTCTGATAACAAAAACTCAGAACGGTATTTTCACGGTAGTTGTAAGGTTAAAGAAAAGTATATAATTACAGTCTGCAGAACAAGTCTGCAAGCAAAAAGGACCGCTTGTGCGGTCCTTTTTAAACCGATATCATTGTACGTTATCGGGCTTTGTGTTTATGGCGTACTCATAAGCCTCGGCAAAGCTGTCAAAGGATTTGTATTTGTCGCTGTCGCCGCCCGGCGTGAAATTGGCCGATGTCCGCTTGACTATTTTCCAGCCTTCATCGGTATATTCGTATTCATATGTGTATTCATCCTTTACCACAGGAAAGTATGCATCATATTCCTCGCCCGAATCGTGGCCTACATAGGCGCCCCAATACAATGCGCTTGCTTTGGATGAGGCGTGTGTATCGTCTTGGAACTCTATCGAAATGTCAAAATCAAAGAAACCTTGATTTAGTACACATACGAATTTTTCCGAAGTGTCCGAAAAGTACTCGTTCATTCGTTTTATATAATCGTTTGTGATATAGCAGCCTTCCTTGTAAATTTCCAGGAGGCGTGCTTGGTATTCAGATTTGAATGTTTCTATTTCCTCGTCTGTAAAATCAGATATTCTGTATTTATCTTTTGATATCAGATGCTTTGGTTCGTTTGCAAATAAATACGCCTGTTTTGTAAGCTCTGTGATTTCCTTACGGTTTTCCCTTGCTTCTGAGTCGGAAAAAACGAATAAAAATACGGCTGTAATAATTATTAATACTATAGCTGCCACGGGTAAAATAATTCTCTTTTTCATAATAATATTTCTCCTTATCATTTAATTCTAAAGCAGTAAATAGCGTTGCTGTTCAATCGTTCTTTGGAAATAAGGTTTATATAAATACATATTATATCACCGTGATTAAAATATTCTATATTTTATTTTGCTTTTAGTGTAAATAATGTGTAAAAAATTGATATTATATGAACAAATGTTTTTTAAATTCTATAAATCATCGTGATTATGTCAATGGTATAGTGTTTTTTCTTTTTCTTTCATATTCTCGCCCCGTCTTTCATATTGTTAAGTGAAAATACGGAGGTGTACCATGATAGAAGCATCGGTTTATAAGGATATAGCCAAAAGGACAAACGGTGATGTTTACATAGGTGTTGTCGGAGCTGTCAGAACAGGGAAGAGTACGTTTATAAGGAAGTTTACAGAGACGGTGGTACTGCCGAATATCGGGAATTCGTTTGACAGGGAGCGGACCATAGACTGTATGCCGCAGAGCGGATCGGGCAAGACTGTCATGACGACAGAGCCGAAGTTTATTCCCGACGAGGCAGTCGAGGTGAACGTAGGCGAGGGCACGCATGTTTCGGTGAAGCTCGTTGACTGTGTCGGGTATCCCGTTGAGAGTGCGCTCGGATATTTTGAGGAGTCTTCGCCCCGTATGGTTATGACTCCGTGGAGCGATGATGCCATGAGCTTTGAGGAGGCGTCCCGTTTCGGCACGATGAAGGTGATAAAGGAGCATTCCACCGTCGCCGTTGCAATAACTGCAGACGGCAGCTTCGGCGAGCTTGGAAGAGCGGATTATGAAAAACCCGAGGAGGAGATCATTGCCGATCTTAAGAAATACGGAAAGCCTTTTGTGATCGTTCTCAATAGCGCCGCACCCGAGTCGGAGGAGGCGGTCGCCCTCGCATATTCGCTTGAGAAGAAGTATGAAGCGCCCGTCGCGCTCATAAACTGCCTTTCCATGAACGCATCAGACATTGAAAACATCATGGGCATGATGCTCGATGAATTCCCGGTGAAGGAGATGTCGTTTGCCTTTCCCCGTTGGTTTTCCTGCCTCGGAGATGACAGCGAGCTCAAATGCCGCCTGTATGAAACAGCAAAACAGTGCGCTTGCAATGTCCGCACCCTGCTGGATGCCAAGGGCGTGAAGGATATCCTGCTCGAAAACGAGTGTATTGAGAGCGCAGGTGTCGAGCGTATGGACCCCGGCGACGGCAGCGTGGTAGTGGGAGCGAAGCTGAAAAACGATGTCTTTTACAATATCGTCAGCGAATATACGGGCTCTGATATCAAGAGCGAGGAGGACCTGATGTATTCGATTATCGAGCTGTCCCGTCAGAAGCGCCGCTTTGATTCGGTAGCGAAGGCACTCGATGAGGTAGAGTCAAGCGGTTACGGCATCATCATGCCGGATATCAAGGATCTGAAGCTCGATGAGCCTGAGATAGTAAAACGGCAGGGCAGCTACGGCGTAAAGCTTCGAGCCAGCGCTCCGTCCATCCATATGATAAAGGCGGATATCGAGACAGAGATAAATCCGGCAGTCGGCACCGAGCAGCAGTCCGAGGAGCTCGTCAATTATCTCATGAACGAATTTGAGCAAGACCCGAAGGCGATATGGAACTCGAATATCTTCGGTAAGAGCCTTTATGACCTTGTAAACGAAGGACTGCACGGAAAGCTCGAGCATATGTCGCCCGAATCACGCAAGAAGCTTGGTGAAACGATACAGCGGATATTCAATGAGGGCAGCGGCGGTCTGATATGCATAATACTGTAAAGCTTTTCGGCTGTTCCATAGACGAATTGAAGCAAAAGGAAGTCATCAGTGTTTGCGACGGCAGAAGGTTAGGATATATATGCGATCTGACGGTCGATCTATGCGACGGCAAGATACTCTCAATCGTTGTTCCGGGGTGTAATAAGTTTTTCAGCTTTAAGAAGCCTGATATGATAAACATCCCGTGGTGCAATATCGAGAAGATAGGCGACGATACCATCCTCGTCCGTCCGAGCCTGCCCGAGCCTCGCCACAATAAAGAATAAAGAACGATGAAGAATCAACCCATCGGATTTTTTTCTCCGAGGGGTTGATTTTATTATTTTTATATGATATAATTTCTTAGTCTGGGAAAATATCGCAGACAAATAATATCACACACGGTGTACGATCGGTTCCGCAAAGCGGGGAGGGCGCCGTGGTGGAAAAAACCGAAGGAGGACATAGAAATGTCTGTTATTTCAATCAAGCAGCTGCTTGAAGCAGGTGTTCATTTCGGACACCACACAAGAAGATGGAATCCTAAAATGGCTGAGTACATCTTCACCGAAAGAGGCGGTATTTATATTATCGACCTTCAGAAGACAGTAAAGAAGTTTGACGAGGCGTATGATTTCGTACGTGACGTCGCAATGAACAAGGGTAATGTGCTTTTCGTAGGTACAAAGAAGCAGGCAGCCGACGCCATTAAGGAAGAGGCAAAGAGATGCGGTATGTACTATGTTAACGTACGCTGGCCGGGCGGTATGCTCACAAACTTCAAGACGATCAAGAGAAATATCGCACGTCTGAACGCTCTCACACAGATGAAAGAGGACGGCACATTCGATCTTCTTCCGAAGAAAGAGGTCGCAGCGCTTCTTAAGGAGATGGACGCTCTCGAAAAGAACTACGGCGGTATCAAGGATATGCCCGGACTTCCCGAGTGTGTATTCATCGTTGACCCGCACAAGGAAAGAAACGCAGTTCTCGAGGCAAAGAAGCTCGGTATCCCGGTAGTAGCTATCGTTGATACAAACTGTGATCCTGATGATGCAGATTATGTAATTCCCGGAAATGACGATGCAATCAGAGCGATCAAACTCATTTCCTCTTCTCTCGCTGACGCAGTTCTCGAGGGCAAGCAGGGAGAGGACGCTCCTGAGGCGGCTGAGGAAGCTGTCGCTGAAGCAGAGGCTGAGGCAGCAGACGCTCCCGAGGCTGAATAATTTAATAGGAGGACACTGAAATGGCAAATATAAGCGCAAGCCAGGTAGCTGAGCTCAGAAAAGCAACAGGCTGCGGCATGATGGACTGTAAGAAGGCACTTGTCGAGGCAGAGGGCGATTTTGAGGCAGCGAAGAAGATTCTTCGTGAGAAGGGTCTCGCAGTAGCGGCAAAGAAGCAGGGCAGAATAGCGGCAGAGGGTCTTGTAGACATCATGCTTTCCGAGGACGGAAAGACAGCCGCAATGGTAGAGGTAAACTCAGAGACAGACTTCGTTGCAAAGAACGCATCTTTTGCAGAGTTTGTAAAGGGCGTACTCAGAACGATCCTTGCAAACAAGCCTGCTGATGTAGATGCACTTCTCGCACTTCCTTTCGACGGCACGGCAAATACCGTTGAGGCAGAGCTCCAGGATAAGACATTCGTTATCGGTGAGAAGCTCTCGATCAGACGTTTTGTGATCGTTGAGGGTGCTATGAGCACATATATTCACGGCCTCGGCGTAACAGGCGTTATCGTTAAGTTTAATGCTGACGATTCCGCAGTAGCAGAGGAAGCATTCAAGGAGTGCGCAAAGAATGTTGCACTTCAGATCGCAGCTATGACACCTGCATACGCAACAAAAGAGGATGTTCCTCAGAGTGCGATCGACGAGGAGAAAGCTGTTCTCATCGCTCAGATCAAGGCTGATCCCAAGAATGCAAGCAAGCCTGACCAGATCATCGAAAAGATGGTTTCGGGTAAGGTCGGCAAGTTCTATGAGAAGAACTGCCTGACAGAGCAGGCTTATGTAAAGGATGACAAGATGACAGTCGGTCAGTATGTTGCATCCGTTGCAAAGGAAATGGGCAAGGATATCTCCATCAATTCCTTCGTTGTCTTTGAAAAGGGCGAGGGCATTGAAAAGAGAGAGGATAACCTCGGCGACGAAGTCGCAAAAATGCTCGGTCAGTAATCGTAAACAAAAAACTGGTACGCAAATGACAACAGAACAGGCGCTGATTTTAAATATATATAAAATCAGCGTCTTTTTCTTTCCCGGGAAATGCCCCGTGTTTGTCTTTGCGAAAAAATGAGTTATGCAATATAAAGGTGTAGGTGTCAGATAATAAGTAAATCGAAGCTTATTCTAAAGACAAACGGACTGACTTTCGTTTGTGGATGCACCTTCAGAATAGATAATGCTAAACAGGAGGATCTGCCGTTTTTGAAAACGATGGTAGAGCTGTGAATGAAAGAGATGATTAAAAACGAAATTGTTTCACACTACGACCTTCTCATTGATGAGGACAATGATCCGGTCCATGATCCGGAGCCGCTGCAGGACTATATGAATCAATGGGACGGACCTGCCTTTATCGAGCAGATGCAGCTGAACGACAGCAAATCCGTTTTTGAAATTGGTGTAGGAACCGGCAGGTTGGCTGTTCGTGTAGCGCCTTTGTGCGGTGAGTTTTACGGCATAGATATTTCTCCTAAGACCATTGAACGCGCTAAAGAGAATCTTGCCGGATTTGAGAATGTCAGACTGACGTGCGCCGACTTCCTTTCTTATGAATTCGACCGCACTTTTGACGTGGTGTATTCTTCACTTACATTCATGCATATAGAGGACAAGCAGAGTGCCGTAAACAAAATAGCCGGATTACTGAATGATGCAGGCAGATTTGTTCTTTCTATCGACAAGGATCAAAGTGAGTATATAGATTACGGTATCCGCAAAATTAAGGTGTTCCCCGATACCGCTGATGTCATGGCGGGATATATCAGAGTTGCCGGGCTGACTATTTTGAATCAGTACGATACTGAGCTTGCAACGGTATTTGTGGCAAATAAGACTGCGCCTCTTATTGAGAGATAATAAGTATGAAGTATCATTGGATTGATTATACATCCTCATACAAGAACATGGTTGATTCTTGGATTGATAAGGATGCAAAGAGATTCACCGGGTGTGATGAAGGATTTGATGAATATTATCAATGTATGTCAAACGAGAGCGAAACAAAACTCGGTGAGAACTTTTGGGCAAAAATTATTATTGTCGATACTGACCCGGTGGGAATTATTGCGATTGGATTATGGGATGGTGTTTTCACTATATCAGAGTTCATTATCCGACCCGATAAACGAGGAAACGGGATTGGTTCATCAGTCCTTGCGGAATTGCTTGCTCAGTCGAAAAAAATTATTGGCATTGAGATCAAAGATGCGAATGCGGTAATATTTCCAAACAATGTTGCTTCACAAAAAGCATTTGAAAAAGTAGGGTTTGTTTTTCATTCCGAACACCCTGACGGAGATGCCCGGTATTATAGATATCACAACAATACTTGTTGTTGCGGTCATGACTGAGCTGTCCGTTTTTGTGTTGTCATTACGCTCCGGATGTGTTATAATAAAGAAAAAATAGGGTGATATTATGATAAAAATACTCGATTCAAAAGAAAGACTGAATAATAAATACGGACTCATCATTCCGTTTGCGGTATATGGGAAAACAGACGGCACATTCGATTTTGAGGTATTTGACTGCGTTCGGGATATGGTATCCTGCGAGACCGCAGGCGAGATAGACGATTATCTGACAGAGTCTTTTTATACCAGAATGAATGATATCTTGGGTGACGCCGTGCGTGAGTTGGGATATGAGCCCGACGGAGAACTGACAAGGTCGTTTATATTTAATTATGAGTGCTCGTCTCCTCTCGGTGATTTTGGTGCGGCACAGCGCATCGATGATCTGTCGGGGTATTGTGATATGACAGAGTCTGATTTCGATACAGACGATTTTCCCGTATTTGCCGTCGCACAGGGTAAGACGGTCGTGTCGGTCTGCGGAGTGAACGGACTTACGGGAGATCACAGCGTCGAGATCGCCGTCGCAACAGCCGAGAGCTTTCGCAGGCACAGATATGCGCTCTCCTGCCTTGTTAAAATGACAAATTACCTCACGTCAAAAGGATATACGGTATCGTATCTGTGTGAGAGTGAGAATGAGCCGTCCTCCCGGCTTGCCGAAAAAGCGGGATTCACGCTTGTCAGCCGGGACTATAATTTTGTATGCTTTGAGAAGGAAGAATAAATGGCGTTTGATGCAGGAATGACAGCGTGCCTCGTGCATGAGCTGAGAGGGAAAATAACAGGCGCTAAGGTTGAAAAGGTGCATCAGCCGTCCCGTGATGATATCGTGCTCGTCCTTCATAAAGGGGGCGATAGATATCATCTCCTTTTGAGCGCCAGCTCGAATAATCCGAGGGTGTGCTTAAGTGACGGACGCTATGAAAATCCGCTTTCCGAACCCATGTTCTGTATGCTTTTGCGTAAGCATCTGCAGGGTGCGAAGATATCGCAGGTGGAACAGCCTGATTTTGAGCGTGTTTTTATATTCACGTTTGACGCATATGACGACCTCGGATACGAGTGCAATAAATATCTTGCGGTCGAGATCATGGGTAAATTCAGCAATATCATTTTTCTGAATGAAGAAAAAAGGGTAGTCTCCGCCTGTAAATTAGTCGATTTTTCTCTTTCCGAGAAAAGACAGATCCTCCCGGGGATATTGTATGAGCTTCCGCCGAAGCAGGATAAGAAACTGCCGCTTACAGAGAATAGAGATTCGTTTTTGTGCGGATTGTCCGCCACGGATAAGAACGCCGATAAATATCTCATTTCCGCCTATTCCGGTCTCTCGCCGCTCGTTGCACGTGAGATCGTATACCGTGCGACGAAAGCGACGGATACGCCTGCCTCGATGTGTGACGGCGAAAAACTTTGGTTTCATTTCAGTACGGTTGTATCTGCCATAATCAACTGCGATTTTTCTCCGTGTATCATAATCGATAACGGACGTGCGGTAGAGTATTCTTTTATCGATATCAGGCAGTACGGTATGTCGGCTGTGTGTGTGCATTTGGATCGTGCGAGCGAGGTAATAGAGCGATATTTTTCCACCCGTGGCAACGCCGAGCGTATCAAGCAGAAATCTCAGGATATCCTGCGTCTTTTATCAAATGCCGAGTCAAGGCTGGCACGTAAGATAGCGCTTCAGCAGGCGGAGCTTGCCGACTGTGCAAAAAAGGAAGAATATAAGCTCTATGCCGACCTCATCAATGCGAATATCTATCGGATAGAGCGTGGTGCTGAGCAGGTCAGACTCGAAAATTATTATAGTGATAATTATGAACAGGTGGATATCCCGCTTGACGTTAGACTTACCGCCGCCGCAAACGCTCAGGTGTATTATAAAAAGTATAATAAAGCAAAAAAGGCCGAGAGTGTGCTTTCGGTGCAGATAGAGATCGCAAAAGCTGACCTCGAGTATGTATATACCGTTTTTGACTGCCTTTCCCGTGCGCAGACGACCGCCGACCTCGACGAGATCCGTGAGGAGCTGTATGCCGCAGGCCTTGCATCCCGCCGGAAAGACAGCGTAAGGCGCAAGCAAAAACCGGGAAAGCCGGACGAATTTCTGTCGAGCGACGGCTACCGCATTTTGTGCGGGAAAAATAATCTGCAAAACGACGCTCTTACATTCAAAACGGCGGATAAGCGTGATTATTGGTTTCACGTCAAGGGCGCTCCCGGCAGTCACGTTATCCTGTGCTGTAAAGGGGAAGAGCCGCCCGTGCGTACTTTTACCGAGGCGGCTACCGTCGCTGCGACCTATTCAAAGGTCTCCGATTCCGAGAATGTCGCAGTTGATTATACATTTGTCAAAAATATCAAGAAACCGCCGGCGGCAAAGCCGGGCTATGTCATATACCATACCAACTGGTCGGCATATGTCACGCCCGACAAAAAGCTATGCGATAATTTAAAAATTTAGTCTCTGTTTATCACAGCATATAAGAGGCTTGCCGTCTGTTCTCTTGTGAGGAGGTTGTTTGCGGCGAAATTACCGCATCCGACGCCGTTCATGATTCCGTTTTCGGCAAGGGCGTAGACAGAGGAGGATGCCCACGCCGGTATCGCTCCGTCATCTGCAAAAACCGTTACCTCGGCGCTCGTCTGCAGGTCGAGCATGCGATTGATAATGACTGCCGCCTCGGCACGTGTTATGGTATTGTTCGGGTAGAAGAACACGCCGTCCTCGGTCTCGGTTCCGCTGATATAGCCGAGACGCTCTGCCGTAGCGATATGAGAGCGCAGATGCTCAGGGATGTCATCGTTGTCGCTGAAGCTTGTTTTTACGAGGGTGTTATCTGTCTCGATACCGCATGCATCCATCGTCATGGCTACAAAATCAGCACGTGACACACGGAAGTCGGGGCCGAACAGCATATTTTTGCCGATCGTCTCGCCTGTGAGTATTCCTTTTTCCGCAAGTGTTATCGCCGCATTGTGCGCCCAGCTGTCCTGCATGTCGCAGTAGTACACACCGGATGAATTTTTCTCTACCGTGACAGATACCTCCGCTTCTCTTGCGTAGTTTCCGTTCACATCGCATACGGTGTAGGTGAATGAGTCTTTGCCGACATAGTTGTTTTGCGGCTTGTAGCGGTATGTGCCGCCTGCCGCATCGGTCACGGTCACGGTGCCGTGCTTTGCTTCGCCCGTTATTTCAAAGCGGAGCTCGTCTCCGTCGGGGTCGCTTCCCTCGAGCTTTCCGTAATATGTGACGTTGGTTCTCGTAGAAAGGCTTTGCGGCTCTTGCGCAGAGGTCGGTGCGGCGTTCGGGTGTTCGAGCAGTTTGAGCTCGCACGCCACGTTATATTCACCGCACTTGTTTTTGCATCTGACCGTAAATGCGGTGCTCGATAGTACATCGGTCTTGGGCTCGAAGTGCAGAAGAGATATCGCATTTGCCGATACTGTCTGATTCTTGTATACCTCAATGTCTCCTAACATGAGCCTGCCCGAGTCGGCGCTCGGAAGGGAGGTAAATGTGACCTCGGTGATCTTATCTGCGCCGAGTACATTTGTGAAGTCGCTTTCCAAAAAATAGATATCGTTGTTTGCGACGCCGCTTTTCACGAATTGGATATTGTTTGCTATATGATCGAGGGAGGGGGACAGGCATGCGCCGTATACGCAAACTGTCAATACCGCCGATAGCATAATGGCGCATATTGCGCCGATGAATGTTTTATTTTTCATAGTTTCCTCCGTTGACTTTACTTGTATTATCATTTTTCCATATAAAAAACAAGTTATACTATATCGCATGAAAATAAAAATCGAAAATAAATACGATAATAAAAGTGTGCTCGATTATTTAAAAAAAGAGCTCTGCCTTTCGCACGCTCAGATAACACGTTTAAAGACGATACCTGACGGCATCACGGTAAACGGCGCTCATGTCACAGTAAGACATCGGCTTTGCACGGGCGATGAGCTCGGCCTTGCCCTCGAGGATCGGGAGCAGGAAACAAACCCGAATCTCGTACCGGTCGATATCCCCATTGATATCATATATGAGGATGCGTATATCGTCGCCGTAAATAAACGGGCGGGAATGCCGACGCACCCGACGATGTATCACTATTCCGATACGCTCGCAAATGCGCTCGCATACAGATACAGAGCGCAGGGCAGACCCTTTATTTTCAGGAGCGTAAACCGTCTCGATCTCGACACCAGCGGTATCGTGCTCGTAGCAAAGGACGGTCGGTGCGCATCATTGCTTTCCCGGGATATCGCAGAGCGCAGGGTGGTAAAGGAATACCTTGCGGTAGTTTGCGGAGTCACCGACGAGCGGGGCGAGATCACCTCGTATATCCGACGTGTCGGCGACAGTATCATAAAGCGTGCGAATTTTGATACGGGCATAGATTCCGAATATGCGAAAACCGAGTATGAGAGGGTCGCAAGCGACGGGGAAAATACCCTCGTGCGTGTACGTCCTCATACGGGGCGCACCCATCAGATACGGGTTCATTTTTCCGGTATCGGTCATCCGCTTGTTGGCGATACTTTATACGGTACGGCTTCGCACGAAATAACACGTCAGGCTCTGCACGCATGTTCGCTCGGCTTTCGCCATCCCGTGACAGGCGAGCATCTTACGCTTAATGCTCCGACTCCGGAAGATATATCTAAAATAACAGAGGGAATGAAATGAGATTCAGAAATTGGTTAAAAAATAATTGTCCTGTACCGTGCAGGGTTCTTTACCTGCTTGCGCTGATTCTGGTGTGTTTTCACGTCAGCTTTTATCTGAGCGCCGATTTCGCCGATTGGTTCAATATGCATATCTCCGCTTTTTTCAGAGGAATTCTTTCAAAACTAACGTCGTTTTTCACATTCTCTCTCGGAGAGGCGATCCTTTTGTGTCTGCCATGCGCATTCGTCGTGCTTGTCATCGCATGTATCAGCGCTCTGCGCTCGAGCGAGCCGTATAAGTCAAATCGTATGATATGCTCGCTTCTTGCCATGCTTTGTGCCATGTATTCGCTTTTTGTTGTCAATTTCGCTTCTGCGTACAGAGGACAGAGCCTGTCGGACAAGCTTGGGCTCGAGGAAAAAGAGGTCAGCGCACAGCAGCTATATAATACTGCGGTATATTTCAGAGATAAGGCAGAGGCAGAGCTTGACAGGATAGAATTTGAGTTCGGCTCATCATCTGTGATGCCGTATTCTCTTGACGGGATGAGCGCTCATTTGAATGAGTCATACGCCGTCGTATCCGAAAAATACGATTTTGTGCAGAAACTGAGCTGTCCCGTGAAATATATTACCTTAAGCTCCGTTATGTCGTATACACATATTTCGGGCGTCTATACCTATTATACAGGAGAGGCAAATATCAATATTGATTTTCCCGATTATACGATCCCTTATACTGCGGCGCATGAGATGTCGCACCAGAGGGGAATCGCCGCAGAAAATGAAGCGAATTTCATGGCGTTTTTAGTGTGCGACGCATCTGATGACGCATATATCAGATACAGCGGATATGTATCGATGTACGAGTATCTTATGAACGCACTGTATACCGCCGATCCCGAGCTGCACTCTGAGCTCTGGCAAACGACAGATATGCGCCTCAGATACGAGGAGGCGGAATATAACAGGTATTTTTCAAAATACAGCGAATCCGTGGCGGCGGATATCTCAAATGCGGTAAACGACACGTATCTGAAGACCCAGGGACAGCTCGCGGGTACCAAAACATACGGTCTTGTCGTCGACCTTGCGGTAGCGTATGTGGAACATAATCCATAATTTTGCATAACATATAGTGTGTTTGGGCGTCGTGTTAACGAAATATTCATAAATATATGCTATAATTTCCATAGACAAAGAAAAACAGCACGACCGACGGGAAGGTGCTTTCATGGATAAAATTATAATTAACGGCGGAGTTCCGCTCCGTGGAACAGTCGAAATAAGCGGTATGAAAAACGGTGCATTGCCTATCATTTTTGCATCATTGCTGGTTGAGGGCAAATGCATCATCGAGAATGTACCTGCAATAAAAGACGTATACATTTCACTTGATATACTTCAGCATATGGGCGTTTCTGTCCGTATGATCGATAAGAATACAGTAGAGCTCGATTCTGCTCATGCAGTCGGCGGCAGTGCGCCGATCGAGCTTGTACGTAAGCTGCGTGCATCTTATTATATCCTCGGCGCAGAGCTCGGCAGATTCGGCCGCGCCTATGTGGGTTACCCGGGCGGATGTGATTTCGGTGTTCGTCCGATCGACCAGCATATCAAGGGCTTCGAGGCGCTCGGTGCTACCGTGACGCTCGAGGGCGGATATATTGAGGCGACAGCGCAGGACGGTATCACCGGTAATAATGTTTACTTTGATGAGGTAACTGTCGGCGGCACGATGAACGTCATACTTGCGGCGGTAAAGGCGCCGGGTACGACCGTTATCGAAAATGCCGCACGTGAGCCGCATATCGTCGACCTTGCAAACTTCCTTAATACTTGCGGTGCAAGGATCAGAGGCGCAGGTACGGAGACGATAAAGATAAAGGGCGTTGATACTCTGCACGGATGCACCTATGCCATTATCCCCGATATGATAGAGGCGGGGACGTATATGATGGCGGCGGCAGCTACCGGCGGCACGCTCCGTATCAACAATATCATTCCAAAGCATCTTGAGTCCATCACGGCAAAGTTAGAGGAGATGGGCGTGGATGTCGTAGAGGATGATGATTATGTTATCGTCTCGGCGACTGATAAACTTAAAAAGGTAAATGTAAAGACACAGCCGTACCCCGGATTTCCGACCGACATGCAGCCGCAGATCGCAGTGCTGATGTGCCTTGCAAACGGCGTCAGCTTTTTGAATGAAAGCGTATGGGACGGCAGATTCCGCTATGTTGAGCAGCTCAGACGCATGGGCGCTACCGTGAAGATCGACGGTAAAACGGCGATCATCGAGGGCGGCATTCCGCTCTCGGGCGCACAGGTCAGTGCGGTCGACCTCCGTGCCGGTGCGGCGATGGTCATCGCCGGCCTCGCAGTAGACGGAAAGACCGAGATAGACCATATCCATTATATCGAGAGAGGATATGATGATATCGTCGGCAAACTCCGTGCGGTAGGTGCAGATATCAAAAAGATCACCGTGCCCGATGATGAGTCGTTCGTCCGCATGGATGCATAAATTTTTAATACCAAAACGGGAAATCAGCACAAATGGCTGATTTCCCGTTTTCATATGCAATACTCTGTCGGCATGGAAGATAACTGTATTATTGACAAACAGGACAAAATCCAGTAAAATGATATTGATAAAGCGTGCACAGAACATTATTCTCAACAAAGAAAGGGTTTCCGATGACTGTAAAAAATGAAATGAAAAAGTTTTTGTATAACAAAAGCCTGCACACCTTTCTTCTGCTCTTTGTCTGTCTTGTCATAGCAGATCAAGGCGCAAAACTGTTGGTCGCCAACCTTACTACGGTCGGTCAGACCGCAATTCCGATCACGGATTTCTTTCGTATCCGCCCTCTTATCAACGATATAGCGTTGCGCACGCTTACTCAATTATCAGAACGATTATCCGTTCCCTACGGCGTACTCCTGTTCGCCAATATATTGAAAAGGGTCGTGCTCATCAGTGTTTCTTTGATTCTTCTATATCTTATCGCCGTCCATATTCTGTTTCTGCCCAAAAAACATCCGCACCTTTTGCGCTCTATCCTGAGCTTGATGAGTGCCGCCACGATGTGCTCCTGCATCGACGACCTCGTGCACCCCGGGACTCTCGACTATCTCGGCATTATCTTCCGCACCGGGCAACAGCAGGTCGGTGACCACACCCATCCGCAGTATGGTGAAATTATTTTTGATCTGAAAGATCTGTATATCTGGTGTGCCGTCGCATTGCTGTTACTTTTACTGTTTGTCTTTTTTATTGACTATTTGAGGTGCGGCAAGGAACGAAGAAAAGAGATCGATCAAGCGATCAAATTGAAACTGCGCAGGCTCTTGCCTATAAAAAAACATAAATGAGACTGTCGTAGGAGAGAAGCGGTCTTATTGCGACAGTTCCGGTTAGATTTTTATAAACTATTAGGGAGAACCACATGGGTTCTCCCTCTTTTGTGCGTTTTCGGTCAAGACAAGCGACGCAAAGGTGTGTATAATATAAGCATAGGAGAGATGGTATGCGCGCACCGTCCAAATATGACACGGAGGTCAAAATGGAAAATATCGATTTTATTAAAAATGCCATTCGGTTCATCAGATCAAATGCAGGGCAGCCCGATCTGTCAATTGACGAGATCGCCAAAGGCGCAGGCTTTACCACCGATTACTTCAACCGCCTTTTCAGTATGCATACGGGCTTTAACATTATGGAGTATGTCCGATTCCGGAGATTAAACAAGGCGGCGTATCTGTTGCGCACGAGCGACCGGGATATCTTAGACATTGCTCTCGAGTGCGGATATGAGGCGCACGAGAGCTTCACCCGTGCATTCAAGAAGCAATACGGTAAAACGCCGACAGAATATCGAGAGCGAATGAACGGAGTCGGAATGAAATATGCAGATATAATTGACACGACCGCAGGAGCACGCTTTCTGCGTGCGCATCCTGAGTTTCACACCGTCGACCGTGACCTGGTCATCGACACCCTGCTCGAGCGGGATTCTCTGCGATTGGGATACGCTGCGATTACGCTCGATTGGAACGGTTCTATGGTTGTCGCCGACGATATGTTTGATTCGGGAACATTCATCGCAATTGACGATTTCGGCGGCACTCCCTCGCTCACGCTTTTCGCAGCAGATCTTGCCGCACTCACGGCGCTTGTGCGTAAGGTGACGTCCGAGACGTCGTTCGGCGTTATTCTGTACGACGATTACTCCTGCGCACAGATTGCCGACGCACTACGTGACAGCGAATATGCAGATGCCAAGATCAAACTAGTCGAAGAATACACCTACCTCGGAGAACCGTTCGTCATCAGCGAAACGCAGCCCGGCTATACGATCAAAGAACTGCACGTTGAGGATATCCCGCAAATAAAGGAATGGGCAAAAAAGCGGAAAGGGGGCAACGATTGGGGGCTGGAGCGTGATCTCACCATGCGTGATGTTCATCATGCAAACGACGCAGAGCTGGTTTTCGGACTTTATCATCACGAGGAGTTAGTTGCGGTAGCGCGCGGAGCATTGCAAAGCACGCATGGATATAGGTTAAACAACTGTATCGATATTTCCTCGAACGAAGAACTGTCAGACGAACTTTCGCTCCAACTTTATCAAAACACGGCAAACGCGGCGATTGCATGCGGATATCTCCTCTACGACGACACATCATCGTCCGAGTACATCATCGACTCGTGTTCACCCCAAGCCCTTGGATTCAAGCATACCGGGCAGTCGTTCTCCATCAATAAATAACCGAACAAAAGCGACTGTACCGCAGTACAGTCGCTTTTTTATGTAGCAATAAGGAAAGGACCCGGTTTCCCGAGTCCTTATTTGGGATACAATTAAACCCGTGCGTGATTAAGAGAATGCATGAAAAATATCAGGAATGTTTTCGGGATCTATACCGCCCTCAATCAGCGTTTTCGCCACACTCTCTTTGGCTGCCATACGAACCCCGAATTCGTTCGGGTCCGGTCTTCCGATCAGATCATCGTACATTTTCTCATACATTGCGAGAATCTTCTGATTCGTAGTTTCACGGCATCGAACGACATCGGTGATTGCTTTTGCTTTCTCCATACCGAGCGTATTTCCGGGACTGTACGGATCTGCGTTATCACCGTTCGGCATATCGCTGAGTATTTGCAATGCGTCCATGACTGTAGCATTATCCGCCCTGACCATGTTGATGTAGTTAAGCAAATCTTTGACCGTGATTCCGTCCATCGGTGCTGACTGTGTCGATTCCCGTGATGCCTTTTCTTGTTCTATCTTTTCCTGTAAGTCAAACAATTCTTTAATCGTTTTTTTGTCCATCGGTACGGACTGTTTCGATTCCTGTGCTGCCGTTTCCTGTACGGTTGTTTTCTTTGTATCTGCCATTTGTAATTCCTCCGAAATTTCGTTCGCAGGACACGCAAGGCATATGGTATGCTCATCCAAGAAGCGTGCCCTGCCTTTTTTTACAAGACCTTTTGCCCGTTTCGGGTAGGTCGCTTCATATTCATTACCGTATTCGTCCACAACACGCATGTTTTTTTCGATGGGTGCCGCCCCCTTTGCTGTGTTTTGTGAAAACCGTTTTTTGTTATGGGTGTCCGCCCCTTCACAAGACTATTATAACAGATACTTCATAATAAAGCAAGGGGAATTTTGGATAACAAAAAACTGTGAAAACGCAGGTTTTAGTTAAAAGAAAGCTTAGACTTTGGCTATATACAGACACGTTCGATCATGCTATATGTATTGTTTTTTTTATATATAATATGTTATAATTGTTTTGACACAAAGACTTTTGCAGTCTTGCGAAATATAGTAATACCTACCAAATAAGCGAAGGAGTGAAACAAAATGAGAATAATGAAAAAGAAGCTTATATCATTGCTTTTGATCATGGCGTTGATATGCAGTATGGCAGGTGCGCTTGCTTTATCATTGAATGCGGTCGACAGCGGTAAATGCGGCGATAGCCTCACATGGTCGCTGTCTGATGACGGTGTACTTACCATCAGCGGCGAGGGAAAGATGCAAAACTATGACCTGCCGTACTCATTTGATTTGCCCGAGGTCAACACACCGTGGAGCGATAGGAAATACGATATTAAAAGCGTTATAATTAAAAACGGTGTGACTACTGTGGGTAACAATGCCTTTTGTTTTTGCGAAAATATTGAGAGCGTCACGCTCCCGGATAGTATAACGAGCATCGGAGACGGCGCATTTGCCGAGTGCCATTTTCTCTCTATAACGCTTCCGAACAGTTTAACGAGCATCGGAGAGTGCGCATTTTACGGGTGCGGTCTGCTTTCGGACATAACGCTCCCGAAGAGTGTGACGAGCATAGGAGAGCGCGCATTTTACAGTTGCAGTTCGCTCATCAGTATGACGATCCCGAACGGGGTAACAAGCATCGACGGCGTCTTTAAAGAATGCCAGGCTCTCAGAAGCGTCACGCTTCCAAATAGTGTTACAAGTATCGGTGAGAGCGCATTTCAGAACTGCCGTTCGCTCTCAGGTATTACAATACCGAACAGCGTTAAGCGTATTGAGAAAAGCGCTTTCTACGGTTGCACCTCGCTTTCCGAAGTTACGATTCCGAGCAGTGTGACCGCTATTGATGAGCGTGCGTTTGAGAATTGCGAAAACCTGAGGTATATCATAATTCCCATGAAAGTTACTCAGATCGGTACAGATGCTTTTGTAAATTGTAATACGAATTACAATAATTTGACGATCTACGGTTTTGCAGGATCGATCGCAGAATCGGCGGCAAACAGAGATTCTATATCCTTTGTAGCGCTTGCATCGAATTTCAAGGATCTTGAGTATGGCGCATGGTATTATCAATCGGTGCAATATGCTATATCAAACAGTCTTTTCAATGGTATGAGCAATACCGAGTTTGCACCTAACACACCGATGACTCGTGCAATGCTTGTTAAGGTTTTATATAACAAGTTAGAAAATCCCGACGCTTCATTTTGTAAAAACCCGTTTGAAGATGTTAAGGACGGTGCGTGGTATACTGATGCCGTCAAATATATGGAGGCAAACGGCATTGTTTACGGAACGGAAAAAAATAAATTTTCGCCCGATGCGAAAATAACCCGTGAACAGCTCGCAACGATTCTTTATCGATATGCAAAGTGGGGTAATTATAATGTTACAGCTACAAATGAGATGTCCTCTTTCCCCGATGCGTCAAAAGTCTCGAACTATGCTATCGATGCTATGAGATGGGCGGTCGGTGCAGGACTTATATCGGGTAATAATATCGGCGGAGTGACAATGCTTGATCCGCAAGGACCAGCCACCCGTGCGCAGGTTGCGATGATACTGAAGAATTTTAACGAAAAAGTTAAACGATAACAATACAAAAAAAGAACTGCTGCGGCAGTTCTTTTTTTGTGCCTGATAAACCTCATACTCCGAGTATCTTATCTATGATCTTTTCGCTGTCCTTTGTCAGCCGTGTAAAGCTCATCGCTCCTTTGTAGATGTTTTCTATATCAAAATGGACGGTATTGATTTCGTCAAACGTGTCGAGTACGGCGCTCATCAGCTCTTTTTCGCATTTTTCTGCGAAACGCAGCTTGTTTTTGACTCCGCCAAGCAAACCACGGTCGATAAACCGT
Organism: uncultured Lachnospiraceae bacterium; assembly: GCA_964403505.1. Classification (GTDB taxonomy): domain Bacteria; phylum Bacillota; class Clostridia; order Oscillospirales; family CAG-272; genus CAKSEI01. The sequence goes on from CAYOFP010000007.1 coordinate 39,378, forward strand.
TCGGTATTGATGCGCATATCGTTTTCGCTTACATTATCCGATATGACGATCGCCGTATCGTGCTCGGGCAGGAGGATGGCGTTGACGGCTTTTGCGTCAATGTGAGAATAACTGACGGTCATTTTCACATGGCGTTTTCTAAGCGCATGATAGATTAGGGACATTATCTCATATTCTGCCATATAGAACGGCTTTATCACATAGTTTTCATTTGCACGAAAACCGGTCGCACACGTGTATCCTTTCATTCCGATAGAGTCGTACAAACGCACCGTCTCATCGCCCAATGTAAGCGGGCGGAATTTCCGTGCGAACCGCTCGGCAAAGGACTGTGCTTTTTCTGTATCGATTGCGCTTTCGGTGCAGCTTTTCGTTATCATTCGGGTCTTGTATATTGCACCGAGATAGCCGTAAGCTTTTTTATATAGCGATGATTGCTTACAGCTTAAGGTTTTTACCTCCTCTGTGTGAGGTGCGAGCTTTTTTGCGTTCCAATAAGTGCCGAGATTTATTATCTCCGAGTTGATACCGGGCAGGGTAGGGTCGCACATATGCGGCGATGTTCCGTCGAGGACGGCGATGCCCATATCCTTGATGATAATGCCGTCAAGCGAGGTCGGGTCTGAGGAACAGAGGATATATTCCGTTTCATGCCCGCTCTCCTCGGCTTTTTCTCCCAATTTGCGCATCAGTGTTGATTTGCCCGTTCCGGGACCTCCCTTGATAATATATCTGTAATTGCAGTTTTTGAAAACTTCATCAAAAAAACCGGCAAACCCGTCTTTTGAGTTTGCCGATGCGAAAAAACAATTATTTTTTGACATGTAATATACTCCTTTCAGGTTTGGTATATTATATGTTTTTTACAGTTTTCTGTTAATTCTCATTATTTCAAATGCCATTACCGTCGCCGCCGATGCGGCAGAGAGCGAGTATCCGCAGTCCCGTGCATAGTCGATTTTGACCGTCTTATCGCATAATGAGAGCAGGGAACGGGAAATTCCCCTTTTCTCGCCGCCGACGATCAAAAAAAGCGGTTTTTTCAGCTCACAGTCATATAAGCTCTTTGATTCTCTCGTATCTGCCGCTGCGACGAGATACCCTTTGTTTTTGAAGGCCCTTGCGGCGTCCTCGCCCGAGGATATGTATATGTCAAAAAGCTCGGACGCACCTGCCGAGGCACGGCATACGACCCCTGCCGCCTCGAGCCAGTTTCTCGGCGAGAGGATTATCCCGTCTACTCCTGCGGCATATAAAGAGCGCAGGGCATATCCGAAATTGTACGGGTCTTCGATCCCCTCTATCTGCATATAGAATCCGTTTTCTTTTATGTCAGATTTATCTAAGGGCGGTATCGTGCGCTCACCGCACAGGGTGATGATACCGCCGTGGCTGTTTCCGAGGGCGAGAGCGTTTATCTCCTCCTCTGAAACAAATTCTACCCCGAAGCCTTTTTCATGCGACATGGCGATGATATATGAGAGCTCTTTTTTCCTCGAGGCAGTCCGCTCGTTTGAAACGAGGACTTTTTTTATTTCTCTTTTTCCGCCCTTGATCAGCGCACGAAAAGAGACCATCCCCTCGAAAATATCCGACCGTGCAAAATTATCCGTTTCTTTTCTCATATTCTTTTATGCATCCTTCATATTATTGAAAGCAGGTATCCCTCTCTTATTCCGTCGGCTAAGAATGTCATTTTTTCGGCTCCGATACGCTCTGCAAGTGAGCATAGGGCATATCCGCCGGGCAGGACTGTCGTCTGACGGTCGGGAACATGCGACTTCAGAAATGCGCCGGGATCACTCATTGTATAAAGAGCACCCAGCATAGTTTGAAGCTCGGTTTTATCTATGGAGTATATATCCGTTACCTTTTTTTGCGATAAGAGCCCGTGGAGCTTGCATAGGGCTCTGCCCGTGCCGCCGACGATGTAGACCTCATCGCACTTTTCGGTGCGGCATAAGTGGGACAGAGCGAATGATGCGATCTCCTGCAATTCCGTTTTTGTGGGTATCAGTCCGCAAACAAAATCATTATAAAGAGAGAGCGAGCCGAACGGCATGCTGTATTTTTCGCTTATTCTGCGCTCTGTATAGCATACGGCCTCGGTACTTCCGCCTCCCATATCGAGGAGCATACCTTTCCTGCCCGATAGGTCGAGCGTGCGTGTCGCACCGTAAAAGCTGAGTGCGGCCTCGTCGTCTCCGCTGATGATATCGATCGTAACGCCTGTTTTCTTATCTACTGCATCGGCAACATCCATGCCGTTTTGCGCACGGCGCAGAGCGGCAGTTGCAAACGCACGGAAAACATTGCATTTCATTTTTTCCGATTCAGCCTTGAAATACCCGAGCGCATCGCACAGGACAGCTGTTCCCGTATCGGACATTACACCGTTTTCGATATACTGTATCAGCTTTGCAGGGAGGGTGATCGAATGTATTTTTGATATATTCGTCCCATATACGTCGAAAACATGCATCTTGACTGTGTTTGAGCCGATATCTGTTATTGCGTATCTCATAGATATATTATACCACATAAAATTACATTTGGGTGAAAAAATGCTTAATTTACTGTTTGATTTCATATTTTTATGCCTGAAGGTATCGGGCGGAGGTTCGTTTCCGCCGCCGCTTTCGGCAGAGGAGGAGAAAGAATGTTTTCGTCTTTTGCGGGAAGAGGGAGACGAGAAGGCACGTGGGAAACTCATCGAGCATAATCTCCGCCTCGTTGCGCATATTGTAAAAAAATACTATACCGATAAGGATGAGCAGGATGACCTGATATCAATTGGCACGATAGGGCTGATAAAGGCAGTCGACAGCTACGACTACCGAAACGGCGCACGCTTTGCGACCTACGCAAGCAAATGTCTGCAAAATGAGATATTAATGTATTTTCGTTCAAAGAAAAAGACGCAGAATGAGGTGTCGATCAACGAGACGATAGACATAGATAAAGACGGAAATCCCCTGACATATACCGATATTATCGCCTGCGACGATACCATCGCCGACGATATCGACAGAAAGCTGAAACGTGTGAGCGCCCTGCGTGCCGTGCAAAACGTCCTGAACGAGAGGGAGAGGGAAATCATAGTCCTGCGCTACGGACTCGGCGATATCAAGCCAATAACACAGCGCGAGATAGCGAAGAAGATGGGGATATCACGTTCTTACGTTTCCCGTATAGAAAAAGCGGCGCTCGAAAAGATACTTTATGCGTTAGAAGGCGGAAAAAAATACGAAGTGTAATATTTTGAATAGGTGAATCATATAATATAAACGATTGGAGAGATAATATGAAAAAATCTGAATTGTCTTTGACAGAGCCGTATAACTACTCGGAAAAGGTATATGAGAGCGAGGGAACTGTGAATTTGTCTGAGGATTTTGCGCTTCCCGAGCAGCTTGATGATGCAAAGCGTGTAGTACGGTGCGAGGCGATGCTCCGTCCGGGCGGAAGATATGTCAACGGCTCGGAAGTGGAATACGAGGGTGAGGTAGTATACTCCGTTCTGTATATAACCGACGTGAACAGTATCAAAAATGCGGTCTTCAAGGCTCCGTACAGCGCAAAATTTATTATGCCTCAGCAGGTAAACGAGCTGAGGGTGACGGTGATGCCGACACTCGATAATGTATCGTGTAAGCTCGTCAGCGTCAGAAAAATGAATCTTCGCTGCAATGTAAAAATGCAGGTAAGCGCATATAAAGAGGCAAGCTGTGAGCCGGCCTTTGAGGGCGAGAGCGGGGAAGAGGACGCACAGGAGTGTGAAAAAAAGACCTGCGAAGTGCCGTATATGAAGGTGATTCAGGCGGAAAAGCGTGACTGCCGTGTGAGCCGGGATGTCGAGCTGCCGTCGGGAGTTGGTAATGTGAAGGAAATCATTTCATGCTCGGTCAGTCTGCGTCCGTGTGAGATCACCGTGATGACCGGCAGAGCGCTGATGAAGATCGAGGCACGGTTTATGTGCGTATATACAGTCATGAATGATGACGATGTGGCATATCACTCGATCGACAAAAAATACATTCTCGAAAATTCGCTCGATGATGCTGATATGTATGAAGAATATGAGGGCGGGGCAAATATATACTGTAAGGAACTTACCGTCTCATTAAACGGCTCCGGGGACGAAAATCAGGGGATCGAAGTCGACTTCACATATGATATCTGTGCTCGTTTTTTCGGAAATGACACATGCCGGGCAATCAGCGATGTTTACTCGTGCGACTATGAGAATACCGCCGAGATGAAAACGCTTGCAAGCGAGAGCTTCGCACGCAGTATCGATGCGAGTGCCGGATTTAATACCACGGTCGATGCGCCTCACGTATGCGACGTGATATCTCCGTGTGCCTGCGCCGTGCTCCGCTCAGTCAAATTCGATATGAACGAAAAAAAGATGCACGCCGATGCCGATGTCGCAGTGAGCGCAATAACAAAGGACAGCGACGGGCGTTTCGGTACTTTTGAAAATATTATTCCCGTCAGAGTCAGCTTTGATTCCGGGGCAGATATTGTAAAGGGCGGAACAGTGTACATATCCGAGTCAGAAATTGCACTTCGTGACGGCAATATTGTAATCAGCGGAAGCATGGGCTTTTCCTGTCAGATTTTTGAAGATCATGAGAACAGTATCATAAAGAGCATTTCGGTTGACCATTCAAAAGAACGTGACAGATCGGGCGCTCTTCCTATTACATTCTATTACCCGGATGAGGGCGAGAATCTGTGGGATATCGCAAAAAGATATGCAACGACCGTCGACCTTGTTCGGGATGCAAATGAACTTACTGAAAATGAAAATATAGGAAAAAAGGTTTTGCTCATACCGCAAAAACGAAAAAGACCGCTGTTTTCAAAGGTAATAGGTAAATGACGCCGGAAATAAGGCGTCATTTTGCATATTATTTCAGCATATATAAATTGAATTTCGGCGAAAATTAAGTATGCGCCAAAAGAGCGCAAAGAATAGGAAAATGGAAATGATTGAAGAAAATTTCAGAAAAAAACGCATGAACGCATGGGAGCGGCTTGCCCTGCTTCTGTGTGTTGGTGCGGTGTGTCTCGGATGCTGTGTCTACCTCGAGATACCGGAGTCGGTTTCCGTTCGCAATGACGGTACGGCAGGCGTGAGCCTTTCTCTTCCGTTTGTATCGGTACGGGCAGATGCCGTTGATACGGCGGTGGGAGAAAATGAGACCGTTTGTACCTATACGGCAGATGCGTGCATTTTCGGCGTGCCTGTAAAGGATGTCTCGGTCAATGTATACGATGAAAACCTGCGCCTTTGCCCCGGCGGTATGACATTCGGTGTGAGATTGACGACAAAAGGTGTTATGATCATCGGTATATGCGATGTGATCACATCGAAAGGAAGCGTAAATCCTGCGCAGAAAGCAGGCATCGAGGTCTCTGATGTGATCATCGCCATAGACGGAAAAGAATGTAACACCGTCAGCGATGTCACCGAAACTGTCGCACAGAGCGAGGGAAAAGAAATGCTATTCACCCTCGAGCGTGACGGAAAGAGCATTGAAAAGACCGTTACTCCTGCGCTCAGCGAGGATGACGGCGCATACCGTGCAGGTCTTTGGGTAAGAGACGGAACGGCAGGCATCGGCACTGTGACCTATGTAAATGCCGAGGATATGTCATTCGGCGGTCTCGGTCACGGCGTATGCGATGCGGATACGGGAGAGGTCATGCCGCTAAAAGACGGTACGGTCTTCGATGTAACTGTGAGCGGTATTGTAAAGGGCGCTCAGGGCAAACCGGGAGAATTAAAGGGTTACTTTAATTCGGGCAAGTGCGGTATGCTGACGTCCAATACCGAAACGGGCGTATACGGCGTCTTTGCGGCGCTCCCGGGCGACTGCAGAGAACCGATGCCGATCGCACTTAAGGATGAGATAATGTCAGGAGATGCGAAAATACTGTGTTCGCTCGACGACGGCAAGGTAAATGAGTATTCGGTAACTGTCGAGAAGCTGCAGCACCCATCGGGTGAGAAAAACATGATCGTGCGTATTAACGACCAGTCTTTGGTGGAGAAGACCGGCGGGATAGTGCAGGGCATGAGCGGCTCGCCCATTATACAGGATGGAAAGCTGATCGGCGCTGTAACACACGTTATGATCAACGACCCCTTGTGCGGCTACGGCATTTATATCGAAAACATGCTCTCAAACGCAAATTAAGAGAACAGATGCCACTCTTACGGGCGGCATCTGTTTTATCATCTTGACAATGAGACTGTTTTGATTTATAATTTTTAAGAACCGAGCTGCGGAGTCGCGTAATATGTCGCCGAAAGGTATTATTACGAGGAAAGTCCGGGCTTCACAGGGCAGGATAACGGATAACGTCCGCCGAGGGTGACCTCAGGGAAAGTGCAACAGAAATAGACCGCCGCATATGCGGTAAGGATGGAAAGGCGAGGTAAGAGCTCACCTGCACACTGGCGACTTTGTGCAAATGTAAACCCTATCCGGAGCAACACCGTATGCAAAGTGCCTTTATGGCAGTATCGGCCCGATATGTCTTTGCGGGTGGCACGCAGTAAAACCTGCGGAGCGGTATGGTAACATACCGTCACAGATAGATGATTCCGACGGCGAAAGCCGTACAGAACCCGGCTTATAGGCTCGATTCATTTGATAAAAGGCTGTCAGGCGTGACGACCGCAAAACGGCGCAACGCCTGACATATTTGTGTGTATATGAAGATAGGAAACATCGAAGTAAAGGACGGGATATTTTTTGCGCCCATGGCAGGCGTCAGCGACAGAGCGTTTCGGGCGGTCTGCCGTTCTTTCGGCGCACAAATGTGCGTAAGCGAGATGATCAGCGCAAAGGCGGTACATTATAATGACGCAAAAACAGCGGAGCTTGCCCGTCTTTGCTCGGATGATGCGCCCTGCGCCGTGCAAATCTTCGGCAGTGACCCGGAAATCATGGCAGAAGCGGCAGAGCGTGTATCGACGAATACATATGCGCATTGCAAAAGTGAAATTCTTCCTGCATATATCGATATCAATATGGGTTGCCCCGTCAAAAAGGTGGTAAATAACGGAGAGGGCAGTGCACTTATGAAAGATCCTGCACTTGCCGGTAAAATAATCCGTGCGGCGGTCGCAGTATCGGCTGTGCCCGTTACTGTGAAGATCCGTGCCGGCTGGGACGGAGAACACAAAAACGCAGTCGAGCTCGCACAGATCGCAGAATGTAACGGCGCCGCCGCCGTGACGGTACACGGCAGGACCAGAGAGCAGATGTACTGCCCCGAGGTCGATTACGATATCATCCGTGAGTGTAAAAAGAGCGTTAAGATACCCGTGATCGCAAACGGAGGTATTATGAATGCGCAGGACGCTCTGCGTGTCCTTGAATATACCGGGTGCGACGGCGTCATGATCGCACGGGGAGCACAGGGAAACCCCTTTATCTTCCGTGAGATAACCGAACTTTTGCAGGGCAGGACGCCGACTCCGGTAACGCCCGCAGAGCGTGTGACCACTGCAAAGAAACAGCTTGAATTAATGACAAGAGAGAAAGAAGAACGCCTCGCAGTGTGCGAGGCGAGAAAGCATATTTCCTGGTATCTGCGGGGTCTGTACGGTGCGAGTGCGATCAGGGGCAGGATCAACTCTGCGTGCAGTGTCGATGATATGTACGCTCTGCTCGATGAGATATTCGAGATGAATCAATAAAAGTGTGTAAACGGTTTTCTTCGCCTACACACTTTTTGTTTTTTTACTCATAAATAAGATCAGTGTAGACGCTTTTGTGGGCGATATAGTCTCCGAGTTGCGAGCTTAACATTCCGCGTGTTAAATCCTGCCATGTAACGGTATCATCATTTGTCAGCACATATCTGACGTATGACGTGTATAATGCGCCCGGACTCTCTGCCTGTCCTTCGTATTTCATAAGAAATGAATAGGTTTCGAAAATTTCCTCCCCGTTCTCGTACCATCGGACGGTATATTCTTTTCCGTCGAACGACAGGTCTTCAATATACAGGACCGGATAATCATCCTTGACGGATTCATAGTAATCCGGGTCATATCCGGAGGGATCATTAAGTGTGTAATAAAAAGCGAGTCTTACCGTATCTGCTTTGCCTGATTCGGTATTGTTATAGAAAGTTTCAAATACTTCTTTGCCTTGTGATATATCTCCGTTTTCGTGTGTGATACAGCCATTTTTTTTCGCCTGTTTCAGGCTATACTCGGCAGGAAGTTCGTTTAGTGGTATCGGATCAGATGATTGATTGCATCCGACTGCTGTAAATATTATAAATACCGTCAAAATAATTATTGTATATCTTTTCATTGATACTCTACCGTAGATTAATTATGTATTTTTACCGTGCTTCCGTCGCTTGAGAAGATCACCGTTCCTTCTTTATCGGTCCGGTGCGTTTCTGTTTTTAATTTGTCGAGTTTATATAAAGTTTCTGTGTGCGGATGACCGTAGTCGTTATTTTTACCGCATGAGATGATAGCGTATTCGGGCGAAACGCAGGAAAGAAATTCCTCGCCTGTCGAGGTGCGTGAGCCGTGGTGGCCGACCTTTAATATATCGCATTTCAGAACACTTTCGGAGAATTTATCGAGGATGTCGTTCTCAGCAATTGCCTCGGCATCTCCCGTCAGCATAATGCGTGTCCCGCCGTAAGTGAGTGTCATGATGATGCTCGAGTTGTTTAAGTCGTATTCCTCGGGAAAGACGGGACCGAGCACGGTGAGCGCCGCTTCCGATACGGTTTTTGTCATGCCGGGTTCAGCGAGGGTGCATACACATCCCTCTTCTTCAATAGCGTCGAGCGTCTTTTCATAAACGGACGTAGTGCTCACTGCATCGGGCATCATGACCTCTTTTACATCGCATATCGTGAGGACCTTGACCGCACCGCCGATATGATTCTCGTGCGGATGAGTCAGGACCATGAGGTCGATCGTTGTAATCTCGTGTTCCTCGAGGTATCCGCATAAACTGTCGGCAGAGTTTCTCGTGCCCGTATCAACGAGTATGTTCTTACCCGACGGCAGAGCGATGAGCGTGCTGTCCGCCTGACCTACATCGATGAAATGCACGTACATCACTCCGTCTGCGACAGAGGAGACGACGATATTCTCTTTCTTGTCTATCCTCGATGCGATGAGTGCGGCGAGCATGGCGATAAAGAGGATAAGAACCGTTATTTTATTATTCCTTGATTTTCTCATACAGTCATTATATCTTATATTGTTTCCTCAGTCAAGCATATTTCTTTTCAGATAATCGCACATCTTCAGCGCAGGAAAGGAAACGATAAACCATAAAAATGAGTATAGAAGGCAGATCTGCCCGAGTAGGTTGAATTTTAAACGGGAATAGTCCCAGATGTGCATACGCAGCGTCAGATTGAATATAACGCCGAAAACGAATTCCACCGCTGTGATCAGTGCAGTGCATACGGCGCATTTGCTGAATCTGCCGCTCTTTTGCATTTTTTCGTTTACCGTGTATATTCCGCATAGGCATATCCCGCCGGCGCACGACATGGACCAGTGGGTATAGCCGCGCCAGAGTATTTCCATGACGGAATAGCATACCGCGCCAAGCGAGAATATCGTTAGTATTTTTTTGAAAACAGGCATAAAAAATCACCTATGATAATTTGCGGAGCATAGGCGATTTTTATACTTGAATATCAGAATAACGGTGAAAATATTTTAAATATCTGAGTGATAACTCTCGATAAGCCGGAGTTTTTACGGCAATCGTCGAATGTTATCTGTTGTGATATCTCAAAGGTCTTTTCAAAATCCTCGTTGATTTTTTCGATTTCCTTGTGTCCGTAAAAAAGCTGTGCGCATTCAAAATGGAGATATAAACTGCGGTAGTCGAAGTTTACCGAGCCGACGACGGCGCATTTCCCGTCCACGATAAGGTTCTTTGAGTGTATGAAGCCGGGGGTGTATTCGTAAATTTTGATACCTGCCTCCATAAACTCGGCGTAAGACGAGCGTGTTATCATAAAGACGAATTTTTTGTCTGCCTTGTGCGGCGTTATGATCCTCACATCGATACCGCTCCGTGCGGCGAGCTTGAGCGCACAGTCGAGCTCCTCATCCACGATCAGGTACGGCGTCATGATGTATATGCTTTTTTCGGCACGGCAGATCATATCGAGATAGACATTCCGGCCGATCCACTCTTTGTCAAACGGGTTGTCGCAATAAGGCTGGAAATACCCGTTTCCCGTGGCATTTGAGAGAGGAGTGATATATTTTTCGGGGTCGTCCTTTTCTTTGTTTATGATATTCCAGTTTCGCAAAAACATGAGCGCATAGCCCTGTGCGGCATCGCCCGTTACCTTGATGGCACAGTCCTTCCAATAGCCGAATCTTTCTATTTTGTTTAAATATTCATCGGCTAAGTTGATCCCGCCTGTGAAAGCGCATGTTCCGTCCAAAACGAGTATTTTTCTGTGATCGCGGTTGTTTTGCATAGTGGAAATGGCAGGAACGAACTTGTTGAATACCCGGCATTTGATCCCCTTGCTGTTCAAGAAGCGGTCGTATTTGCTCGGTAGGGTCGTGATGCTGCCCATACCGTCGTAAATGATGCGGACGTCCACGCCCTCTGCGGCTTTTTTTATGAGTATGTCGAGCACCGAATCCCAGAAAAAGCCCTCGTGTATGATAAAGTATTCGAGAAAAATATATTTCTGTGCACTCTCAAGCGCACTTATCATATCATCAAAGACATCTTCGCCGGATGGGTAGTATTTGGTATCCGTTCCCGAATACATGGGGAAGCCTGATTTTTTCAAATACTCTGTTCTCGGCTTGTATTCTGGGTATTGCTTCTCGAACTCTTCCGAGGCATCGGGGATGTCGCAGACGGCATGATAGATCAGCTTCTCGGTATCGAGTATTTTCTTTTTGAATGCGAAGATACCGATCCGTCCCTGGCAGAATACGTACAGTATACCGCCGAATGCGGGAAAGAGCAGGATGGGCACGATCCATGCGAGCTTGTAGGAGTTGCTTTCCCGTTTGTTTATTACATAAATGACCACAAAAATGCTTAAAAAGCGTGAAGCTATCTCGATGATCGCCACAGCACGAAAAAGATGCCATGCATACAGGATCAGCAGGATGATCTGTGCCATCGCCAGAATGCCGACGATCAGAAGGTCTGTAAAAAATGTCCGTCTTGAAATATGCTTGTATTTATCCGTTTTCATTGCCTTTTATTACTTCTTTTATCCTTTTCTCGAGTTTGATACGGGGCACCATGACCTCGTGTCCGCACCCCATACAGCGCATCTTGATATCCGATGCGGCATAGAGCACCAGCATGCGGTTGACGCCGCAGGGGTGATTTTTTTTCATTACCAGAGTATCGCCGACTGTGAATTTTATAATCATCAGAATAAACTCCTTTTTTAATATTATACCACACAAAAAATCATGTGTAAATATATTATTAATTACAAAAAGTTCTTTGACTTATGATGTGTTATATGATATAATAACATGATATTAGAATAGGATAGGTATGCAAATGATAATTCTCGGCATAGATCCCGGTTTTGCCATAGTGGGCTATGGGGTGATCGAATATGCAAATACGAGGTTTCGTGTACTCGGCTACGGTGCGATAACCACCGAGGCAGGGACGCCGACTGAGGCACGGCTGAAAACCGTGTATGACGAGATGTGCAAAATAATTGAGAAATACCGTCCTGACGAAATGGCGATCGAGGAGCTGTTCTTTAACAGTAATCATACTACGGCAATCACTGTCGCCGAGGCACGTGGGATATTGCTGCTGGCGGCGACACAGGCGGGCGTGAAAATATTTGAGTATACGCCGCTGCAAGTGAAGCAGTCGGTGGTGGGCTACGGCAGAGCAGATAAAAAGCAGGTGATCGCCATGACAAACAGCCTGCTCGGTCTTGAAAAAAAGCCGAGGCTTGACGATACGTCCGATGCGCTTGCTATCGCTATATGTCATGCGCACACAGGATGTTCGAGATTGAGGGAATTTTACAATAATTGAGGTAAAGCAATGTATTATTACATATCGGGAAAAATCGCAAAGCTTGATGTGAACCATGCGGTCATTGATGCAGGCGGCGTCGGATATCTTATATACATATCGTCATCGACCCTCGGTAAGCTCGCAGGCAAAGACACAGCGAAGCTTTATACGCATTATGTCGTGCGTGAGGATGCGCAGGAGCTTTACGGTTTTTATGATGAAAGCGAATTATCAACATTCCGGCTTCTGATATCCGTGTCGGGCGTAGGACCGAAGGCGGCGCTCGCCATACTTTCGGTGCTCACTCCCGAGAAGCTTGCCCTCGCCGTAGCCTCAGGAGACGTAAAGTCGATATCCACGGCACAGGGCGTCGGAAAGAAGATCGCCGAGAGGGTAGTGCTCGAGCTGAAGGACAAGCTCGCATCGGGCATAACCATCGACGCACGCTCGTCCCAGGCAGGAGATACGCTGGTATTTACGGATAACTCGAGCGAGGCGGTAAACGCTCTCGTTGTTCTCGGGTATTCACGCTCAGACGCCATGCGTGCGGTCGGCTCGGTTGATAAAAGCGTGGTCTCTATCGAGGATATTATACGTGAATCGCTCAAAAAACTGATGTAAGGTGAAGTAATGGAAGAATTTTTCGATTCGGATTATGATTTTGAAAACAGAATAGTGTCAGCCGAGCCTGATTCGTCCGATTCGGCAAACGAGATATCGCTTCGCCCGAAAACCCTCGAGGAATATGAGGGACAGGAAAAGGCAAAGGAAAACCTGAAAATATATATCGAGGCGGCAAAGATAAGGGGCGATGTGCTTGACCATGTATTGCTTTACGGCCCTCCGGGACTTGGAAAGACGACGCTGTCGGGCATTATAGCAAATGAAATGGGTGTGAATATCCGTATCACCAGCGGCCCTGCCATAGAAAAGCAAGGGGATCTCGTGGCTTTGCTCACGAATCTCGCTGATAACGATATTCTTTTCATAGACGAGATACACCGTCTTCCCCGAACGGTAGAAGAGATACTTTATCCTGCTATGGAGGATTATGAGATCGATATCATCGTCGGTAAAGGGCCGTCGGCGCGCAGTATCAGACTGACCCTGCCGCATTTTACCCTCATCGGTGCGACGACCCGTGCAGGTCAGCTGTCCACCCCTCTGCGTGACCGCTTCGGTGTAGTGCTGAAGTTAGAATTATATACTCCCGAGGAGCTTGCAAATATCGTCATGCGTAGCGCAAAGATACTCGGCATTGCGATCGACCGTGACGGCGCTTTGGAAATAGCCTCACGATCACGGGGCACACCGCGAATAGCGAACAGATTGCTTCGGCGTGTACGTGATTTTGCGCAGGTAAAAGGATCGGGAAATATAAATTGTGAGATAGCGTCATACGCACTCGGCAAGTTAGAGATAGACGAGCTCGGACTCGATAATGTCGACCGCAGGATGCTTACGACAATTATAAAGAACTACGGCGGCGGCCCCGTCGGACTCGAGACGCTTGCGGCAACGGTCGGCGAGGAAGCGATAACGATAGAGGATGTATATGAGCCGTACCTGATGCAGATCGGATTTTTATCACGCACGCCGAGGGGCAGATGTGTCACGAGGCTCGCATACGAGCATCTTGATATCCCCTTTAGCGGCGGACTCACAAAGGAAGGACAGGTCAGTATTTTCGATCGGAAGGAAGAAGATTAAAGGATGTTTTTGGCAGATAAATGGCAGGATTACCGCCTGCTTGATGCTACCGACGGAAAGAGGCTCGAGATATGGCACGGCTATACCCTCGTGCGTCCCGATCCGCAGGTGATATGGCATAGCGAGGAACCTGTAAAGGAATGGAAAAAGGCGGATGCATCATATACCCGATCAAAAAAAGGCGGAGGCAGTTGGAGCGAGAATCGTCTCCCCGAGAGCTGGACGCTCGTATATGAGCCGCTCGATTTAAAATTTCTTATAAAGCCGATGGGCTTTAAGCATACCGGGCTTTTTCCCGAGCAGGCAGTCAATTGGGATTGGTTTTCCGAGCTTATAAAAAAGGCAAATAGACCCGTAAATGTGCTGAATCTTTTTGCATATACAGGCGGAGCGACGGTTGCGGCAGCAAAGGCAGGCGCCATGGTGTGCCATGTGGACGCATCCCGCGGTATGGTCGCCCAGGCAAAAGAAAATGCGGCATTAAGCGGTCTGTCGGATGCACCGATCCGATATATCGTCGACGACTGTAAGAAGTTTGTCGAGCGTGAGATACGCCGAGGAAGAAAATACGATGCGCTGATCATGGATCCTCCCTCATACGGCAGAGGACCGGGCGGCGAGATATGGAAGTGCGAAGATAATATCGATGCTTTTGTCAAGCTGTGCATGGGCGTACTTTCGGATGAGCCGTTATTTGCACTTGTGAATTCATATACCACCGGTCTTTCACCGTCCGCTATGGGATACATACTCGAGACGACCGTCAGAAAGAAATACGGCGGAAAAGTCGTGTGTGACGAGGTGGGACTTCTGGTTGAGGCAACGGGTGCAGCGCTCCCATGCGGATCGGCTGCGAGATGGACGAAGGAATAATTAGTAATGGAAAATGCGTTTATCAAAACTGAGGAACTTTGCTTTTCTTACGCAAGTGAAGACGGAAAGAATAATGAAGTCCTCAAAGATATAAATATCGAGATAGAAAAGGGTGATTTTGTTGCCGTTCTCGGACATAACGGCTCGGGCAAATCTACCTTTGCAAAGCTTTTGAATCTGATACTCATACCGACATCGGGGAAAATATTGATTGACGGCATGGATATCACCGATAAAAATATGACGGATGATGATGTCATCCGCCTGCGCTCGAAGATCGGCATGGTTTTTCAGAATCCCGATAATCAGCTCGTTGCGACAGTTGTTGAGGAGGATGTTGCGTTCGGCCCTGAAAATCTCGGCGTTGCGCCTGGGGAGATACGGCGGCGTGTTGACGAGGCGCTCGATACGGTCGGCATGATAAAATACGCACGTCACAGTCCACATCAGTTATCGGGAGGGCAGAAGCAAAGGGTGGCTATCGCAGGTGCGATCGCTATGATGCCCGAGTGTATCATATTTGATGAATCAACTGCCATGCTCGACCCTACGGGAAGAGCAGATGTCATGAAGACCATAGAGCGGCTGAATCGGGAAAAGGGCATAACCGTCTTACATATCACTCATAATATGAATGAGGCTTTGCTCGCAAAGAGGGTGCTTGTCATCGAGGACGGCAGATTCATTTTTGACGGAACGCCCGACGATGTCTTCTCCCATGTCGATGAACTGAAAAAGACGGGCTTGGGTGTACCGCAGGTGGCCTCTCTTATGTATTCGCTCAAAAAAAGCGGCGTATATGACGGCAAGATATTGAGCGATGAAAAAATATGCGCGAAAGAATTATATCAACTCATAAATGGAAAATAAATTAGAACTGCAAAACGTTTCATACATATACAGCCCCGACACGCCTTTTCGCACGACTGCTCTCGATCAAGTGAGCTGTTCGTTCAAGGCAGGCATTATCACGGGGTTAATCGGTCACACCGGTTCGGGAAAGTCAACGCTTACTCAAATGCTTAACGGACTTTTGAAGCCGACGTCCGGTAAGGTGCTTTTGGACGGTGCCGATATATGGGAAAACCCGAAAAAAATAAGCGCTGTGCGCTTTCGGGTAGGTCTTGTCTTCCAGTATCCCGAGTATCAGCTTTTTGAGGAGACGGTATATGCTGATATTGCATACGGACCGAAGAATATGGGACTCGATAAGGATGAGATCGACCGAAGAGTGAGGGCGGCGGCACGCTTCGTCGGGATTGACGAAAAAATGTTTGACAAATCGCCGTTTGACCTCTCCGGCGGACAGATGCGCCGTGTTGCCATAGCAGGCGTGCTTGCGCTTACCCCAGAGGTATTGATACTTGACGAACCTGCGGCAGGGCTTGATCCGGTCGGCAGAGATACGGTCTTCGACGGAATTACGGCATATCAGAGGTCGATGGGGGCGACGGTCATTATCGTCAGCCACAGCATGGAGGATATGGCGAAATACGCCGACAGGATAATGGTGATGAGTGATGCCCAGGTCGTGCTTGACGACATCCCCGAAAATATATTCAAAAATGCGGATATGCTTTGCTCGCTTGGACTTGATGTGCCGCAGATAACACGGCTGATGATGCGCTTAGCGGAGCTCGGGGCAGGCAACCGCACAGATATTTTCACAGTGGAGGCGGCGCATGATGAGATACTCCGTCTTACCCGGAAGGGACGGTGTAGAGATTGATTAAGGATATCACAATCGGACAGTATTTCCCGGGAAATTCGCTGCTACACAGGCTTGACCCACGCACGAAGCTGATACTGACGGTTTTGTTTATTACTGTGCTTTTCATGGCGAGAAGTATGCTCAGTTTTATCATGCTTGTCGCATTTACGTTTTTGCTCATACCCATTTCGGGTATATCGTTAAAGGTGATATTAAAGAGCCTGAGGCCGCTTATGTTTATCATCGCATTTACAGTAATACTGAATCTGTTTTTTACAAAAGGTGAGGGAGAACCGCTTTTCACATTCTGGAAAATTAAGATATTCAAAGAGGGACTTTCGTATGCGATATATATGATCGTGCGTATCATATGCCTGATATGCGGCACGGGCGTCATACTCACATATACGACATCTCCTATACAGCTAACGGACGGCATAGAGCAGCTTTTAGCTCCTCTTGCGAAGATAAAGCTGCCCGTGCATGAATTTGCTATGATGATGTCCACGGCTCTGCGCTTTATTCCAACCCTCGTAGAGGAGACGGATAAGATAATGAGTGCACAGAAGGCACGGGGAGCAGATTTCACGAGCGGCGGACTCATAAAGCGTGCGAAGGCGATAATACCGATACTGATACCGCTGTTTATCAGCGCATTTCGCCGTGCTGACGAGCTTGCTATCGCTATGGAGTGCCGCTGTTATCACGGCGGAGAGGGAAGGACGAGAATGAACACGCTGCATTTTTCATTGCGTGATCTTCTCTCGGTTGCGGTCATGGTGTTGATCGGTGGAGCGGTCGTGATACTCAATATATATACCCGTGGGATCGGTATCGGAATATGAAACTGCTGCTTGAAATAAAATATTACGGCGCAAATTATCACGGCTGGCAGGTTCAGCCGGGATGCGAGACTGTGCAAAAAAGCATACAGGACGCCGTACAGCGTATTTTCGGAAAAAGATATGATGTTACGGGCTGCAGCCGTACCGATTCGGGCGTTCATGCGAGGCAGTTTTTCTGTACTGTTGACGGAATGGATGAGCTGAAGCTGCCTTGTGATAAAATACCGTATTCGCTGTCCTCGGTTTTGCCCCGGGATATATCGGTCATTAGCTGTAAGGTCGTGGACGACGGGTTTCATGCACGTTATTCCTGTAAGGGTAAGGAATATGAGTATATCATAACAGACTCTCATTTCCGTGATCCCTTCCTTTGCGGCAGGGCGTGGCAATTATGCAGGACTCTCGATACCGAGGCGATGAAGCGTGCTGCAGAGGGAATCGTCGGCAGACATGATTTCTCATCGTTTTGTGCATCGGGTGCATCTACTACCGATAATATCCGCACAGTCGAGTTTTGCAGAGTCGAGCGCAGAGCTAACTGTATCTGCATCAATATAAAAGCTGACGGTTTTTTATATAATATGGTGAGGATAATCGTCGGCACGCTCGTATCCGCCGGACTCGGTAAGCGCGAGTATGAGGACACTGTATCTATTATCGAAAAGCGTGAGAGGACATCGGCCGGGAATACTGCACCGGCATGCGGTTTATACTTAAAAGAAGTGATCTATTAAAAAAGGAGGTGGCCAATGGCGGAGAAAAGAATATTGTTCGGTAAAAAGAGAAAAAGTGCCGCATCGGCGCCCGGTGTAAATCGGTATTACCTTACCGTATCCGATTCATTCGGACGGGCAAAGTGGGTATTTGTATTTCTGCTTGCCTTGCTCGTGGCGTATACCGTGATATTCAACAGGGAGCAGATAACGGTAAATAATTTTAGATTTTTGTTAAAGCATTTTGATGTAAACTCTGTTGATTCCTCATCGAATTTTGATATATTAAAATATAATGATAACGGTAATTACATCTTTGGATATTATAAGGATGATCTCGTTGTGGTGTCGTCGACCGGTGTGGATTTTTACGATATGCACGGTAATACTGTTCTGTCGAAGTCGCATTCCATGTCAAATCCTGCGCTTACTGTATCGGAGGATTATCTGTACGTTTATGACCTCGGAAATAATTCGTATTCTGTCTACAATTCATTTTCCTGTATTAAAAGCGCCACTACCGATCGCCCTGTGAATATGATAGCTGCCAGTGACACAGGCATATTTGCGCTGGTTACGAGCAGCGCCGAGTACCGAAGCGTGGTGCAGATATATGATAAAGGTTTTGATATGCTCTCGGAGGTATCGAAAAATAAGCTCGTCATAGATGTTTCCATATCGCCCGACGGGAAAAATTCGCTGATACTGTCGAGCGAAACAACGGATGAGGGCGACTTTTTCACAGAGGTGCTGATGTTACGGCCCGGCAAGTCCGAGCCCGTGTACACAGTGGAGTTTGATGATTGTTTCCCGGTATCCTGTTCGGCGCTGTCTGGCGGAGGCGCAGGGGTGCTGTGCTCGGACAGATATATTGTTTTTGATTCTTCGGGTAATGTATTAAAAGAGTACGATTTTATCGGCAAGACTCCGACGACGTATGTTTCAGGCGGCGAATTTACCGTGCTGACATTCAATAAAAGCGTTATAGGTTATGACAGCAGTGCAGTCGTATTCGATAAAAACGGAGAGATAGTGAATGAAATAACGATCTCGGGTCAATGTAATAAATCCACTATTGAAAACGGCTATGTATATATATTGCTCACGGATATGATCGCCCGTGTGGACATGAGCGCAGGCGATGTGATGTATGAGAATACACAGAGCAATCCGATCGATTTTATGGTGCGGGGCGGAGATTCACTGCTTGTGTGTTACAGCGATCGTACCGCGGCGATGCCGTACTCGTTTGTGCCGAGTGATATGATTACCGAAACAGGAGAGAGTAAATGATACCGGCTTTTATTTTTGATATAGTTTTGTTTATAATTTTTGTAGGGATAGCTCTCAACGGGTATAGAAAGGGATTTGTAAAAAGCTTGTTGGGTCTCGCCTGTCTTCTTATCTCTGTTATATGTGCAGCGGTGTTTACTCCGTGCGTTTCCACGTGGCTAAATGATAATCATGTTGAGAAAGCAATCACTGAAACCGTCAGGACGAGCGTCTATTCCGCTCTTGAGGACTCCGATACCGACGGAAAAGCAGAGAAACTGTTTTCTGTAATTGATCAGTTTGTTTTTTCGGATAAAGATGAAGACATGATAGCAGATTCGTATGCAAACGAAATATTGAATTCGGAAAACACTGAGAGTTCTGTCGATAAGATATGTTCTGAAATAGCACGGAGTATATCAAAGCCGTTGTGTAATTCGCTTGCATTCTTTTTGATATTCATAATTACAGGTATTGCGGTCAGGATCGCGGCGATTATACTCGATAAGGTATTCACATTACCCGTGTTAAAGCAGGCGAATAAGCTGTTAGGTCTTGTATTCGGTGTGATCTGTGCGGTCGTGACCATGATGATATTAGCGCGTGTATTTGTCTGTGTGCTCCCATGGCTGTCAAGCATGAGTGCAGGAAAAGTCGGTGAGAGGATCGTAGAGGATTCAGTCTTTCTTTCATTTTTTTGCAGATTCAATATATTCAGAGAGATCATAAAGGATATATCGGTGTTTTTATAAGGAGATAATCAGTAATGGAACTGTGTGCAAGATGCCACCAAAGATATGCGGTCGTATATATACAGCGCATTGACAATAATGAAACAAAAAGCGAGGGAATTTGCTTAAAATGCGCAAAGGAACTCGGCATAAAGCCCATTAATGATATGATGGATAAAATGGGTATAGACGAGGAGGCTCTCGAGCGCATCGACGATGAGATGGAGGGTCTCATCGCCGCAGGTGCAGAAGACGGAGAAGGGGATACCGAGGGCAAGGCGCCTGCCGTTGATTTCAGTAAGATATTCGGCGGCCTCGGTCATATGGGAGCACCGAAAGAAGAGCCCGAGACAAAGGGCAAGGACGAAAAAAAATCGGAAAAAAAGCCCAAAAAGAAGTTTTTGAATGAGTATTGTCTCGACCTGACTGCAAAGGCGGCAAGGGGCGAGATGGATGCAATCATCGGCAGAGAAAGGGAGCTTTCCCGCCTGATTCAGATACTTTTGCGCCGTCAGAAGAATAACCCCTGTCTGATCGGCGAGCCAGGCGTAGGTAAGACTGCAATCGCCGAGGCGCTTGCGCAGAAGATCGTGCGCGGCGATGTCCCGTATAAGCTTCGGGATAAGGAGGTCCATCTGCTCGATCTTACCTCTATCGTTGCCGGAACACAGTTCCGCGGTCAGTTTGAGCAGAGGATAAAGGGACTGATCAACGAGTGCAAAAAGCTCGGTAATATCATTCTCGTTATAGATGAGGTGCACAGCATTGTCGGTGCAGGCGACGCCGAGGGAAGTATGAATGCGGCGAATATCTTAAAGCCTGCGCTGTCCCGCGGAGAGATACAGCTGATCGGTGCAACTACCCTTACCGAGTACAGAAAATATATCGAGAAGGATTCAGCGCTCGAGCGCCGTTTTCAACCTATAATCATAGAAGAACCGTCGATCGAAGATTCGGTGAAGATGCTCACGGGCATTAAAGGGTATTATGAGTCGTACCATGGCGTCAATATATCCGAGCAGACTGTGCGCCGTGCGGTGACTCTTTCCGAGCGGTACATCACAGACAGATTTTTGCCCGATAAAGCCATCGATCTGCTCGATGAGGCGAGCGCATATCTGTCTCTGAATTCGCCTGTCATCGAGAGGTATAATGAGATCGTTGACCGCCTTGCGGCAATCAGGCGTGACCGTGCGGCTCTTGAAGCGGATGATGATACAAAGGATTCCGAGCTCGAGGAGAAGTACCGTGCGCTTGCCGATGCAAAAGCAGAGGAGATGCGCTTGGAAGAGGAAAAGCAACAGCTCGAGAGCGAGAAAGCTCACGTGATGCTCTCTGATGAGGATCTCGCACGTGTGATAGAGATATGGACAGGCATACCTGCCTCAAATATAACAGAGCATGAATTTGAAAAAATAGATAAGCTTTCGGGTAAGCTAAAGGAGCGGATCATCGGACAGGACGATGCCATAGAGGTCCTTGTAAAAGCGATCAAGAGAAACAGGGCAGGGGTGTCTTATAAAAAGAAGCCTGCATCGTTTATTTTTGCGGGACCTACGGGCGTCGGTAAGACCGAGCTTGTCAAAACACTCGCAAACGAGCTTTTTGATTCTCCCGAGACGCTCATACGTCTTGATATGTCGGAATTTATGGAGAAGCACTCCGTTTCGCGTATCATCGGTTCTCCCCCCGGATATGTCGGATATGACGATGCCGGTCAGCTGACCGAGAAGATACGCCGCAAGCCATACTCAGTCATCCTGTTTGACGAGATAGAGAAGGCACATGCCGATGTCATGAATATCCTCCTGCAGATACTCGATGACGGCAGAATAACCGACTCTCACGGTAAGACCGTGAATTTCGAGAATACCGTTATCATAATGACGACAAACGCAGGCTCTCAGGGGAATTCTAACTCTGCCGGTTTTTCCGATTCGCTTTCCTTTGCGACATCCGACCGCACGATGAAGGCGCTGAACGAATTTTTGCGTCCCGAGTTCTTAAACCGTGTCGATGCGATCATTACATTCAATCACCTGAGTGAGGATGATTTTGTGAAGATAGCATATCTTATGCTTGGCGATTTCAGAGATACGCTTGCCGATAAGGGTATCAAGGTAAGCTATACCGATTCCGCCGTGCGGTATATTGCGAAAAAAGCATACAGCGTAAAGTACGGTGCGCGTAATATGCGCCGCTTTATCCAGACAGAGGTCGAGGACGAGGTTGCAAATGTCATCATTTCCAGCCATGGCGGACTTCTTTCGGCAGTAAGCATAGATCACGACAAGGATAATGACAAATTGGAGATAAGCTGCATTTAATGAAGAAATGGTATGATGCCTCAAGGGATTCTGTCCTTTTTGAGCTTCAAAGCAATGCAAATACCGGACTTTCAAGAGACGAGGCAAAAAAGCGTCTCAGGAAAAACGGAATCAACAGAATATATCCCGTTCCGAAGGGGCATTTCCGAGAGTATCTTTTGCATATACTGACGGATTTTACCTCGATTATTCTGATGATATCTGCTATTGTATGTGTGATATTCCGTCACGATGTATCGGCTTTTGTTATCGCCTTGACTGTTTTTGTGAGCTACGCACTTTGCGCAGTAGTTTATCTGCGCGCACAAAAGGTTCTTGACAATATGGGCAAGTTTGCACTACCTGTGGCGAAGGTGCTCCGTGATGCGAGGCTGTATCTGGCACGTTCGGAGCAGGTAGTGGCAGGAGACGTGATCTATTTATGCACGGGCGACGTCGTGCCGTGCGACTGCCGCCTGCTTGAGTCGAGCGAGCTTGCTGTTAATGAGAATGTGCTCCATCCCGGTGCGGTATGCGTACAGAAGGATGCTGATTTTCTTCCGACAGAGCTTCTCGATGAGCGTGAGCAGATGAATATGCTCTTCGCCGGAACATACATAGTTAACGGGACATGTAAGGCGGTCGCATGCGTTACCGGCTCTGATACACTTCTGCGTAAGAAACGCCTCTCGAAGCCGCTTGTGTCGCACGATAATCTGCTTATCCTTGATAAAATTCGGAGATTTTGCGGTGTTTTCAGCATCGCTATGTTGTCGCTTGTCACCGTATTTGTCATACTTTCCCTTTTTATCGGATTCGGTGATCTGTTTGACACCCTGCTTTCCGGATTGTCTCTTGCCGTTGCTTCGATGGCAGAGATGTATGTTGCATTTTGTTATATTGTGATCGCATGCGGCGTATTCAGGTCGCTTCGTCAGTATAAGGATGTAAATGCCGGCGCACTGATCAAGAACTCGTCCGAGCTTGACCTCATAAGCCGTATAAGCTGTATCGCCGCGCCTCGCGACGGGTGCTTTGTTCTTGGAGATTTTGAGATAGAGCAGATAAATTGCGATGATATTATGCACGGCGTAAAAGATGAAGATTTCATCGAAAAATGTAAGGATATTTTGGAACTGGCGGTAGTTTCCACGGGACTTTTCGGTTCAAAAAATCTTGTTGAAATAAATAAAGCAGGAAAGAATGCATTTTCAAGCGAGGAAGATGCGATCATCAACTGTGCAAGGGAACATGCGATCTATAACTATAATCTCGATAAGCAATATACATTGATCGAGCATATGCCGCAGGACTCTGAAAATCTGTTTGATACCTCGCTTGTCGCTTCCGGGTCAGGTTTGATTGCCGTCGTACGCGGAAATGCGACCCGGCTTATCTATCAATGCTCGCACAGACGCCTGAACGGAGAGGTGTATGCGATGTCGAATTCCGAGACGAGCGAGCTTTTGCTGGCGGCGAATCGCATGGCGATCGGCGGATACCGTGTGTGCGCTATAGCCACGAGGGAAACGACTGCGACAGATTTGTCGCATATATCAAAATTACAGCGCAGACTTACCTTTGAGGGCTTTATAGCGTTCAGGGAGACATTGTTGCCCGATGCTGCAAAGAACATAAAGCAATGTGAGCAGGCAGGAATTAAGGTAATAATGTTTGCAAACGGAGAAAATGAAAATGACAGATTCACCGCACGCTCTCTCGGTGTTATTAAAAACGATGAGGAGATAATCACATCTGACGTATTTCGTGATATGTCAGACGGTGTATTTGTTGCCAATGCGAGACGGTATTCGCTGTATCAGAGATTTACGCCAGACGATAAGAGGAGACTCGTGAATCTGTTGCGATCGGCGGGAGAGACTGTTGCTTTTCTCGGATCCGAGATCGGCGAGAGTGCGGCAATGTGCGATGCCGATATCGCATACTGTCAGTCCATCACTCTTTCCGCCCGCGCAGACAGAGGCGGTGTTGATACCCTGAACCGGAATGTTCCGATCTGGGTGTCGGATTCGGCGCAGAGTAACGGCAGGGGATGCGATGCGCTGAAAATAGATACTGATGTAATCGTTTCCATAGCGGATAAAAACGGAAACGGCGGAATTAACGCTATAATAAAATCTATTAAAAGTGCCAAAAGCATATATACAAATATCCTTCATATGCTGGCGTATCTTCTCACATCGCAGATAGCACGACTTTTCCTCGTAATGCTTACGATATTCACAAAAATAAGTGCGATAACGCCGGTACAGCTTATTATAAGCGGTCTGATCGTAGATCTCGCCGCAGTGATAATATATGCTTTTGATCATCATGACGATTTTGTTTTAGGCGAGAAGAACGATATCGAGTCGAAGTTCAGGATACCTGTATCGACCTTCCGAACGTATATCATTTCAGCGTTCGTTTTTTCGGTGCTGATGTGCGCTTTTTCGGTGCTTTTCTCCCTGCTTCCGATCGGTATCGGTGCAGAGGGAGTCTCTAGCATTATGTTCATATCTCTCGTTCTGTCTCAGCTTGTGCTCATTGATCGGTATAGCTTAGATATTGGAAAGACACGCACTAAAAAAGGTGTGAATAATGCATATATAGTGATGTGTACGATGGTTATGGCTTTTCTTCTCTTAATCATCTTCGTTCCCGATTACGGTAAGTATTTCAATGTCTTTTTTACAAGATCGTGGCATTTTGCACTGTCGTTGATTTTGCCGATACTTCTTTTTGCCGGGTTCGAGATTTATGAGGCGTATATCCGCCATGAGGCTAAGAGAGCCGAGATAAAGCGTCTCAAGGAGCTTGGCAGAGATACGTCAGAATTTGAGCGTAAACGCAAAAAGAAAAAGAACGTTTTGCTGCAGACGTTTGATGACGGTTCGACCGTCGAGCAGGTCGATCCTGATTACTCGGTAATAGACGGTCTGAGCGAAGACGGTGATGTTTTGAGCCGCACGGACTCTTTTGCTATGACCGAAAAAATGAGAGAGTTAGTCTTTTTGTCGGCGAAATGTGCCTTGTGCGATTGGAATCCGGCAGGCTTTGACGATATCGGCGATCATTATGATACCGTATCGGAAATGATCGCTTCTTCGATAAACAGTGAATCGTCGCAGGAGATCATTGCATCGGTTCTGATAACCGTTCTCGGTGCGCAGAACTTGCTTTCCGTCGATTTTGACTCGTGCTTAAAATGCGCCGAAAGTATTAAAGAATATATGAAAATATAAAAATGATGTCAGTGCTTTGCACTGACATCATTTTTATTTTGTTCTGTTTTCGATTACCTTAAGCGCTGTATCGAGATAGTTGTTATCCATTAGCTCGAGAGCACCCTTATCGCAGAGTGCGGCGAGTTTCGGATCGATCGGGATCTGTGCAAGCAGATCGATGTTGTGTTTTGCGCAAACTTCCTCTATCTTGCTTTCGCCGAATACATTGATCTTCTTTCCGCAGTCCGGACATTCGATATAACTATAATTTTCTACAATGCCGAGTACGGGTATCTTCATCAGATTTGCCATGTTGACCGCCTTCTCGACTATCATTGATACAAGCTCCTGCGGGCTGGTCACGATGATGATGCCGTCAAGGGGAAGGGATTGAAATACCGTGAGCGGCACATCGCCCGTTCCGGGGGGCATATCGACAAACATATAGTCTACATCGCCCCACGCCGTGTCGGTCCAGAATTGCGTGACCGTACCTGCGATGACCGGACCTCTCCATACGACCGGTGCTGTCTCGTCCTGCAATAACAGGTTGATCGACATTACCTTTATGCCGGTCGTGGTCTGCGCCGGTATCATTCCGTCGTCGTTGCCCATGATTTTTTCCTTGAGCTTAAAGATTTTCGGGATCGACGGACCTGTGATATCTGCATCAAGTATCGCTGTTTTGTAGTCGTTTCTCTGAGAGAGCACGGAGAGCATGGATGTCACCAGCGACTTGCCGACGCCGCCTTTGCCGCTGACGATGCCGATGACTTTTTTTACATTGCTTGCGGCATTCTGTGGTTTAATAAGGCTCTCGCTTTCACGCGACGAGCAGTTGGCACCGCACGACGAGCAGTCGTGAGTGCAGTTTTCATTATTGATTTCATCTGCCATTTGTTTTCACCTCTTTCTAATTATTATACACATATTTCCGCATTTTTCAAGTCAAAAAAGAAAAAAGAGAAATTTATCCATACGAAGGCAGAAAATAATCATTTTTTGCCGTATTTTGAAATATTTTTTTGTAAAAAGGGATAGAAATTTATTTGAATGTATGATATAATATAAAAGCATATTTATGTATATTAGTAGGGAGGCGTTTGCGATGAAAATATCTACTGTTGCGGAGCTGCTTGATGCGAAGGTCGTATATGGCGAATCCAATCTTGATAATGAGGTTCATTCGGCTTGCGGATGCGACATGATGAGTGATGTTCTTGCATTTGTAAAGGATCAGGCAGTGCTATTGACAGGTCTATGTAATCAGCAGGTCATACGTACGGCTCAGATGATGGATATGCGGTGCATCGTATTCGTGCGCGGGAAACAGCCCACGCCGGAAATGATCGAGCTTGCCGAAGATGCGGATATCGCAGTTCTCACGACAAATATGCGTATGTATGCTGCGTGCGGTATACTGTACTTCAACGGGCTTCGCGGCTCGAACCAGCTTGTGGAAGGTGATCTCTGATGTCGGAGGCAGTAAAGTTCCACTTTGACGTGGACGGAGATAACTTTGCATCTGCAGGAGAAGCGTCCGTGCAGATAAAAAAGCTGCTGCGTCAGCTTGCCCTATCGCCCGATGTGATACGCAGAGTATCGATCGCCATGTATGAGGGTGAGATAAATATGGTCATTCACGCAAACGGCGGCACTGCAGATATCAGCGTGGAAGAGGATAAAATAGTAATCGTTTTAAAGGATTCGGGTCCCGGTATCAAGGATATCGACCTTGCGATGCAGGCGGGGTATTCTACCGCACCGGATAATGTCCGTTCGCTCGGATTCGGAGCCGGTATGGGACTGCCGAATATGAAGCGATATACGGATGATATGCAAATTGACTCTACCCTCGGAGTGGGTACGACTGTTACTATGACTGTAAACCTGTAAAAGAGGTGTGATATGGGAAATTTCAAACATTCTGTATCATTGGTTGCGGATAAGTGTAAGGGCTGTACCAACTGCCTGAAGCGATGTCCGACAGAGGCGATAAGGATTCGTGACGGTCACTCTGTCATAGACGAGGATCGTTGCATTGACTGCGGACAGTGCATTCGGGTGTGTCCTTATAACGCCAAAAAAGCCTTAAGCGATAAGATGGATAAGTTTACGGATTATCGTTATAAGATCGCACTTCCGGCACCGGCGCTTTACGGTCAGTTTGACAGACTCGAGGATATTGACTACATAATATCCGCTTTGTACGAATGCGGTTTTGATGAGGTGGTAGAGGTCGCACGTGCGGCCGAGCTTGTATCGTCTTATACGAGAAAGTATCTTGATCGTGAGGGGATAAAGAAGCCGGTAATATCATCGGCTTGCCCGGTTGTTACCCGGCTGATCAGTATGCGTTTTCCTTTTTTGGCAGATCATCTGCTTCCGATATTGCCGCCGATAGAGCTTGCGGCAAAGCTGGCAAAGGAGGAGGCGCTGGCGCTTCATCCCGAGTTTGAGGAAAAGGATATTTGCGTGCTTTTCATATCGCCGTGTCCTGCGAAGGTAAGCTACGTTCGCAATCCGATCGGCGTTGAGAAATCGGCGGTCGACGGTGTTCTGTCGGTTTCGGATATATATTTCAAGCTGATTCCTATTATGAATAAGATAGAAAATGCCGAGCATTCCTCAAAAACAGGGATCATCGGTATCAGCTGGGCCGGCAGCGGCGGAGAGGCAAGCGCACTTTTAAGCGACAGATACCTTGCCGCAGACGGCATCGACGATGTTATCAAGGTGCTCGAGGAAATAGAGAATGAAAATCTCTCCGAGCTTGAATTTGTTGAGCTGAATGCCTGCCATGGCGGTTGTGTCGGCGGCACGCTCAATGTAGAGAATCCTTTCATTGCAAAGGCAAGGCTGAAAAAACTGCGGAAATACCTTCCGGTATCGCAGAACAGTGCGTCTCATGATGACAGGCATTTTATACCTGATGAATATATGTGGTCAAAGCCGGTCAATTATTCACCTGTTTCCCGCCTTTCTTCAGACAGACGGGAGGCGATGGACATCATGGCACGCATCCAGCGTGTGAATGATGAATTTCCGCAGATCGACTGCGGAGCGTGCGGTTCTCCCACATGCCGTTCTCTTGCAGAGGATATCGTGCTCGGAAACAGCGACGATTCGCAATGCGTATTTGTACTTAAGGAAAAATATAAAGAACTAAACGAAAGCTATGTAGCTTTGGAAAAGGAAACGGAGAGTGCTCATGACGGTAGCTGAACTTTGTGACAGATTCGGGCTCGAGGTACTTTCCATGCCCGAACCCGAGAGAGAAATAACAGGTGTGTATGCCGGAGATCTTCTCAGCTGGGTGATGGGACGTGCGCAAAGCGGTGATATGTGGGTCACGATCATGACGAATGTGAACGTAGTAGCAGTTGCTGTTATGGCAGATGTTGCATGCGCTGTCATAGCTGAGAATGCGGAGATAACAGATGAGGTCATTGCCAAGGCAAAAGACCAGGGGATCAATCTTCTTCGCAGCCCCAAAAGCACATATGAGCTTTGCCATGAACAAATATTATTATGATCTTCACACCCACTCCTGCCTGTCTCCATGCGGCGATAATGATATGACGCCGAATAATATTGCAGGAATGGGAGCTCTTGCAGGCTTGCAGATCATGGCTCTGACCGATCATAATACCTGTGGTAATTGCCCTGCGTTTTTTGAGGCGTGTAAGAGATACGGTATCATTCCGGTAGCCGGTATGGAGCTGACGACGGCCGAGGATATTCACATTGTCTGCCTGTTCGAGCAGCTTGCCGATGCGATGAAGTTTGATTCATATGTTCACCCGCATATCCTGCCGATGGAGAATAAGCCGGAAATTTTCGGTGAGCAGTTGTATATGGATGGCGGGGATAATGTCATCCGCGAGGAGAAAACGCTCCTCATATCGGCAACCGATATCGGCATAGAGGATGCGCCGGCTCTTGTGAAGAGTTTCGGCGGTGTGTGTTATCCTGCTCATGTTGACAGGAGCGCAAACGGTGTGATCGCCATGCTTGGCACATTTCCCGATTATATCGGCTTTGATATGTGCGAGTTTCATGATATAGAGAATTACGGTGAATATAAAGCGAAATATCCTGCGATCGCTGATTGCAGAACCGTTTGTTCATCGGATGCCCATTATCTTACACAGATAAGAGATGCGGAAAACTATTTTGAATTGGACGATGAGCCGTATTCCGGCGATCTTGTCCGTCATAACTTATTTGGATTATTATTTAATAAATAATAAAAATAATATAACAGTGGAGGTATAAACCATGAAAAAGAAACTGACTACGGTCATGTTTCGCGGCACGAAAGACCAAGAAGAAAAGCTTATGGCTGTGATCGAAAAGTATCGCGGCACAAAGGGAGCTATGATGCCGGTGCTTCAACAGGCACAGGAGATCTACGGCTATCTTCCGGTAGAAGTGCTGCGTATGATCGCAAAGGGCATGGATACGCCGCTTGCTGAAGTATACGGCGTAGCATCTTTCTATTCTCAGTTTACTCTGAATCCGAAAGGTGAGGTCGCTATCGCAGTATGTCTCGGTACGGCTTGCTATGTCAAAGGCTCGGGAGAGATCATCGAGCGCATTACAGAAAAGCTCGGCTTACAGCCCGGCGCTACAACGCCCGACGGTAAGTATTCACTTGAGGCGACACGTTGCATCGGCGCATGCGGACTCGCACCCGTTCTTACTGTAAACGACACCGTTTACGGCCGTCTTACAAAGAACGACGTCGATGATATCTTGGCGAAATACGAGTAATAGCAATGAAGGAACTTTCCTTAAATATTCTTGACGTCACCGAGAATTCGGTGCGTGCCGGAGCGAAAAACATTCTCGTATCGCTCGTCTGTGACCGTGAGGGGATACTCACTCTCACCATATCGGATGACGGGTGCGGAATGGATGAGGAGACGGTGCGCCGTGTCAGCGATCCGTTTTATACGACGAGAACTACACGAAAAGTCGGACTCGGAGTGCCGTTTTTGAAGCTTGCGGCGATGCAGGCAGGCGGCGATATGACGATCGGGTCTACCGTCGGCGAAGGCACATGTGTAAAGGCGACGTTTGATACAAATAATCTCGACTTTACACCGATCGGCGACATGGTATCGACTATGACGACGCTCATTATGGGCGCACCCGATGTCGACTTTGTATATGAGCATATATCTCCCGAAGGGAATGTTAGGCTTGATACAAAAGAACTTCGTGAGGTGCTCGGCGATGTTTCGCTTGCTTCTGTTGAGGTCATTGCGTGGATAAGGGAATATTTGAGGGAACAATACGATAATTTGGGAGGAAACTAAGTTATGAAAACATTAGCGGAACTTGCTGCTATCAAAGCAAAGATGCAGGATAAAGTAACGATTCGCGAAGGTGAGGGACAGACACGTATCGTCGTCGGTATGGCTACATGCGGTATCGCAGCAGGCGCACGTCCCGTTCTCAACGCTTTCGTTGAGGGTGTAAGTGAGGCTTCTCTTACCGACAGCGTAACGGTAACTCAGACAGGATGCATCGGCATCTGCCAGTACGAGCCCGTTGTCGAGGTTTTTGAGTCGGGAAAAGATAAGGTCACTTATGTAAAGATGACTGCCGATAAGGCAAAGCGTGTTATAGATGAGCACATAAAGGGCGGTAAGGTCGTAAGTGAATATACGATCGATATGGCCGAAAAATAAGGAGGACAAAAAATAATGATTCGTTCACATGTATTGATATGCGGCGGTACAGGCTGTACATCCTCCGGTAGCATGGCGATAAGAGAAGCTCTGGAGAATGAGATCGCATCACAGGGACTGACAGAAGAGGTCAAGGTCGTAACGACGGGATGCTTCGGTCTTTGCGCCCTCGGTCCGATCATGATAATATATCCTGACGGCACATTTTATTCGATGGTAAAGCCCGAGGATGTTCCCGAGATCGTTGAGGAGCACCTTCTGAAGGGCCGTCCTGTCGAGAGACTTATCTTTAAAGAAGAAAAAGAAGACGGCGCAAAGGAAATGGTTCATTCCCTCGCCGATACAACATTCTATAAGAAGCAGAAGAGAGTTGCTCTGCGTAACTGCGGTGTTATAAACCCCGAGAATATTGACGAGTATATCGCAATGGACGGTTATGCCGCACTCGGTAAAGTACTTACAGAGATGAAGCCTCAGGATGTCATCGATGTGATTACGGCATCCGGCCTCCGCGGACGCGGCGGCGCAGGCTTCCCGACCGGCAGAAAGTGGTCGTTTGCGGCTGCTCAGCCTGCAGGACAGAAGTATGTCTGCTGTAATGCGGACGAGGGTGACCCGGGCGCATTCATGGATCGTTCCGTACTTGAGGGCGACCCTCATGCAGTACTCGAGGCTATGGCGATTGCAGGTTATGCGATCGGCGCTGACCAGGGTTACATATACGTCCGTGCCGAGTATCCTATCGCAATTCACCGTCTGCAGATAGCGATCGAGCAGGCAAGAGAATACGGTCTTCTCGGTAAAGATATTTTCGGAACAGGCTTCAATTTCGATATTGACCTTCGTTTCGGCGCAGGCGCATTCGTCTGCGGTGAGGAGACAGCCCTCATGACATCGATCGAGGGTAACAGAGGCGAGCCCAGACCCCGCCCGCCCTTCTCGGCGCAGTGCGGTCTCTTCAAAAAG
>CAYOFP010000008.1:0-68822 GCA_964403505.1 uncultured Lachnospiraceae bacterium
GAAGTGATTTATCCGTATTGGTGGCATTTCATATATGGCGGATTTTGACGGCGTCGATAGTAACCCTGAATTCCTTACTTTTTCAACTTCTCACTTAAAGAATGAGGTACCCCTCTCGGCCCTCTGATCGATGAAATGCCGTATTCATTCCTGAGTCTCTCAAATGTAAATGCAGTGGGCCCGTACGTTCTGAGCAGTTTTATCCGCATCAGCGCTGTTATCGTCAGAGCGCCCTCATGATAATCATACGGGATATCTGTTTCTGTCACCTTGCATTGATAAATGATTGCCGAAACAGGTGCAGCCACATACATAAATACAGTATCTCCGCTCTTAATTCCACGCCCCTGCTTCCAGTTAATCTCATCTGTGCGGTCGAAGGCGTGTTCAATGTCGTAGTATTTCGGATTTGCAGGTACGATCCACTCCTTTGGCGGACGACTGATCTGCTTTGTTCTGTTGGAAGCGGTTACAGCATAACTCTCATCGATCCAACGGCAAATTTCCGGCAGCGGCACGGTTCCGTCAAGCAATATGGATATCCAGGCTCCCCGACTGATATGGTAGCCGTAAAAGTATCCGGGCTGCTGAATAAGTATCTCCGCAAGCAGCGGATCCGCTAATTTCACATTTATAATATTAATGCGCTCTGTTCCGACAAAACCCAACTTCTCCCTTGGAACATCCATGATGAGCGCAAACCATTTCCGATTATCCTTGTGGCGCAAAACAGGAAAACCCGGTGCAGTTGGCAGTGGGTAATCCGGCTCTACACCGTATTTCTTTTTTACATATCTAAAAATACCTTCCAGCATATCAGAATCTCCTTTATTGAAAACACCACCGTAGAATCTTTCATGATTGTTTTCCTTAGGTCTGAAAACAAACCAACAAAAGTATATTCCGTTTTCAGACCATTGTCAATGAGAGACGTTTAGGGTTCACAAAAAATTCACACGCCAATTTAAATTATCAAGCAATTCACAAGAGAACGTTGTCAGCCGATGCGAAAGCATCGGTTTTATTTTTATCTGAGGTGCAGTTTGATATCTGCTACAAAAAAATAAGCAGCTCTTATGTTCCGGACAATAAATGCTGTCTTGTACTATGTATTCTCGGCGATTATAATATAATCACAAAAACGTTTTTGAATATATTTTAACGAAAGGAATGTACTTATGTCCATTGGAACAACGATAAAGAAACTCCGTCGGGAGAGAGACATCACGCAGGAGCAGCTTGCAGAATATCTCGGCATCTCCGCCTCTGCCGTGTCCCAGTGGGAGTGCGACAAGTCCTGCCCGGACGTGTCCCAGCTCCCGATTCTCTCCAATATTTTCAATGTCACCACCGATGAGATTTTGTCGGTCAACGTTAAAAACAACGAAAAAAGAATCGAGGGAATCAGCAAAGAAGCGTGGAATCTCTTTAACGGCGGAAAGCGCGGAGAATCAGAGACACTGCTTCGCCGCGCTCTGTATGAATTTCCTAATTCCCATAAGCTGATGAAACAGCTTTCGATGACTCTGTACAGCAATGCATACTCCTGCGGTGCGGATAAGGAGCGGCTTCTCGACGAATCTCTCGAGCTTTCTGAAAAGGTTATGAACGAATGCACGGAGATTGAAATAAAATCCGAGGCGATCCGGACCGTGGTTGGTGTTTATACAGACAGAGGCAGACTCGCAGACGCAGAAAAATGCGCAAAACAGTTACCAGAAATCACAAGAAACTATCTTCTTGCCACCGTATACAAGGGTGAAAAGCTTGCGAAACTTTATAAAAACGCTCTGATTCAAGAGCAGCTGACCGATGCGTTACTTTATGCCCAGCTCCTCGCTGATCTTTGCGATGACTCCGGCTGCGCACTCTACACGGATGAGGAAAAGCTCAAAATCCATCAGAAGATTTTGGATGTATACAAAATCATATTTGAGGATGAGGACTTCGATTTCTTCTCGCAATTCCTTGTATTTTCAAATAAATCAATGGCATACATCTACGCCAAATCCGGAGATGCCGACAAAGTGATCGCTCATCTGGAGGAAGCGGTCAAATATGCGGCCGTGTTTGAGACGTACGATTGGGAGCATGTCAAAACATCGCTTCTGTTCCGTGGCCTTTGCGACGGCGGATGGGTGAAAGGCGCTCCGGACGAAAAGTCATGGGTTATTACCCAACTGGCAGAATGGATGCAGAACGATGAGGACTTTGATTTTGTACGCAATGATGCACGCTTCAAGGCCGTGTGCGATATGCTGAGTAAAATAACGGGAGAATGAATGGCGTCTTGACCTACTTCTACTGTTTAAGAACAAGGGCTCAAGTCCCTTCATCCACACCAAAAATGCAAGTTTCGATAGAAACTTGCATTTTTTCTATTTATTAATCGTCATAATGTCCTCACAAGCTGAAACAATAATTGCACTATTTATTCCTTATAAACAATTCTGTTTGTATCTTCAAAAGCTATGATTCTTAACGAAAAAAACTGCGACCTGAATCTATTTTATCAAGGACAATAGTTCATCTTTACTTAACCAAGGTTTTTTTCTATGTATCATACTGTGACAATTAGAACACAACAAAACAATATCTTCCACATGAGTTTTTTCACCCTGTTTCATTTCTGATACAGGTTTTATGTGATGACCTTCAATAAATCCTTTTCCAATTTTTCCATATGTTTCTTCAAAATCAAATCCACATATTTCACATTTAAGTGTACCATTTTTCTTTAAATATTCATTTTTTGCTTTTGATATTACCTGATGATTTCTTTCTCTAACGATATGTTTTCTTATAAGTTTTCTTCCTTCTGAAAACGATGAATCATCCTGCGTAATATCCATATTACGTTCATCGGGCTCAAAATCTTTTAAACCCCAGATACCTTCTCCCAAACCATCTACCGAATAAAATAAATCATCTTTGCCATCATAAGCTTTTGAATCGGAAGATGCACGTTCAAGGGTACCTCTAACTGTGGCCTGCCAAGTAGTAGGTAGGCTATTTTCAAAATTATCTTCAATATATTTATATATGTCTTTTAAGTGAGCTTCTCCTCCTAAATGCTCCAGTGCATCACGAAGCCTCATTTTCCATGTCATAAGACCACCTCCTATTAAAATAATTATATCAGAAAAACAGAGATGTGTCTACTGCTATAATATTACTGTTTATTGACTGCTCAAAACACTTTGTTTTACGCGATTTTGTAAGGCCGCTCGCACCAAACAGTATAAAACCGAACCTTAAACCAATCGGTGAAGGGTTTGGATTTGTCATTTTCTTTGACTAGACAATACAATCAGCATACAATGCGCCTACCGCAGAACCCCCAAAGCTCACTACGTTCGCTTCGGGGAACCCCGCGCGCAGTCGAATTCGTCCTCCGACTGCGTTATCGTCCTTGACAAACGCATAGTTTGCCTGCGTCCTCTGCCTTGTCGGAAAACGAATTCGACTGTGTGAGGTCGAAGATTTTTCACACAATTCCCGTCGATGGATGCAAGGTGCGCACTTGCAGGCGTATTGTCCATACGCCAAAAGGGCGCACCGTAGCAGGTGCGGCGGAAATTGCGTGAAAAACGCATTGTTTGTTGATTGTATTGTCTATCCGAACTTTAATGCAAAATCATAAAATTAAAATTCGGAGGTCTATTGAAATGAAAGACAATTTACAAAACATCGTTAGCAAGAGAAAATAAAGAATAATGTTTTGTGTTTTGAGCTTAGGAAACAAGAGCTATATTAAAACACCCCGCCCATGAATATTTCCAAAGGCGGAGCGTTTGTCAGTATTCATTTCTTCCCGCATAAGGAATAAGACGTTCTTTTAAACGCTGTATTACCGGATGATCTTTTACGAATTCAAATTCTTGGCGGTCAAGGCAGTTTAATATTTTCATTGCATCATTATCACTGTCAGAAAAACTGACTCCGATAGAGTTTTCCGTCATCTCTCTGAACAGTAATGATGAATGAATATACTGATCTTTTTGCATGAATTCCATAAAACGAATTGCATGGTCTGTAGCTTTTTCCAAATGATAAAAAGCAAGTGATTTATCTTTTTGGGATGCATAGAACAGCGCTTGATCACAATGAGTCTCAGAAAGCAATCCTTCGTAAAATCCATAATCTCCGTTTTCAAACATCAACGCAAGAAATGCAACAATCTTATCTCTCAAAGCGGCAATTTCATCTTCAGAATAAAGATATTTACCGGAATCCAACTTATAATTACAGGAAATTCGTCTCGATAAAAACTGAACCAGATCAAAGGTTAAATCCTGTTTATACTTTATCCCCTCAGTTCCGTTATATATCTTGGCCAGCATAAACTCACGGCTTTGGCACATGATAGGCATTTTGAATGCCATTTCCATAGCTTTTTCCATATCACCGTTTTCTGCATAAGAATCACACAAATAATAGGTGGCGGAATGTCTGATGAAATCATCATTACAATTTTCAAGGATCAAATTGCAATAATGCTTACATTCCTCTTTGAGTTTTTCATTATAATCTGAATAACAACTCCACTCAATAATATATGCCATGACGATATAGTCTCCGGGAAATTGTCTGATTGCTTTATGAAAAATCTCAAATGCTTCCTTTTTATATCCGTTTTTAGCGAGACGAGAACCTTCATCGAGTAACCTGTCCCGTTCTGTCGTCTTCTGAATAATATCAATTCCTAAAAGTTTATCAGATGTAATATCGAAAAAATTGCACAATGCGGGCAATTGCGATATATCAGGAGTCGTACGGTCGCACTCCCATTGGGAGATGGCTTTTGATGAAATTCCGAGATATTCGGCAAGGTCTTCCTGAGTAAGATTTTTCGAGCGGCGAAGGGATTTAATCGTAGAACCTATAGACATAATTTTATTCTCCTTTGATTGATTCAAAAGCACTTTTGTAAGTATATTATATACCGACAGAGAAAAAAGAAAAGGAATCATTTTAATAGAAAAAGTATAGTGTTACTGGAGTTATATTATGTTACCGAAACAATAACACATTGGTTTCACATAACATAATCGGCGGTTGCACTTTTGGAATAAATATTTGCTTTTTCAGAGCAACCGAAAGCTTTGAGATTATTTCTACAAAAATCCTCTGAAACACCGACTGCATTTCATTCTCCGGAAAATCCGAATGAATCACCTCGAGAATCTTCTCAAAAACGGGTCTTAATCCCTTTTCGTTAAAAAATGATTACCCGAAAGGCCGTATGCCAGGACAAGATGTTCGCACATGCTTCCCGAAACATTCAGAAAGATTTTTGTAAAAGGAGTGAAAAATATGCAGAGCTTTTATTGCTTTCCGTTCGGCAGATAATGACGGCACATAAGCTTGTCGTAGATCGGGACGGAAACAATCTTTACATTTCGAAAGAATGTTATTCAGACGGCTGTGCCGGTCACTTACCCCTCTGCACCTTGAAGGAGAAATTGCCTGTTACAAGCGGGTGCCATATGGTGTGCCGCTTGATTCACGTGAAAAATACACGAAAGCCGACTGGCTTGTATGGGCGGCACCACTCGCTGACAATAAAGATGATTTTAATCTGTTTATCGATTCTCTTTGGTCAGCGTACAATACAATGCGCATACATGTGCCTATGACCGATTGGTATTTTTGCGATACCTCGCATATGC
The DNA here is from genome assembly GCA_964403505.1 of uncultured Lachnospiraceae bacterium. Taxonomy (GTDB): domain Bacteria; phylum Bacillota; class Clostridia; order Oscillospirales; family CAG-272; genus CAKSEI01. The sequence goes on from CAYOFP010000008.1 coordinate 5,673, forward strand.
GCGGTTTTCGTCACAGAACCGTTGTAGGCGGTCTGTTTATAAAGCTGCTGATTCTTTTGTCCTCAGTGAATTGAATTAAATAGGACCGTTTGTCCTGAATTAATTATACAAGTATCACAGAGCAATGTAAATATATTTTTTTAATATTGAGCATCTGAATTTCAATGTTATTTTTGAACGGACAAAAACATTATGCATGGCGCTCTTCATCGATAGAGTTTCAAAAAATGGCGTGCAAGTTCGTGAAATTCAGAGTTGAATCACCGAGAAAATGATGCGAATTCAATGCGATAACATAATTCTCTGAATTAAGCATTCAAAAAATAGCGGTTGGATTCGATTTTTCATAAAGCATTCTGTGAAGGCGCTATTGTTTTTTCGGTTGCGGATGTTGACACGCTCTATAAAATGGAATATAATGTAAATATAATATGAGGAAATTATCCGGCGAGATATTGTTAATGTACCGCGGTTAAATTCGGGATTGTGAAAAAATTCAGTTTACAGATAGAGCGGTACATCATATGAGACATGATGTTGCCGCTTTTATAGAGATTATTTTACAGGAGTTATAGAAAGGACAAGAAAATGAAAAACACGTATCGACTTAAAGTATTAAGCGTAATCATGACTTTGGTGATGCTCATTATGGCAATACCCGTCGGGGTCTTTGCTCTTGATGAGGGCGAATCGGTATTGGAGACATTGCCGGAGGAAGAAGTCTCGATTCAGAATACTTATGACGAATTTGAGGATATGTCGGAGCCTGCCGAAGAGTCAGAGGCGTATGTACTCGGCGAAATGGAGGAACTGCGTGAGAGCGATTCCAAGCAATTCCGCATGTCGGACGGAAGCTACACGACAGTTTCATATACCTCGGATGTACATTATGAGGCAGACGGGGCATGGAAAGAGATAGATAATACGCTCCTTCCGAAAGAGGAGGGAATCGTAAACACGGCATCGGATATTCAATATACTTTTACAGCGGATACCGATTCACTGCCGGGCGTTACCGCCGTTTCAGGCGACTATCAGGTCAGCTTTTCCGGTGTTCCGGAGGAAGAACGGGCGACCGTGAGCGATGATCTGCAGCCGGCAGCGGAAGAGGCGGTCGTTATCGCCGATACAACAGCAGATACAGAAACTGAGGATGAACCGAACGACATCGCACAGGATATAGCTCCTGCCGAAAACGCTACGGAAAGCGCAGAGGCCGATGTCGAGCCGACTTTGCCCGAGTTTGAACTCGAAATTTTGAATCCTCAGACAGAAATTGCTGCAGATTTGCAGGAAACTGAGGATAAATATCCCACTTTAGGGGAGGCTGCAGCCGTAGATACCGTAGCGTCAGCCGTTAAATATAACGAGGTAACCGGCGGTGATAGCTATGTTTATGAATTGCAAGGCCGCGATCTGAAAGAAAGCGTTATCATAAATACCCCACGAGAGGACTATACTTATCACTTTGAGTTGAATCTTGCCGGACTCACCGCCGTGTTGACGGAAAGCGGAGATATTTCTCTGTGCGACGGCGAGAATGAAATATTTGTAATGCCTGCGCCGTATATGCTTGATGCAGACGGTGCATATAGCGATGCGGCGGCATATACGCTGAGCGAGCTTCCCGAAGGAGGCTATGCGCTTACCCTTACCGCCGATGCGGCTTGGATCAACGCTGCCGAGCGTGCGTTCCCGGTGATTATTGATCCGTCGATCTATGTCACAAACCCGAGCAGTAGCGGCACAAAGATCACGGCAGAATGTATTTATGTCGGCTCAGACGGCGTCAGCCACGACTTTAATGATACATATTTTAAAGTGGGCAGAGAAGGAAACACAAAATATTACTCTTATCTTAAGGTAAATAGCTTGCCCATCATTCCGTATAATGCGAGATTTTGCAAAGCGTGGATCGGACTGCAGGGTATCTCGTATTATGCTGCGTCAAGCACAAACTTCAGTGCCTTCGATTTTTATGCGCAGGAGGCGCTCGGAAATTGGAAATCTCAGTTTACGGGTACGAAAAACAGTAATCAGCTCGTCGATTATATCACCATGAAGAAAAGTGCTTTGTACTCACCGGTAGAGTTCGAAGTGACTCGGCAGGCAGAAAAATGGTATAGCGATGCATCAACAAACAACGGCATTGTTTTGTTTGCAAAACAAACTGACGGAAATGAATTAGATGAAAACTGTCAGGTCTGGATGCATATCCCGAGGTATCAGAGTGATAACGGTAAGGTCGCAATGCCGTACTTTGCGGTCAATTATCAGAATATTCAGGGACTTGAGAGCTACTATTCCTATCAGAACTTTAGTGCAGGGCGAGCAGGAGCGGCGTATGTCTCGGCGTATACCGGCGCATTGACACTGGTACATACCGATGTGAGCGACGCTTATACCCTGTCTCATGTATATAACAGTAACTATGCAGGCTGTATTTTCTCGTTATCTGAAACGGATTCAGGCAATAACCCTATTTTCCATACGGTGAATTATGACAGTATGGTGATCGGCAAGGGATGGAAACTGTCCGCACAGGAAAGCGTCGTGACGCAGGCATTCACAAACTATGACGGCACGCAGGGAGAGTATGCCATTTATACCGATGGAGACGGCACAGAGCACTACTTCCATTCCGCCGCTGCAAATCAGTTTAAGGATGAGGACGGTCTGGGTCTTACTTTGTCGCGCAGCGGCAACAACTTTACCATGACGGACGATAAAGGCAATATAAAGTTCTTTGTATACGGCTATCTGACATACATCAAGGATTCTAACGGAAATATCACTGCCTTTGTGTATAATAATAAAACGTTCCAGGAAGGCAGCACCGCATGGTATCCGAGTGCGAGCGGGAATAAGCTGACTAAGATCGTTCAGAAGAATGACGGAAAAGACGCATATACCGTGGCGACCCTCGGATATTCGGGAAATCGGCTGATCTCCATTACCGACCGATATGGTAAAGTGACGAACTGTGGCTCGAGTACCACTAGCTATCAGCTTAATGAGGTGACCGAGCCTGACGGGACGACGCTCTACTACTATTACGGCGGAGGCGACCTGAAAATGAGCGGCGCTTATGACGGTGAAAGTAAGGCCGGTCTGCTCTTTACCTATCTTTCAGGAAAGGCGTATGTCAATAAGGTTACGGTATATGCCAAAAACAGCGCAAGTGAGAATGTGACGAACCGTATCTATTACTTTAACTTGGGGACTAAGGGGTATACCAAGGTGCGCGACTGCGGCAGGGATAATAGCACCTCCACCCCGGACGATGTTATCGGCCATTATGTTTTAGATAATTACGGCCGTACGGTCTCGTATGCCGTGACCAATCAGTACGGAAATACGCTTTCCGCATTCGGCGGTACATATCAGCCGCACGAGACAGGCAAGGAAACAAGTAAAAAGAATAATCGCCTGCTCTCAGAGGGCTCGTCGGGAGCAGTGGCGCAAAATAAACTGCGGAACGGCGACGGAGAAAGCCTTGTCGAATGGGGCATGCCATATACGGTATCCGGTTATTATTCGACCGGACGGAATTCCAAAGCAAAAAAATCCGGTAAATATTCGATTTCGGTAAATTTAGAGAAACCGCTGCAAAGCGCCTCTGCATCTCAGACGGTAAATATTTTGACGGAAGGTTACTATAATGTAACAGCATATGTAAAGTCATCTTATTTGAATACTACTGACACGAAAATGTCCGGTGCATATCTCGATGTGAAAGGGTCGAATTATGATATCGTGCGTCAGGATATCCTGAAGGAAACTACCGATACGGCAGTAAACGATGGTTGGAGGATGCTGACAACGATTGTGCATATCAAACAAAAGGGCGACTATACCTGTCATTTGAAACTGGATCAGTGTAGAGGAACGGTCTATTTCGACGAGATCCGTTTGACTGACGGACGGGATGGCAGTGCATTCAATCTCATCGAAAACGGTAATTTTGATTACGGTCTCGACGGAGCGAGCAGCACGGTCGGGGCATCCATCATTAATGTGAAGAACCGAAACGGTGCATGGAGTGATGCGCTCAATATGACAGGAGACCCGCAGACTCAGTCGCTGTATTCAAAGAGAGTCGATATCACCCTGCCAGCTGCCGAGGCGCAGAATACGACCTTCCTTTTGTCCGGGTGGGCATATGCACGCTCGCTTCCCATAACCCAGGACGACCGTACCTTCCAGCTTTCAGCACAGATTCACTATGCCGACGGCGATTATCAGTATGTGTCAGCTCGCTTCAATGCCGATGTAGCAAGTGAATGGCAGTATGTGTGCACGCCGGTCGTGCCGAATAAGAATAAGGCGATCACGGGAATTACCGTACATTGCTCGTTCAAGAAAAACAGCGGATTTGCATATTTTGATGACCTTGCGCTTACGATGGAGCCGTGTGCGACCTATCGGTATAATGACGACGGAAAGCTGACCGCCGTCAATTCGACCAACCACGATGAAATGCAGTATCAGTATTCGGGAGCGGATCTGCTCTCCTCCTCCGGTGGGGCAGGCGGAGATTATTCCTATACCTACGACAGTGCGCATAATATTACAAAGGCGGCAAACGAGGGTCTTTCCCAGACGATGACCTATGATGCGGCAGGCCTCATGACCTCTACCACGCTGAAAGGCGACGGGGCAGCTCCCTATCTTAAGACCTCTGCGACATATACCGCCGACGGCTCAAAGTTATTATCTGTCACCGATGCCCTCGGTAATACCTCCTCGTATCAGTATTCTTCGGGCGGTAAACTCACATCGGTCACGAGTCCTGAGTCAAGTACGATTGACCCGTTAGGCGAAACGGGTACAGTCACGACAAATACGATGGTCGACGACGCCGGGCGTCCCTGGAGAACATATATTAACGGGGTTGCATCGGTCGGATACACCTATTCCGGCGGTAACCTCAGTTCGGTCAGCCGCGGCGGATATATCAGCGGTGTTACTGACAAACAGACGCAGAAATATTCGTTTACCTATGACCTGTTCGGTAACTGTCTTGATACCAAGGTCGGCGATCGTACGCTGATTACAAATACCTATGATGATAAATATACCACCCTGACTAGATCCACATACGGGAATAATTATATTATCGATTATGAATACGACGAGCTCGAGCGCCTAACCTCAAAGGATGAACTGTATTGGAAGGAGGAGTATGCCTACGATAAGAACGGTAAGATCTCGTGGATGAAGGCATCGTCTAATGTGTATAATGATGTCGTTCGCACGACTACCTATGAGTATGATACGCTCGGCAGACTGATCTACAGCTTAGAGGTAGATGAGTCAGGGAAGACACTGCGCTATGTCAAGAATAAATATAATAATAAAAATCAGCTGACGGAATGCACGTTCTATGACGGCAAACAGATACAGACGCAGAGCTATACTTATAAAGCTGACGGCAGTATTGATACCTTTAACGTTACAAACGGCGATAAGATCACAAATACCTATGACAGCCTGAAGAGGATCAGTCAAAAGACTATCGACCATGACAGTAACGCCTCATACAAGTGTACTGTTAAAACGGAGTATGTTAATAGAGGCAGCGAAAATCAGACGACCGGTCTGGTTGAGAGTGTGCGTTACGGATATAAGAATAATGACAATTCCTTCACCTCCGGTAGCAGGGTTCGTGACTATAAGTATATGTATGAGTACGATAATATCGGAAATATTACCCGTGCATATTATCGGACGGCAGGCTCTGACGGACATTATACAGATCATGAGGTAGGCAGATATTTCTATGACGAGCAGAATCAGCTTGTCATGGAGAAGGTGTATGACGGCGATTACACACTATTATATGAATATGACACCTACGGGAACATCCGCGAGGTGAGGAAGTATGACAGCACGGACTTTGACTATCCGGGAGAAGCTTTTTCGTACGGCACACCCGTAAGCACTGAGACCTATGGCTATAATGACGACACATGGAAAGACCTCCTGACCTCATATAACGGTTATCTGTTTAAATACGATAAGATAGGAAATCCGACAAAATATCAGAATAGTGAAAAATACTATGATATGTCGTGGAACGGCAGGATTCTGAGGGGCGCCTGGATGGGCGCAGATTATTGTATCTTCGATTACGATTCATCCGGACAGAGGGTAAGCAAAACGACCAAAGACGGAGAATACACCTATCTGTACTACGGCACAAAGCTGATGCAGTACGGGAAGGAAGGCGAATATGACCTGTACTTCTTCTACGATGATAACGATCAGCCACTCGGATTCTATTACACTGATGTATTTACGAGCGATACCGGAGACAAATATTACTTTGTGTTAAACGCACAGGGTGATGTCGTACAGATACGTGATAAAACGAATGATGTGGTCGCAAACTACCACTATGACGCATGGGGCAAGCTACTGTCGATTACCGATGCCGACGGAGATGCAATTACAAATAAACTCAGCATTGCATTAAAAAACCCCATCCGCTACCGTGGATATGTTTATGACAACGAGACAGGATTCTACTATCTCAACACAAGATACTACGACCCGAGCCTGAGACGGTTTATTAACGCAGATGGATATGTGAGCACCGGACAGGGCATATCCGGCTTTAATATGTTTGCATATTGTGGGAATAATCCTGTCAATCGGGTTGATTCCACGGGTATGGGTTGGAAAGATGTTGGGAAGTTCTTTTCAAATGCTTGGAATGGTATTAAAAATACAGCAAAAAAAATTTTTGGTATAGAGAGTTCCACGGAAGTAACTATAACTGATGATGAGATATCAATAGTTTCAGAACCGGCGCCTATTACAATAAAAACAGGAACTACAATTACTCAAACAGTATCGAAATATGGTGATTCTTCTAAGCCTATCTCACTTTATGTTAATAAAGATGCAGAGCACCCTATAAAATCATCATCTGCCGGTATTGATATTAACATATATGATAGCACTTTGAATTTGTGTTTAGGACTTGATAATATTGGCATATCCGGCTCGTTGACAAACGAAAATGTGACAAATAGCTTTGGGGTAAAATTGAATTTATCAGAATTACAAATTGGATTTGAAAATTCTACATCAGTTCAGTTGGATAATAAAACTCAAACCACTTATACAAATTATAGTCTTAACGGATGGTCGTTTTTGATTTTGGGTGTTTTTATAGTAACAGGGGAGCAAATGCCATCTCCGTCATATGCATATTCGCACTAATAGAAGGTAGGGTATAATGTATAACATTATTAGATTAATTATTGGTTGTGTTTTCCTTGGATGTTCAATTATGGTGATTAAAAAATCCAAAGTAATTCGCAAGCGTATACTGTATGTTGTTTTTACATGTATTTCAATAGCGTTGATTACTGTATTGGCATTTTTACCGTTTGAGAATCTTTTTATGACTTTTGATTCCCCTAAAACTGCCTATGAGTATTTTAGTTTTGGTAAATCTAATATCGAACTTGTAATAGAAGGAAATAATTGTGATTTTATTATTGATCGTAAAAATGATTCCGATGCATATTTGATTATACCGAAAACTATCAATGGTTGGAAAGTTGGAATCGGCTCAAATACTAGAAGAATAATTCAAAAGTATTTCAGTGGAATTACTGTGTGTGTTTATCAATACAAAAACACAAATGATTATTTTATAACTATTTTTGATTCCAATGGCGGAGAGTCAGAAATATCAGATGATTATAATACGAAATTCTATTCTTTAGAAAAAAACAATAATTATCTTCAAAAAGTATTTGTTACTTACTATGCACATATTTCTGATTTTGATTCACAGTATAGTATCGTAATAAATGGCAACAGATATAGCGTTGAGGGTATCTAAAGAACAACGACTATGAGCTGAATTTCTTCTACGACGACAATGATCAGCCGCTTATATTCTATATCAGGATGGAGACACCAGCTCTGCAAACAACGGTTTAGGTGCGAAGTACTACTATGTGCGCAACGCACAGGGCGATGTGGTACAGATTCGCAATTCTCAAAACGAAGCTGTCGCAAACTACTGCTACGACGCATGGGGAAAGTTGCTTTCGATCACCGATGCAAACGGAAACAAACAGAGTCTTACAAATGACACATTTTCCTTCGACAACACCTCGATAGCATACATAAACCCCATCCGCTACCGTGGATACGTTTATGACAACGAGACGGGATTCTACTATCTCAACACAAGATACTACGACCCAAGCCTGAGACGGTTTATTAGTGCGGATGATACGGATAATCTTGGGGCAGACGGCTCGATATTAAGCCATAACCTGTTTGCCTATTGTCTCAACAATCCGGTTATGAATTATGATCCATACGGACTATGGACGATAGGTTTCTCTTTAGGTATTAATGTTACAATTTTTGCCGGTGTATCAATTAATATTGGGTTTGTTATTGATGATAATTGGAACTTCGATTGGCAGTGGAGCTATGCTCTACCTGGAGTAGATAATACAAATGCATTTGGAGTAATCAGTGCAGGTGTAGGTGCAGCAGTACAAATAACTAACCGTGACACTGTGTATGATCTATATGGTCCGGCAACATATGTTGGTGCAAGCGTTGGCGACGGTTTGTACGTAGGTGGCGATGTGATTTCATTTTCAGATGCCAGCGATCCAAATAGTACAATTGACGGTATTCAGTTGACTGGAGGCGTTGGAATAGGACTGGATACTCATATTATTGAATCTAACACTAAACCAGTGGGGAAACAAAATGAGAAATTGAATAATGCTTCAACGGATCAAAACAAAGATAGAAGATCCGCTTCAAGGAGAAGAAGTCCAAGAAAAAGAAGTCCAAGGAGAAGAGGAAGACGTGGGCGTTAATTTGAAAATGTATCGATTTTTAGAATGTGAATACACATTAGAAGAGGCAATGTTTCGTATATACAAAGCGGTTGTAAATAATGAGATGTGTCGTGCTGATAAGGTGCGTGTGTGTCAAGATAATATGGTGTTCCAAGTAAAACATAATAATATTTTGTATAGAAATTCATTTCTGCCAATTGTGAGTATAGATTTTAGTAGCAAAGAGATGATGACTGGAGTAAATATTTATTTTGAAATTAAGAATACAACAAAGGCATTTATAAAGATATATCTTATTTTATTGATGCTGTATGAGACTGTTTTGGTTGAGTTTGCTTTTACGGGAAAACTTGATACATTTGCGCTGTTGATGATACCTCCTAGCATGGCATTGTTTTCTGTTTTACTTTGTTATTTTAGCTTTAAATTTTCATGCAAAGAAGTATTATGTATAATTTCCGATGCAATAGAGTCCGAAAAAATAAGGAATTGTTCTTTGAATTAATTATCAAAATCAAGTAGATATTTATGGATACAATCTCGCTGATACTTGAAATACTATTAGCACAGCAGGCGGCGTATACCATTGGCATTGTTAACTATCGCATTTTGGCATCATGTTGTGTATTAGGAATAAGCTAGAAACCTTTATGGCTTTATGTCCATCTCAATGTACTGCCTTTTGTACTCTAAAGGCGATGATTGCTTATTGGTATATAGTAGTTTTTTCATTAAGTCACATACTGGAAAAATACAGTCTCGGAGGGGGAATACCCCTCCGGGCAACTTATTCGAGAATATTATAAGAATTGACATTTCTATTAAAAACAATTATAATGGCATTGTAACATAAGTAAACCGATCTATATCTATCTGTACTACGGCACAAAGCTGATGCAGTACGGGAAGGAAGGCGAATATGACCTGTACTTCTTCTACGATGATAACGATCAGCCACTCGGATTCTATTACACTGATGTATTTACGAGCGATACCGGAGACAAATATTACTTTGTGTTAAACGCACAGGGTGATGTCGTACAGATACGTGATAAAACGAATGATGTGGTCGCAAACTACCACTATGACGCATGGGGCAAGCTACTGTCGATTACCGATGCCGACGGAGATGCAATTACAAATAAACTCAGCATTGCATTAAAAAACCCCATCCGCTACCGTGGATATGTTTATGACAACGAGACAGGATTCTACTATCTCAACACAAGATACTACGACCCGAGCCTGAGACGGTTTATTAATGCTGATACAACAGATATCCTGAATGAATCGAAAGACGCTTTAACCGACAAAAATCTATACGCATACTGTGATAACAATCCGGTTATGCGTTCAGATGATGGTGGCGAGTTTTGGTTAGAATTGGCGCTTGGTGCGATTGCTGTCACAGCTGTAGCGACTGTTGTTATTATGAGTGCGCCTGCTCTAGCAGTAGCAGGTGTTGGTGCAACTGTAATTGCCGGAACAACAAGCGTAGCGACTTCGGTTGGAATCGTTAGTACTGGTGTTGCAATTGGTGCATGGGTAATTGGTATAAGTGAAGAAATTGAGAACGATTATGTTACATCGAGAAACAAAAACAAAAAAAGTGGGTATGATCCTGATCCGTATAAAAGACCGGGGCAGAAAAAGCAACAAAGAGAAAGAAAGGAAAAAAAGAAAAAAAACGGATGGGAGCCCAACCCTAATAAACGACAAATGCCACCAAAAAAACATACGCCTGGTAGAGATCACAGAAAGTATTGGTGAATTTATAGAAAGCGCTAGAAAGGAAAATACAATGGATTTATGGCAATCCCAAGCATGGAAAAAGGTTTATGCTGAAGCGAATGTCCGACACGGTCTTCGTGTTCGCTATGCGGCTGATCTGAATCCAGAGGTTAAACAGTCAATATGCAGATTTATTTCTTGGGTTCGGGAGGAATATGACTTTCCTATGCGAGTCGTAGTATATGTAAAAGCTGACAAATCGATTATTGCACGAGATAAAACGCTTGTAAACGGTACTTTTACGAGTTCGAATGATCCGTATACGGAACCGTATATTAGAGTCGCTACGGGAGATTATTTGAAAAATAAGCAAAAATGGGGACGGGATGATGCGTTGGCAACGATACTTCATACCATTGCGCACGAATTAACCCATTACTATCAGTGGCTTAATAAGCTAAACCAAACCGAACGAGGGGAAGAGTGCCAGGCAACAAGGTATTCTCATAAAATTATTCGTCAGTATGCGTGTGTGGTCGATCATCCTTGAATTAAGTCAAGATAGAAGAATTTTATCGTTAGTTGTGGGCTCTGAGCGTTGTTATTACTGTCTATCATCTTTAACAGCTGTTCTTATCCAGAATATTATAAATGTATTATTTGTGTAAATTAAACTTAGTAGTTTTCATCGAAAGATGATGCCTGTCATCGACGATGAAACTCGCTACCTTGATTGTAATATAATAACAATAATACACCTATCTGTACTGTGGCACAAAGCTGATGGAGTATAAGAAGAATAACGACTATGCGTTGAGTTTCTTCTACGATGATGACGATCAACCGCTCGGATTCTATTTTCGGAGTTCTCAAACGGGTGATCAGAATTCGGGGCGTGGAGCGAAGTACTACTATGTGCGCAACGCACAGGGTGATGTGGTACAGATTCGCAATTCTCAAAACGAAGCTGTCGCAAATTACTGCTACGATGCATGGGGAAAGTTGCTTTCGATCACCGATGCAAACGGAAACAAACAGAGTCTTACAAATGACACATTTTCCTTCGACAACACCTCGATAGCATACATAAACCCCATCCGCTACCGTGGATACGTTTATGACAACGAAACAGGATTCTACTATCTCAACACAAGATACTACGACCCGAGCCTGAGACGGTTTATTAATGCTGATACAACAGATATCCTGAATGAATCGAAAGACGCTTTAACCGACAAAAATCTATACGCATACTGTGATAACAATCCGGTTATGCGTTCAGATGATGGTGGCGAGTTTTGGCATTTAGTGGCTGGAGCTGTTGCGGGTGCTATAATAAATGTGGTAACAACCGTAGCATGTAATGTTATAGAAGGAGATAGCATTACTGACGGATTGGGACAAGCGGCAGTGACTGGTGCACTAAATGGAGCTTTAACGGCTTCGGGTGTTGGTATTGTTGGCTCTATCGTAGGTGGGGCGGCAATAGCAACTGTAGACAATGTGATTAGTCAAATGAGATCTGAAGATGATTTTAGTGTTGAAAGCATGCTGATTGACGGTGCTGTTGGAGGAATTTGTGGTGCAATTTCAGGGCCGGGAGCTTCGAGTTTACAATCAGGGGCCGGAGGTGCGAAACAGATGTTGAATCTTGGAGTAAACAGTGTGAAAAAGACTGCAAACACCTGGATGCATCAAGGTACAAAAGCAGCAGCTAAACAATTTTGTCGTTCTATGAGGTATTACGGAAAGAGTACAATTAAAGTTACAAAAAACTTATTGAGTAAGAATGTTAGACGTTCCATTAAAACGGGTATAACATATTCTCTATCAAAATCTTATGCCGGAAGAAGGCGGTGATACAATATGAGCTATTTATTGGATCACGCAATAAGTATTGTAAACGAATTATGGATAGGAGATATGCTTATTTCTTTTCTTCTTCAGTGCGATTTTCGAGTCGGTGTTCGGGATGCTTTTCAATATAAAAAGAGCAAAACTCGTATTAGAAAAGATAATCAACAATTATCTATCTGGCGTAAAATATTACTGGTATACCCGAGTAGTATTCAATGCTTTGCACCATATCATATGAAAATGTTTCAATTATTGCGTGTTTGTCATATCGCATTTTGCGTTTCTATGGGAGTAATATTGTTCTTTTCTCAACATATTATTTTACTCAAACAAATCGTTTTGGCTATGATGATAATCAAAGATCTTGTTTTTGACTCAGCATATATATGTTATGGTTTATATATGTCAAAACCACACTCTAAGGCATGGGATTTTAGTCGATCGAAGCGCCCTTAAAAGATATATTAATAATTAAAGTTTTATATCAAAGCAATATCAACCTCGGCAATATTTTGGATTTCTAATAGGATTCTAAGTCGTACGAGACGAGGAAGGTGATGAAAACTTGTCAGCATATTACAAACAGACATCTTATCAAAAGATATGGTATTCAACAGCGTACATGCTAATTGCAGTGCTTAGTATAAGCTTTGTTTTCTTGTGGATGTATATCAAGCGTGCATTTGTTTTTCGTCAAGATAATGTGATAGCATATCGTGTAAGCGGACTGGATTTTTTAATATTGATTCCGTTAATTTTGGATGTTGTAGTATTAATCGGATTATTAGAGAATAGGCATTATTCGCATGATAGTATGCTTTCAAAACGACGGTTGAAAAAAAGAACATCTAAAGAAATTCGAAATAGAAAGCAATATACATTTACTATAGTTGCGATAATTATCGGCGTTTTAATAAATCTGATGTTTTGTGCATTTCCGATTTACTCAAGAACTGTGCTTACTCAAAACGGCGATATAATAAAATACACCATTTTTAATGCTGAGAAAGAACACGTTATTGACTCACAGTATAATTCTGTTGATTTAGAAATATCGTATATTCATGCAGGTGTGAGAACGTCCGATAAATATGTATTAACTATTATTGTGCACGCAGGTAAGGACGACTATTGTTTTAATTCAGGTGATTTTTGTAATATAGATATAATGTTGGATTATTTGAATGCATTAGATAAAGATATAATATCATTTATCGGAGCAGAATATTTTGATGTATATATCCAAAGTCATAATTTCTCATTGGTTCAGACAACAAAATTAAAAGCTTTGCTTAACAAATAATCCATCATTTTACATATAATAATTAATGATGGCAACGGCTATTTGCGTTAAGCAGTTACTATCGGCACGCCCGTAAGTACCGAGACCTACTGCTATACTAACAGCACGTGGAAAGACCTGTTGACCTCATATAACGGTCATTCGTTTGAATACGATGAGATCGGTAACCCGACGCAGTATTACAACGGTCAAAGCTATTCTATGGGTTGGAATGGCAGAAAACTGACGTCCATCTTTAAAGACGGAGAGTTATATAACTACGGTTACAATACAGACGGACAGCGGGTAAGTAAGAGTGCCGGTCGTTATGAATACACCTATCTGTACTATGGCACAAAGCTGATGAGTTGCGAAAGGAAAGATAGATATACTACGGCTGTTGATACTCTTAACTTCTTCTACGATGACAACGATCAGCCGCTTGGATTCTATTTCCTGAATATAGACACAAGCTTTTCAAATAACGGTTTAGGTGCGAAGTACTACTATGTACGCAACGCACAGGGTGATGTGGTACAAATTCGCAATGCCAAAAACGAAGCTATCGCAAACTACCATTACGATGCATGGGGAAAACTGCGCTCGATAACCGATGCAAACGGAAACAAACAGAGCCTTATTAATGAAACTTTCTCTTACAGTAACACCTCGATCGCATGTATAAACCCCATCCGCTACCGTGGATACGTCTATGATAACGAGACAGGATTCTACTACCTCAACACTCGCTACTACGACCCGAGCCTGAGACGGTTCATTAATGCTGATACAACAGATATTTTAACAGCAACACCGGATGGATTGACCGATAAAAATCTCTATGCATACTGTGATAACAATCCGGTCATGCGTTCAGATGACGGCGGAGATTTTTGGCATGTTGTTGCTGGAGCTATTATAGGAGCTGCATCGTCGGCAATTTCAACCGCAATAACAGGAGGTGACTGGAAAGATGTCTTGATATCAGCCGGATTTGGTGCTGCATCGGGTGCGTTAAGTGCGGCAATACCCGGGGCAAGTGCGGCAATAAGTGCCGGATTCAGTGCAGTGGAGAGTGTCGTTCAAGACATACGCCATGGTGAAGATGTTACCACAATTGCAACAAATGCCATAGTTTCTGCTGGATTTAGTGCCGTTGGAGGGACTTGGGATAACCCATTAACCGATAAATCTACCTATCAAGTATTTAATACTGCAAAAAATTATTCAAAGGTTGCTAAGAAGCAAGCGGTTAAGGCTACAAAAAAGTTTTTTAGAAAACTGCCCCAAAGAGCATTTTCTGCCATAGGAAGCGATGTATCTTTGACTCTTATGGGAAGTGGTACATCTATAGTATCTCGACAGTATATTCGAAATTGTAGGAGAGTGAGAGGCCGATAAAATGAATTTCAGAAAGCATAGAAAGCGTTTATCCTCAAAAATACTCCGTATATGGAAAAAAATACTTTTGTATACGTTTCTGATTATCATATGTATTGTTTTATCGGTAACGGTGTTTAAACCACGAACGATAACCGAACTTCAGCCGCAGGAAGTGTATTTAAAGCAAATATCAGAATATACAGAAACTCGATTTACTGATTATATTTTTCTCAAAACAGATATTGGCGATTATTATTATGCGTGCACGGACAAGGCAGAGTTTACGCAGGGTTCAAAACGCTTGAGTGATCTCGCTGAAAAAAACGAGCGTTTTCTTGTGTATCCTTATCCGTATCCCAATGTCGCATATGCCTTGTTGGTAAATGGTTATCAACGTATAGTCGAAATTCATTGCAATGATGAAGTCGTATTTTCGATCGATAACT
Organism: uncultured Lachnospiraceae bacterium; assembly: GCA_964403505.1. GTDB lineage: Bacteria > Bacillota > Clostridia > Oscillospirales > CAG-272 > CAKSEI01. The sequence goes on from CAYOFP010000008.1 coordinate 21,221, forward strand.
TTAATGATTTTTTAGCAGGCAGAAGACTTCTTATGATAATTATTATAATACTGTTGTTTTTCCTTATGATTATAACCATCTGTAGTTATTAGGAAAAAAACGGGGTTAAGTGACAACAAAGCAGCGCTAAGGCGAATACTTTATATATATCCGTGCTACTTACAGGAATATACCTTCACCTATGACTTGTTCGGTAACTGCACACAGACAAAGGTGGGTAGCCGCACGCTTATTACAAATACCTATGATAAATATACTACCCTGACTAAGTCCGAGTACGGGAACTTATATTCTATCGAGTATACATACGATGAGCTTGAGCGTATGACCTCAAAGGACGGATCGTATTGGCTTGAGCAGTATGCTTATGACAAAAACGGTAAGATCTCGTGGATGAAGGCATCGTCTAATGTGTATAATGATGTCGTTCGCACGACTACCTATGAGTATGATACGCTCGGCAGACTGATCTACAGCTTAGAGGTAGATGAGTCAGGGAAGACACTGCGCTATGTCAAGAATAAATATAATAATAAAAATCAGCTGACGGAATGCACGTTCTATGACGGCAGCGAGACCCAGATGCAGAGCTACACCTATAAGTCTGATGGTAGTATTGATACCTTTACCGTTACAAACGGCGATAAGGTTGCCAATACCTATGATAGCCTGAAGAGGATCAGCCAAAAGACCGTCGACCATGACAGCAGCGGTGATACATATAGGATCACGGTCGATACTGCGTATGTCAATAAGGGCAGCGAAAATCAGACGACCGGTCTGGTCAAGAGCGTGCGTTACGGATATGCGAATACTGACAAATCCTTCACCTCCGGCAGTAAGGTTCGTGACTATATTTATATATATGAGTACGATAATATCGGGAATATCTCCCGTGCATATTATCGGACGGCAGGCTCTGACGGACATTATACAGATCATGAGGTAGGCAGATATTTCTATGACGAGCAGAATCAGCTTGTCATGGAGAAGGTGTATGACGGCAATTATACACTATTATATGAATATGATACCTACGGGAACATCCGCGAGGTGAGGAAGTATGACAGCACGGATTTTGAGTATCCGGGAGAAGCATTTTCGTACGGCACTCTCGTAAGTATCGAAACTTACGGTTACACCGACAGTTCATGGAAAGACTTGCTGACATCATATAAAGGTCATTCGTTTGAATACGATGCGATCGGTAACCCGACGCAGTATTACAACGGTGAAACCTATTATATGTCTTGGGATACCAGAAATTTGATTTATGTCTATGTAACCAATAATACTTCCTGTCAGTTTGATTACGATTCCAAAGGACAGCGGATCAGCAAAAAGATCGGTAATCAGACATACACCTATCTGTACCACGGCACAAAGCTGATGGAGTATAAGAAGAATAACGACTATGCGTTGAGTTTCTTCTACGATGATGACGATCAACCGCTCGGATTCTATTTTCGGAGTTCTCAAACGGGTGATCAGAATTCGGGGCGAGGAGCGAAGTACTACTATGTACGCAACGCACAGGGCGATGTGGTACAGATCCGCAATTACCTAAACGAAGCTGTCGCAAACTATCACTATGACGCATGGGGAAAACTCCTGTCGATCACCGATGCGAACGGAAACAAACAGACATTTACAAATGACACATTTTCCGTTGATAACGCCTCGATAGCATACATAAACCCCATCCGCTACCGTGGATACGTTTATGACAACGAGACGGGATTCTACTATCTCAACACAAGATACTACGACCCAAGCCTGAGACGGTTTATTAATGCTGACGGATATGTGAGCACTGGTCATGGTATTCTCGGTAATAATATGTTTGCTTACTGTAATAATAATCCGGTAATGTATAGTGATCCAAGTGGGAATTTGCCGGATGACAGATTGTTACAGAATGCTTTATCATGCAAGTATGGTAATGGCAAGTTTTATATGCTTGGTTGTTATCATAATCATCATGATGGTCATGATAATCCCAACCCTAAAGAAGTAGTTAATATAACAAGAGAGTTAAACGATGCTATGGTAGAAAATTCATTAAGCTATATTCAAGAGACAAGTGGAACGGGAAATTATAATATATTATATGAATTTTATAATCGCGCTAAAGATTCAGGTGAGTGGGATTTGAAAGACCGTTGGGACTTATCTTCTGATAAAATATATGTTTATGGAACCAAAACACTGAGACATGATGATATAGGAAATATCCACTTTGGTTATATTTCAGCACAGGTATTTGATTCTAGTATTGCACATTTAGGAGCAGGTGCGAATCAGTTTTTTAAAGGAAATTATAAATTAAAGTGGATAAGTACTTGGTTTGATGATCCGCGTGATTATGAGATGATAGATTATGGGTATAAGTTGTTTCATACGTATGGATATAGTTTTCCCAACTGATATAGAAAGGTGTATGAGTGTATTTATGGATAAGGAATATATTGTATGTAAAAGAAAAACAATTAAAAAAACGTTAAGTATTGTTTTTATTATGATATTATTAATATTGATAATAGTACCACTTAACATAATTGCCTGGTGGACATTTGATATATCTCATTCAATTCCCGATGAAGTTTTTTTGGAATCTTATTACTCTGATGATAACTATTACGAGTTTATACTGTATTATATTCCCGGAGGTTCAACAGTCGGTGATACGTACAGAGGAGTGGTGAAGTACGGCAAAAAAACGAGAGGAATATATTTTAATGATGATGAACATCATTCAGATAAAATATATTGGGTCGATAACCGTCACATATGCATTGGTGATATTGTTTTGGACGTTGAAAATGATCGCTATGATTTTCGGCATAACCGAATTACTGCTACGACGGCAGTCGGATATTTGCAGAGGGCGAAGCACTAAGACGTATCTTCTGTGCCACTACGACGAGAGTGGTAGCATATACGCTACTGCCAAAACGCCGAGATCGTCAATTACCGCTATGACGCATGGGGCAAGCTACTGTCGATTACCGATGCCGACGGAGATGCAATTACAAATAAACTCAGCATTGCATTAAAAAACCCCATCCGCTACCGTGGATACGTCTATGACAACGAGACAGGCTTCTACTACCTCAACACAAGATACTACGACCCGAGCTTGAGACGGTTTATTAGTGAGGATAAGTATATTTCTATAGGTCAGGGCTTATTAGGATATAATATGTTTGCATATTGCAATAATAATCCGGTAAATGGCTATGATCCTTTGGGCAATTGTTATCATAAAGCACCTTATGACCAGTATTATAACTTTTTATGCAGTACATGTTCAAATTTGAAACAAGGCGGAACTAATATGTCCTCATGGAATTCTGGTCAAAGCATCTATGAAGCATCTACAAAAACAATAAAGTCATCTACTACAGAGTCTATAGTAACAGCAAAATTGCCTACTACAGGAGATCCCAACTCAAAGAGTATTGAATATAATCCTGATGGAACTCCTAAAAGATATCGTTGGTACGATTCCGAGGGTAATGTAGAAAGAGATAGAGATTTCAACCATTCCGGGAATGTGCCATTTCCCCATGATCATGAATGGAAGGATGGGAAGCGTGGAAAAGATCATCTTGAGCCATACCAGAATATACTAGTTCATATAATATTGACTGGGCTCAGATCGGTGTTGTAGTTGGGGGAGGATTTCTTCTAGTAGAAGGAATATATATATTTGTTATGACGGGCGATTCAACTGCAATTAATGAAGCAATTGAATGTTTTCCGTAAAGGAGAGAATAGAATATGTGGAATCAGATTAGAAATGAAAATGATATACAGGAGTTTATGAATACACATTATTGTTTTCATGATAGTTGTATAAAGGAATTAAAATATTTAAGTGGAGCATATATCAAAGATAAATGGATGCATCCGATTAATGATAAGAGAATTTTGAGGATAATTATCCATGGGCAATATGATGAACATTCCGTTATTGAGATGGAATTTGGAGGTCTTAAACGCTTAAATTTATCACCTGATGATGAAAAATACAGCTGTGATATTTTTGGCGTAACAATGCTGATGAAAGATGATTTGATTTATTGGTGTGATGATGATAATTTAACGATAGACAATATTGACGATTATAGAGGAACATTGATATGCGCTTCAGTGTTAAAGTGGAGGTATGTGGATGAATATATAGGAGATGATGAGATTTATATAAGAGCATAGTTTAAGCCAATACTCTAAACATAAAATGGTGTAGCGTGTCAGAAAGAAGATCGATCGGTAACGACGAAATACCTATCTGTACTACGGCACAAAGCTGATGGAGTATAGGAAGAATAACGACTATGAGTTGAATTTCTACTACGATGACAACGATCAGCCGCTCGGATTCTATTTTCAGAATTTTCAAACGGGTGCTTTGAATTCGGGGCGTGGAGCGAAGTACTACTATGTGCGCAACGCACAGGGTGATGTGGTACAGATTCGCAATTCTCAAAACGAAGCTGTCGCAAACTACCGCTACGATGCATGGGGAAACGGACATGCGGATTTCTATTTATATCCAAGGGCAGAAGGGCAGATTCCATGAGGCGTCCTGACATAATCATACAAAGGTATCCTCAACAATTATCTCCATAGTCAATTTTATAGATAACATGAAATATACCGAAAAACATCGCTGTGGGATACCACGGCGATGCTTTTCGGTATATTTACTCTGTATCAATAACGGTCGATAAGCTGTTTTATGTCGTATCCGAGCAGCTGCAGTTTTCTGAAGTCGCATTCACCGTCGTCGGCGGTCGGATCCTGATTTTTCATCAGTGCAAGCGCCATACAGCCTTTACGGCATTGCACACGCACTAAACATTTGTGACATTTGGCGTCGTGCGCTTCTCTCTTCCGGGCGAGCTCGGCAAGTTTCAGATGATTCTGTGCTATGACGGATGTCGGATCCGAGAGCAGGTTGCCGAGCGCATAAGTATTGTCATATAAGATCTGACAAGGCAGCATCATCCCGTCGCTTTTGACCAGCACGGATAACGGCTGATCGGGATCGGAAAAAGGACATTGACTGGTGCAGAGGGGAAGGGAGACCGATATATTATACTCTTGATTCAGCCTGTCCAGGGTGCGAAGTACGGATAATTTCTGCTGCGCTGTCAATTCGAGAGAATCCCATGCGTCAGTGGCGTTTCCCATACCGTTGATGAACGAATAATCGGGCATACATCCGAGAGATCGGGCAAAGCGATAATACGCTTCAACATCGTGCAGGTTGTTTTGCGATATGACCATCTTCAAAATCGGCGGATTGTCCGGGCAATTTAATTGCGAGAGAAAATTCACCGCTTTGTCAAAATTGCCGTGTCCTCTTGTCTGAGTATTGATTTCATCGCACGAACCGTCGAGGCTCACTTGCAGCGTCAGTTTGGGATGAGAGTGATATGCTTCTCTAAGCGCCTCACAATTCGTCGTGCCGTTGGTGACAATGCCGACCCCTAAATCCGACGCCAGCAGATAATTTAAAATCTGCTCAAACTCGGTATGTAGTGTCGGTTCACCGCCCGAAAGCAGGATGCGGTTGCAGCCGAAATCATGTACGAGCCGTTCTACGATCTGCACAAAGTTAGAAAAAGACAGCTCCTGTCGGGCGTGATTCTTCCCCGAACGGTTGTAGCAGGTACGGCAGTCAAGATTGCAGATATTGGTGATCTCGATATAAGCAGAGGAAATATTCACAGACAAACGACCACCTTTTTGGCGAGCAATTCATCGAGGAATTGATCCACGCCCTCGCTGATTTCTTCGGGGGAGGCTTCGTATAGCTCGCAAAGCTGACGGAGCAGCTCCTCCTTTGTTTTTTGGGTTTCTAACAATTCCACGATCGTTTTTCCGGTTTCGTTGATATAATGCGTGTCTCCGCCGTTCTCATCGTAAACGACGAGACTGTTCTCGTCTATTTCGAGAAATTCCATATTGTGGTTTCGGATATAAGTCATGATAATACCTCCAAGTATTTTTTATAGTAAGCTTGATATTCTTCTGTTTGTTTCGTTTTTCCGATATCGTGATCACATTCCCTGAAAATACAGTTGATGTGATAGGAATCACGGACAAATTCGGCAGTGTGATGAGGGTCGTCCTCTAACAATACAGCGCCGATGATCTGATCGAATCCGATCTCTTCCAGCTCATAGCAGTTGTCGCCTTTGCAGAAATACCGATCGCCCTGTATTTTCAAAAGACGGTGGACGATCAGCCGGTCCTGCGGATAGATAAAGACTAAGATATCGCCGATATCATAAGCATCTTTTCGGCAGATCGATATGCTCTCACCCTCACGAATGAGCGGAAACATGCTCGTCCCGGCAACGGTAAGCGAGAACGGCTTTTTTATTTTTGCCCGTAGTTTCAGGCACTCGAGCGCCTCTTTCATGGACCCGATCATTTTATGTCACCTCGTAATAGATCAGCCACATAGCGCATATCCGAGTAAACGAGCCGCTTGCATTTTGATGCTAACTTAATTGCACATTGCAGCCGCTTTATATCTGCCGCTCGTGGCGATAAAAGCCCCGCCATCAGCAGTTTTACCGCTTCGCTTTTTTCGATGGGAGAGCAGCTGTTTTCCGTTTCGCTTCTTTCAATGAAAAAGATATGACCGATCGGAAGATGCGCTGACGCAGTGCGCCCGGGGGTGTAAACTATTCTGTCTATTCTTTCGGTCTTCATTGCGGCGCCGTCGATCGGACAGCCGTATTGCCCGAGGATCGGCAGACTCTCGGGGCGGAGATGGATCGGCGTAATATCGGGCACAACAAAAAGGGTATCCGTATCAATCAGGCTATGGTCATCATTGATATAGGGATACCCGGATTGCGTCAGATACGCAATGAGTGTTGTTTTTCCGACATGAGTAGACGCAAGGAAAAGACACGCCGTGCCGGATGCTTCGATCGCACCGCCGTGGAGCGGAAACAGGTTGGAGCAGTAGACCGCCTCATCAAACATCAGATTCAAAACGGCCTGAATGGGCGAGTCGGTGGTTACCGTCTGCCCGTTGCAACGGACAAGAAAAGAGGCACCGCACGAGGTTACCTCGATTAAGGTGCCGTCGATTCCGTTACCGTCGCAAACATTACCGTTCTGTGAGCTCACAAAAAATTCTGTGATACGCTCATCGTCGCAGGTAATGAAAAACGGTTTTGCCCATCCGGTTCGGCGAATGCAAACGGTCATAAATTTATCTCATGAAGCTTGTACATAAACCAATACGTTGTGAGCAAGCCGAAACTGTGATTAAAGAACTCAATTCCTGAAAAGAGATAGTTTTAACCGATGGTTTTGTCCACTTTGTTTGCTGTTTGTTCATTTGATAGCTCTCCTATTCTATTATTCATTATTTTAAATGCATTTTTGAGCAGGTGATCATTCAGCCGATAAAAAATCTTGAGTCCGCTCTTTTTAGAAATGAATACTGCTCCGCTTCCATAGAGTATTTCTATATGTCGAAGTACGGTCGTAAGCGGCGTATTGATTATTCTTGCAATGGCAGATGCGGTCATCTCGTGCTGTTCGGCTAACACTTGCAAAATAGTTAAACGTGTATCGTTTCCGACTGCAATCAATAGTTGGCGCACATCGATATTTTTTTCATTAAGGCGAAAACTGAGGTCCTCCTCGTAATGGATGCCGAGAAGAAGACCGTGAAAGTCCTCTGATATGATTAAAAGCGCTATGTATTGATTCAGAAATGCAATGGTACAGTTATATTCATCAGTTTGGTGGCTAATATCTGTTCCTAATACTTTAGAGTATAACTTCAGATTTCGCTCGGAATGAATCTCTTTATATGCGTCGTCAAGCATAGCTACATATTTGTGATGGAGACGGTCGACTGCTTGAAAAATTAAAACCAACTGTTCGGTCAGCAATGAGAGTGCATAATTGAAATTACCGAATAATAGCGATATTTGCAGTTTGAAATCTTCTGAGTAGTTGGATTCATTCAATGTCCGGATAAAAGATTCCGGTGCAGGAAGCGGTGTAACGGTTTCTTCTACTATGTCAGAAACTTCGGGGAATAATGTAGAAAGCGTTTTTGAATAAATGAAATCCGAGTGCTCGGTTATTTTTTGCAGAAATGTATGGATCGTATCATTTTGATAATCAATATAATTTTTGAAGAAAGCAATCATTACGGTCGGTGTCTGATTCTGATATAAGAATAACGGCTTCAGAATCGGCGGCAGAGAAGGCACGGATTCATTGACCTCCTGATAGCATTTATCCATAAAAGAAGTATCTTCAAAGCGGTTGGTTATTGTATCCTTGACCGCTTGCTCATTAAAATACTCAATGCAAAAAAATAAGGTGTCATATATTTTCCCGATTTCTGATTGATATTTCATTAAAACCATTCTCCGTTTTTGTTATTTGTCGATTTAACTCTTATTTTGTCATATTATATCATATTATGGAGCAATTTGCAATATAATTGTGCAAAAAATATTTACAATATCAAAATTATGGTGTATCATATATATATGAATACTTATGAACAATTCAAAGCATATATTGAGCGGCGCATATATCCGGACAAGCAAAAACAGTTTATTTCCGTGAACCGTCTGGATTTTATTTTTGCAGAGGTAAATTCCGCCGCGATCCGATTGTCAAAAATTCGTACCCGAATGATGGAAGATGTTTTAATTCGCATTACGGATCTGTTGCGCCCGGCGGATATCGAACCGATCCATTTTAAGGGGATAAGCCTTTCCCGGTTGCTATACGATCAGCCGGAGCGACGGGTATTCAGCGACATTGATTTTTACGTTGATTCTAAGGACTATTCAAAATCGCTGGATATTCTGATGAAAAGCGGATTTTCTGTACAGGAAGCATTTGACGGTCATCATATTACGTTAAATTATCAGGGCGTCTCGGTTGAAATGCACACTGCATATTTTCATCCGGATGATGAGATCGCCTTTACAGTCCCGAACGGTAATTTACAGCAAATGGCTATTAACGGTCATAATTTAACTACGTTCGATCCGACGTATCAGTTTCTATTCTTGTTTCTGCATTATTTTACCCATGCGAGAAAGGGAGGGAAGTATGCGGATCATATGCTGCTGATCGGGCGGTATCAGTCTGATCCTATCATTGAGCTGAGCCGGTTATACGATATTGCATTGCTCATCGAAAGGTACGGCAAAGAAATCGATTGGCGGCATTGTGAGTCGGAGCTGTCTCCGTTTCGTGACTGCGCAGAATTTGCGTGTGTACTGTCGGAGTTTTCGGATATTTTTCCGGCGCTGCTTCCCGATGAATTCATTGAAAATCCATCCGTCGAAGAAAAATTCCCGATCTTTCATCGTTTCATATCCGAGCCGGAGCGATATTTCGATAATATCCTGGCGGATATCACAGCGCATGACAGACCGTTTTATTCTTGCCCCGATGCCAAACCGGATGAATACCGTTTTCATGTGGATGAATATGATGCGCAAAAGCCGCACTCGTATGTGATCGCCGGAATCGCACCGAAAAGCAGTGCCGATCTTTCCTTCCGATTCGATTTTTGGATTCGGGACGGGAGACTGTGGTTTGAGCTCGATGTCACAGACGATGTGCTGAATTATCTGACAGAAGGCGTCTTTCCCGAGGATAATGATGCCATCGGATACTGCGATTCCTTGACACTGTGTATTGCCTCGGCAGGCGAGAGATATACATTTCACAGTATTTACGCTTTCCTTACACAGAATGGCGAGAAAGAAAAGTATCTTTCTGTTTATGATATCGCCGATTCACCCGTTTCGCTGAGCGGCATTGCCGAGAGCGGACTGGCGCTTCACGCAAACGGCTATACGGCGAGAGTCGGTATTCCGTTAGAATATCTTAGTATAGATAAGAAGAATCCCTCTTTTTATTTCAATGTCATGGTGAGCGACAGCGACGATGAAAACGGATGCGACACCGTGCTCGCCCTCGACCCCCTGCCCACCGCCTGGAACGACTGCCGTACCTACCCGATCGGAAAAGCAGGGCGGCTAAAAGGATGCCGGTAAGATCGTGTGAATTTAATGCAATATTTATTTTGAATTGGCCTTTACCGTTCCCGTGGGTATGGCGAGCATATCGGATATCTCGGCAATTGAATACCCCTCGAAATAGTGCAGGGTAATTACCTTTCGTATCTTTTCCGATAAGGCGCTGACATTTTCGTGCAGAAGCTCGTTTTCGTCAGACGGCTCTGCCATTCCCTCGTAAAAAATGCCGCTCTCGTATTCCGCAGTAATTACCGTGTCGATATCCAGCCATTCTTTATATCGCAACACCAGGTTCTTTGCACGGTTTTTTGCGATCCGAACGACCCATGCGCCGTATTTCGACGGGTCGTTCAGCTTACTTAGCGCAAGCCAGGCAGAGACAAATGCATCCTGTGCCGCATCCTCGGCAAGGGGATCTGAGCGGGTCACGGCGTGCGCCGCCGAAAGAACCGCTTTCTGCCAGCGCAAAACAAGCGCTCCGTACGCTTTCTGATCGCCGAGCAGTGTCATATTTACGAGTGCTTCATCTTTTTCTTGAAGATATAACATAGTACCGTCCTAATGTGTTTTTTTGTAGCTACATATAATAGACAAATAAAAAAGGAAAAAGGTTGTATTTTTTTGAAAATATTTAAGCTGACGAAAGCCGAACACCGTCGGTTTCCGTCAGCTTAAATGATTTTTTGCCGTTATTTTTTCGGAGTGGTTTTCTTTTGCTTTGGTGCGGGGAGTTCCTCATACATGGCAAGAAACAGCTTACAAAGAAACTCTTTATTATCTATATCGTCGATTAAGAGCATTTCTTTTGCACCCTCATAGGGTAATTCGTAAGCCGCTTCCGGCATGAGGGCGATCGCAGACGGAACAGGCTTTACAAGCAAGCGGTTATCATAGATACCGCCGACGATTTTCCCTTGAAAATAGATGATATATTCACCCATCATCGCACGATGGGAGATACCGTCTAAGTCTGAGAGCTGATCTAATACAAACTCTAAATAATCTTTACTTGAAGCCATAATTATAACACTTTCGCAAGGAAATCTTTCAGTCTGTCGCTTTTGGGATTTGAGAATATCTCATCCGGTGTGCCTTCTTCGATGATAACTCCGCCGTCCATGAATATGACTCTGTCGCCGACTTCACGGGCAAATCCCATTTCGTGTGTTACCACTACCATCGTCATACCCTCGTTTGCGAGCTCCTTCATAACATCGAGTACCTCGCCGACCATTTCGGGGTCGAGGGCTGATGTCGGCTCGTCAAAAAGCATGACCTCAGGATCCATGCAGAGGGAACGCACGATTGCGATACGCTGCTTCTGACCGCCTGAGAGCTGGTTCGGATATGCCTCGGCTCTGTCGGAAAGTCCGACACGCCCGAGCAGCTTCATTGCCTTTTCGTTAGCTTCGGCTTTTGATTTTTTCAGCAGCTTTATCGGTGCGATCGTCATGTTACCGAGGATGGTCATATTCGGAAACAGATTAAAGTGCTGAAATACCATTCCCATTTTTCTGCGGTGCATATTAATATCGACGTGTTTTCCGGTTATGTTCACGCCGTCAAATATAATGCTGCCCTCGGTGGGTATTTCGAGCAGGTTGAGCGAGCGCAGAAGCGTCGATTTTCCGCTGCCGGAAGGGCCGATCACGACGACGACCTCTCCTTTTTTGATCGAGGTAGAGACCCCGTCGAGCGCCTTTATCTTGCCGTGATTATAGTGCTTTTTCAGGTTTTTTACATCAATCAGGATATTATCGTTCATTTTTGCGCAACTTCCTTTCCAGAATACCTACGAGCTTAGTGAGTATGATTACTATTATCAGGTAGACGGCTGCAACTGCGAGAAGCGGCATATAAGCCGAGAATGTACGTCCTCTGATCAGGTCTCCTGCTTTTGTCAGATCCATGATTCCGACATAACCTGCGACGGAGGTCTCCTTGATCAGGGCGATGAACTCATTGCACAGGGTAGGGAGCACCACCTTGAACATCTGCGGTATGACGATATATATCATCGTTTGAATGTAATTGAAGCCGAGCGAGCGTCCTGCCTCGAACTGACCGTTGTCGATCGACATGATGCCACTCCGGAATATCTCAGCGACATATGCGCCCGAGTTGATACCGAACGCAAGAACAGCACAAAGGATGCTGTTTTTTGACGACGCCATGATGATAAAATACATGATCAGAAGCTGTACTACGATCGGCGTGCCGCGTATGATCGTCAGATATAATTTAGATAAAGCATTGAAAAATGCGAGTATGTAATATCCGGGGCCGCCGTGGAGCTTCATGGTCTCGCCGTTTTTGTCGTAAGTAGAGCGTATACTGGCTATCAAAACGCCGATGGCAACGCCGAGGATAAGGGCAAAAAGGGTGATGAGCAGCGTGTTTTTTAAACCCGTAACAAGCAGCTTCCACCGATCGCCGTTTATAAAATTCAGAATAAATTGTTTTTTTAACTGTTCCACAGTTTTCTCCTAAATACAAAAGGGCGGCAAGCCGCCCTTTTATTGATTGCTAAGGTAATACCGTGCAATTCTGACGGTGTAAGTGCGCTGTCATGAATTGTGCGGTGTTGCCTTAATTATTCAGCGGGTATGTATTTGTCGACGATCTTTTGAACCTTGCCTTCTTCTGTGAGTTCCTTGAGCGCCTTGTTTATCTTCTCGAGAAGGTCGGTCTTTTCCTTTGCTACGCAGATCGCATAGTCTTCGTCTGCGTATGCGCCGTCGAGGATCTTGAGTCCTTCTGTTGAGGCAATATAGGATTTTGCAGGCTCGTTGTCGATGATGACAGCGGTTACTTTACCGGCAGCGAGAGCGAGAACAGCCTCGTTACCTGTCTTGTAACGGATAACGTTTTCTTCTCCGAAGCCCCAATTCTCAGGTGTGTCGGAAGAGTAGATATCACCCGTTGTGTCCTGCTGAACGCCGATAGTGATGCCCTCTTTTGTTCCTGCGGGATTGCCTTCATCGTCAAAACCGGTGTAGAAGTCCTCAAAAGACTCATATTCGCTGTCAGCCTTAACGATAACAGACTGAATACCTTTTGCGTATGTATCGGTGAAGTTTACGCTTTCCTTGCGTTCGTCTGTTACGGTCATGCCTGCCATGCCCATATCGAATTTACCGGACTGAACGCCTGCAACGATAGAGCCGAATTCTACATCCTCGATCACGAGCTCCATGCCGAGCTTTTCTGCGATCGCAGCGGCGATTTCCGCATCGATACCGACGATCTTATCGCCGTCTACGTATTCATAAGGCGGGAAAGCGGCGTTGGTAGCCATAACGAGCTTGGCTGTCTCTTTTTCTTTCTCCCCGCAAGAGGTGAGAGCGCAAGCACAGAGCATTACCATAGCGACTGCCATAATAAGTGCAATTATTTTCTTCATTGGTTGTTTCCTCCAAAATATTAATTATAGAAAGATTTTATCATAAATTTCCGTTTTTTGCAACCCTTTATGCATAAAAGCACAACAAAAAATTAATATTATGCAATACTCGGAATTATAACTCAGATTATATTTTTTAGCTATTTACTTTTTTGCGATATAGTGCTATAATTTGGATAAAGGCAACACCGCATAATTCTCGGCTGTCGCCTTGACGATACACTTGCTTGCATTTTTTTCGTCATACTTCACAAATTTCGTCGGCAGAGGCTCTACTCTCGCCTCCTCAATTTGTTTTGTCTGACGAAAAAACTGACGGCGCAATTGTACCGTCAGAATTATGCGGTGTTGCCTTAAGAAAACTTTTTTCATAGGAGAAAAATTATGAGAGTTATAGTATGTAAGAATTATGACGAAATGTCGAAGGAAGCGGCTAAGATATTTGCTTCTCAGGTCTACATGAAGCCGGATTCGGTTCTGGGTCTGGCAACAGGCTCTACCCCCGTCGGAATGTACAAGATCCTTGCCGATATGAATCAGAAGGGTGAGATATCCTTTAAGGATTGTAAGTCCTTCAATCTTGACGAGTATTATCCGCTCGAGCCGACGAACGATCAGAGCTACAGATATTTTATGAATACAAATCTTTTCGATCATATCGATATTGATAAAGAGCAGACGCACGTTCCGGACGGCACGGCAAAAGACCCCGACGCTATGTGCAAAGCATATGATGCAGCGATCGATGCGGCAGGCGGCGTCGACATACAGGTGCTCGGTATCGGACAGAACGGCCACATCGCATTCAACGAGCCTGAGGAGAAGTTGTACTGCGGAACACACCTTACCTCTCTTACAGAGAGCACGATAAACGCAAATGCAAGATTTTTCGAGAAGAAAGAGGACGTTCCCACTCATGCAGTAACAATGGGTATGGCGTCTATCATGAAGGCAAAGACGATCATCCTCCTTGCAAACGGCAAAGCAAAGCATCAGGCAATAACAGAGCTGCTTGACGACAGAATTACGACATCGAATCCGTCGACGCTTCTTAAGGTACATCCCAATACGATCATCATCTGCGACGAGGAAGCATACAACGGCTGATAATGAAACTATGCGGCAGTTTTTCACTGCCGCATTTTTTATCAGAGAACAACATATGAAAGGAATGTCATGATGTTTCACGGTAAGAAGAAAGCAATTACATTCAGTTACGACGACGGGGTCCTGCAGGACGAGCGCCTGATCGCACTGTTTGATAAATACGGCGTCAAAGGCACATTTAATCTGAATTCGGGCAATTTCGGGCAGAAGAATGTGCTTACACAGGAGGGGATCACGTTCGATCAGATGCGTTTTGCCGAATCTGAGATCGCACGCATCTATCGCGGACATGAGATCGCAGCGCATACACGTACCCACCGTCCGCTTGTCGGACGCACGGAGGAGGAGATCATCGATCAGGTCGAGTCAGATCGGCTGAGGTTATCCGAGATCGCAGGATATGAGGTAGTCGGATTTGCCTATCCCGGTCCCGGAAAGGAGTGCGACTCCCGTGTTGCGGACATTCTGCGTGCGCATACGGGCGTGCGTTATTGCCGGACGGCAAACAGCAACGGCGCCTTTGACCTGCAGGATAATTTGTATGAATTCTGCCCGACGGTATATGAGCACGGCGATTTTGAACATATGGTCGAGCTCGGAAAACGTTTTGTTGAGCTCGAGGCAGACCGTCCGCAGATATTCTATATCTGGGGGCATTCGTATGAGTTTGATCTGCACGATACATGGGATGACTTCGAGCGGTTTTTGCAGATGATCTCCCATAGGGACGATATCTTTTACGGTACAAACAGGGAAGTGCTGCTCGGAATGTAAAAAAAGGCGCTGTAAAAAACTTTCGTTTTTTTTACAGCGCCTTTATTTTATCTCTCAACCCCGTATTTTGCACATTTGGATAGCTCGTTTTCTATCTCGAGCAGTCTGTTGTATTTTGCGACACGCTCACTGCGGCAGGGCGCTCCTGTTTTTATCTGCGTGCAGTTGAGACCCACGGCGATATCGGCGATCGTCGTGTCCTCCGTCTCGCCCGAGCGGTGGCTCATAACAGCATTGTATCCGCTTTTTTTGGCGAGCATGACAGCCTCGATCGTTTCGGTGAGCGAGCCGATCTGGTTCGGCTTTATCAGGATCGCATTTGCCGCATGCTCTGATATGCCTTTTGAGAGACGCTCGGTATTTGTCACGAACAGATCGTCTCCCACGATCTGCGTGGTGTGCATATCCTTTGTTATTTTTGCGAATCCTTCAAAGTCAAGCTCGGAGATCGGGTCTTCTATCGAAATAATAGGATATTTCGACTTAAGCGAGATAAAATAATCGCTCAGCTCCTCTCTCGTGACGCTCAGCTTTCGTTTTGGAAGAGTGTAAATGCCTTTTTGCTCGTCATACCATTCGGAGGCAGCGGCATCGATTGCGATGAATACGTCGTTTCCCGGCTCGTAATCGGAGAATTCAATGGCACGCACGATATAATCGAGCGCCATGCTGTCCGATTCAAAATTCGGCGCAAATCCGCCCTCGTCGCCGACCGTCGTTGAGAAATCATCTTCCTTGAGTATTTTTGCGAGGGAGTGATATATTTCCGTGCACATCTTCATGGCTTCCGCAAAGCTCTTTGCACCGTACGGCATGATCATGAATTCCTGAATATCTACGGTGTTTGAGGCGTGTGCGCCGCCGTTTAAGATATTCATCATGGGGACGGGAAGGGTGCGTGCGCAGATTCCGCCGATATGGCGGTATAGCGGTATGTGCAGGCTTTTTGCCGCCGCTTTGGCACAGGCAAGCGATACCGAAAGGATCGCATTTGCGCCGAGATTTGATTTGTTCGGGCTTCCGTCTGCTTTGATCATGGC
The DNA here is from genome assembly GCA_964403505.1 of uncultured Lachnospiraceae bacterium. GTDB lineage: Bacteria > Bacillota > Clostridia > Oscillospirales > CAG-272 > CAKSEI01. The sequence continues at coordinate 37,603 of CAYOFP010000008.1, forward strand.
TTTGTCGATCTCGCATTGGTTTTCTGCTTCGAGTCCCGTGATGGCTTCGCATATCACGGTGTTGACATTTTCCACTGCGCCCTTGACGCCTTTGCCGTAGTAGTCGCGGCCGCCGTCACGCAGTTCATACGCCTCAAATTTTCCCGTTGAAGCGCCCGACGGGACGCTCGCGCTTGCCTTGACTCCATTTTCTAATTCGACGGTCGATTTTACAGTCGGATTTGCTCTCGAATCGAAAACCTGTATCGCTTTGACGCTTTTTATTTTCATATTATTCCTCCGTTTGATGTATTCAAAGTGATTTTTGACAAGCGAGGAGAAAAATATGCAAAAGGACGAAAACCGTTTGGTTTTCGTCCTTTTGCTATTCCGGATGAACCGGATCAGTCTTCAATTTCGACAGTCACGTGTTTGCCATAGAGATTTGCGGCACTTTTCATGACCATGCGTATGGATTTTGCGATCTTGCCGTGCTTTCCGATAACTTTACCGATATCGTTTTCAGCAACCGAAAGGGTCAGGACGATGTTATTACCGTCCTCGTCTCCGGTCACCATTACGGAGTCAGGATCGTCAACGATGGATTTCGCCATGTCAGTAAGGATTTTTTTGAGTTCCGCCATACCTTATACCGCCATTAGTCGATAACGCCGCTTTTTTTGAGCAGAGCTTTTACCGTATCTGTGGGCTGTGCGCCGTTGGATATCCACTTTTTAGCGGCCTCTGCGTCGATCTTGACCTCTTCCGGCTTGCTTACGGGGTTGAAGTATCCGATCTCTTCGATGAATCTGCCGTCACGGGGATATCTCGAATCTGCTACGACAACTCTGTAGAAAGGAGCTTTTTTTGCACCCATTCTCTTAAGTCTGATTTTTACTGCCATTTGCATGTCCTCCTATGTTAATATATATTATTTCATTTATTTAGAAAGGCAGTTTGAATTTGCCTTTTCTTCCTAATATTTTCTGTAATTTGCCGCTTGATAACTGCTTCATCATTTTTTTCATCTGATCGTATTGCTTGAGCAGCTTGTTGACATCCTCGACTTTCGTGCCGCTGCCTGCGGCGATGCGCTTGCGGCGGGAAGCGTTGATAATGTCCGGCTTGTCTCGTTCGGCCTTAGTCATAGAGAGTATGATCGCCTCCATATGGTCGAGCGCCTTTTCATCTATTTGAATATCTTTGAGCGCATTTGCGTTGACGCCGGGCATCATGCCGAGTATCTGCTCCATTGACCCCATATTTCGTACCTGCTTCATCTGTTCAAGGTAGTCATCGAGGGTAAAGGCATTCTCCCGCATTTTCTTTTCGAGCTCGAGCGCCTTTTTTTCATCGTATGCGCTCTCGGCTTTTTCAATGAGGGAGAGCATATCGCCCATGCCGAGGATGCGGGATGCCATTCTGTCGGGGTAGAAGGGCTCGAGCGCATCGAATTTTTCGCCCGTGCCGACGTATTTGATGGGTTTGCCTGTTACGTGACGCACGGAAAGTGCCGCACCGCCTCTCGTATCGCCGTCCATTTTTGTGAGGATGACACCGGTAATATCGAGCATAGAGTTGAAGGTATCCGCTACATTCACGGCGTCCTGACCTGTCATTGCATCGACGACGAGAAGTATTTCATTCGGCTGTACCGAGCTTTTTATGCTAACTAACTCCGCCATCATCTCTTCGTCCACATGCAGTCGGCCTGCGGTATCGATGATGACCATGTCAAGTCCGGATTTCTTTGCGTGCTCGATTGCCGCACGTGAGATATCGACGGGCTTTATTTTATCGCCCATGGTAAAGACGGGCACATCCACCTGTCCGCCTACGATCTCGAGCTGTTTTATTGCGGCGGGACGATAAACGTCGCACGCTACGAGCAGGGGACGCTTGCCCTCTTTTTTGAAGTGGGCGGCGAGCTTTGCACAGTGGGTGGTCTTACCTGCACCCTGGAGGCCCACCATCATAATGACAGTCGGCGGCGCAGACGCTATCTCGATTTTCGATACGCTTCCGCCCATGAGGGAGGTCAGCTCCTCGTTTACGATCTTGATGACCTGCTGGGCAGGCATCAGGCTCTCGAGCACATCGCTTCCGACCGCACGCTCTGTGACCCTGCCGATAAAGTCCTTTACGACTTTAAAGTTGACGTCGGCTTCGAGCAGAGCGAGCTTGACGGCACGCATGCCCTCCTTGACGTCTGCCTCGGTGAGCTTACCTTTATTTCTGAATTTTTTAAATGCCTCGCTCAGCTTATCCTGCAGGTTTGAAAACACTGTTTACTCCTATATAATAAGTTCTTTTACACGGCTTATGATATCATCGATATTGTCATCGGTCTGAATTTCGGAAAGACGGCGGAGAATGAATTCAAGATTCTTGTTCTGCTCCTTGAATTTATCACATAAATGTAACTTTCTCTCGCATCTGTCAAGGATGTTTTCGCTCTTTTTGATCGCGTCACGAACACCCTGACGTGTGATGCCTGCGATATCCGAGACCTCAGACAGAGAGAGGTCGTCTCCGTAATAGAGCTCCATGAGCTCCTTCTGCCGTTCTGTCAGCATCGGTGAATAAAAGTCGTAAAGCATTGCCATATTTGTTTTGTTTTCGAGTTCCATTTTTGCCTCTGTAAAGTGAATCGCTTTACTGATGATAACACAAATCAGCCTGTTTGTCAAGGTCCCAAAGAAAATTTTTCTCAAAATATTGTCATATCTGCATTTTTGTGATAAAATATAATGAAAATTTATGTAAGGAAAAAATATAATGATAGAGTTAAAGAAAAAACTTTCATCAGCGATAGCGCAAAAACTCTCTGAGATATCTGAGAATTGTGGGCTTTCGGCAGAGGATATTTATGATATGCTTGAATACCCGCCCGATGACACGATGGGCGATCTTGCACTTCCGTGCTTTAAGCTCAGCCGTTCGCTGCGTATGGCGCCTCCTGCCATTGCCTCTGCGATCGGCGGGGGACTTTCCTGCGAGGGAATCGCATCCTGTGATGTCGCAGGCGGATATCTGAATTTTAAGCTTGACGCATCGTTTTTTGCAAAAACGGTAAATACCGTTCTCGATATGGGTGAAAAATACGGCTCGAGCGATATGGGAAAGGGAAAGACGGTCGTGCTCGACTATTCGTCGCCTAATGTAGCGAAGCCCTTTCATATCGGACATCTCGGTACTACAGTGATCGGTCATTCGATAAAGAAAATGCATGAGTTCGCAGGATACAAATGCGTCGGCATCAATTACCTAGGCGATTGGGGAACGCAGTTCGGTAAGCTGATCTGCGCCTATAAAAAATGGGGCAGTAAAGAGGATATCGAGACGGGCGGCATCGACAAGCTCGTCGAGCTTTACGTAAAAATAAATAATGCGATCGGCGATGAGGAAAAGGAGGGCGTTGCCGCCCTCGCCGATGAATCCCGTGCGGAGTTCCGCAAAATGGAGCAGGGTGATGAAGAAAACATCGCACTCTGGAAATGGTTTATTGAGATATCTCTTGCGGAATATGAGAAAACATATAAGCAGCTCGGTATCACCTTTGACAGCTATAAGGGCGAGAGCTTCTATACCGATAAAATGCCAGCGCAGGTCGAAAAACTGCGTGAGAGCGGACTTCTGAAGCTGGATGACGGCGCATCGATCGTCGACCTGTCGGATTACGGTATGCCGCCCTGCCTGATACTCAAAAAGGACGGCTCGACCCTGTATCCGACCCGTGATATTGCCGCTGCCGTATACCGTAAGGAAACGTATGACTTTGATAAATGTATCTATGTCACGAGTGCAGGGCAGAGTCTGCATTTTGCGCAGTGGTTCAAGGTCGTCGAGCTCATGGGCTATGACTGGCATGATAAGCTCGTTCACGTGCCGTACGGTACGGTCAGCATAAACGGCGAGAAGCTCGCAACGAGAACGGGAAATGTCATCCTTCTGCGGGATCTGTTTGCCCTTGCGATAGAAAAGGTATCTCAGATCATGGAGGAGAAAAATCCCGACCTCGAAAATAAAGCGGAGACGGCGGAGGCTGTCGGCGTAGGCGCTGTCATATTCTATTATCTTTCCAATTCCCGTATCAAGGATATCAACTTCATGATGGAGGATGCGCTTTCCTTTGAGGGAAATACAGGTCCGTATGCGCAGTACACATATGCGAGGACCTGCTCGATACTCGAGAAGGCCGGCGGAAGACCTGCGGGCGATATCAGTGCACAGGATTTCACCACAAGCGAGGAAATGGCGCTTGCGAAGGTCTTATCGACCTTTGGCGAAAAGCTGCTTTCGGCGATGCGTGAATATGAGCCCTTTATCATAACCCGTTATATCCTCGATGTATGCGCTGCATTCAACCGTTTCTATCACGAGTGCCGCATCGTAACCGAGGAAGACGAAAAGATACGCCGTGCAAGGATACTGCTCACAGCGGCGACACGTCAGACGCTCTCCAATGCGTTTGACCTCATATGCTTAAAGAAACCCGAAAAAATATAAGGAGGCTGTCATGTCAGGACATTCTAAATGGAAAAATATAATGCATAAAAAGGAGAAGACCGATGCGCAGAGAGCGAAGGTTTTCACTAAGATCGGTAAAGAGATGGCGATCGCCATCCGTGAGGGCGGTGCAGACCCTGCCTCTAACTCCAAATTAAAGGATCTCATTGCAAAGGCGAAGAGCAATAATGTGCCGAACGATAATATCGAGCGTATTATTAAGAAGGCGGCAGGCGGCGATAACGCCGATTATGAGGAGCTCTACTATGAGGGTTACGGTCCGTCGGGCGTTGCCGTTATCGTTTATACAACGACTGATAACAGAAACAGGACAGCATCCGATGTCCGCCATTATTTTGATAAATTCGGCGGAAACCTCGGTCAGACGGGATGTGTCAGCTATCTTTTCGAGGATAAGGGACATATCGTGATCGTTGACGAAGATAAGGAACTTGACGAGGATAAGCTCATGGAGGATGCGCTCGAGGCAGGTGCCGAGGACTTCCAGGCGGACGACGGCGTGTATGAGATATTTACTGAGCCGGACGATCTTTCGGCTGTCCGTGCAGATCTTGAGGCAAAGGGATATACGCTCGATTCTGCCGAAAAGGATAAGATCCCCTCGACCTATGTTACGCTTACAAACGAGGATGATATCAAGCATATGAGCCTGCTTCTCGAGCATCTCGAGGATAATGACGACGTTCAGGAAGTATACCATAACTGGGAAAACTGCGACGAATAACAAAGGGGCGCTTTGCGCCCCTTTCGTCTTTTAAGAAGGTTTTTGAAAATGAAAGAATTAAGACCCGGAAAATATAAGCACTTCAAGGGTGGGGAATACGAGCTTTTGTTTATAGCGAAAAATTCCGAAACCCTTGAGGATATGGTCGTATACAAGGCATTGTACGGAGAGGGAGATATCTGGGTGCGTCCTGCCTCGATGTGGAATGAGACTGTCCTGCGTGACGGCAGGGAATATGAGAGATTTACGTATGTCGGAACATAAACGCCGCAGAGCAAATAGCAGGCAGGAACATGACGCTATGCGCCGTGCCGAGATCGAAAAGGCACGTGTGATCCGTGCCGCAAAAGAACGGGCGAGGAGAGAGCGCCGCAAACGGGAGACGCAAAAGAGACTTACTCTGTTTTTTGTGCTGTGTCTTGTCATAATCGTTGTGATGATCTTCGCCGTTGTCAGTCTGTTTAAGATCGCTCTGTCGAGGAAAGCGGATGTCCCGGTCGATAATCCCGTGGACGCATCTCAGAGCGAGGCATCCGCCGAAACAAACGCTCCGACAGAGGCTACGATGCCCGAGAGTCAACCCGTCTATACTCCGCCGTCTGTGGACGAGAGCCGGGATCAGACTCAGAGCGTTAAACCCACGGTCGCATCCTTTTCGAGCGACAGCAGGAGCGTATCGCTTTCGGGCACTGTGCGCAGCGAGTGTGCGATACTCGTTGACGTCAGTGCAGGGCGTATTGTCGCATCACGCGGTGCGGATAAAAAGGTGTACCCGGCGTCACTTACTAAGGTGATGAGCCTCGTCACCGCATATGAGCATGTCAAAAATATCGACCGTGAGTATATCACCATGACATATGATATCCTGAATCCGCTTATCGTCTCGGGTAATTCGCTCGCTGGTTTTGAGGTCGGTGAGAGCGTATCGGTACGTGAATATATGTACGGTATGATCATGCCGTCGGGCGCTGATGCGGCAGAGGCGATTGCGGTTTACTGCGGAGGCAGTATCGCAGGCTTTGCGGATATGATGAATAAAAAGGCGGCTGAGCTCGGCATGAAGAACAGCCATTTCTCAAACCCCGTGGGTGATTTCAGTGAGGAGAATTACAGCACGGTGTATGACCTTTCGGTGCTTCTTGCATATGCATATCAGTATCCCGATCTTGCCGAGATATTGAGTGCTTATCGGCATACGACACCGGCGACAGAGTATCATCCGGACGGTATCTATTTTGAGTCAAATCTCCAACAGCGCATGAAGGGCGATGAATCGGGAAGCTGCAATGTTCTCGGCGGCAAAACGGGATATACGAGCGAGTCGGGGCATTGCGTGATGTGCTATGCAACGTCAGTTCGTGACGGCAGGCCGTATATTTTTGTTTCCTGTAAAGGAAAGGCGCTCTATGATCCGATCAACGACTGTATCGACGTGCTGAAAAAATATGTTGAATAATCAAAAAAACGCCGTGCTTCAATTCTTTTGAAGCGCAGCGTTTTTTTCTGATGTGGACCTTTTTAATTTATGGTATGTACGGACATAGCATATCAGAAGAGCACAGAATGTAATTACCCAGGATATCGGATAGGATAAGAGCAGTATCGTAAATGAGTGAAACGTTTCTTTCTGGAAAAGTGTATATATGAATATAACACGCAGAACACAGATTCCGATAATCGTTATCAGCATAGGCTGTGTAGAGTTTCCCATTCCGCGGATAACTCCCGAGGTGACGTTCATAATGCCACAGGTGAAATATGTCAGCGGTATGATCGCAAGTCGGGTGATTCCGTATGAAATAGACTCAGGTGCACTCGGCAGATAAATTGAGAGCAGGGGCTTAGCAAATGCAAATGTGCTCGCACCGAAGGATATGCCTGTGAGGGTAACAAACAGCATACTGAGCGTAAAAACGATCGGTATATTTGCATACTTTTTCGCACCGACATTCTGAGAGGCGAAGTTTGTTGCCGTTTGGGAAAAGGAATCCATTGCCACGTAGGTAAAGCCTTCGAGACTTCCTGCCGCTGTGCTTCCGTCCAGCACTACTGCGCCAAAAGAGTTGATGGACGATTGTATTATCACATTTGAAATTGAGAAAAGCGAGCTTTGTATGCCTGCAGGCAGTCCGATTTTTATGATATTAATTATCGCGCGGGAGGAGAAATGCATTTTTTTCAATATCAGCCGTGTCGCATTGTGCCTGTGCGATAATGATATCAGCACGAGAATGCAGGAGAGCGTCTGTGATATCACCGTGGCGAGTGCGACCCCCGCAACATTCATTTTCACGACCGTTACGAAGAATACATTTAAAAATACATTGAGTATTCCGGCAAGCGACAGGAAAATGAGCGGTGAGCGTGTGTCGCCGTCTGCGCGGAGGATTGCCGCACCGAAATTATATACGATATTCGGTATCGTGCCGATGAAATATATTTTCATGTAAAGCGCCGAGAGGGAAATGATCTCTTCGGGCGTTTTTGTAAGAGAGAGAAAGGTATCTGCACATAAAAATCCGATCAGCGAAATAAAAGCTCCGCCGATTATTGCCATAGGGATCGCCGTGTGAACATATCGGCTCGTCATTTCGTCGTCCTTTGCACCGATCGATTGCGCGACGCATACACCTGCGCCGACGGATAGGCCGAGAAACAGATTGATCGTGAGCTGAATGAGTGTCGATGTCGCACCGACCGCTCCGAGCGAATCTTCACCGCAAAATCTGCCGACCACGATCATATCGGCGGCATTGAATAAAAGCTGTAAAACGCCTGTTGCCACGATAGGCAGGGCATATCGTATTATCTTTTTGGGAAAAGGTCCGTCGCAGAGCGACATCGACCTTTTTGATATCTTATCCATCTATATAAACCTCTCACAATATTATACTCACGTTAAAATAAAAATCAATAGAAAACCGCCGAAAAAACAGCGATTTCCTTGATTTTTGTAATAAGTGCAAGAAAATGATTTGACGCTAAAATGAAAATTTTTCAAAAAGCATTGACAAACACGCTATGTGTGTGTATAATAACTGTACTACAACAAATAGGACAGTGAGGGAAAATAATGTTACAGACAAAGAATTTAACGAAAAGATACAAGCCCAAAAAAGGCGTACCCGTTACGGCGCTTGACTCAGTGTCGCTCAAATTTCCCGAGACGGGCATGGTATTTCTGCTCGGTAAATCGGGCAGCGGTAAGTCAACGCTGCTCAATCTGCTCGGCGGTCTCGATACCTACGACAGCGGCGAGATAATTATAAAGGGCGTATCGTCCAAGGATTTTAAGCAGAGCCATTTCGACTCGTACAGAAATACCTATGTCGGCTTTATCTTTCAGGAATATAATGTGCTCGATGAGTTTACCGTCGGTGCGAATATTGCGCTTGCGATAGAATTGCAGGGCAGAAAGGCAAAAGACGAGGAGATCAATAAAATTCTGAACGAAGTCGACCTCGCAGGCTACGGCGACCGTAAGCCGAACGAGCTTTCGGGCGGTCAGAAGCAGAGAGTCGCCATCGCCCGTGCGCTTGTCAAAAATCCCGATATTATTATGGCGGATGAGCCGACGGGTGCGCTCGATTCGGCGACGGGAAAACAGGTGTTTGACACGCTGAAGCGCCTTTCGCAGACGAAGCTCGTCATCGTCGTCTCGCATGATCGTGATTTTGCCGAGCAATATGCCGATCGGATCATTGAGCTGTCAGACGGTAAGGTCATAGACGATATCGAGTATACAGGCGAGCAGAGAATCGAAGAGGAGTCCGCACTTGATTTTGCAGGGCCGAATATCCACATACCAAAAGGATATAAGCTCACAGAGGAAGACCGTGCGATGATAAACGATTATATCGCAGCGCTCGATTCCGATGCGAAAATGGAAATAACCAATAAGAAAAAGACGCATGCCGGCGCACGTAAAACAGATGAGAGCAAAATAACATATAAAAACAGCAAACCCTTTGAGCTGATAAAGAGCCGCCTGCCGATGAGGAGTGCGTTCAAGATCGGCTCGAGCGGCTTAAAGCACAAGAAGATACGCCTTGTCGTGACGATACTGCTTTCCTGTATTGCCTTTGGTCTGTTCGGACTTGCCGATACATTCGGTTCGTATAATCATATCAAGACCTGTACGAACTCCATCGTAGATTCAAAAGTGTCCTATCTCTCTGTTGAAAAGCAGAGAAAATATGACTCGGGTATTGCAGAGTATTATGCAAACTACGGTTTTAAACTCGGCGGCGCAGACCTGAAGGAGATCGAAGAAAATACCGGCGTTAAGGTAAAGGGTGTTTACCCGTCGGACAATTTACTCGATCTGCGTGAGTCGTATGACGTAAATGCCTCCTTCACAGAGTCGAACTTTCATATTTACGCCTATGCGCTCAACGGCTTTGCAGAGCTGTCCGCAGAAGAGCTTGACGCCTTCGGCTATCAGCTCACCTACGGCGCTATGCCTGACGGTGCAAAGGATGAGATCGCCATTTCGGAATATGTTGCGGAAACATATAAAATAGGCGGATTTGCAAACGGTAACGGCGGATACGATAAGATTACATCGGGCGCTGATCTGATCGGAAGAAAGCTTAATTTTGACGGCAGAGAGTATACCGTAACAGGCATCATAGATACAAAGACCGATATCGGACGTTACCGTCCCCTGACCGAGGATCCGAGCGGACAGACAAATGCCGATCTGCTCATAAAGTACGCACTGTATAATGAACTTGCAAGTGAGCGTGACGGAAGCCTTTGTCAGGTAGCGATCGTCGGCGGCGGATTTATCGACAGATTTACCGCAGACCATACTGCCTCCTATGCTTTGGCAGACGGCTATATCTATTTTTATGATAATAACGACAGATATATCGGCGTTGAGAAATGCATTGATTTTAAGGATGTCGATAAATCCGTCATCACTTGGACCGACGGAGAAAAAAGCGTACTTTCCGATAAAGAGATAATTATCGCCCCCGACTCTACGTATGCGGAAGAGTATGATATGTTATCGGGAACATATACCAAAATGGAATATTCTTACCATGACGGAGACAGAGGCGATGAAAGCGGATATAAGGTGGTAGGATATATCGATACGGAAAAATATCCGCAATATATTGATACGCTCGTTGCAAATAAGGCGGTTTTTGAAAATGTTGCCGATATGAGCGGTGGCATCTATTCCTATGCGGTCGGTGCTATGCCGGGCGATGCGGCAAAGGTAAAGGATATCGTAACGTATTGCTATTCGGAGGGTGACTACCGCTATGCGATGACGAATTCCGTCACATATGAGCTTGATACGGTAAACGGTGTATTGAAGGTCTTATCGAAAGTATTCCTGTATGTCGGTATCGGCTTTGCGCTCTTTGCGGCGCTCATGCTCGCAAACTTCATCGGAACGAGTATTTCCTATAAAAAACAGGAGATCGGTATTCTGCGTGCGATCGGCTCACGCTCAAACGATGTCTTTGCCATATTCTTTGCTGAGAGCTTTATCATCGCAATGATAAATTTCGTTTTATCATCCATCGGAGTGGGAGTCGTGACGGCGTTTATCAACCATCTGTTGCGAACGCAAGCCGGTATATTGATCACTGTGCTTAATTTCGGCATAAGGCAGATCGCCCTGCTTCTTGCGGTCAGCCTTGCAATCGCCGCTATCTCCAGCTTTATTCCCGTAAAGCGCATTGCCTCCAAACGCCCGATAGACGCGATCCGCGGAAGATAAAAAAACAATACACTGCGAAAAGTATAGTATTTTTCGCAGTGTATTTCGCTATATCGAAGGTTTTTGTCACCAAAACAACGATCGGTTGTATATTTCGCCTGTAAATAAACTTTGCGGTTCTTGAAATAGCAATATAAATTGGCTATAATATGATCAAGATAAGCGCTTATCAATCTAAATAAAGGTGGATTGAATTTATGGAAATCAACTTAAAGGAAAAATTGCGTACATTAAGACAACAGAAAAACATTACACAGGAAGCGCTTGCCAATTATCTTGAAATAACTCCGCAATCGGTCGGCAAGTGGGAGCGCGGAGAAGGTTTTCCTGACATTACATTGTTACCGAAGATCGCATTTTATTTTGATATAACTGTTGATGAATTGCTTTGCGTTGACCGGGTGAGAGTAGAAGAAACAATTAGCGAATACGGAAGGCAAAGCAAGATCTATTATCAAAACGGAGATAATGAAAAGAATCTCGAATTATGGGAAAAGGCATATGCTGAATTTCCGAATGACTGCCGTGTTATTGAAAAACTTATGTGTGCGATCAATAGGGATGCAGTATACCCTTGCCCGAGGGATAAGGCTGAGCGTATCATTGCGCTTGGAGAAGAACTTTTGCAAAAATCAACAGATGCAAGGCAAAGGGAAAGCGCAGTACAATGCTTGTGCTACACTTACAGTAACATTGACAAAGAAAAAGCGTTATATTATGCCGATATGAGCGGCAGCTTCGATATAACGAGCGAAGATCTCAGAACTACTATTCTTGACGGTGAAGACGGGGTCAGGGCGTGTCAGATCTATATTATGTCGCTGATTCATACTGCTGCAATGACGGCTTCGAAAATGGCAACCAAAATACAGTTTTCTCACGAGGAGACTATTGAAGCTTATGAATTTGCCATTGATATTCTGAAGCGTTTGTATTCAGATGGAAACATCGGATTTTATGCCTTTGATGTATCGTATTATTATCGCAACATTGCCTTGGAGTATGCTGAAATGAAGGATAATGAAAATACCCTGAAGGCGCTTGAAGAAAGCTGTAAATATGCAATAATTGAAGCAAATCTGAAGGATATGAATTATACCGCACCTATGGTAAACCGTATGAAATATAAGAAATCAGATACTTATAAAAACTATAAGGGAAATGCTTGCAATTTGAGACTGAAAGCATTGAAAGATAATCGGTTTGATTTTGTGCGGAATGAGGAGAGCTTCAAAAAGATTATTGCAGATCTTGAAAAATACGCAGAATAAGTTAAAAAAAGCCTTCGATAAGGGAAAACCTTATCGAAGGTTTTTTTCATACTATTGAATTCAAATAAACTGTCTTATTTTCTTGCGATACCCTGTTCTCTCGCACAGTTTGCTACGGCCTCGGCAATGGCGGGGGCGACACGCTTGTCAAAAGCGTCGGGTATGATGTAATTCTCGTTTAGTTCATCGTCGCTGATGATTGAGGCGAGCGCCTTTGCGGCGGCGATCTTCATTTCCTCGGTGATGTCGCTTGCGAGGCAGTCGAGCGCACCTCGGAATACGCCGGGAAATGCGAGGACGTTATTGATCTGATTCGGGAAGTCCGAGCGGCCTGTTCCTACCACTTTCGCACCTGCCGCTTTTGCGATATCGGGCATGATCTCGGGCACGGGATTTGCCATGGCGAAAATGATCGGGTCGCTTGCCATGCTTTTTACCATCTCGGGCGTCACAAGATTGGGTGCTGAGACTCCGAGAAATGCGTCAGCGCCTTTTATGACATCGGCGAGCGTACCTTTTTCTTTATTCGGATTCGTATGTTTTGAGAGCTCTGCGTGCGCCTCGGAGAGTCCCTCCATTCCCTCATATATTGCACCGCATTTGTCGCAATATATGATATTATTTACGCCGAATTTTGCAAAAAGCGAGCCGATCGCCGTTCCTGCCGCACCTGCGCCGCTGATAACGAGCTTGATGTCCCCGGCTTTTTTGCCGACGACCCGGAGTGCGTTGATAAGAGCGGCAGTTGCTATGATCGCAGTTCCGTGCTGATCGTCGTGGAATACCGGTATATCGCATATTTCCTTTAGCCTGCGCTCGATCTCAAAACAGCGGGGAGCGGAGATATCCTCTAAGTTGATACCGCCAAAGCTTCCGGCAAGGAGCGAAACCGTCTTCACTATCTCGTCGACATCTTTTGAGCGGATGCAGAGCGGGATGGCGTCAATATCGGCAAATTCTTTGAACAACAGACATTTACCCTCCATAACGGGCATGCCGGCCTCAGGGCCGATATCGCCTAAACCGAGTACCGCCGTTCCGTCGGTGACAACGGCGACAGTGTTCCAGCGTCGGGTGAGCTCATAGGATTTTGATATATCGTCTTTTATCGCAAGGCAGGGCTCGGCAACTCCGGGCGTGTATGCGACGGAAAGATCCTCTCGTGTAGTGACTCTTGTTACAGGCGAAATGGCAATTTTTCCCTTCCATTCATAATGTTTTTGAAGAGCATATTCTTTTTTATCCATGATATTATCCTCTTGTTTTTTCAAAATATATATTATGATACCACTTTTTCGGACAAAAAACAATATTTCTTTTGTTTTAGTTTGCTCATTTTGCCGAAAATAATAACGAAAGGCAGGTGTGAAAAATAAAAATTAAAATAATCACAAAAATAATGCTGTGTGCACTCCTCTGTGCGGCGCTTGCCGTGCCGTCGTTTGCGCACGATGCGACGACGCCTTATAATTGGTATTGTAAAAACAATGATGAGCACGAATGCCCGAAGCCCGACGGATGCTTTGACTTTATGCGCGGGCATAACTGCGTGTATGCTGATACGGATACAAATGATAAGGTGATATATCTGACGTTTGACGCAGGCTATGAAAACGGAAATGTAGAAAAGATCCTCGACACTCTGAAAAAGCACAATGCTGTCGGTGCGTTTTTCATTCTCGATAATCTGATCGAGCGAAATCCGGAGCTTGTAAAACGCATGTCAGACGAAGGGCATACCGTCTGTAACCATACGTCAAAACACCATGATATGACGAAGGTAACGGATAAGAGTCAGTTTGAAAAGGAACTGTCAATGCTCGAGAAAAAGTATTTTGATCTGACGGGCAGGGAAATGGCGAAATTTTACCGACCTCCCGAGGGCAGATTCTCCGAGCAGAATCTGAGCTTTGCAGACGAGCTGGGATATAAGACGGTCTTATGGAGCTTTGCCTATGCCGATTGGGATAACGATAAGCAGCCCGATGAGGAAGCGGCTTATGAAAAAATTATGTCCCATACGCATAACGGAGAGATCATACTGCTGCACCCGACCTCGTCGACAAATGCCGCCATACTTGACAGGGTAATGACCGAGTGGGAAAACCAGGGGTATAGGTTCGGTTCGCTATGCGATTTATAAAGAATCTGTCGGCGGCGCTTGCATTGGCAGTTTTGCTTTTCGGCGCTCGGTCGGAAGCGAAAGACGCCGTCACGGGAGTTCCCAACTGTGAGAATAAAATAGCGCTCACGTTTGACGACGGACCGAGTGCGGCCTATACCTCGCAGATACTCGATATATTAAAGAAGTACGATATAAAGGCGACATTCTTTATTATCGGTGAAAATGCTGAGCAATATCCCGAGCTTGTCGCTCGTGAGATCGCCGAGGGGCATGAGATAGGCAACCACACATGGACGCATCCGCATATGAACGGCTGTGACGCAAAAAAGCTGAAAGAAGAGCTTGGAAAGACGGAAAAATTTTTGAAAGAAAAATTTGACTATAAGCCGTCGGTTTTCAGACCTCCCGAGGGTTTTTGCTGTAAGACCGTGCAGAAATGTGCGGATGAATTCGGCTATGATATCATGCTTTGGGATATCGATACGACCGACTGGGCGCATAACTCAGTTGATAATATCGTGCGCAGTGCGCTGGAGGCCAAGAGCGGCGATATCATACTGTGTCATGATTTCGTGCGAAAGCCGAGCCCGACGCCCGAGGCGCTCGAGCGCTTTATCCCCGAGCTGATAAACCGAGGGTATCAATTCGTCAAGGTGTCTGAGCTTTTGGCTGCCGAGAAATAAAAGAAACGAAAGATCAGAGATTCGCAAAAACTGTGAGTCTCTGATTTTTTGCGTCGTTTTATGCTTTTCGGGTACAATATTAATATCGGAGGTAACAGGAAATGAAAGAATGGATTCTGATAAATGAAGCGGTAAAACGATTTGAAAAATATTTACGGGATGAGGAGAAGAGCGCTAACACAATTGAGAAATATCTGCGTGATATACGGGCGCTTATTGCGTATGCAGACGGGACGGAAATGACAAAAGCAACGATCGTTGCTTATAAAAACAAGCTTGTATCTGAAAATTATGCCATCCGCAGTATCAATTCCATGTTAGCGAGCCTGAACAGCCTGTTTTCGTTTCTAGGCTGGCATGAGTGTAAAGTGAAGACCGTCAGGCTGCAACGGCAGATCTACTGCCCCGAGGAAAAAGAGCTGACCAAGGCTGAGTATCTTCGGCTCGTAAATACCGCAAAGCAGAAAGGAAACGAACGCCTTAACCTTATCCTGCAAACGATATGCGGTACGGGCATCCGTGTAAGCGAACTTGAATTCATAACCTATGAGGCGGTACAAAACGGCGAGGCAACGGTCTCGCTCAAAGGCAAAACACGCTCGGTATTTATCGTGAACGAACTGCAAAAGAAATTGCTCCGCTACTCGGCAGGGCAGGGGATAAAGTCAGGCTGTATTTTTAAGACCCGTACAGGCAAGCCGATGAGCCGAACGAATATATGGCGTGAGATGAAGGCGCTTTGCGCACAGGCAAAGGTAAACCCGTCAAAGGTTTTTCCGCATAATTTGCGCCACCTTTTCGCACGTACCTTTTACGGTATCGAAAAGGATATCGCAAAGCTTGCCGACATCCTCGGCCACTCGAGTATCAACACTACGAGGATCTATATCATCACGACCGGCAACGAGCACCGCCGGCGTATGGAAAATATGAGATTGATAATATAAAAAACACCCGCCCGAAACAGCGGATGCAACATAATACATATTATGTACTATGGTTATAGACGCTTTTGCTTCTATAGCCAATAATATATATGGTAGTATACCACGCCTTTAAACATTTTGCAATAGTTTAAGCGAAAAAAGTTAAAATAAATACAGCACAAATAGGCCTTCTCACATTCTGAAATGAAAAGGCCGGGTTTTTTATGCCCGTTTTCGGCTGATGACGCTCACAATTCGCCCAGGAGCGTTTATTTTTTATAATAGAATACAACATAATATGTATTATGTAGTAATCTGAGATTATTATAAAAAGCAAGGAGGCTTTTGATATGAGAAAAAGCAAAAAGCAAGATGAGAATCTGTCCAAAAAGACATGGAAACGCAAATTTTATGCGTCTCTTTCCATGCTTCTTGTTTCGGCGATACTCATGATCCTGTCCACCTATGCGTGGCTTGTGCTGTCAACGGCGCCCGAGGTTTCCGGTATCACAACGAATATCGGCGCTAACGGAAGCTTAGAGATCACTCTCTTGAATACCGAGAACAGAAATGACTTGTCGGCGATCAAGACATCTGACGCAGGAAATACCATTTCTACAGTCGGTGCATATACGGCCAACACCACATGGGGTAACCTCATTGATTTGAGCGATGAACGCTACGGTATGTCAAATATTGCCTTGCTGCCTGCACGGCTTAAGCTGTCGGGTAATGACGGTAACTACCAAACCGAGGGCGCTTATCTGTCCATACCGAAGTATGACTATGACGGCAGAGTAGTGCAGATCAGTGAAGGTACTGTATCTGCAATTTATGGTTCATCCAACGGTACTTCTGATTTTTACTTCAAATCGAACAAGCAGGACTACGGCGTCCGTGCTATCGGTACGGCAGTTAATGTTGATTCTTTGAGCTCTGCGCTGTCGTCCGCCCGGGGCAATGTGATGACCTCTGCCACCACCGCAAATAATACAGCCAAAACAGCATTTGAAAATAACGGCGAAGGCGTATTTAGCATCATGATTACGCATATGGGCGGCTCATCAGCCACACACAGTGATAAAGATGTTACGTCTCTGAAGGCTCTGGCAATGGGCTTACAGGAGTCGTTGGGTTATATAGAAAATGCCTACCGTCAGGCTATCGTGGGTTACGCCGCAGCAAATGCAGAAAACTATGAAGCCTTTTCTCCTATCAAGGATAAGATTACTGATAAAGCGAATGCTCTTTCGTCGCTTGTTTCGCTATACGCCGGCACTATCCCTGTCGAGTTTATTACTTCTGTGAAAACTCTGGAAAATTTGCAAAATGATATACGTGCTGCTATAAACGATTGTAACGCTTTAAGTGGCGGTTCGTACACATGGGCGCAGATATCGCCCATTATGAAGCGTATTATGGATACTGACAAGGTCTTTATCGATAGTAAAAAGCTGTCTGATACGAACCCGGGTGATATATTGGGTGCATCCGGTGAGGTCGTTGTAACTCTCGGCCCCGGCTCGGGCGTTCCTGCCGGCATTGCCGATTTTGCAGGTAATTATGATGCATCGTATAAAATTATGGGCAAGGATATTAAGATCACCACCCAGACCAAGCAGTCTCCTACATATCTTAAAGCGGTCTCTGACGGAATGGATTCTCTTAAGGCGAATGACTCGGGATCTGCATCCGTGGATGTCACTTCTCCTCTGAAGGCGATCTACGGCTACGCCATTGACCTGGCTTTCCGTACCAATGCGACCGGAGCTCAACTGCAGCTGCAAACAGATTCTGCACAGCGTGTTTATCAGGACTCCACATCGAACGCTACTCAGGGCGGCGGAAGTTATATGGAATTTTCCTCTTCGTCTGATATTTACGGCGTAGGCGATCTGGTCAATATAATGGATGCTGTGCGTGTAGGTTTCGTTGATGATATGAATAACGTCCTCGGCATCGCACGGCTGAACACCAGTAACTACTCGTCAGAGAATGGTAAGGTCAAAGCTCCCTTATACCTGTACAAATATACTGTTGAAAACGGTGTCCTTAAAATTGACGAGCGCCGTAAGACCGACTCTGCTATTACGAGCTTGGATAGAAATATCGTTAAGGCTGTTACGGCTGTTGTCTGGCTTGACGGCGATATGATAGACAATACTATGGTAGCGGCAGATAAAGAAGCGGCACTCAGCGGTGTTTTAAATCTGCAATTCTCAACTGATATTGATTTGATTCCCGTGCATAACGATAGTGTGTACTCTTTGACCGTCGACCGTGAGGGCTTGAAAACGCAGGTGGAAAAGTCCGCCCCGATCATCAATAACGGTAAGGGTATGAATACCACGGAAAGCTGGAATAAATTTACTGTCGCTTATAATTATGCCGATGCTGTAAATAAAGATGAGACTTCCACACCGATCCAGGTGGCAAATGCTACCAAGGCACTCGAAAAAGCTGAGTCTGACCTAAAAGAAGTGACCCACGACGCACTGAAAGGAAAGATCAAAGAAGTGCGTGACGAGGTAGGTACTACTGACAAGGTTGCACGCCTTGCCTACTACTATGACGGTACCGCTGATTTGCCCGAGGGCATTGACAAAAATACCCCTGCCGGTGTGATCACCAAGAATCCCGATGATATTAAGACAGAGGATGAATATAAGAAATATACACCCGTCTATACCGTTGATTATGAAAAAAATCTTCGTGAGGAATTCGACGGCTCTAAGACCCTTATCTACACTGAGGAAAGCTGGCTTGCTTTAGCTGATGCTCTGTATCATGCAGAGATAAAGGATCTTGATCCCACATTGACAAATGATGAACTCGATGATGCAATCACCGTTTTGGACAACGCCTTTAAGAGCTTAGTGTTTGAGAACTACTACGAGGCATATGAGCTTAACGGGGAAGTGTATTACTTCTCACAGAAGGACTACAAAGACGATACCTACGGTCAGTGGTATGACAGCAATTTCAAGCGTGTTGTTGCCGACAAACTTATCCTGGATCTGGATACCCGTGCAGAACCTCTCGAAGTGGCAACGATTGAAATACAGGACTATATTGACAATACAAATGACAAGCTGCTTCCCGGCGTAAAGCTCGGCGAACGGTATAAGACAGGCGATGAGATCATCGGGTTGCACTGGGAGTGTGACGATCTCAAACTGTTCTCCTTTGAAGAAAAGCTTGCAGAGTTGGATAATCTGATTGCACAGGCAAAGCAGAAAGGCTACACAGGCGCTGCACTTGACGAGGCTGTAAATGCCCGTAACACATTCAACGGTGAGGATAGTTTAGATAGTTACATTACATCGCTGAAAACAGCTCTGTCGAATAATAATCCGACAGAAGGCTTCATGGTTCCCATCGGTCCTGACAGTTACACCTTCATTAACCGTATCGAAATGCCCAACACCCTGTTGCACATAAAAGGCGAGAATGTGAACACCACAGTTCGGCTGAGTGCATGGGTTCTGACGAAGAATGGCGTTATTTATAAGGTGACTAAAGATGTTACTCTTTACACGAAGGCATCGGATGCTGAACTCGAGAGCTCATATGAGACAGAGCTTATTGCCGGTAATGAAATGACATCGGCAGGCGTCAGCTTAATTTCCGATACAACTACCGAGACGATACGTTCCTACAGCTGGGCAAGCAGTAACACGAATGTCGCTGTTATTAAGAACCCCACGTCCGCTGAATGCAAAATTGTAGGCGTAGAGGCAGGAACGACTGAGATCAGTGTATCTGTTGAAACCTACCAAGGGAATACATATACATCACACTACACAATCATAGTAAATCCGGCTCCCGAACCTGACCCTGAACCCGAACAGTCCGAGGAGCCAACGGAGACTCCATAACTCCGTGCCTGATATAAAATACGTCGGGCAGAAAATCTCCCCGACGTGTTTTATCACAATACCGGTAGTATTACCATATTTTATGATTTGGTAATTCTCCTCTAAAAATCCGCTATCGCTTGAAAAAAGCAATAGCGGATTATTTTTTAAAAAATCACAGAAACTTTACGGCTTTAGATATGACAATGGGTGATAGAATATATAAATTCTAATCTGTAAATCTGCAGAAAACAGTCCCTCAGTCAGAACCGCTGACAGCTCCCCTTGCACAGAGGAGCCGGGGGATGCGGATGATTTTTTGCTTGAATTACATATATTTAATTACTTCTTGATTTTACATTTTGACCGGGATAGAAACATCAGCGCAAAGGCAGGGTTTATCTTCTCTCTGAAAAGGCTCGTACAGCTAAAACTGTGCGAGCCTTTATTAAAGACCTCCCTCATATTTTCATGATTTCTTGACTCGGAATATCAGTTTTTTCATTGCGTTTGCATTAAAAGGAATCAGAGGATAGAGGTATGATCTGCCACCTACGCCTCGGTTTGTTACGATCAGGATATTAATCAGCACGATTGCCGCAATAAATCCCCAGAGTCCGAAAAATGCCGTGAATATAAGCGCCAGAAGCCGCATGAATTTCAGTGCATAGCCGAGCTCGTAGCTGACCTGCGTGAAATTTCCTATGGTCGATATGGCTACATATAATATGACCGCCGGGGTGAACCATCCTGCGGCGACCGCAAAATCACTCAATATAAGACCTGCCACGACCGACAAAGAATTGCCGAGCATATCGGGCGTATTGACCGCTGCGAGTTTTAAGCCGTCTATTGCAAATTCGGCGAGGAATATCTGAGCGATGATCGATATTTTTGCATCGTTATCGATGATAACGAATGACAGCATATCCGGGACGAGGCCGGGATTTGTCTGCAATAAATACCACAACGGCAGGAGATATACCGTAAGGATGACGATAATGATCCGTGATATGCGCAGATACGTGCCGACGAGCGGCGGAAAATAATAATCGTCGGTTTCCTGTGCGAAATCAAAAATAGAGGTCGGCAGTATCATGACAGCGGGATAGTTGTCACAGATCAGGAGGATGCTGCCCTCGAGCAGGTGAGCGCACGCCGTATCGGGACGCTCGGTGTATCGGATCTTTGGAAAAGGATTATACCATTTTCGTTTGATGAGCACTTCGGCGAGCGACTCTGCACCCATATTCAGGGAATCGGTGTTGATGGAATTGATCTTATCTCGTAATTTTTGTAGTAATTTTTTGTCGCATAGGTTGTCCATGTAGCAAAGTGCCACATCGGTCTTTGTTGCGCTGCCGACCGTGAACTGCTCGGTGCACATTCTCCTGTCACGGACTCTGCGCCGCATGAGAGAGGTATTTAGGATGATCGATTCGCCGAAGCCGTCACGGGAGCCTCGCATGACCTTATCGGTCTCGGGCTCTTCCACACCTCGCAGGGGGTAGGAACGGGCATACATGATAATGCCGCAGTCATTTCCCTCACGCAGTATCGCCGTGCCGCCCTTCATGACTCCGTCTGCGAGCAGATCTGCATCGTCCATTGCGTCGGTCTCGATGTAGGGAACGCCTGCACTCTTGAATATCCCGTCATCGCAGAACCTCATGAAGAAATTGACCGAGTCGGTAAGGACGGTATCCTTCACAAGACCGTCTATGGCGTATAGGACACATCTTTTTCCTGAAAGGTCTGTAAATTCTCTCCGTATAATGTCGAAAGCGTTGTCGGTATTCAGCGCAAAATCGAGTGCGGCACGGTCTTTTTCATAAATTCCGCATAATTTCATATTTCATCACCTTTTCGTGGCTAAATTTTCAAACGACGATAATTTCATGGGCGTTGAAAATCACTATTGCAAGCGACGCTATCCGGAATATCGTGTTTTTTATTATATTATTTCACAAAAAGAGAAAAATATGATATAAATCATCTTGACATTTTATTTTGTTTGTGATATTATATTCAAGTACGAATAAACGCGCCCGTAGCTCAGCGGATAGAGTGCCCGGCTACGAACCGGTAGGTCGAGGGTTCGAATCCCCCCGGGCGCGCCAGAAAAAGCCTCGTCATCGACGAGGTTTTTTCAATGAAATTTGCCCTTCGGGCAAGTGAAATAGCTTCGCTGTGAAATATTTGCTTCGCAAATGTGAAATGCGCTGCGGCGCATAAGGGCAAATTTTATTTCATATTGCGACGAAGGAGCAATATTTCATATGACCTAAGGTCATTATTTCACATCGAGCGAAGCGAGATATTTCATCTTATTTTCTGAAAAGTAGTTTTATTTATAGAAAAGGAAGTGGTCTTTGATGATAATTGAAAACAGGAAAGTTTTTATCGCCAATGATATATTATCTTTAGTAGAGCGTAATCCTGAATTTGATGATATCAATGATTATGAATGTTGGCAAGATAAAGCTACACAAGATGGATTTAATTTCAAACATGACATGACATTGGAAGCGTTTTGCAATCTGCCGACCAGATCAAGATTTATCGCTACGATACAGCGAAATTCAGATAGCGCTTGTATTGGTTCAATATTTGTTTCTCCGGAGGGAAATCTACCGGATCTGGCGATTATGGTATATGAGCCGTTCAGACACCATGGATATGGAACAATTGCTTTTTTACTCGGTATAAAATACTGCTTTGATGTTTTAAAGATAGATAAATTGTATGCCGGTTGCTATGAAACAAATATCGTCAGCCAAAAGATGCTGTCCAAATGCGGATTTCAGCCGAATCCTCCGGGCGATACGCGTGAAAAGCATTACTTAACCGGTAAGCCTATCACGCAATTTGATTTTTTGCTCTCAAACCCGAATTCCTGATTTTCATAATGCTTACGGTGAACTCATAAGTAATGTTTACAGTGATCAGCTTGCGATCGTCATGAAAACCGTAAAGAATAAGGAACTCATCACCCGACGGAGATCCCCCCGGTGTACCCTCAAAAACGACAAGTTTCAGCTTGCCGTTTTTTGTTTGCTTACTTGAATATCCGCACAAACTCAAACAACGGTTGAGAGGCAAACAACTATGTGATAATTGTTTTTTCGCTGCGATGTGCTATAATAAAATCACACCGGTGAAATACATTTTCAAGGAGAAATTATTATGCAACTGAATTTAGGTAATAAAATACGCGAACTGCGTCACCGCGACGGCCGCACGCAGGACGCGCTGGCAGAGGCACTCGGTGTAACAGCGCAAGCCGTTTCCCGATGGGAGTCCGGCGGCAGTTATCCCGATGTGGAGATCATCCCTGTGATCGCAAATTATTTTCACATTTCAATTGATGTATTGTTCGGGTATCACGATGACCGGGAAGAAAAAATCAAAAGTATTCTTGACCGTGCCACCGAGATTCTTACGCAGCAAGGTCGTTTAATATGTCAAGGAAGTATGTCGGAAGATGTGGAAGCGTGTATCAACATGCTACGGACGGCGTCGGAAGAGTTTCCGAATGAACCGAAGATCCTCTTAAAACTCGCCCAAGCGCTCCATATGTGGGGATGGCATAAATACGGAGCAAAAGTACGCAACGATGACGCTACCGGTATCATCGAAAATAATGTCGAATACAATGTGCAGAATATCTATTGGCAAGAAGCGATGCGTGTTTATGAAAAGGTTTTGAAATCGAATCCGTCTACCGAAGATTATACAATCGCAGTCTGTCAAATCACCCAACTTTATTGCAGAATGGGCGAATACGAAAAGGCAAAGGCTCTTGCAAACGATCAATCTCCTCTGATCATTTGCAAGGAAGTACTGCTGCCTTTAACCACCGTTGGTGAAGAAAAAGCACGCTATCAGGGAGAAAAGATAATGGCGCTCCTTTCAAGGTTGACATATGCTGTTTCTGAATCCGTTGCCTTGAGACCTGATGTTTCCGAATCAGAATACGGCAGACAACTGCTATTGTCCGTTATCAATCTGTATGAAACAATTTTTGTTGACGGCAGATGCGGAAAATACCACTGGGAGATCGGGCATTTGTATCAGAACTTAGCCCATTATGCAGCGTCAAATGACGGAGAAATCGATACTGTACTTGATTATTTTGACAAAGGCTTTGACCACTGCAAAGAATATCAGCGCATTTGCGAAGAGGAAGAATACAGTTATTCCGCTCCGCTGGTATCAAATCTGAAAAGCCTGACAAAAGGCGAACTTGCTCCCGTTGGTCAGGACTTTTGGGAAAAAGAACTCAAACGATATCCGCAAAATATCCGTGACGAACTTCGCAAAAACCCCAAATATGCCGAATGCTTTGCATAATTCCCGTTATTATCATTTGAGGGATTAGGTATGGTGACGCATACGAAACAATATGCTTAGACAGAAACGAAAAGGCCGCTTATGCGGCTTTTTCATGCCCGTTGATGAGGGCAACGCTTTATTGCTTGATTTTCATTATGATTTATGTTAGTATCAGAGTACAAAACAACGATTGAGAGGGAACGATTATGATCGGAAGGCATATTAAATCATTTCGTGAAAACAAGAATATTACTCAGTCTGAATTGGCGGACAAACTGTGCGTGACCCGACAGGCTGTTTCAAACTGGGAAAACGAAAAGACCGAGCCGGATATAGAAACACTGCATAAGATTGCGGATATTTTGGAAATATCTATCGAAGAGGTGATTTACGGTTCAAAGAGAGAGACGAACGTAGTACATAATCACTACACAACCGAGCAGGTCACAAAAACAGTATCAAAGGGTGTATCATTCGGCGGGGTGCTTGCGATGGTGATTTCCTATGTAAAATGGCACTCTATCGGGTGGGCGATATTGCACGGTGCGCTTAACTGGATCTATGTGATCTATTACGTGATAAAATACGGGTGGTCTTAAATAAGTTAAAAAAATATATAACAGAATGTATACACAGGATCTCGGTTTGTTGAAATTTAAAGAAGCTTTACGGCTTTAGATGAGATTATATTACAGATACACCCCAAGGCTCCCCTTGCACAGAGGAGCCGGGGGATGCTGACAATTTATTCGCCTGATTACAGAGATTTCATTACTTCTTGATTTTGCACTCCGGGCAAAAAAGAGAAACGCCGGCAAGGCGCCTGCTGCTCCTGCAAAGAGCGTCGATACAGCCGAAACCGAAGAATGATCATATAATTTAGAACTATATAAGACGCTGAGTTTGATACCTTTTCAAAGTATCCGGCCCGGCGCCTTTTTTCCTCTTGACAAATACTTCCATTCGTGATAGGATACAAAGTGAACGATTCATAAAGTAAACTTATGAGGTGACGATGAAACAAACAGAAGATCTATTATTTGCCTGGCTGGCCCTGTCAAACACGATATGCAACGAGCGTTTGGTATCGGATATGCCGTTTAACGAAGCGCTGATCTGCAATCTGCTCGATCGCAGCGGCAGTGAGGGGATGTATGCCGCACAGCTGTGCGCACAGATCGGTATGCTCAAAAGTCAGATGAACCGCACCCTGAACAGCATGGAGCAAAAGCAGCTGATCCGCCGGGAGCGGTCGCAGACCGACCGTCGGCAGGTGCGGGTGTTTTTGAGACAAAACAGTCTGTACGAAAATCAGCACCGTAAGAGCATAGCACTTGTAAAAAAGATTATTGAACAATACGGAAAGGAACGGGCAGTCGCCCTGACGCATGAATTGCATGCGATCGCAGGTATCGCCCGGGAGGTATTATCATGAATATATTTTTACGTATCGGATGCAGGATCTACCAGCGTGCATTCCGTCTAGCACTTCCGCTGTTACCGTACCGTGAGCCTGTCATCCTGCAAAGCATGGAGCAGATCGCATACCTGCTGCGGGAAAAACACAAGGAGCGTGTGCTGATCGTCACGGACGGGACCCTGTCACGGATCGGACTCACCGCACCGCTGACCGATGCGCTGAGTGCGGGTGATATCGCATTTACCGTATATGATAGAACGGTGCAAAATCCGACGATCGACAATGTCGAAGAGGCAAAAGAGATGTATTCAGACTTCGGTGCACAGGCGATCATCGCATTCGGCGGAGGCTCGTCACTTGACTGCGCAAAGGCGGCGGGCGCACGTATCGTCCGACCGAAAATGAGCGTGCAGAAGATGAGAGGTCTGCTCAAAATTCACCGTAAACTGCCGCTTCTTATCGCCATCCCGACTACCGCAGGTACGGGCAGTGAAACTACGCTTGCGGCGGTCATTACCGACGCTGAGACCCACTATAAATATCCGATCAACGATTTCTCTCTGATTCCGCATTATGCAGTGCTCGACCCGGAGATCACCCGTTCCTTGCCGCCCTCGCTCACTGCGACGACGGGCATGGATGCGCTGACCCATGCGGTCGAGGCGTATATCGGCGGCAGTACCACCGCACACACCCGTGCGATGGCGGTCGAGGCGGTGACTCTGATCTTCCGCTGGCTCGAGCGTGCGTACCGTGACGGAAACGACCTCGAGGCACGGGGGAAGATGCTGCGTGCATCCTACTGCGCCGGGATCGCCTTTACACAGTCCTATGTCGGTTATGTGCACGGCGTTGCCCATTCGCTCGGCGGACAGTATTCCGTTCCGCACGGACTCGCAAATGCCGTCATCCTGCCGTATTTCCTTACCGAGTACGGGACGGCGTGTCAGAAAAAACTCGCTAAGCTCGCCCGGGCATGCGGACTGTGCGACGGGCAAATCGATGACGCTGATGCGGCGAAGGCGTTTATTGATAAAATAAAGCAGATGAACGCCGACATGGGCATACCGGAGACCATCCCCGAGATACGGGAGGAGGATATCCCGCTCATGGCAAAGCGTGCGTCACGGGAGAGCAATCCGCTCTATCCCGTCCCCAAACTGATGAACGCCGACGAGCTCGCATGCGTCTACCGAAAGATCGCAGGAAAGGAATCCGTATGAATATAAGCGAAATTTTCACAAAGCAAAAAGCATATTTTGAGAGCGGCGCAACACTGCCGTATAAGGCACGGCGTGCGGCGCTGAACGCTCTCGGCAAAGCGATCAAAGCGCACGAGGCCGAGCTTTCCGACGCACTGCACGCAGATTTAGGCAAGAGCCGTACGGAATCGTATATGTGCGAGATAGGACTTACTCTCTCGGAATTATCCTATCAGAAAAAGCACCTGCGTGGCTATATGAAGGCACGCAGGCATCTCACGGGGCTCGCCAATTTCCCGGGACGCTCCTACACCGTGCGTAATCCTTACGGATGTGTGCTTGTCATGTCACCGTGGAACTACCCGGTTCTGTTGACGCTCGAGCCGCTGATCGGCGCTATTGCGGCAGGCAACTGCTGTATTTTAAAGCCGTCGGCATACTCGCCTGCGATCTCCGCCGTAATCGCCCGGCTTATCCGATCCGTCTTTCCGCCCGAATATGTCGCCGTAGTCGAGGGAGGCAGAGCGGAAAATCAATCCCTGCTCGATCTGCCGTTCGACTATATCTTCTTTACCGGCGGTGTTACGGTCGGAAAGACTGTCATGGAAAAGGCGGCGGCACACCTGACGCCGATCACGCTCGAACTGGGCGGAAAAAGCCCGTGTATTATCGATCGCACGGCAGATCTTTCCATCGCCGCAAAGCGGATCGCATTCGGAAAATACCTCAACTGCGGTCAGACCTGCGTCGCACCCGACTATGTGCTGATCGACCCGACGGTAAAGGACGAATTTCTCGCCCGTCTGAAAAAAGAGATTACCGCCATGTACGGGGAAGCGCCGCTCGATAATCCCAACTATGGTAAGATCATAAATCAAAAGCATTTCGACCGTCTCTGTACGCTTATCGACCCCGAAAAGGTCGTGATCGGCGGCGAACGGGACGCAGACGGCCTGCGCATTGCACCGACCGTTATGGACGGCGTGACATCTTACGATGCGGTCATGGGCGAGGAGATCTTCGGTCCTGTTCTGCCCGTGCTCACCTACGATTCGATCGAGCAGGCGCAGGCGTTTGTCCGTGAACGGCCGCATCCGCTCGCATGCTATCTGTTCACCCGTGATAAGGCGCTCATGCGACGTTTCCGTGATGCATGGCAGTTCGGCGGCGGATGTATCAACGATACGGTCATTCACCTCGCCACCTCCCGTATGCCGTTCGGCGGCGTGGGCGGCAGCGGTATGGGCGCTTACCACGGCCGTCGGAGCTTTGAGACCTTCACGCATGAAAAGAGCATCGTCAAACGCTCCTGCCTGTGCGATATTCCCGTGCGAAATCAGCCGTATTCCTCCCTTAAGGACGTATTACTGCACATTATATTACATTAAAATAAGACCGCTGCGTGCCGCAGCGGTCTTATTGCCCCATCGGGTCAGATGCAGGGCTTGTATTCATCCAGTCCGTATTTGTGATATGCGGTACGGTATGCCAAAAAGCATCCGTCGGGATCTTCTTTCAGATATTCCGGATCGTGCGCATCAACGGCGATCTGATATGCTTTTTGCAGAGTGCTCTCGCATTCATCGAGTTTGCCGAGCCGATACAGGCAGGCTGCCATACTGACGACGGTTGCGCAATGGTTGGATTCGGTTCCCGGAATGGGATATGCGTGCGGGGATACCGTTCCGTCTTTCAAAAACAACTCGATGCTTGCGACCGATTCGCCAAATGATTTGAGTGCATTTTCATAATCACCTGTTTCAAAGTAACCTTCTCCTTCGAGGTCGCAGCAGGCAAATAAGTCTTGATGTGCATACGGTTTCCAATCGCGGGCGCATTCCAGTCTGTCCTTTCCACGGAGCAGAAAAGCGCCGGTGCGTACTTTATCATTGGAGTTTAACGGTTTGAATTCAGGCATGGAATCGATCAGCTTTTTGGCATCGTCATATTGATCGTTCATTAGATAGATCGATGCAAGGTCGGATTTTGCGGCACAGACGATCAGGAAATCATTCGTTTCCGTGAGCAGTTTCTCAGCGATGGCGATCGCTTTGTCTTTTAACTCCATACGGTGCTCATAGTTTCTCATATGACATTCATAAAGAGTGAGCAATTCTGATTGCAACTCTAACGCCCCCGGATACGCCTCGATGCCGTTTAGATAGATTTCTTCCGCTTTTTTAAAATCATGCCAGAAGTATCTGCTACCTTGTGCGAGGATATCCTCGACCCTGGTTTTGATCTGTGACACGTCATAGTCAAACAAAACGTCAAGGCTGACCTCAAAATATCCTGCAATTATGGGGATCAGACTGATATCGGGATATCCTGTGCCCATCTCCCACTTCGAGATTGCCTGAGAGGAGAGATTCAGGACGCTTGCGAGCTGTTCTTGCGTAATTCCTTTGCGCTTGCGCAGCTCTCGTATTTTATTACCGAGATTCATAGTGTTTTCCTTTCTGTACTTTGATATCAAGCAACGGCGCCTTGCTTGATTTTATTATACAGTCGCCAAAGGGGAAAATCAAGCATCGCATATTTGTAAAAATTCAACTTTTCGTAGAGTCGGTTGATAGGGCAAGCGTCTTTTTAAAAAACATTTTGATAAATATCAAAATACTATTGACAAAAAGTGATTTGATGTGTATAATATCAATTGTCAGGAGGTAAGAAAAATGACAAGAGAAGAAAACGTACAAAACAGCTTAGTTGATATCGCACAAAAATATGTCGATGATATCACCGAGCAGCTCGCCGCACTCCCGAGAGAATCAAAGACCGAGCGCAAAGCACTCAAAATAGCAGAACATGAGGCGTCACTCTGTGTCACTTTCGCTAAAATGCGCTGTGCACCCGACAGCTCGATCATTTCGCCGAGCTACTATGAGTTAAGAGAGTACCGTGTTTTCGGATATCCCGAATTCGAGGGATACCGTGAGTGGTATGAAAACGCCGGCGAGGAAGACCGTCATATATTTCTGATCTACGCTCATGCGATCGGAATGATAAAGAATAATTTCTATCACGACAAAGAACTGAAGCTTGCGAAAGAATCAGGCGACGTGACCGCCGCCTTTGAATACAGCGTTATCGTAAAGACGCTCGATCTTATTATGAACGAATGGCGTGCATGGTGGAAAGAAAACGGCTGTATCCCGTGCGAGGTGTAATGATGGAAGAAAAAGATCAGGCACTCGTGCTTTTCAAAGCGCTGGCAGACAAGACCCGGCTTGCGATCGTGCGGATTCTGTGGCAGAGCGATTCCTATGTCGAGCTGATTTCGAGCAAACTGTCGCTGACGCCGGGGACGGTCAGTTTTCACTTAAAAAAACTCGAATCGGCGGGGCTCGTGACCTGCCACCGCTCACAGTTCTATGTGATCTATTGCCTTGAGCGTGAAAAACTCGAGGCGAAGCTTGCCGACTTCCTCGATGCGCCCGTCGATACGGACGGCGAGGAAAAATATAAGCAGCAGATCCTGTCAAATTTCTTCGTGAACGGGAAACTCACGCATCTGCCCTCGCAGTTAAAGAAACGTGAGGTCGTATGTGAACATCTAGCAAACGCATTCGAGCTCGGCCGTGAATACGCCGAGCCTACGGTAAACGATATTCTCACCCGCTATCACGACGACTACTGCACGCTCCGCCGAGAGCTCGTCGGCTTAGGATTTATGACACGTGATAACGGCATCTATCGCCGTTTAAAATAACTCTCTCCTCAAACAAAAAAGGCGCTTCGGCGCCTTTTTTGTTTTTTGCGAAAATATCTTGACTATTTGTGCGCAATGGGGTATACTGCGCATATGAAAAACTTTATTTTGAACCTTGATCCCGTGTGCGCACGTCCCTCACCCGTCGCACCGGAGAATGAACGGGAGCTTTTTTGCAATCCCGACCGTGGCTTTCGCCACCAGATCGATTATCGGATGCTTGCCTGTGAGGAAAACGGTGCGGAAGCGAGCGATCCATATGAGCTTGTCGCACGGCATGCCGATTTTTTTGCCGCTGTACACCCGACCCTTGCGCAGCTGTATGTTTACCTGACCGATTACCGCACGACCGAGCGCCTGCCGGGATCGGTATTCACACGCCTGCGTGCATTATTTGACGCATTGCGCAAAAACGGTATCCGTGCACTGCTGCGTTTTGCCTATCAGACCGAAATGGACGGCAAAGGCGAGGCAAGCGAGCAGATCATGTGTGCGCATATGGATCAGTTATTTCCGATCGTCGCACAAAACCTCGATGTCATTCATGTCTATCAGGCAGGATTTCTCGGCGCATGGGGCGAGTGGCACTCGTACACCCTGCCGGTGGACAGCCGTGCTTTGCTTTCGCATATGCTCGATACCTGTCCGCCCGAGCTGTATATTCAGATGCGCCTGCCGCAGTTCAAAAATCTGATCGAGCCGTCCGACCCACGCTATGC
>CAYOFP010000009.1:0-64340 GCA_964403505.1 uncultured Lachnospiraceae bacterium
CTCGCCGAAGGTCACGGCAGGCTGCGGATGTGCATACGCCGGAACGAACGAGAGCCTGACCGCTCTTGGCATCCCTGCAGTGTGCGGCACGGACGGTCCTTCGGGCGTGCGAATGGAGGACGGATCGAAGGCGACCTATATCCCCGGCGGCACTCTGCTCGCATCCTCCTGGGATACCGATGCGATGGAGAGCCTGCACACCTATTTCGGCATAGAAATGTTTGTAAATAAGATAGATACCATTTTAGCTCCGGGAATGAATATCCACCGTCATCCGCTGAACGGCAGAAACTTCGAGTATTACTCGGAAGACCCGTTGCTCACGGGTAAGATGGCGGCAGCGGCCACACGCGGCGTCGCCGTGACGGGAGCTACTACAACGATAAAGCACTTTATCTGCAATAACCGTGAGACGAACAGATATAACCTCGATGCCATCGTTTCCCAGAGGGCGATAAGGGAAATATATGCGAAAGGCTTTGAGATAGCGGTAAAAGAGGGCGGAGCACGTGCCGTGATGACCAGCTACAATCCGCTCAACGGCATCTGGACTGCATCAAACTACGACCTTTGCACGATGCTCCTGCGCCGTGAATGGGGCTTTGACGGCTTTGTTATGACAGACTGGTGGGCGAGCGTCAACGGGCACGAGGGCGATGAGCCGACGGGTGACAGGCTCGCATATATGGTACGTGCGCAGAACGACGTATACATGGTAGTAGCGGATGCGCTGACCTTCGGCGACGATATCCTCTCTGCACTCTCTGAGGGCAGACTCACGAGAGGACAGCTCCAGCGCAATGTCAAAAATCTGTTACGGTATATCCTCACGACTCCTGCGCTCGTGCGTGAGAGCAGAGGAGAGGGCAAAAAGCTCCTCGGACTCGAAAAAATAGCCGACACGCTGACTCCCATCCTCGAGTGCGCAAATGTTGCGAGCGGCGAGGAACACACGGTGACCTTTGAGCGGAACAGGACGGTACTGCTCAAAATGACGCTTTCCTG
This sequence comes from uncultured Lachnospiraceae bacterium, assembly GCA_964403505.1. Lineage (GTDB taxonomy): Bacteria > Bacillota > Clostridia > Oscillospirales > CAG-272 > CAKSEI01. Next base: position 1,006 of record CAYOFP010000009.1, read on the forward strand.
TAATGCGTCTGTTTTGGAGCAGATTAATGTCACCGTGATGGGCGGAAATAACGGCCTCGTCAGCCTGTGCGTCCACGGTACTGACGGAAAAGACGAAACATTTTGCCGTGAATTTTCCACCCTCGGCGGTGAGATGAATCTCCGTGCGGTATTCCCGGAATCGGTGACGGTAAAAAATATCAGCATTTTGTGCTGAACAGGAGGAACATTTTATGGAAAACTTACAGACACTGAGGGAGACGTATGCCGAGGTCAGGCATACGCTGACAGATAAGGTAATACCTTTCTGGACGGAGCGCAGTCATGATAAGGAATACGGCGGATATTTTATCGCCTTTGATAAAGACGGTGAGTTCTACGGAGATTCCGACAAGCTCATCATTACCCAGACCAGAATGCTTTGGGGATTTTCCCATCTGTCGAGATATGTAAAAGAAGACCTGAGAGTGAAAATGCTGGAGCTCGCAAAACAGGGGTATGAATTTTTCGTCGATAAGTTCTGGGACAAGACCTACGGCGGCTTTTACTGGAAATGCAACCGCCGGGGCGAGCCGCTCGACAAGAGCAAACTGGTCTACGGGCAGAGCTTTGCCATCTATGCGCTCAGCGAGTATTATTTAGCGACAGGGGAGAAAGAAGCGCTCGACTACGCCGAAAAGACCTTTGCCCTGCTTCAGCTTTATGCGGCAGATACCTTAAACGGAGGATACTACGAGAATATCGAGGAGGACTTTACCCTCTCCGAGGGCGGAGCATACGCAGGCGACCGCAAGTCCCTTGATATCCATCTGCACCTTTTGGAGGCGTTTACCACCCTGTATGAGGCAAACCCAAAAGAGGTTTACGCAAGGAAACTGAGAGAAATTATCGGCGTGATCCTTACCTATATGGTGGACTGCGACGCAGGATACGGATATAATCAGTTCGATGTTGCGTTTCACCGCATCCCGGCGATCGCAATTAAGCGGACATGGAACGATGAGAGGGAGAGTAACGAGAGCATTGCGACCCCCGTTGATACCACTTCCTACGGTCACAATGTCGAGCTTGTCTGGCTGCTTCACCGTGCGCTTAGCATCCTTGACGAGAATAATGAGGAATATGATTCCGTCATGAAAAAGATATTGAATCATTCTCTGAAATACGGCTATGATTACGAGTACGGCGGCGTGTTCCGTGACGGAGTTGCGGACAAAGAGGTGCTGGTCACTGATAAGGAATGGTGGCAGAATTTTGAATCTCTGGTGGGTTATCTCGACGGATATACGACGTTCTGCGAGGAAAAATACCGGGAGGCATTTCTTTTGACATGGAATTTTGTAAAGACAAAATTCATGAATATGGAGGTCGGCGAGAGCCGGCAGCTGCTCGACCGTCAGGGTAATCCCCTGGTGGAGAACATGGGCAACCAGTGGAAGGGCATTTATCACACGGGAAGAGCGCTTGCGGAGTGCATTGACCGCTTTGAGCGCTTATTTGCACAGAATTAGAGAGGATATAGGATGAAAAAGACGATCGGATTTATTGTAACCGGCGGACACCTGGATATCGAGTGGTATCTGCCGCTGAATTCCTACCGCTTTTGGACGGTAGAGCTTTTTGAGGATCTGAAAAAAGCCGCAAAACGCTCTGATTTCGGCACGTATGTGCTAGACGGACAGGTATTTCCTTTAGAGGAATATTTAGAGGTAAAGCCGGAAGATGAAGCTGCCATGCGTGAACTGGTCCGGACGGGAAAACTCTCCATAGGACCGTTTTATACCCAATTTGATGAGTGGATACCCAGTGCGGAAAATATGATCCGCAACTGTTTGTACGGCAATCGAAAGGCAAAAGCCTTCGGCGGATATATGAGAGCAGGATACCTGCCGGATAACTTCGGCCACCCGAGGCAGATGCCCCAGATCTTGCAGGGCTTCGGCATTGACAACCTGCTCTTTAAGCGGGGACTGCCGGAGATTCCGGGCGGACACCCGGATGAGTTCCTCTATGAAGGACCGGACGGCTCACGGGTGTTGGTCAGCCATTTCCGTGAGGGTTACGGCGGCGCTTTTACGCTTAGTTCGGATTCTGACCCCATTCAGCCCCGTGACGTGCCCTATTATGAGGGATATTACTCGTTTGAATCGCACAAGGAAAAGGCAGATCATAACGATCCCGGGCGGGTCGCCCGGAATCTGATCGACAATGTTCATATGATCAAAGATCGCTATCCGTCCGGGGTCGTCGCCCTGATCGCAGGCTCGGATCATCTGCCGCCGCAGATCAATATCGGCGATACGGTAAAGATGGCAAATGAGATGCAGAATGAGATCGAGTTTGTGCTCGGCAGTGCAGAGGACTATATGAACGCAGTAAAGGAGCGTCTGTGCGATCCCATCGTTTACAATATGGAGCTGATCGGCTCCCGGTATCAGCATATTCTGCTGGGAGCGCAGTCCACGAGATCATATCTGAAGCGGAAGAACTTTGCCTGTGAGGCGTTGCTGGAACGCTATGCAGAGCCGCTCGATGTTATCGCCGCAGGATACGGTTATCCCGATACGCCTACTCTGCTTGATGAGGCGTGGCGGTACATGATGATAAACAGCGCACACGATTCCATTCACGGCTCCAGTGCTGATGAGGTGCATACCGAGATGGAGACAAGGTATGCAAAGACAGGACAGATCGCCGCAGGCATCATCCACGGCGCCATGTCTCATATGGGCAGGCAGATGAAGCACTGGTGGACGGCGCCGGACAAGCCGAGGGCCGAACAGCCGAAGGGATTTTTGACCTATGCCCCCGTTTCTTCTGGGTTTGAGCAGCCGGCAGAGGTGTGGCTGCCTATCGGCGATGCGCCTGTCTGTGTCCGGGATGAGAATGGCAGTCCGCTGCCGACTCAAGTCCTTGAGCGTGAGCTGTCCGAGCTTGACGGCAGAGGCATGCCGAGAAACGATTATTTCCCCCGTCTTGTCTACCGAAAGGTCTTATTCTCTCGTCCCTACCGTGCAGGAAAGGTTGATTCCTTTGCGGCATATGTGGGGCAGAACGGGGCGTTTGAGCCTGTCAAAGCAGGGGATGATTACTTAGAAAACGAATGGCTGCGTGCAGAGGTCTCGGGCAGTACCCTGCGGATACTCGATAAGCGCAGCGGAAAATGGTACCGTCAACTGAATATCCTCTGCGAGGATGCAGACGCAGGCGACGCATGGGATTATTCACCGCCGTGGATTCCCGGCGAGACGGTACTCTCGACGGCTTTCCCCTTTTCCTGCCGCCTGACCGAGCAGGGCCCGGTGCGTGCGGTGTTAGAGGTCTCGGGCAGTATGAGCGTGCCCGCCTCTCTCCACGGGGATCGGCGTTCCTTTGAGCGTGTGGAAATGCCGGTCAGTTATACGATTACCATGTGGCGCGGCATCCCGAGAGTAGATGTGAAGCTAAGGCTCGATAACAGAGCGAAGGATCACAGAGTCCGCCTGATGATACCGGCAAATGTAAAAACGGATCATGTCCTTTCCCAGGGGCATTTGGCGATCATCGACCGACCGGTCGAGCGTGCAAAAGCGCAGGAGGAGTGGTATCAGATACCGACGCAGCTCCTGCCGTGCAGGGAGTGGGTCGCAGTCGAGGACGGCTGTGACGGTCTCGCCGTTGCTATGAAGGGAATCTATGATTACGAGGCGGTGACAGATTCCCTGACGGGTGAGCCGAATCTGTACCTGACACTGGTGCGCGGCGTTGAGCTGATGAGCCGGATCAATATCGTTCAGCGTGAGTACGAAGGCTCTTACGCCGTCGATACGCCCGGTGCGCAGTGTCTCGGCATCCAGGAGATCGAGTGGTCTTATCTGCCTTATCAGGCGGACGCAGAAGAGAAAGCGCCCTTCTTACCCACAGCGCAGGACTTCCTGTATCCTGTTGCCACGCATGCCGTGCGCTCGAAGCCGGTGGAAACACCGTGCGAAGCTTTCTCTGCGGCGTTCGGCTGGGAGGAAACGAACCTGCAGTTCTCGGCATATAAGCGTTGCCTTGACCGGGACGGTTATATCCTGCGTGTTTTTGAGAATCAGGGAAAAGCGGTCACGGCGAAAATCAACATCGGTGCGTTCCGTCATGCATGGCTCTCGAACCTGAACGAGGAAACGCTCGAGTCCTTAGCGGTGACAGACGGCTGCGTTACGGTCGAAGTGAAGCCGTATAAAGTGATCAGTATCAAGTTAGCATAAAAAGGAGAGAAGACCATGCAGATCAGTGTGATCAGTTTTAACATCCGTTATACGAACGACCCGGACGGTCATTCGATCGCCGAGCGTGCACCCCGCCTTGCCGCGGTCACTGAAAAGTATGATGCCGATGTCATTGGCTTTCAGGAATATGTACCCGAGTGGGGAGAGCATATTACAAAGTACTATGGCGACAGGTACGGTATGTTTTTGAAATACCGTGCAGAGTCGAGCCTCGAGGGAACACCGATCTTGTGGCGTAAGGATAAATTTGACTGCTTAAAAACAGGCTATTTCTGGCTGTCCGACACGCCCGAGCAGGAGTCGCGCGGATGGGATGAGGTCTGTCATTGCTATCGGATGTGCGTGTATACGGTATTACGGGATAGGGCGAGCGGCAGGCAGTTCACTTTCATGAATACGCATTTCGGCTTCGGCGATCGCTGCCATACCGGCAGTGCAGGACTGATCTATGATTACAGCCGTCGGATTTCCGATTATCCGACCTTTGTCGTCGGGGATTTCAATATGAAGCCGGACAGCGTCGGATATGCGGCGATGTGCGAACACTTTACTGATGTCAATGCGCGCACGGCAAACGATCTCCGTCTGACCTATCACGGCTATCACCCGGACGATCCGAACCTGCAGGATGCGCATATCGATTACTGCTTTATCGACCGCAGTATCACGCCCGTTTCACAGACGATCATCGATCAGACGGTCGGCGGCAAATTCCCGTCGGATCATTTCGGACTGCATACGGTACTTGAAATTTAAGGCAATACCGCCGAGTTCTGATGGTGCAATTGTGTCGTCAGATTTTTCGTCAGACAAAACAAATTGAGGAGGCAAGAGCAGAGCCTCTGTCGACGAGATTTGTGAAGTATGACGGAAAATCTGCAAGCAAGTGTGCCGTCAAGGCGATAGCCGTGAACCCGGCGGTATTGCCTTAATCTTGTCGGGGGAGAATTTACTCCCCCGGCGATTTTTTTCGCCGTTTTGCCTTGACGGTAACTGCCGCATGCAGTATAATACAAACAAAGATGTAAATACCGCATCGGAAGGAGAATCATATGGACGCAAAACTTTCTATCTGGTCGACTTATTATTACGAGCTGTCGCCGGAGGATGCCGTAAAGGAATTTAAGAAGCACGGTATTTTTTGCTCTGAGCTGTCGAGTGAGCACGGCGGTCAGCTGCTCTCGCGCGGTGAGCCGGAGCAGGTCGGAAAAGAATTCCGCAAGTTTTTGATAGCAGAAGATTTTACAATGACTCAGGGTCATCTGTCGCTCGGTCTGCAACTGTGTAAAGAAGGGCACGCAGACGAGCTGTTAAAATGGCTTCGCCTGTACGATGCCGTCGGAATTGAGAACGCAGTTCTGCACCTCACCGGTTTTGGGGACGAGGATATTTCCGATGAGGAGAAATATGCACGCAATGTCGAAAAGCTGCGTTATCTCGAGGAGAATATGAAGGGCATGAAGATCCGCATCTGCCTCGAAAACCTGATACAGTTCTCACGCAGTGCGGAAGAGCTCGTCGCAGTAGTCGATCAGCTCGATCCCGACCGGTTCGGCATCTGTCTTGATACCGGACATCTGAATCTGGACGACGGGGATCAGACCCGATTCATCCTCGCCGCAGGCGACCGTCTGCGCGCACTGCACATCGCCGATAACGAGGGAGGGTATGATCAGCATCTGATGCCGTTCGGCAAAGGGCATGTCGATTTTTCCGCAGTAGTCAAAGCACTGCGCGAGATCGACTACCACGGGATGTTCAATTATGAGATCCCGGGCGAGAACCGCATCCCGTTCGAGATGCGTGGCTATAAACTGGAATTTATCAAAAAGGGCTATGACTACCTGATGAGAGAGTGATCCCTTTCTTACTCTGAAAATAAAGCATTTTTACCGATACAGTTCGGATAGAAAAGTTTTGTTTGGCAAAAAAGAACGGCGTTCGCCGTTCTTTTTCCTTTCGCTTTGTACTGTCAAAGAGGAATATCCTATTTATATAGTGTCGGTTTTTGCGATTTGGTTGCATGAATTTGCAAAAATTTCTCTGAGTCCTGCGTGGCATCGGTCGAGCTCGAGTCCTTTTTCGGCAAAATCCTTTGCTTTTTCGCTATCGCCGAGGCCGAGATGGCCGAGTGCCGCCATAAAGCAGCAGTGTACCTTGTTTTTCTTGTTTAAGTCGGTGTCAAAGATGAGAAAATCGGGGAGCGATACCGCAAAATAATCGATTTTGATATCGTCGTTCATGTGAGTATTTGCGTAATCGATAAACGCTTCAAACCGCTCGTTTGCCGTTTTTTCATCACCCATTGCTTTTCGTGCCATTGCCGCATAATACATCATTTCGGGCGGCTGGTCGTTATAGTACATGGCAGATGCAAGTGCGAATTCACCTCGTGCGGCTAAGTGATATGCGGCATCGGACTTTTCCTTATCCTCATATAATCCGCCGAGCATATAATAAATATCATTGTCGAGGTTTCCGACGAGCTTGCCCTCGCCGAGATTATGCGGATAGGTGAGCGCGCACTCCAAAAGCTCAACCGCCGTCTTCTTATCGCTTGTTTTCGCCATATTCATGAGTGCGATTCTGTATTGCGCAGGGATTTTGCCTTCACCGCCCTCCCACGGGTGGAAATTGTGGCTCATGATGCGGTGATACGCATTTTCATATTTGCCGCTCAGGTTTAAAAGCGTGATATATTCCGTGTACAGATCATCCCGCTTTTCAAGAAGAGCCTCGTTTGCAATCATATTGTCAAGACGGTCTTTCGGTGAGTAATTCAGGGTTTTATAAAGTGAATCAAGCTCAAAGAACACACGTGCGTCAGTTTTATCCATACGGAATGCCGTTTCCATTGCTTTTCTTGCTTTGTCAGCATTGTGCATTTTATTGTAATATGCGAGCGATAGGTTTCTGTATACCGTCGGCAGAGCTATTTTATCCGCACAGCGCTCCCATAATGACACGCTTTCCTCCCATCTGCCCTTGTCATAGAACAGAAGGCCGAGATAATATGCCGCATACTGACCGCCGTCTCTGACGGCGTTTTCGAGTATTGCGATATCCTCGATACGGTTCGGGAAGCAGTAGAGCGAGGTGCTGTTTTCCGCTTTGCGAAGCTCTGCCTTATCGCCTGTGCAAGCGTATCTGTAATAATGCGTCATAGGCTCATCGTCACACGGTGCGAGAGCGAGGACGGCGTCAGCCTCCCTGTAAAGTCCTGCGGCAATGTAGGAAAGCGCCAGCTCGATATAATTGTGATCATCGCCCCGCATGACCGCTCTCAGCTCGTCCATGCCGTTTCCTGTCAGCTTGTACAGCTCATAACGGCAGCCGTGGTCGAGCGCATCGATTTTTGCGGTTTCGTTTGCAAATGTAATCGCTTCTTCGGTTTTGCCCGTGATTCGCAAAAGCGCGGTCTTTAGGGTTCTCGCCTTTAAATTGTGCAGACCCTTTACAAGCGAGCGTTCGATAAATCCGAGCGCCTCATCATAGTCTCCTCGGCCCGATGCGATACAAGCGAGTGCATAAAATGCCTTGTCCTGCATATTTGCGTCCCAGGTGGCTTTATAGAACGCATCCAAGGCGCTGTCCGTTTTTCCTTGTGCCTTCAGGGCAAGGCCGAGATTGTAATACGGCTCGCAGTCATACGGGTTCGGGTTTTTCCAGGTCGAGGATCTGACAGCCTCATGAAAGTACCCTTCGCTCTCGCTGAATCTTCCTTTATTATAAAGGTATTTTCCGTAGCCGTTATTCAAGCGGATATCCGAGCGGTCGCGTTTTAATCCCTCCAGATAATACGGCTCGGGCGAATAGGTGGCGTGACGGTATTGCTCGAGATGGGTCGCCGCCAAGAACAGCTTTTCGGTCGTATCCAATTTTTCCGGCTCGGGAATCTCCTCTGCCGGGGACGGGATCGGCTCACTGCTTTTTGTCTTAGTGCAGGAAAGTATTTCTTTTCCGTCTTTTTTTATCACGCATACGATTTTCCTGTTTTGTATGTCGGAAAGAACGCTTGTTTCAAAAGCTTCGGCTGTGTTAAGCTTCAATTTTCCCGTATGTATTATTTCGCCGTCTGCCGTTACATCAAATTCCGCGTCGATTCCTGCGGGCGTGTAGAAGATAAGGTCGATCTTATCACGGATGACCGTCATATTGACGGCGATATCGGTGGAGGCATTTGATATTTCGCCTACTGCCTTATACGGCATAAAATACTGAGTAAACGTCTTTTCCTCATACGGTTTTAAGAAGGTGAAATCAGGCTGATTGTCGGTAAATACACCGGTCATAAGCTCGATATACGGGCCGTTTTCGTCGGTCAGGTTTCTGTCCCACGCCCGTCCGAAGTCGCCGTTGCCCCAGGTCCACTGCTTTTTGCCGGGCGAAACATGATGGTCTGCAATATGCAGAAGGCCCGCCCTCTTTTCATAGTCATAATTGCCGATAAAGTTATAATCGCTGTGATATACCATATATGAGGTCGGAACGGGGATATTTTTATACCGTGAAATATCTGTGCCGGGCGCATAATCTACCTTATAATATGTTCCCGTTGCAACAGGGAAGTCGGAAACGCCCCGCTTGCCGTGGTCCATGACTGCGTTGACATCGGGCGGGAAGATAGATTGTGTGTGATCGTTTACCGCAACTGCAGGGTTTGCCCACCACAAAAATGTTTGCGGTCTGTCTGTCGGGTTATATACCTGACCTTTGATTTCAAGATATGCCTTGTCGGGGTAGACCGTAAAGCCTGCCATACCCTTTGTATGGAACATTTTTTCCGTTTCGCCCGCCCATACGGTGACCGACCCGTCTGCGTTTTCCTCTATCGTGTAATCGATGGGATCAAAGGTCGAGGGTCTGTGGTGCTGAGGCCAGTTGAATTCGATGCCGCCCGATATCCACGGTCCGGCGAGGCCCACGAGCGCAGGCTTTATCACCTCATTATAATATACCGCGTCATAGCCGTTTGTTTTGTCATACAGCCGTTGGATCCTGCCGCCGATCTCGGGCAGTATCATGACGAGGATGTAATCGTTTTCTAAAAATATTGCATTGTATTCCTTATCGGTCTTGACATCGGAAACGCCCTCACATACAGGGTGCGGATAGACCCGCCCCGAAGAGCCCTGATAGACCCGTTTTTCGAGGAACATCGGATTTTTGTCATATGCTGAAACCTCGTATGTGGGTATCACTACCTTTTCTTTTCTTAAAACGACCTTTGACATTCTTGACCTCTCCTTGTATTTATAAATCGTTCGGTTATTATCAGTATAATACCTTTTAACATAAAAAGCAATTATGAAATATGATTATTGTTAAAAACATTATATTACAAATATGTTTTTTAAAATATCCGATTATATTGCGTGACGGCACCAATATAATTCTGTATAAGAAGTATGATTGTCCGTTATAATTTGCTGTTTTGTCCGGCGGAATTTTGAAATTTTAAATAAAATTAATGGATGATGTTCAACGGAAACGGTTGACATTTTTTGCTTTATATGATAATATATCCTTATTATACTATGTCTATTTTGGGAGGTAAGGACTTATGAAGAACGTAGCTAAGCGTATTGCATCCATGATACTTTGCGCAGCCATGCTTATCGGTTGTGCTAATTTCTCATGGTCGGCGTCGTCTGATGAGCCCTCGGTTTCCGCTGTCAGCGAAACTGCGGATGCGAAAACAGTCGGACAGATCATCGTCGAAAACTACGAATTTTTCAACGCAAAAGAACTTGCAATCATTTCGTGTACAGCTCTTATCGGAGGTGGATGTGAAATAAATCGTCCGAGTGACGATGATGGACTTTTGTCCGTCGATGCTGCAAACAAAACCGTTACCGCGGCAGAAAAAGAAGATAACGGACTGGTTTGGAAACCGGTATCTGCTAAGGTGATCTACAAAAATGACGACGGCGCTGAGGCAAAGCCTATCGTTTTCTCTCTCGTTGGCGGAAAGGGAAGCTATGACTGCCCGGCCGACAGATACACCATCGAGGTGGAGTATCAGCTTGATGCCGTTATCGACGAGTCTGTGCAAGAGGCTCTTATCAATGCACCTGCAGACCTTGTACAGGGTGTTATCAACTTGAATGAGCTTGACAAATATGTTCGTATGGGTCTGCGAAACATTAAAGATAGTATCGATGAACTGTTTTCTCTGACAAGCGAACTCGACGAGAACAGCGAGGATGCAAAGGTGATCGTAGAGCTTTACAACGAGGTAAAGGAAAACAAAAATTTCAAGCTCTATACACTGCTCAATAATTATCGCAGTGCAAGCAATAAGGTAGAATATCTGCTTAAGCATGGCGAAGAGATCAAGGCAGAAAACGAGAGGATCTGCAAGGATTTCACTGTGATCAGCTGTGAGAACTCCGAGGTGAGAAAGCTGATTGCCGCCTGCACGGGAGCCGAGCTTGACAACGAATTGAAAACAAAGCTGGAACTTGCAGAAGAGGGCGTTGATTATATGGCGGACATCGCTGAGATAATGACCGCCGTCGTGGGTGACGAGTGGCGAGTCCTCAGTCACGAAATAGTGAAGTCAGATGCGACATCTGCCGAAATGGATGCTTTGAATACAGCGGTGAATGACGGTATTACAAAGAGTATAAATTCTGCAGTTAACTACTATGAGGCACCCGAGATAAAGAATCCGCTTACCGTGGCGACTGCCTCGGTATCAAAGGGCGTCGATCAGTATAAGGTGAACGTCACCATTTCCGCACAGGTCGTCGATAAGACATCTGTCGATACAAACGATACGATCACACTCCCCGAAAAGAAGACACAGTCCTTTGTTCTCGTAAAGGGTGCGACAGAGGAGGAGATACGCTCCGAAATTGAAAACAGCGGAGTTCTTTCCTCTGCGATCGAATTATGGGATCCCTATTATAATATAGGAAACGAAAATTACGATATCGTGTGGTCGGATCTTCCCGATTCTCTCGATGCAGATACAAAATGCACAGTTACTTACATACCGAACGAATATAGAATAACATACGATTACGATAATGCCTCCGAGCAGACGGTAAAATACGGCTACAACCTGCGTTTGCCGAAGAACTCTGATGTCGCAAAATCGTATATCTATACGGTAAACGGCTCGCGTCAGAGAGAGGATACCGTACAGCACATCACGGGCGATACGACCATTTCGCGTGATGAGGGCGAGGCAACCGATAAATACCGCATCCCCGTTACGATAGCGAATAGCGTAAAGCCGGCAGATAAGCTTTCTGCACAGGAGAAGGCACTGCTTTCCTCCCTTGCGCTGAAGGAGGATTATGTATGGTACAGAGTCCCCTCACAGAGCGAAAACCTCGTCGAGGTCGAGTGCACAGAGTCGGGCGAATATGTCGTCACGGCATCCGACTACGCATCGGGTCTGCTTTCCGGCACTCCGTGGAAGCCGGTCAAGGTTTATGCATACGATAAAGATGACAAGATCATAAGCGAAGCCGTTATGGAAGACGGAACAGCTGTATTCGATAGCAGCGACGCTATCGTCGGACTCAAGGTCGCATACGAGGTTGAGGTGACGGATATCGATGCAGACGAAGTGAACGCATGGCTCGGACTTCCCGGGGAGCTTGTCAGTGAGGCGGCGGCTCACCGTGCCGAAATAAGTAAAAAGTTTATGTCGAACGACGAGCTTTATTATCGGCTCGCTTTGATATACGGTTCCCGTTTATCACTGATCGAAGCAGTGTCGGGCGGCTTTTCCGATGAAGCCAAGGCCGCAATGCAGACCCTTATGGACGAGACCGTCGACTATTCGGCGGTAGGCGAACCTCTCTACTTATATGAATATTTAACAGAGTACTTTTATAACGGCGGTCTCGCTTATCTCTATGAGGACAGAGTAGCCGAGAATATCAACAGGCAGGTGAAGCTCCTCTCGGAAAATCTCAAGATCATATGTGAAGACGATGCGTTCCAAGAACTCATAAACACCCCCGGCGTTTCGGAATATGCGGATTTATTCTATGCGGTGGTAGGCGGCCTTGAGAGCGTAAACGAGATCACGGTCAACGACCACATCGACAGAACGAGCGACTACCTCGGTTCTCTTGTGAGTGCAATTGACGCCGCAAAGGGCCATACATCTGTCCATACGGCGGATAAGGTCGTACTCGGGACGGAAATTACAGTCGCAACTCCCGACCGTACCAATGTAATTATCAATGTAAAGGCCGTAAACGGTAAGGGCGAGTCCGTAGGCGCTGTCGCAACGGCGAACAGATCCTATGTGACGGGTGAAACGTATACGGCGGAGAATATTGCAGAGCTTGAAGCACTGCTCGCTTCTCTTGAATCGACCGTTAAATTCCCCGTGAGCAAGGACTACTATATCAGAAGCGCCGAAAAGGCACTTCCCGAAGTCGGTGACGTTATCACCGGCGAGACCGTACAGTATAACTTCGTATGGTCGCCCAAGCAGTACAGCGTAGTGATCGACGGCATGTCGGACGAATACAGCTTCTATGCCGACGCCGCACTCGCCGTGACGCTTCCCGCATGTGGGCAGGAGGGATGTATATACCGTTACCGAATAGGCAATGCTACGGTAACGGAGGTCGGCTCCGTTCCCGTGAAATACACATTTAGCAGTCTCAAAACGGTTGAAGCACTTGCAGTAAACGGCGTTATCACCGTTGAGTGCGAGCTCGTAAATATCAACTGTGAAAATGCAATCAATCTTGTTTCTGAGCTGAATGAGGCGCTTTACAACAACGGTCTCGTATTCACAAAGGACGGAGAACAATGCCTGATTGCATCGTTCATTCCGCTCAAGGATCCGAGTACGGGTGATATCGCTGTCGTTCTCCGTGTTTCACCTCAGTATACCGAGGCTGAGATACAAAGTGCGCTTTCCAATGCGGCGTCAGCTCTCACAAAGACATCACTTAAATACATCGGCATAAACAATAATGCTTTCTGGGACGGCAAGGTCCATTTGCAGAGCCTCGTCAATATGGTGCTCGCAAGCGATTTCGGGCTTGATCGCATTTGCGATCTTATTGATGAAAACGGAGATATCAAAGAGATGACCGAGCTCGCATCGCTTGAAATGATCGATGCAGACGTATACAGTTATATCGCAGAGCCGTCCGTTCTCGGCGGAAAGCTCATCTCGGCAGAGCTACAGGCAGGCGCATCTGCGGATGATGCGGTAAATATCCCGTTCTATATAACGATAGAGGATTTCGATCTCAGCGCAGATACGCTCCTGAAACTCGATTCCAGTATCAACAAGTTAAAGAATTATATCGACGTGAGATGTGAGGACGGGGCACTTGCGGTGGACGTCAGCGTACCTGAGAGCCTTTATCCCTACTATATTGCGGCTATGACATTGTCCGAAAAGGCTGATATTGCAGACCTTTCGGCAATGGATATCGGCGATCAGATGGAGTATGCGCTTGATCTGGTACGTGATCTTATCGCAAACGATGATCTCACGGCAGAGACGCTTGAGAGAACGCTTTCCAAACTCGGCCGCGAAATTGATCTCGGCTCTTACTCAAAGCTGTTTGACTATGCACGCAAGGTGGCAAATTATCTTATCGACAATGCACAGATCGAGGGTTCCTCGGACGGTGCAACATACAATGGAAGTGCATTTGTTAAAATAAGAGATGCGCTGAAGAATGGTCTCGGCGTTGACGGAATGCTCCTCTCGTTTATTTCGGAGGCAGGCAAGGACAGCGGACTGAGCGCTAAATTCTCCGTAACTCTCAAGAACATGGAAGAGAAGTACGACGCACTCGTTCTTGATTATAAAGCGAGCGGACTCAAGAAGATCTCGCTCACAAAGGATCTTACATCCGTACTTGCAAATGCAAACAAAAATACCGTTGTTGTTCTCCTTTCGGATACCACGCTTACAAGCGATGTGACCGTAGGGAACAGAGTCATAATCGACCTCAACGGCTATAACCTCACAGGTAATCTGAGCTCGACTCTCTCGGGCGGCAGCGACTCTGTATTCATCGTGGATACAAAGATCGGCACATATAACTGCGGCACGGTAGACGGAACGCTTACCGGCAAGTTTACTGTCACAGGCGGTAAATTCACATCCGATGTCAGCGCAATGCTGAAGGACGGATATGTCCAGAAGGACGGATATGTAATCAATTCGCTTTACACATCCAGAGAAGAAGGAGACGATATCACGATCGAGGTATCGTTAGACTTCCTCACCACACATGAGATTCCGGATATCAAGGCACTGGCACTTGACATCGCACTCGACGGCGTTGTCAATATGTACACAGGCGCCACAATGTCCGTTGAAGGAAACGACATTTACAATGCAAATGTTGATGATGTATTTAGCCTGCTCTCGATGTCCGGTTCTGATATTCTGAATATGGGTCTTGACTGGTTCGATTATGACGGCATCACGACATTTGCAAACGAGGTCCTTTCCGATCTCACTGATTTCGAGGCTCTGAGCGAGGCGGTACTCAATAACAGCGTGCTCGCTTCCTATACTGCGAGCCTCGGCAAATGGGATCTGAGTCTTTCACTCGAAGGCACAGAGACAGATAATTACATCAAGCCGAGTATCATTTCCTCGTCTGAGGAAGGACGTTCGCGCAAGATCAACATAAAGCTTGCATCAGATACATCGGAATCTGACAGAAATAAGTTCGCAGATCTGCTCGCACACTTCGGCGATATCGTTAAAATTAATGAACTCAGCGTTGACCTGAATGGTATAAGCTACAACGATTCTCTCTCAGTAGACGGAAAGTTGACGGCAGATATATCTCTCGACCTCTCGATGGATAAGGACTATGCGATGATTGTCGCAACTGCTCTTGCAAATGTTGCAGACGGCGATTATAAGGCCGGGCTCGTTTCGGCAATCGAGGAATATCTCAATACCGGCAAGACGGCAGCTTTGAAGAGCGCAGTCGAAGAGGCAACTGCTGCGCAGCTTATCTCCGCAGTTAAGGCATTCGGGGCGAAGAGCTTTGAAAATATGCTTTCGGATATAGGCGTCGAGAGTGAAAATGCAGTCTCGCTCGAGGCAGTATATGCAGATGTACTTAAGATCGGTGCGGCAGTGATTGCAAAGGCTGATATTACCGCCAGTGCGAGAAAGCTCTCGACCTTCTCGAAAGAATACGGAATATATTCCGCAAGCCGCACGAATTGGCACAAGTGCGATATCGCTCTGGAAGTTAAGCTCTTCACAGAGGATAAGGCTATAACGATCAAAGACGTTGCGGGCAAGGTAGTCTATGAGACTGACAGCCTCGATGATGCGATCGTAAATGCAAATGAAGGCGATACGATCTACGTTAACGACGATGTCGAACTCGAAAAGAATGTTACTCTCGCAAGCGATGTTGAGATCAACGTGGTAGAGGGCGCTGAGATATCGAGTGTTGACGGAAGCAGGATCACGCTCGAAAACAATGTGACTCTTACATCCAACATTAGGTTAACAGATATACTTACTGAGGCAGTCGGAGAATATGAGCTCATCGAGATGCAGATCGGTGATAAGTATGCTTATACGATGGGCGTTGACCTGTTTTTAAATACAGATATAAGCTTCACCATCGGAAACACGATGACGCTGAACCTGTTTGTGGAGGATTCCGTAGACGGAAATGCATATACTGCTGAGCACTGCACGGCGTATGTAGATGCATTGATAGACGGCGAATGGCTTGAGCTCGGCTATGCCGATGTGAAGCCCGATGATACAATGGTAAGTGACGGTACTGCCGAAATGAAATTCTCTGTCGGCGGTATCCCCATGGCATATCTCTCCAATGATATGAGAATCCGCTTCTTCGCTTACGGAAGCGAAAAGACATACCACCTTGAATTGACTGAGCTTTCAGAAGGCATCTCGCTCTCGTTTGTAACCTACACAGAAAAGATCAAGCAGATGCCTGAATATAAGGATAACGCAAGTCTTATCTCCCTGCTCAATACCATGCTCAACTATACAGCTGCAGTACAGGAATACAAGAAGTATAACACCGATAATCTTGCCAATGCAGGTCTCTCTGACGAGGAAAAGATCGTTCCGAGTATCGTCGGTATGGATTTCAGCGAATACAGCAATGCGCTCAAGCGCGGCGCTTCGTCAAGTGCGACTGCAACGGTCAGATTCAACGGCTCACAGCTTCTTATGAACTCTGATAAGACAGGCTTCCGCTTCTATTTCACGCTGGACGAGGGCGTTGACGTATCGTCGCTCGAGTTGCAGGTGAAGTATAACGGAAAAACAGCGACGATCCCCGCAAGCGAATTTAAGCTCGACGCAAACAACAGATACAGCGCAGTATTCGAGGGTCTTGACCCGACAGAATTTGATGTACAACTCACGGCGGCAATATTCTCGGGAAGCACGAGAGTAAGTAATGTCGCATACGACAGCATCCCTGCGACAGCAAAGACAGTAAGCGAGGATGACAGATATGCCGACATGAGAGATATCTACGCAGGAATGCTCGCATACTGCAAGGCAGCAAAAGCTTATCAAGGGAGTGTGAAATCATGAAAAAGACATTTGAAGAACCGAATATGAGAACCTTTCTTCTCTCAAGTGACGACATAATGGATGTCCTCTCGACAGAGTTTATCGATTATGGCATCCCGGGAGAAACAGAGGGTGAGGACTACCCCGATATATTCTGATATCTAAGGGAAAACAGCAGATGCCGGCTCGGCCAAGTGAGTCCGGCATCTGTTTTTTAATTACAACGAACGGTCGTATTCGGCAGAAATATTGTAATCTTGGAAAAAATGGATGGCTAATATTCAACAGAATCTGTTGACTTTTTTCATTTCATGTGATAGTATATCCTTATTAAATTATGACTATTTACGGAGGTAAGGACTTATGAAGAATGTAGCTAAGCGTATCGCATCCATGGTACTTTGCGCAGCTATGCTTATCGGCTGTGCCAATTTCTCATGGTCGGCGTCTTCTGACGTGCCCTCGGTTTCCGCTTCCGGCGAAACTGCGGACGTAAAAACAGTCGGACAGATCATCGCCGAAAATTACAATTTTTTCAATGCAAAGGAACGGGCGATAATTTCGTGCACAGCCCTTGTAGGGGATAAATACGAAATTAATGCTCCAGATAATGATGACGGATTACTGACCGTCGATGCTGCAAACAAAACCGTCACTGCGGCAGAATATACAGACGGTGAACTTGTATGGAAACCGGTATCGGCGAAGGTGCTGTACAGCAATGACGACGGCACCGAGGCAGAGCCGATCGCTTTTCCTTTGGTAAACGGCAAGGGAAGTTTTGACTGCCCGTCCGACAGATACAGCATCGAAGTTGCGTATGAGCTTGATGTCGATATCGCAGAGTCTGTTCAGGAGACTCTTATCAATGCGCCGTCGGATCTCGTACAGGGCGTTATCAACTTAAATAAGCTTGACAGCAATGTCCGTTTTGCCTTGCTTACGATCAAGGATCATATCGATTATCTGTATGCTCTTACAACGGGCGAGATGAAGTACCAAATCGGTAAAATTCCCGTTACCATCAAGCTCGATGAGAATAGCGAGGATACAAAGGCGATCGTAGAGCTTTACAACGAGGTAAAGGAAAACGGCACTTTCAAGCTCTATACACTGCTCAATGATTATCACAACGCCGGCAATAAGGTAGAATACCTGCTCGCACACGGTTCAGAGATCAAGTCGGAAAATGAGAGGATCTGCAAGGATTTCACAGCGATCAGCCGTAAGGACTCTGAGGTAAGAAAGCTCATTTCTACCTGTAAGGGAGTCGAACTTGACAAAGACCTGAAAACAAAGCTGGAATTTGCCGAGACCGGTGTTGATTATATGGCGGACACCGCTGAGATAATGGCAGATGTTGTGAGTGACGAGTGGCGAGTTCTCGGTCGCCAAATAGTGAAGTCCAATGCGACATCCGCTGAAATGGATGCTTTGAATACGGCAGTAAACAACGGTATCACATCGAAGATAATCCCTGCGGTTAATTACTATGAGGCACCTGAGATAAAGAATCCGCTTGCCGTGGCGACCGCCTCGGTATCAAAGGGCGTCGATCAGTATAAGGTGACACTCACTGTTTCCGCACAGGTTGTCGATAAGACATCTGTCGATACAAACGATACGATTACACTTTCCGAAAAGAAGATACAGACCTTTGTTCTCGCAAAGGGTGCAACAAAGGAAAAGATACTCTCCGAAATTGAAAAAAGCGGAGTGCTTTCCTCTGCGCTCGAATTATGGGACCCCTATTATAAAATAGGAGACGAAAATTACAGCGTCACGATGTCGGACATTCCCGATTCTCTCGACGCAGATACCACTTGCACAGTTACTTACATACCGAAAGAATACAAAATAACATATAATTATGATGAGGATGCCGAGCAGACGGTGAAATACGGCTACAACTTGCTTTTGCCGAAGCACGCTGATGTCACGAAGTCCTATGACTATACGGTAAACGGCTCATTGCAGAGAGAGGATACCGTACAGCACATCACGGGCGATACTGTCGTTTCGCGTAAAGAGGGCAAGGCGACCGATAAATACCGTATACCCGTTACGATAGCGAACAGCTCCACGCCCGGATCCGACCTTTCCGCAGAGGAGAAGGCTCTGCTTTCATCCCTTGCGCTGAAGGAAGATTATATATGGTACAGAATGCCGGCTCAGAGCTCGAATCTTGTTGAGGTCGAACTCGGTGAGGTGTCAGGAGAATATGTCGTCACGGCATCTGACTACTCATCCGGTCTGCTTTCCGGTAATTCCTGGAAGGCAGTAAAGGGTTATGCATACGATAAAGATGATAAGATCATATGCGAAATAGATATAGAAAACGGAAAAGCTACATTTAACAGCAGTGTCGCTGTTGTCAGCTTTAAGGTCGCATACGAGGTCGAGGTCACTGATGTTGACGCCGACGAAGTGAACGCATGGCTCGGACTCAGCGAGGTGCTCGTGGGCGATGCGGCGGCTCACCGTGCTGAAATGGCGAAGCTCACTGAAAACAGCATTTACAATAATCTCGCCTCAGTATACGGCAGCCGTCTCGGACTGATCGACTCGGTATCGAAGGACTTTTCAAGTGAAGCCAAGGTTGCAATACAGACGCTTCTTAATGATGCGATCGATTATTCGGCATCGGGCGAACCCCTTTACCTATATGAATATGTAACAGAGTATAAGAATAACGGTCTCGCTTATCTCTATGAGGACAGAGCCGCTGAGAATATTAACGGACAGGTCAGGCTCCTCTTAGATAACCTCGAGATAGTTTGTGCAGACCCTGCGTTTGAAAAACTCGCAAGCAACCCTGATGTCTCGAACTATGTAGAGAGACTCTATCAGATGCGCGCGGGTCTCGAGAGCGTAAACGAGATCAAGGTAAATGACCGCATCAACAGAACAAGCGACTATCTCGGCTCTCTTGTAGCGGCAATTGATGCGGCTGCAGGTCATACATCTGCTCATGCGGCGGATTCGGTCGTACTCAGAACCGATATTTCTGCTGCGGCTCCCGGTCTTACGAACGTTATTATCAATGTCAAGGTAGTCAACGGTAAGGGCGAGGATATCGGAACTGTTGCAACGGCGAACCGTTCCTATGAGGTGAATACCGAGTATACGGCAGAGAACATCGCAGAGCTCACAGGCCTGCTTGCTTCTCTTGAATCCACTCTCGTATTCCCTGTTGGCAAAGACTACTATGAAAGAAGTGCTGAAAAAGAACTCCCCGAAGTCGGCGATGCTATCACAGGCAAGACCGTACTGTATGACTTTGTATGGTCGCCGAAGCAGTACAGTGTAGTTATAGACGGCACGTCAGAGGAATTCGGCTTTTATGCTGATGCCGCACTTTCCGTTATGCTCCCTGCATGCGAGCAGTCGGGTTATGCATACCGTTACCATATTGGCGATGTAGTGAGAGAGGTAAGCTCTGCTCCCGTCAGATACACATTCGACAGTCTTGCGGCTGTAGAGGCACTTGCGAAAGATGGCGTCATCACGATCAAGCGTGATACGGTCTATCTCAACCGTGAGTATATCATTGACCTCGTTTCTGATCTGAATAAGGCACTCTACAATAATGGTCTTGTATATACACAGGGCAGAGATAAATCCCTGATCGCAGCGTTCATTCCCCTCGAGGATCCGACTACGGGCGAGATTACCATCACCCTTCGTGTCTCGCCTCAGAAAACGAGCGCAGCGATTCAAAGCGTATTGACCGATGTGGCGGCTGTTCTTGCAAACACATCGTTTAAATACATAGGCATAAACGGAAATACATTCTGGAACGGAAGAGTCCATTTGCAGAGTCTCATCGATATGGTGCTCTCAAGTGATCTCGGATTTGATTATTACTGCGATCTTATTGATAAAAACGGAAATATCAGAGAGATAACCGATGAGATACCGGCTCTTGCATCGCTTCAAACGATCGATGCGGCCGTGTATGATCACATTGCAGAACCGTCCGTGCTCGGCGGAAAACTCATCTCTGCGCAGATGCAGGTCGGCTCGTCTTCGGCAGATGCAATGAATGTCCCCTTCTATGTAACAATAGAGGATTTCGATCTCCGTGCAGACACGCTTCTTAAGCTCGAATCTCTGATAAATAAGGTGAAGGGTTATGTCAATGTCAAATGTGCGGATGGTTCGCTTGCATTCGACGTTAAAATGCCTGACAGCCTCTACCCCTATTATGTCGCAGCTATGACCATCCCGGGGGAGGCTGATATCGCAGACCTTTCTGCAATGGAACTCGGCGATCAGATGAAGTATGTGCTCGATCTGGTACGTGACCTTATCACAGACGACGATTTCACGACAGACACAATCGAGAGAACGATCGCCAAGCTCGGCAAGGATGTTGACCTCAGCTCATATTCATCGTTATTCAACAGTGTGCGCAAGGCGGCAGATTACATCATCGAAAATGCGCAGGTAAACGCTATATCAAACGGTGCAAATTACAGCGGCGAAGCATCGATCGCAATCAGAGACGCACTGAAAAAAGATCTCGGCGTTGACGATACGCTCCTCTCGTTCATTGCAGAGGCTGACGAAGACAGCGGACTGAGCGCTAAATTCTCCGTAACTCTCAAGAACATGGAAGAGAAGTACGACGCACTCGTTCTTGATTATAAAGCGAGCGGACTCAAGAAGATCTCGCTCACAAAGGATCTTACATCCGTACTTGCAAATGCAAACAAAAATACCGTTGTTGTTCTCCTTTCGGATACCACGCTTACAAGCGATGTGACCGTAGGGAACAGAGTCATAATCGACCTCAACGGCTATAACCTCACAGGTAATCTGAGCTCGACTCTCTCGGGCGGCAGCGACTCTGTATTCATCGTGGATACAAAGATCGGCACATATAACTGCGGCACGGTAGACGGAACGCTTACCGGCAAGTTTACTGTCACAGGCGGTAAATTCACATCCGATGTCAGCGCAATGCTGAAGGACGGATATGTCCAGAAGGACGGATATGTAATCAATTCGCTTTACACATCCAGAGAAGAAGGAGACGATATCACGATCGAGGTATCGTTAGACTTCCTCACCACACATGAGATTCCGGATATCAAGGCACTGGCACTTGACATCGCACTCGACGGCGTTGTCAATATGTATACGGGAGCTGCAATGTCTATTGAAGGAAACGGCGTTTATGCTGTAAAGATCGACGATTTGTTCGATGTCCTCTCGATGTCGCGTTCCGATATACTGAATATGGGTCTTGACTGGTTTGACTATGAGGGAATCACAAACATCGCAAACAGGGTCATTTCCGATCTCACCGATTTCGAGGCTCTGAGCGAGGCAGTACTCAATAACGGTGTGCTCGCTTCCTATACGGAAAACCTCAGCAAATGGGATCTCAAGCTTTCACTCGAAGGCACAAAAACAAATAATTACATCAAGCCGAGTATCGTTCCCTCATCTGAGGCAGAACCTTCCCGCAGGATCAATATCAAGCTTTCGTCGGATACATCTGCATCCGTAAGATATAAGCTGGCAGACCTGCTCGCACACTTCGGCGATATCATCGAAATAAACGAACTGCGCGTTGACCTGAGTGATGTGAGCTACAATGGTTCGCTCACAGTTGACGGACATCTGACAGCAGATGTAGTCGTCGACCTCTCGAAGGATAAGGACTATGCGGCAGTGATCGCAGTAGCTCTTGCAAACGTCACGAGCGGTGCGTACAAGACCGAGCTTGTTTCGGCGATCAAGGAGTATTTTGAAACCTGCAAGACCGCAGCTTTGAAGAGCGCAGTCGAAAAGGCAACTGTTGCACAGCTTATCTCCGCAGTCAAGGCATTCGGAGCGAAGAGCTTCGAAAAGATGCTTTCAGATATAGGAGTCAAGAGCAGCAATGCAGTCTCACTCGAGGCAGTATATGCAGATGTACTTAAGATCGGTGCGGCAGTGATCGCTAAGGCTGGTATTACCGGCGGTTCGAGAGCGCTTGTGACCTTCTCGCACGAATACGGCACATATTCCGCAAGCCGCACGAATTGGCACAAGTGTGATATTGCTCTGGAACTTAAGCTCTTCACTGAGGATAAGGCAGTAGCAGTCAGAGACAATACGGGCAAGGTGGTTTATGAGACTGACAGCCTCGATGATGCGATCGCAAATGCAAACGAAGGTGATACGATATATGTAAACAGCGCGGTATCACTAGAAAACGATGCGACACTTGATAAGAGCATGAGCATCGTTGGCGCCGCAAATATCGTCGATAACGGCAAGAAGATGATTCTTGTCAAAAGCAGTGTTGAAAGTGAGATCATACTCACGTCCGACGCTGATATCGAGGGTATGCTCGCAGCGCAGTCAAAGGGTTACAGTGTGATAAAGACTGAGGAAAACGGTATTTTCACATTCACCGTGAATATGCCCGATATACTCGTCGAAAAGGCGGACGGCACAACAGTCGATCATGCCGCAGATGAATTCACAGACGTTATTGAAAACGCAAGTGAAGGCGACAAGATAAATGTCAATGTCAATGTCGAGCTCGTGCGAGATGTTACTCTTGCAAGCGACATTGAGATGATAGTGATAAAGGGCGCTAAGATATCGAGCGTAGACGGAAGCAGGATCACGCTTGCAAACAATGTAACTCTTACGTCCAATGTAAGCATAAAAGATATATTTACCGAGGCAGACGGCGAATATGAACTCGTCGAGACGCAGGATGGTGACCAGTATGTTTATACGATGGCTGTGTCCGATATCCTGCTCTATGACGGTGATAACGTCGTCGGCAGATATACAAAGGATGATCTCGCTGCAGCACTTGACAGTGCCGCAAACGGCAATGTCATAAAGATGATGGCAGACGGCGCATCCTTAAAGGCAGATGTCGAAATAGGTAATAAGAGCATTACTGTCATCAATGCAAAGTACATCGCTTCTAATGCGAAGAAGATAAAGCTTACGCATGAGAATTCCGTTTTAGCGGCAGATACAGCGCTCGATGAGATCGTGGTATCGGGTCTTGATAAATATGACCTCGTCAAGACGGAAAACAATGACGGCATGACGGTATACAGCCTGAATATGCCTGACATCAGAGTTGTTAATATTGATGGAACGAGTCAGAATTATAACGGCTCAGATCTTGCCGCAGTTCTCGCAGGCGTAAATGCAAATGCTGTCATTTACATCAACAGACCCGTTACGCTCACAGAGAGCGTAACTGTCAAGAACAGTTTCGAGATCGTCGGTGCGGCAAACGTTACCGTCGAAAACGGCGCGATGATCAAGCTTGATGCTCCCGGTATGCAGCTGATCGCTGACAGCGATATCAAATCACTTGTCGGCATATCCGATACTCTCGAGACACTGTATGAATTGAATGTCAAGGAGTCGGAGGGTAAGTACAATTACTCTCTCGTAGAGAAAGAGATAACTGATATCATAGTGACGCATGCCGACGGTTCTTACGAAAAGTTCCCGGTGTCTGAGTTTACGAATATACTTAAGAATGCGGCAGACGGTGACAGCATCAAGGTCAACGTGAGCGCAACGCTTGATGACGATATTACATTAAATGTCGGCATTACCGTTCTCGGTGTGGAGAATATCTCCCTCGCAGGATACAAGTTCACGCTTGCATCTCTTGACGCAAAGATCGCAACAGATAAGCCGATAAACGGTTTCGTTGTCACCTCGTCAGATGAGCACAATCTCAGGATAAGCGAGAACGGAGTTATGACTGAGTATAGTGTCTCTCTCGCAGATATCGTGCTTTACGATAACAACGGCGCATATGTATCGAAATACGAAAAGTATGACTTCGCAAAGGCTGTCGCAGATGCGAAGGAGGGATACAAGCTCGTACTTAATACCGATGTCGCAATGAGCAGCGATGCCAATGTGACAAAGAATATAAGAATAGAGGGCGCAGGCAAACTCGTATGCGGCTCATACAAATTTAAGCTCGCAAAGGACGCTTCCGTAACTGTTGATGCTAAGCTCGGCGTAAGCGTATTTGCAACAGTAGCTGCAGATTATCTCAAAGTTGACGAGAAGGCAGAGACGCAAGGAAATGTGACTCTGTATAAATACTCCACGCTCGGCCTCGCACCTGAGATATCCGCACCTCATGTAAATGTCCAATCGAAGGGCCTTATCAGAGGTGCATCGGTAGACACTGCAAACAAGTATATTTACCTCGATGTTTCACCCGACGGAATTGCAGCGGAAAGCTTCTCGCTTGTAAGCTTTACAACGACGCATGCGGATAAAAAGCAGGTAGTAGTAGCGAACGGCAAAACCATAAGAAATAACAAAGCTCTGATCTGTACAGGTGACATTGCTACCGTGACGGCTACGAATACGGTTTCCGGTCAGACGACAGAAGTCAAGTATACTATCATCATCGTGGGCGATACGAACTGCGACGGCAGGATCGGCGCAGGCGATGCGACGAGAATGGCGATGCATTATGTAGGAATAAAGAAAATGGATGCCATACCGCTCCTCGCAGCTGATACGAACAAGGATGGCAGAATCGGCGCAGGCGACGCAGTAAAGAATGCTAACAAGTATACATCGAAGTGGCAAGACGGAACGTATGTTTCCGCTTACAAATAATTCACGGAGGCTATCATGAAGAATGTAACTAAAATCGTTGTGATATTAATGGCGCTGACCATGATACTTTCGACGCTTTGCGTCGGAGTCTCGGCCGCTGTCACGGGCAAGGTCGGCGAGACTGTCAGCGCAACGATCAGTTTTGCAGATTCATACGGAATTGACGGAACTGTCACACTTTCAAAACCGGATATCTTTTCGAGCTATGAGATCGTATGTCCGGTAGGAACGGCTACTATTTCCGGAAACAAGATTTATGTTTTCGGAACAGCCAAAACAACTATGCAGGTAGTTGTCAAGGGAACAATCAAGGCATCGGCAAAGGCCGGCGACACATGTGTCGTTTCCTTTAACGGATACAGAACGATCGATGATGAAAAGGATATCCCTGCATCAGGATCGGTAACGGTTGTGGTCGGAGAATCTGATGTAAAACCTCCTAAGCCGACGGATCCTCAACCAACGGATCCCAAGCCGACGGATCCTCCTGTAACGGAACCTCCCATCGCTCCTCCCCCGACAAATAATTATGAGACGGATGGCCCGATGGTAGATTACACAGAGCTCGAGCGTCAGATCGAGATCGCGAACAGCATAAAGAAGGATGGCTACACGACCGAATCGTGGGATGCTGTGACGGTGGCACTGAATGAGGCAATCGCTCTCAGAAACAGCGACAGTCAGTCGAATGTTGATGCCGGCGCAAAGAAGCTGAAGGATGCGATCGCTGCTCTTAAGAAAGTAGATTACACAGCGCTGAAGGATGCGATTGCTTCGGCTGACGCATATATCGATTCGAGCGATATGACAGACCTCTGGAACAAAATGTCTGCGGCTTTAGATGTAGCGAACGGTGCACTCTCGAGCGGAGATCAGGCGGCAGTAGATAAAGCAGCGAAAGATCTGCTCGATGCAGTAGAGGCACTCAAGAAGTATGTAGAGGAAAACGCAAAAGAGGTGAAGGTAGAGGTTCCCGTAGAGGTTGAGCCTGAAAACTTCTGTAACGTTCCTTTCCATAAGATAGTTATCATACTCTTTGTCGTCAGCGTGATCATCAATATCGTATTTATCGTACTTACCGTTTTGTGGTTCCTTCGCCGCAAAAAAAATCTCAAGGATGATACGCCTCTTGTTGATTATAACATCGGCGACGACGATTAAGGTTATATCGGCAAATCAGTCTGTATAAACCAAATAATGCAGCTATATGTTCGGGTTAAAAGGCCGGGCATATGGTGCGTATTAAGGGAAGAAGTTTTTTATGGACAAAACATGGAAAAGAAAAGAATATGAAACGTGGGAAGAAGCCTTCATGGGGCTTGCCCCTGCCGTGAGGCAGCAGTCGGTACGTGTCGCTGACTATACGAGGGTGCTCTTTGTACAGGCGAGTGCCATGAATTTCGGTGTGAAGCTCCCGGGCGGCGCAGAGCGCATGAACGGTAAGTATGCCGATCTCGCATATAAATGCGGATTATACCATCAGCTCGGTAAAGCTTTGGTACCGGTAGAATATCAGATATGGCTGAAGGATTTCACCGAAGAGGAGAAAGCCGTATATAATAAATATACGACTGACGGACGCTTGCTGGTAGCGAATCTTCAGGAGCGCAGTTTGCGTGCATGGGAGAAGCGGACCGGCAAGGACCGTGAATATCACACAGACAATATCCCATGGATGATGATAAGAGAAGCGTGCAGCCAGCACATGGAGCGTTATGACGGGAGCGGATATCCGCTCGGACTTCTCGGTGATAAAATAAGCCCGATCGCTCAGATCGTCGGACTGGCAAAGGAGCTTGACCGGCTCTCTGCCGAGACAAAATCCGAGAATCCGTTTGCCGAGGCATATGACACTCTTTTGGCTGAAGGCGGAAAGGCTTTTGCGCCCGAGCTCATCGAGGTATTGAGCGAGGCGAGAAGCAAATGCCGAAATGTGTATAATAAATATATTTACTATACCATGACACTGCCGAAGACTATACCGCTGGTCGATAAACGTCCTGACAGACCTATGGGTCTTACCTTCCGCCCGATGACAGACGGCGAGGAGGGAAATTACACAGGCGCGGAGGCGAGCATGTGGTTTGGCGGAATCGCCGGACGTCCTGCGGATAAGGAGGGAGCGGCCGAGGTCGAGCAGATGCTTGAGAGAGCTGAGCTGACGGCCGATATGACCATGTACTTCCTCTATGAGGCGGCCGACGCACTCCTCAGAATAGAGAATTGCAAGCTCGGCATGGATTTTGTAGTGCTTAATATGCTGCCGTCGTTTTATCGGACAGGCAGTCAATTGCAAAAGATAAGTCAAATGTTCAAATGTCAGCCGATCGACAGATCCCGTCTTTTGCTGACGATACCGCAGAGCTTTTTGCTGGGTGCGAATAAGAGCACGGCGGACGTCGTCAAAAGATATCTTTCAAACGGGGTACAACTTGTTCTCGATGAATGGGATCCTGCGGAATTTTCGCTTGAGTCGGTGAAGGAATACGGATTTCGTTATGTACGTCCCTCGGGTAAGCTGTATATGAACGAGCAGTTTGCTTCGCTGTTGTTGACACTGCCGACATCCGGCGTGACAGTTATAGCAAGCGGTGCGGACGATCATGATATCATGCGTTGGCTCGCCGCATGCGGCGTTACACATATGAGCGGCACGCTCACCGGAAATACGGTGAATGAGGATGAGCTGATCCGAGAGTGTCTTGTGAGAGAACGCAGCAATGGATGATAAGAATAAGATTCCTAAAGGCTCTGAGGAAACAAAAAAACAAAAGATAACGGGAGCTGAGAAAAAACAGCATGGTCTCTTTAAAAAGAGGCGAGGCGGCGTCGTCCTGACGAAGGACGAGGTCAAGGAAATAAAGGCAGGGCGCAAGAAGCTCCGCAAGGATATGAAAGCGCAGGGCATCAAAAGCCGAAAGGAATTTGAGCTGACTGCCTCAGGTCTCGGTCTGTATTTTGACAAAAGTCGCTTATTGGCATTTCTTTTATGGCTTTTCGGGGGGAGATTCCTATGGTTTCTGCTCGGTGCGCTTGCCGCATTTTTCGGGGCGATGTATCTTTTCTCGATGGTATCGCAAATGCGCGGTCATTTCACCATAAACATGACAAAAGACCTATTCAAAGAGGGCTTTACCATGAGCGAGACTGTCGGTTTTGAGTATACCACCTCGCATTTGTACAGTGATCCGGTATACGATGCTCCTGAGCTCACGATCGTGGATATCCCGGAGGATATAGACGATATCGACGGTTCTCATAACGGCAAGAAATACTTTGCCTACACATTCTATGTGCGAAATGAGGGTGAGACGACGGTCGGATACGACTATCAGCTCAGAGTAAACTCCGAGAGCTTAAATTTGTCAAGGGCAGCATGGGTAATGCTTTTTGAGGATGGTGAAATGCGCTTCTTTGCCCGGGCAAAGGATGACGGTACGCCCGAAACGGCGCCGCCGAGGTCCGAGCAGACAAATTTCTTTATCAAAGCGCCGTTTATTGATGTGGCACAGGACGCAAAAACTCAGTATGAAGTTGTGGCGGAGAGAGGCGAAAACGCTTTTTACCGTGCGGTTGCATTTCCATTTGAGAGCGACACGGTGGTCACATCCGGCAGGCGGGAGGGCATTGTGCCCATGGAGCCGCATAAATACACAGTCGTCATATGGCTCGAGGGCAATGATGAGGACTGTACCGATGAGCTCATCGGCGGTCATATCGGTTTAGAAATGAATTTCAAGCTGATAGACGAAGATGAGTATGAATAAAAAATGATATAGATTTTTCTTGCGCCGGAGCTCCGAGTCGGCATGAGAAGATTTATATATATAAAATCCCGAAAGGGAAAATTAAAGAAAGGCAAAATAATTATGGAAAAAACCAAAAACCAGTATGCTTCCGTAAGGAAGAGATTGACAGCTGCCATAGCAATGCTTCTCATTGCAGCGATCATGCTCGTAACATCGACATACGCTTGGTTCACGCTGTCGACCGCTCCGGAAGTAACCGGTATTACGACAACCGTCGGCGCAAACGGCAACCTTGAAATTGCGCTCGCTCAGACAAAAGACGGAACGGGTATCACTTCCGCTGTCGGCGATTCTTACGCTAAGACAAATAATTGGACGACGACCAATGTTACATGGGGTAACCTGATTGATCTCAGCGAGAACTACGGTCTTGAGAATATCGTTCTTCAGCCCGCAAGATTGAACGCTACTAATGATAAGATCAATACTGCAGCACCTCTTTTGACCGCTGTATACGGAAATGACGGTCGTGTAGAAGATCTTGCTGCAAATACAATGTTCGGTATTCTTGACGGCTCCGGCTTCAAGACACTTGATGCCGATGCAACAGACAGAGGCGTCAGACCGATCGGATTCTCTTCTGAGAAGACGGAGCAGCAGCTCGCACACAGAACCAGTCTCGCTACTATGAATGCAAAGATCGCAAATGCAAGAGCTAATACCGTTCAGTCGCTTAATGCAAACGGCTCTGACCTTGCAAGCATCGTTGTAAAGCATGCAACAGCTGATGGCGAAGATACCAACACTTATTCTCTTGCAGCTGTTGACAACGCTATTACAGCTCTCGAGGCTGCAAATGCTGATGTTGAAGCAGCTCTGAAAGCGGCACTTGTAGCTGCGGCTGCAAAGAATATGGAGAACAACACCGAAGCAGAGTGGACTGCTGCGAAGGCTGCTATAGAAGATGGAGATCTTGCAGATCTTGTTGATGGAACAGCTCCTGAGTCAGTTCAAAACGCTTATGCGAAGTATACTGCAATAAACACAGCACTTACTAATGCTAAGACTGCACGTGAAGCTATAAGCGGCGATACAGCTGACTGGACCGGTGTATCTTCTGTTCTTACACCTCTTATGGATCCTGCTGCAATGACGGTAAACGGCAAAACACCTGCACAGATCAAGGAAGATATCGGTGGATTTGCATCAAGTGCAATTAAAGACGGTATCACAGTTGTCGTTCCCTCGGGTTCGGGTGTATATGCTGATTTCGCTGACCTTTGCGGAAATTACAGCGCAGATGTCGTACTTAATGATATTTCCTACAATGGCATCAACCTCGACGGTCTTGACGCAACAATGGAGACTGCTTCCGCTGTAAACCCCGCACTTCTTACTGCTGTTGTTAACGCTCTCAGCGCAAACACACCCGCAGCTTCAGAAGGCAATGCGAATGCATCGCTGACCGATACATACGGTTATGCTCTCGATTTCTTCTTCCGTACAAATGCCAGCCAGTCAAACCTCGTACTCCAGACGGAAGCTGCAAACCGCATCTATAAAGACGGAAACAATGCAGATGTAATGGGTGGCGGAAGCACGATGTCATTCAAATCGACAGCAACGGGCTTTACAACTGACAACATCTCAGCTCTTATGGATGCTATCAGAATCGTATTCGCTTCTGACGACGGAACAATTCTTTCTTATGCTATGCTTGAGAATAAGACGGTAGACAGCGGAACAGTAACTGCTGACGTCGTTCTCGCTGACAGAGCTGTAGACGAAGATACAGGTGCAGTCACATATACAAAGAAGGCTGATAGCGTTATTACACCTCTTGTAAGCAACACACCTCAGCTCGTCAGCGTATATGTATACCTCGACGGCGATGTTGTTGACAACTCTATGGTAGCGAATGCATCGCAGTCCATGACAGGTTCCATGAACCTTCAGTTCGCAAGCGATGCTACTCTCGTACCGTCGGAGTACACACCTCTTAAGTAATTTATAAAATTTACTGTATTTTTCTTTCATACCGGGTTCGTCCCGGTATGAAAAGAAAAAACGATTGACGGCAGGCATCCAATCGGAGTAAAGATGCCTTTGCCGTATCGATCGGCGCATGCATGTGCCGATTCAATTCAGGTCTATTAAAATGGAGGAATTTCAGGCGTGAGCCCAAAGGACAAAAGAAAAACAAAAAGCCGCCTTTTAATTCTTACATGGCTGATACTTGTCTTATTTCTACTTTTAACTGTCGCAACATACACATGGTTTTCCCTGAGCCGCACACCAGCGGTAAGCGACATGTCAATTTACATCAACAGCAATACGGGTCTCGAACTTTCATGGGAAGCCGTGAGCGATCAATGGGGGCAGCACCTCAGCTTCGAGGATTTCGAAACGGATATGGCGCCTCTGAAACCCGTGACATACTCTTTTGATGAGGATACTTTTTATGCGGCTGCATTTGGATTGGATGGCAGGATATCCGGAATTACAGATACTCTGACGGACGAGAGAAATGCAAACAAAAATAACAGCGACGGCTATTATCTGAAGGCGACATTCTATGCCCGCACGGGAGAGAATGTCAAAGTGAGCCTTATGCCTGCAGCTGAGAGCCCCGACAAAAAGGACGGAGCGGGGACGTATCTTATCGGTACTCCCATTTGGAACAGTAACGATATCATTCACGAGAACGGAGGATTAGGCGCGGAATACGCCATACGGGTCGGCCTCCGCATAACGAAAACCGATCTCGAGGGAAATGCGAGAGATTCGGAAACACCCGATTTTTACATTTACGAACCGAACTGTGACCGCCATGTCGGCGACAGCGAGGGATATATACAAACATATAACATCAACGGCGGCGCATATGCCCCCGATGAAAACATGATCTTACAGACTGCCTCATCCTGGAGCGAGGTATCTCCTGTCGAGCGAAACGCAGTATTTTATGAGCTCGGTCAATTTGAAAGAGAACCTCATATTTTCAATCTTGAGCCCGAGGATTTAGCAAAAATAGAGCTTTATGTGTGGTTAGAGGGGCAGGATATCGACTGCGTCAACAGTATCGGACGCGCAGCACAGATACTTACAAATATTCAGTTTAATGCTGAGGCGAACAGAAATACGGGATTACAGCCCATCGAATAATTTAAGGCAAAGGATATTATAGATATTTATTTAAGATAAATATACTTAAAAATATATGAAAAAACATCAAAGGAGACGCTTATGAAAAACAAAGAAAAGCTTGCGACCGGAGTCGAAGAGGAGTCGGCGACCGTCACAGGCGAAAAGACGAAAAAGAGCAGCAGGGTCATATCCATCATTATCAATGTGATATTGACGGTAGCGATAATCCTCGCCGCACTGTGCACCTACGTGTCGTTTGTTTCCACCTCGGGAAACGGTGTTCCGGGCATATTAGGCTTCAGACCGTTCTCTGTGCAGACGGAATCAATGGCACCGACACTCATGCCCGGCGACCTCGTCATCGGCAGGAAGATAAGTGACACTTCTACTCTTAAAGTAGGCGACATCATCACTTATTGGACTGTTATCGAGGGAGAGAGAGTTCTCAATACTCACCGTATCAACGAGATCTATAAATCCGGCGATCACCTTATTT
Source organism: uncultured Lachnospiraceae bacterium (assembly GCA_964403505.1). Classification (GTDB taxonomy): domain Bacteria; phylum Bacillota; class Clostridia; order Oscillospirales; family CAG-272; genus CAKSEI01. The sequence goes on from CAYOFP010000009.1 coordinate 33,790, forward strand.
TCCAGACAAAAGGTGATAACAACACGTCTGTCGATACGATGACAGTTCACGAGACGAGTCTTGTCGGTATATATCAATTCAAAATTAACGGACTCGGCAAGGTATTTGACTATTTACAGACTCCGACGGGATTTTTGATCGTCGTGGTCATCCCTGTACTGTTATTCTTCATTTTCCATCTTGTTCAGTTCTTCAGAGTTCTCTTTGAATATCAGAATGTTAAGAACCGTCTGAAGTATGAGCAGGAGAGAGGACGCACCGAGGACCTCATCGAGGAGGAGCGTCAGAAAGAAACAGAGGACAAGGAAAAAGTCCGTGCGCAGATGGAGGCCGAGCTGAGAGAAAAGCTCAAAGCCGAGTTACTCGCCGATATGGCGAAAAAGGAGTCTGCCGAGGATGCCGCTCCGTCTGAAAACAGTGATTCGTCCGATGACGGCGATGCAGCAGATGAGGCAGAGGATGCATCCGAGGCAGAAGAGAAAGTATCTGAGGATACGGAAAAAACAGAATAATTTTTAGTCCGGATCTTAGGATCGGGAATAAATGTATAAAATGCGGAGATTGAAATGGATAATTTTTTGAAATACTTTAATGAGGACATAGGCAGAGTTTTCAGGTCCTTTTTAGAAATATTTGAATCGTTTTTCAATTTCTTGAATTATCTATTCAATTTTCCGATGCGATTTGATATAATCGAGAATTATTCCGATGATTTCACGACGTTTGACAAGGTAATGGTCGTGGTGACCGAGGTGGCGCTGATTGCGATCATCATCGTTCTCATCGTCCTGGTAGTGAAGCTGTTCCGGCGGATATTTCGTTTCAGAGTGCCTGTCAAACAATACGATGAATTGGTAAAGCAGGTGAAAAATCTGCAAAGAGACCTGATCCGTGCGAACTATGAAAAGGATAAGCTGTTAGCCCTCAAGGTAGCCGATCTCGGCATAGATCCCCAAAAGGTATCGGAGGAGATGCTCTCATCCTTATATGATGAGGGTGCACCCGAGGAAGGTGAGCAGGATGAGGCGGCAGAGCAAGCATCGTTTGAGAATCCCAACAGGAATACGGTCGATTCTCCCTGCGTGAATCCTGCGGACAGCCGTTTCTTCCGTTTGACGGCGGTCGATAACTACTATAAGACAGAGTATACCGTACCGGAATACGATAATTCCATAACTCTCTCCGAGTTTTGCGAGAGATTCAGAAATTATTCGGCGTCCCAGCTCGGGCTATACTATGATCTTTCGCTGATAAGAAACTATATCGCTTCCCTTGGAACGGCGAGGATCGTTATCTTACAGGGTATTTCAGGTACAGGTAAGACATCGTTGCCCTATGCCTTCGGAAAATTCGTGCAGAAGGATACCACCGTTGTATCGGTACAGCCTGCATGGCGTGAGCGGACCGAGCTTTACGGATATTTTAACGAATTTACAAAAAAATATACCGAGACAGACTTCCTGCGTGCGATATATGAGGGAAACTACTATCGCGACCCTCATATGATCATCCTCGACGAGATGAATATCGCCCGTGTCGAATATTATTTTGCCGAGATGCTCTCCATACTTGAGATGCCTCTGCAAAGCGAATGGAATATCGATATCGTCACGGCGATGTGGGATAATGACCCCTGTCTTATCGACAAAGGTAAGATACGCATAAGCAATAACGTCTGGTTCATCGGTACGATCAATAACGATGACTCTACATTCGCCGTAGCCGATAAGGTCTATGACCGTGCGATACTGATCGACCTCGACTCCCGTGCAGAGCCGTTCGAATGTGAAAGCACCGAACCCATCCATATTTCAACCGACCATTTGATCGAGATGTTTGATGCGGCGAAGGAGGCTTATCCGATATCGGATGAAATGGTGAAAAAGTTAGAGGTAATGAACTCCTATCTTATCAAGAATTTCCGTCTCGCATTCGGTAACCGTATCATGAAGCAGATCCGTGATTATGTGCCGTGCTATATCGCATGCGGCGGAACGGAAATAGAGGCGGTCGATTTCATTGTCGCCAAAAAGGTTCTGCGTAAATTCGAGTCATTGAGTCTTGCATTTATGAAAGATGAACTGACAAAATTTGAGACATTCCTCGACAAGACCTTCGGTAAGAATACCATGGTCGAGTGTAAGGAATATGTCGAATACTTAAAGAGAACGAACTGATAAATTCATGGAAAGGAGGCCGTAATGGCGGAGAAAAAACAGTCTGCTGCGCGTAATACGCAGAAGAAAAATGCAGTCATTGATCCTATATATAAAAAATATACGCAAAGCGTCATCAGGTCTCTTGCCAGTACTGAATTTTACGATTTTTTCATGAGCATGATGTCGAAGGCGCAGAACGAGTTTCAGTTTTCAAACCGCAAGCTCGTCAAGACCGTCGACGTCCTTTGGGTAGATGAGATCGAGCAGAACATACTGCCCTATATGCAGAATATTATTACTAACCCGAGGAATATTATCCGTGAGGAAGAGATAATCGTAAATGTCGCAAATGCGAAAAAAGCGAGTTCGGACGTTGTCCGCCACCTCGCACAGCATGGATCGCTCGTCGAGGAATTTGACGAGGGCCGAGGCAGTGTGCGCCCCGGTAAGCTCATGCAGAAGATAAGAGATGACTCGACCGATATTTACGAGAACCGCCTTGCCTACACCGTGCTCGAGAATGCATACCACTTTGTAAAGATACGTCATGATGCTCTGCTCGGTGCAATGGGCGAGGAATTCGGCGCAAAGCTGAAGATGCAGTCCGATCTCGAGGGCGCTACAGAGTCTTTGCATATGGATATGTTTCTCCATATCAGGGAAAAGGATGATCCCCTCACGACCGACGAGAAAAACGGCGATATTTTCGGCCGTATATCACGGCTTTACCGTCTCCTATCGGTATTTATGCAGTCGGAATTCGCTCAGCAGCTCTCCAAGGCTCCCCGTGTTAAGGGAGCGATAGTAAAAACGAATGTATTAAAGAAAAATACAGATTACAAGGCGGTTGTGCGCCTGTATGAATTTCTGCATAGCTACGGTGATGTAGGTTATACTATTCGCATAGTAGAGCAGAATCCAGAAATAAGCGAGACATTTCAACGAGATATTTTTCACAATATAATGTTCAATTATATTGTACTTAAGGGTTACCTCGAGGATGAGCAGGACAGGCGTGTGCCTGCACCTGTAAAGGAAAAGAGCAGGACGCTCAAACCGAAGTTTATTCATCAGATAATAGAAGAGATAACAGATGATTATGATCTGCCCGATGTCGAGGTACGCAAGGTATTGATAGAGGAGCTGACAAAGGCTCAGCTTATGCAGGAGGAGGCAGAGGAGCGCCGCCGTCTCGTAGAGGAGAGAGCAAAGCGCAAAAAAGAAGAGGCGGACAGGCTCCGCGCCGAGAAGGAAGCCGAGAAAGCTCGCATCCGCGCCGAAAAGGAAAAGGAAAGAGAGCGCATCCGTGCCGAGAAGGAAGCCGAGAAGGCTCGTATCGCCGCAGAAAATAAGCAGCGTGAATATGAGGAGCGTGCCCGGGCGGGCATATTCAAAAAAGAACTCAGCCGTTTTGAAACCGGCTTAGAGTCGATACTCACGAAACGGGACGAGGCTGAGAAGAAGGCGAAGCAAGAGGCGGAAAAGCAGAAATTTGTGCTTGAGGAAGCCGCCATGACCCTGAGTGAAGAGGAAAAGCGCCGCAAGGAAGAGGCAGAGCGCATAAAGCGCCGGGAAGCAACTGAAAAAGCCCGTATCGCCCGTGAAAAGGCTCTTGAAGAAAAGCGCCGCAGGGAAGAAATCCTCAAAAAGCAGGAGGCGGTGCGCCTCGAGCGAGAGGAACAGCTTAGGACCGCAGCAAAAGAGGCGCTTAGCTGTCACAGTTCCGAGCTTGACTTTTTCATAAACGGTATCGATAACAGGCTAAAGCAAAGAGAGGATTACCAAAAAGAGTCAGACGCCGCATGGCAAAGACACTCCGAACAGGTAAGGATCCGCAGGGAGAGAAGACCCTGATATACCGTAAAGTTAAATGCAAGAAAGGTTCGACCCTATGAACAAGATTATTCCGAAATTGGTGTCAGCCTTTATGATACTTTTGATATCTATGATAATGGTCGTTATGTCCACATATGCGTGGATGACCATGTCCGGGACTCCCGAAATAGGGGGAATCAATATAAGTATCGGAGGGCTGGATACCATCCTTATAGCTCCCGATATAAAAAAAGAGGTAGACGGCGTTATCGTCCACTATCCCGGCGATTTTAATGATAAGATCAATTTTTCACATGCCGAGGGGTATGAATATCTCTCCGAGGTCGTCGGACTTACGCCCTATTCGACCGCAGACGGCCTTAATTGGTTTTCGGCTGACTATGTCGACCCCGATGCGAATACGACCGAAAACGCAGGGCAGCTATTGCCGATAGAGCAGTTTCCCGTTGATTCCATGCTGGTGAATGCGAATCTTACGGAGCTTCCGGCGGATGGTTCATCCCCGGGCGGTTATGTATACCTGGATTTTTGGGTGGTCTCTCCTATGGAGGAGTGTGAGCTGCGTATATCGCAGGGGGATGCGAACGGCGGCAGCTTTGTGATAGATATGAAGAGTGTCTCCTGCGCAGATAACGATGGGGATGGCACACCGGACGATTATTTCCTGACACAGGGTGACGTCGCGGTATCGGCCAGTACGAGAGTCGGTTTTTTGGTCAACAGCGATAAAATAACCGACCGCTCTATGGAGGAATATACAAGCGCGCCGGAGTATTCCGATAAGTTCCGCTATCTTCTCGGCGAATATCAGGATCCGGGCGAGCAATATAACAGAGACAGCACATTCATGATCTATGAGCCTAACGGAAATATCCACTCGGGCTTCAAGTCATATGTATATACAAACAAATCAATAACCGAAAGAGTTTATAATAACGGAAGCTATGTGAAAACCATGCCGATCGGTCTCGTCGACGGAGTGCCGACCCCGGTCGATATCGCAGATAAGCTCTGTGTTCAGCTTGAAAACAAGTGGTGCTCTTCCGAAAACGGAGTCGATATTATCGATGAGATGTTCTACGGCTACTATTGCGGAGCATCGGGTAAGAGCCTTGACAAGAGCAGTTTATATAACGGCTTTTATTATGATTTCCTGCAGAATCAGTACTCACAATATGTCGCAGGCGGCGAATTCATCAAAAGCACAGATGATCTCTATCGCGCCATGGTAAACGGCGTTATCGAGGAAAATAATCTCGGTAAGCTCACGACCGCTACAGCGACAGACACATCCGTTATTGCGACTCTGTATAGGAATGTCCCCCAGAAAATACGCATGTATATCTGGATAGAGGGACAGGATGTGGACTGTGTGAACAAGGCTTCCGGCAACAGCTTCACGGTCAATCTCGAACTTGCCGGAAGTACTGTAAAATGATGGAAAATGATGATAATGCAAAAGGGTTGTCTGACAGTGCGTCAGACAAGGCTGATGAGTGTGGTAAAGCAGATAAGAAGGTTTTAAATAAGATAGTTTCATCCGTAGTCTCTGTCTTTCTCGGGATCGCTGTCATACTGTGTCTTTTCGTGATGTCGCAGGTGCTCGGGCGGGGATATGTCTCTTTCGGAGGGCATAGCGTATTCAGAGTCGTCACAGGAAGTATGGAGCCTGCTATCCCGACGGGGGCGGTACTGGTCTGTGACAGCATAGATATCGATAAAATACAGGTGGGCGACATCATCTGCTTTCGCTCGAAGGATCAGAATATGCTCGGCAGGATAATTACTCATAGAGTGGTCGGCATTGTATATGATGATGGCGGAGCGGTCTTTTTGAGAACGATGGGCGACGCAAATCCGTCTGAGGACGGATATTATGTCACGGATGAGAATCTCGTAGGAAAGGTGACTTGGCATACCGGGGACGGAAGTGTAATGGCAACGATTATTTCTTTCATAACAGACAAAATAGGATTTTTCAGCATCATAGTCGTTCCGATACTGCTGATAGCGGCGTTCGTCCTAAAAGAAAATGTCAAATCTATAAAAAAAGAGCTGGAGCAAGCGGTAGCGGAACTCGAAAAAGAGGAGCGGAAGAGCCTTGACGCGGGCAAGGCATCCGAAAAAGAGAAAAGAGCCGAAGGCGATGAGCCCGATGAGCCCCCCATTAGTCGGGAAGATTATCAAGAGATGTATGACCGCATAAAAGCGGAATTATTGGAGGAAATGGAAAAAGGTGCGACAGAAGAACAACCGGCCCCTGAAAACGAGGCTGAAAACACAGCAAAAAATGATAATTCAGTTCTTCAAGACGCAGGTGAGGAGACTGTCGAAGTTCGGAGCGCAAGCGAAGAAGAGTTTGACGAAGAGCCTGAAGGACAGGAAGAGTCTTCAGAATCTTCAGAGCAGTCACAGCTCTCAGAGTGAGAGAGGTGCTGAGAGTCCGCAGAATGTGAAAAATCCGATCTCCCTGATCATCCATAACAGGCTGTACAGGCAGTTTGCACTCGCCGTATTGTCGTTGATCCTTTGCATTTCACTTGTCTTTGCGATCACCACTGCGTGGTATAGCAATGTCATTCATTCAAACAGCCTTAACTTTGAGGCGGCTCCCTGGGGATTCGAGGGTAGTGTCACGATCGGTACGGATATCATAACTGCCGCTCCCGGCAGCAGAGGCACAATTCCGATCACGGTGACAAATCCTACTGATCAGATAATTTCCATGAAGGTGAATATATCAAAATCGCAGATAAGCGATTTTGATATTCAAAAGAGAATATACTTCTATGCCGATGAGACAGTCACTGAAAATGGCGAAATCATCGACAAGGTATATATAAATAAACTGAATAACTATGATTATACTCTGCTCGGAGGGCAGGAGTTCGTCTCCGGAACCGAGAAAAACAACAGCACCCAGATAAAATGGGAATGGGTGTATGATGTGTTGGGTTATTATGTGCTCGGCAAGATAGACCCAGAGCGTGGGAGCATGATCACCGAGGATTATCTTCGTCCTGTCGAGTATGATTATGACCAAGCGACTTTTGATGAAGATGGCAATCTCCTGACAGTTGACGGGAAAAAGACCGTCGAGGAGTTCTTATCTGAGCTTACCGCCGCAGACGGCTATGAGGGCGTTATCGATATCGGTGCTGTAAGGGACGGATATTACCCGATCGATCTCGATGAGAACGGGTATGGAGTATGGCTGTATTTATGCAGCCGAGGCGAGATCGAATATCTCATGACCGTGGACACGATGCTCGGCGCCGCGGCCGCCGAAACTGCGGGAAATGCGAGCCAATTCAGTGCTGTACTCAATATTATAGGACAACAGAAGAAATTGAATATCACCGAGGTCAGAACGTCCGATGCCTTCGCTCTCGCATTTGAAGATGAAGCGTGCGATATGATCAAGCTCACATCGGATATATCCGCCTCGAGACCCGTGCGCGTTCCGTCGGATAAGGAAATGATCGTCGACCTGAACGGTTATACCCTCACGAGCTCGGTCACGGGAGAACTCATAACTGCTGAACACGGCTCAGCGATTTCTGTCATAAACGGAACGATAAAGGGTGAGGGAAGCCAAAAATACGCAATCTATACCAACGGCGCTCAGCTTTCGCTCATTGATGTGAACATAAGCGATATGTATAATGCCGTTTATATCAAAGACAGAGACGGAAATAAGAATGATTCCCGTGTGTTTATATCCGGCTGTGATATCACATGTGAAAATGCGGCTGTTATCATTATCGGTAACGGACGTGAAACAGAGCGCATGACTCGTCTCTCAATCGACAACACCAAGCTCGTAAGCGAGAAATATATCGGTTTGACGGGCGATGGCTCTACCGGCGGCGACGGCAGCTGGGGAACGGATATACTTATATCAAACAGTAATATATCGGGCTATTACGGCGGTATATATCAGCCGCAGCAGGATAGCTATATGAAGATCGTGGACAGCGAAATAACAGGCTACACGCCGATCGCCGTAAAGGGCGGCGAGATGCTGATAGAAAACTGTAAGATCACTGCAAAAGACGAGAAGGGAGATATTTATCCCACGCCGCCGCAGTTTACCGCCGGAGGATACACCGATACGGGCGACGGAGTCTATGTCGAGACGAATTATAAGTGGAGCATATCCGTTACCATCACGGGCGAGAATACGCTCATCACGAGTGAGGAGGGCACTGCTGTCCGTATGTATGAGCCCGATGCAGCAAATGCTTTGATTACTATCACAGGCGGCTCATATGACAGCGACGTCAGCGAATTCCTTGTGGCTGACGAATACGAATGTATATACGGCGGAGAATATTACACCGTCAGAAAAAAGCAGTAAACGAGGTGTGAAATGGCGAAAAAACAAGGCATATTAAATTTGCTTTATACTGTGCTTGTGTTTGTTTTATGCGCCGTTTGCATCATGGCCTCCGGAGTGGCGTACGGCCGGTATTCCACGACAGAGACGGGCGAGTTCGGATTCAATGCGTTGGATGTTCAGCTCGTCGGGATCCATGGAATCACTAGCGAGGAGAAACGCGCCGCGGGCGAATGGAGCGATATCCCGGCCGAGTGGCAGAGCTCGGATGACGGATATACGATGCCGTTTTGCGTGAGCAACGGCCCAGACGCTGAAAATTACTGCAAGGATGATCTGATATATAGAATAGAACTTACTGCGACGTCGGGTTTTCCGCCCGAGGAAACGACAGTGGTTCTGTCTGCCGGCGAGGCAGAAAAGGAAGTGAAATATACGGGTATTCCGACCGCGATTACTGCGGAATCAACTCTATATGAGACTGTGGGGCCCGGATATATATATAATTTTTATGACGACAAGGGACGGGAGATAACGTTTAATCTGACTGGCGGAGAGCTTTCTGCATGTGATATGAAGCTCAGCGTTCAGGGGAATGCTGATGCGAGCCTTTTGAGCTTTACCGTGATTCCCGGGCTTGCCGACTGAGGAAAGGGTAATGGCAAAAATACGAAATATTACGGTATTATTATCGCTTTTGCTCATAGTATGCACGGCGATCTGTGCTATATCTCCCTCGACCGCACATTATGAGAATGAGCCGATGTGGGCGGCGGTATACACGCCGACGAGTGCCGTCATAGAGAGTAATTATCTCTTTTCAGAGGGCGGAAGGGTCTATCTCGGCGATGTGCGAGCCGACAAAAAGGAGATGATCGTCCCCATCACGCTCTCGATCTCAGAGGGAAGCGTTACAGGAAAAGTCTCCTGTACCGTGAGCGGAAAGGACAGCGCATATATCAGTGCACAAAACCTTAGCTCATCGGAGATAATTGTCACTAAAGGGGAAAGCGCAGGCTTTCAGATCGGCATGGTTATCAATGATGCGGCAGTGAAAGTCCTGACAGGTCAGGCGGAGGTCAGCGCTCATGTGTCTTTCGATTATAAAGTGGGCACGAGTGATTGCTCCATGTCAGCTGATCTTGTCATGAGGCTCAGTCCGCCATCGTATGAGGGCAACGAAGACGACTTTTTCACGAAAGGCTCTGCCGACATTACAGAGAAATCCATGTTTGGCACATGTGTATCGTTTTCAGACAAGCGTGTTCTGATCAGTTATTCGATACCGCCGGGATGCAATGCCGCTATCGCAAGCGACAGTCTGTCACTCCCTGCCGGTACAAAATATATAAGCTCATACGGTGCAGAGATACTTTATTCCAGCGGGTATATTAAGCTTTTATCCAGCTCATCGGGCGAGGGGGCTGTATTGCTCGATCTCAGCGATACAGAGGTCTCGGAGGATTATGTCCTGCTCATAGAGGCGGTCGATGAGGATGATATATACCGTGACTCGGCGAATATCAATCTTTCATCAACAGATGAGATATTCACATTTACACAGAAAAGCGAGGGAGCGCCCATTGTATCCGATGGGAACGAGCTCACTTTCAGCATAAAGCAAAATCAGATTTTGACGGATCCGTCATGGACGGGAAACGGGCTGCCGACGCTGTATTTCTTCAGCGTGCAGAGGCTCGTGGACGGCGCATGGCAGAATGCGGAGGGCGTATCGGCCGTTTATACCGCTCAGGATAGTGATAATGCTACCGTAGCCGTCAGTGCCGATAGGGAAATCGCTCTTGCAGGCACATACAGGATCAAAGCCCGTTTTGAATACAGGAATGTAAATCTCTCAGAGATATCAAATATATTTTTTGTAGATTACAGATAAATTTTCAATATATCATAAGGCGAAGCACAGGAGGCCATTTATGAAGGAAACTGAAAAACGAATAAAAGAATACAAGGAGCTACTTCCCCACGCAAGGGAGAAGGTTTTTGCCGCGCTTTTGATATTCATCATATCGGCGGTCGTCATGGTATCGACGACGTTTGCGTGGCTCGTGCTCTCGAGGAGTCCGGAGGTATCGGGAATTACTACAAATATCTCTGCGAACGGCAACCTCGAAATCGCTCTGTCCGGACCTGAGGGCGAACAGCCGCCCGAGTCCATGGTGGGTGACAGCGTGAAGGATATTCTTCTGCGCAATCTTACGTGGGGTAATATCATAAATCTGGCCGATCCGTCATACGGTCTCGGTAATATCGAGCTGCGTCCTGCTTCTCTGAATGAAGAGAATCTTTTGGATAAGCCCCTTTTCGGTGCAACCTACTCAAAAGACGGACGTGTCGAGAAGCTGAATAAAGATTTCGCTTACAGTAACTATGATATCGATAATGACTTATTCGTCGTTTCGCCTGCCAGCAGTCCGAAGTATGGCGTAAGAGCCATATCTTCGGTAAAGACGACCAATATCGGCGGTGATAAGATATATCAGGCGATGCTTCAGCTGGCCGATGATAAAAATACCGAGGCAGGGCAGAAATATCTGGACATAGTAGGTACGAAAGAATACCTTGACGCTTTAGTAGGTGTCATAGGAAGATATGCGCAGACGAAGGTCGGCGATTCAAACCCGGACTGTACCGAATATGTAGGGACGATTTATCAGATGTGCCTCGATTTCCAAAAGGTATTTGAGGAATCCGGCGAGGCGCTCCTTCTGCTTGCACAGGCTCAGCAGTTTAAGGCTACAAACGATCAATACGGCACTCTGACTCTTAATGAATTGTGCACTTTGTCTGCTGCGGAGCTGAGAAAAAGAGGTGTAAACCTTTCCTCGCTCGCTACATACAAAACGGACAGGAATACACTTAATTCCTGCGTTTCGACATTTGAGACTTTAGCTGAAAAATCGTCGAGCCAGACGATATATTGGAATGATATCAGAGTAGCTATGAACCAGCTCGTCGATATCAATTCAACGACCCTGCAGGTCAAGGGTTCAAGTGATGCGCCTATCCCGGTCGGCAGTCTGAGTGCGGGTAATGCGACGAAGTTCAGCGGCAAGACGAGCTATGCCGAAATACAGAAGGGTCTTATCAGAAATTTCGAGAAGCGTACCGGCGCCCTTATGAAAACGCTCGATGAGAGCAAGAGAACTGCTTCCGCATCGGTAAGTGCGAAAGTGGGCGTCTTTTCACAGACGGTTACTATAACCGCAATCGTTTCGACAAACGCCGCAGTTCCTTACGATTTCGGCAAGGACTATAACGAAGCGCTGAATAACGACAGTGAATTTGCGGGCGGAGACCGGGTCGCACAGGATACCTACGGTCTCGCAGTAGACTTTTGGCTGAGGACAAACGCCGCTTCGACCTATATCAAGCTCGAGGGTGCGACGCTGACCTCTAAAAAAGAGGAGCAGGAGAAGGATTTTCATGGAAATGAAATATGGACGGCAACTGCAACGATTGACGGAGAGGAAGTTATACACGACCTGATCAAGGACGGTGACAAATGGCTGCTCGCAGACGGCGGTGAAGACGTCACGGAGACGATCGCAGAATATAATATTACACCAGTGAAGAAAATGACAGTGACCGAGACGGTCATAGGGTATGAGGGGGAAAACCGTGTATGGCAGGACCTCAACCTCTCGCCGAATGCGACGACGCAGGGATCGGGAAGCTGTTATGTATTCTATGCGGATACACCGCAGGATCAGGCACAGAGTCTCAAACTCCTTGGCTCGATGAAGGTCGCTTTTATCGACCAGGACGGCGTCAAGCTCGCCACGGCGAAAATGGATACAGAGCACTTCTACGCCGACAGCGGACGTGTCACGGTGCCGCTGGTTCTCGACGAGACAGACTCTGTGTTAGTCGGTACTGATATCGAGGGCAAACCCATCAGATCCATCACCCAGATAAATAAGCGGAGTCCGATTCGTATCACTGCGCTTGTATATCTTTCGGGTTCATCGCTTACAAACGATATGGTGCTTTCCTCATCGAATATCGAGGGACAGCTCAATATTCAGTTCGGCTCTACCGAGCAGCTCTCCCCGATCAATGATGAAAGACTCGAGGACGATACGGTATCTGTTACGGCTACGGCGGATAAAACATTCTTTGATTACAAGACCGAGGCCGCAAATATGGTGGCAAATGTCGACGTCACGGTCGAGGGATTTGAGCCTGAGACAGTCGAAGCATTCTTTGTACGTAAGATCAATGCGACTCAGGGTACACGCCAGGAGACGATGGTATTTACGAAAAATGACTTGTCAAGGGCGGCTATCGAAAACGGCTCAACATGGCATGCGTCTCAGAAATTTACCATGCCGGGTATTTACGTATTGCGTAATGTCAGAATAGACGGCGTTGACCATCCCGTAAAGGATGCGGTAACCGTCGAGATTCCCGGCTTTGATGTGCAGAGTCTGACATGCCGTGATACATATCTCTTTACATCGGAAAAGAGGGCGTCTACTGCGCTCACTCTCAGGTTCAGCGCATCTGACGACAAATTACTCCCGAAGAAGAGCGTACAGGGCGTATTTATTAACGAGAATAACGTCTCTACGACCGTCAATTTCAAGAAGAATACTGCAACGCACGATTATACGGGCACAGCCGATTTTGTGACGAGCGGTATGTACAGGTTACAGTATCTTGTCCTCGACGGTGAGACATACGAACTTCCCGAGGCGATGTGGAAGAATGTCGAGGTATATATCGGTCTGAGCGCCATCGTCGATCTCGACAGAACGAACCCCGAAAATGCCATAACCGAATTTGAATATAATAAGGAAATAAAGGATCAGGGCGGTAAGACCGTAGCGCTCATGGTAAAGATCGTAGACGACTCGGGTAATGAAATAACCGGAATGACCGGAACGAGGCTTTACTATAAGATGAGCGGTTCGATAAAGACTCTCGCAGAGGATCTCGTATGGGATTCGGATCTGCAGGCGTATAAGGGTAATTTCATCGTGCGGGGCGCAGGTATTTACTCATTTAAAAACCTGACAGTCGGCTCGAACAATATTACCTATGCATCCAGGTCATTTATTATCAAGGCTACATCTCCTGAGCCTCCGGCATACCATTCGGCAGAGGAGACTCTCTCCTACCAGTTCGCACCGAATGAGAACGCAGAATTCAAACTTAAGATTACAAACTCTGAGGCGATCGATGCGAAAGCAGTTATTGTTAATGTTAACGATCCTACTAAGAGTGAGACCGTCGACGGAACTATTGTTGATGCCTCGACAGTGGACCTCGGGAACGGCACTGTTTCATCCTGGCGCTTCCTGATACCCGGAGCAGGAATGGATGATTCTATCACACAGGATGGCGAATGGCAGGTCAAGGCGATCCATCTCAGCGGATTTACATTTGAGAATGAGAATGGAAATCAGGTATCGTATACCGGCGAGTCACCCATGGTGATCGACCTCAGCGCAAATAATATCGTGACGAAGGTAGTATGTACATATAATATCAAAGTCACGGGAGGAGACCAGACATTTACAGGCGACTTTATGGACAAACATAGCGTAGTCGGTGATAGGGCAACGATCGTAATAGAGGACTACGAGCATGAGCCTATTCCCGGTGTCGGCAATGTCCAGCTCGTGTATAATCTGGCTAGCTACTCGGGATATACCACTAAGGCATATACAGAAAACCCGAATCTCACCAAGAAAACGGTGAAGTGCACTGCATCAGGCGACGGAAAGACATTCGTAGCAGATGCATTCGAGCTGCAATATGCCGGCGAATATCAGGCAGAGCTGTACTTCGATATCGGTACGAACAAGTATACTACAAATCAGGATGAACCGGCTAACTTCTACAAATTTACCGTAAACGGCATACCGAAGTATACTGTGAAGTGGAATGCGCCTACCGTGACGATTACCGGCACTAACCCGGCAGGTGCGACTGCATCAAACCCGAACGGCGGTACGGCATTTGATAAGAATCTCGGGACCGGAACTAACACTAATCTTGTAAAAGTTAAGAACTATTATGAGGATTATTACGCCATTATATATGAAAAATATGCCACTTTAAGTTATTCGTTGTCTACTATAACATTAAGGCTCGATAATGCAGGCAGTGCGCTCAGCTCTTCAAATACCGCAACTGTCACGCTTAAGAATCAGAATTATAAAGACAAAGATAATGTGATTACGTTTACCGCTAACGGGACATCTAAAACAAGTAACGTTGGCGCAATGGATGGAAGGACGAGAAATTTGTTAGGTAAGGCAATAGTCAAAACAATTGATATGAACTATGGAGGCCAAGTCTATACCCTCAATCTGTCACACGAACTCGAGATAAATGGGCCGGGCAGTGTTCTTCCTTCTCCTACTCTTGTATTCAATATTCCTGCGGAATATAAGTGGCTTGTTTCGGATTTGAATCTGACAGATGTTCCCTCTAACCCATCGTGTCGTCCTGTTTCATTTACAGCACCGGCGACTATCACAAAGAATGGTACGGATACTACGCAGGTCGGCGAGGTACAACTGGTCGGTTATAAGGTCGAAACGACGACCCAGCCTATCAAATGGACGACATCAGAGAGCAGTGGCTGTGGCGGATCAACGAATAAGGACCATACTGGCTCTAAGGTGACAACGGTCAGGACGCCTGTATATCAGGGTACATTTGCTAATGTCGAGCGTACATTCACCATTGCGAAGTGGGAGATCTCAGGTTCGAGCACCGGTACGATAAATGCCGGCGCAACGAGGAATTTCACCAGTGGTGATAATGTCATCAAACCGGTCGTGACATATGTCGACGGCGCAACGGGTGAGCCATATGACAGCACGGAGTACGGTGAATCAGAAGCGGGAACCGTGACATGGATGGAAGGAAATTCCAAGCTCGATAATGCGCCAAGCGGCTGGTCAAACAACGGTAACGCAACGATTGCGACCACATATACCGATGTATCGGGTAATAACATATCCAAGCCTGCCGGATGGCCGGAAGACTGAGATCAAGTGCATGTGCTTTTGATCATGCCGTGACCGACGGTGAAAAAAACGTCGGTCACGGGTATTGTCTGATATTTTTCAAGGAGAGAATGGATGAAAAAAAGATCTCATATAGTGTCAATCGCATTAGCGGTATTGATTATCCTGCTATCCGTATCTTCTTTTGTTATGCCAATATCTGCGGCCGACAGCGGCAGCTGCGGCGACAGTATCAAATGGACGCTTTCTGACGGAGTGCTCGAGCTGAAGGGGTCGGGAGAAATGACCGATTATTCTTTCGGAAATCCCGCTCCGTGGTATGAAAAGAGGGAGTCTGTAAGAAGTGTAAAGATAGGAAAGGGTATCACATCGGTAGGTTCCCTCGCATTTAACGAGTGCGGGAATCTCTCGGTATTATCATTGCCGGAGGGCCTCGAGACGATCGGTTCTTATGCCTTTAACGGCTGTAAGATGCTCGTCAGTATCAGTTTGCCGTCATCGGTCAAAACTATTTCAGAGTGTGCATTTAACGAATGTGAAAATGTATTCTCCGTCAGCATTCCCGACGGACTCGAGCGGGTGGATGCACAGGCCTTCTGCCGCTGCTACAAATTAGCTGCGGTAAAGCTCCCTGCGAGTGTTAAGACGATGGGAGTGTCGGTCTTTTCCTACTGCTCATCCCTCATCCGTGCCGAGATCTATGCTGAGATACCTTCGCTTCCTATGTGGACGTTTTACGGATGCTCATCTCTTACCGAGGTGGTATTGCCCGGATCAGTCTCGGGCGTAGGCGAGCTTTCGTTTCTGCGATGCGATAATTTGCAGATCGTATATTATCCGGGATCGGATGATGCGCTCGAAGCGATCGCATCGGGCATTGCACAGGATGTGCAGGGCTTTAGTGCCTCAGATATTTCAAGTGAGAGCCCTAAGTCAAACGGCCTCGCAGGAGGCGCATACGTGACCGAAGACGGTGAGCAGACCTATACAAAGGAACACGAATATACATTGACCGAAAACTCAACGATCATAACTACCGAGACAAAGGAACTCGGCTCAGAGACAGATGAAGGAACGAAGGTAAAGATCGATGCGTCTGTCGCAAACAAGGACGGGTGGCAAGAGGTCATAAACACCGTAAAAAAAGAATCTGCGAATAACCCGGGTACAGAACCGCTCGAGGTCGAGATCAGAGCAGACGGTAATTCTACCATTCCGGGTAATATTATCGCATCTCTCGCCGGCGAGAATATCAATCTGAGTATCGTTGATAACGGATATTCCGTGACGATCTACTGCAAGGATATCGACCGTGAGAACGTGCCGAAAAAGCTCGACTTCTCGTACATCCTTAGGGCGAATGACGAGCCGAGCGAAACGCAAAAGAAGACCATAGGCGATGCCGAGAGCTATATTCTCTCATTCTCATCGGATATAGAATTCAAATTTTCGACGAATATTTATATCAACAAAAATGCTGCCGGAAAATACGCCTCTATCTATCAGAAAGAACCCGGAAAGGGGCTTGTATTACTTCAGACGGCGCTTGTGGACAGTAACGGTTATGCGTCATTTTACTTCGCCTCTGTCATAAAGGGAACGGAATATGTCATCGCCCTCAACGTTGAGGGAGTGGACTTTACGAATGTGATACATCCGGAGAATGACCCGGCAACGATAAGTGCCGTCAACCGCCTCGAAAATCCGGACTACGTCGTATCCGGCGTGAGGACGTTCATGGGCATGACGCTCGGATGGTTCACGCTCGCCGTCGTCGGCGTGATCGTGTTTATCGGTATCATCATTGCGATCATAATGCTTGTGTTTGTCAGAAAAAAATACATCAAACCGATAGAATATGAATAAAGAAAATGCTGATTCTTAGTGAAATAAGAATCAGCATTTTTTAGTTTCTATGATAGATCAGTCGATCACCGTTACTCTCGTGATAACGGGTTGACTGTCTGTCGGGACAGTACCGTTATCGTCTGTGACAGGAGTATCCTCACATATCCTGTCCACGATCTCGATCCCCTCGGTGACATGGCCGAATGCAGCGTAATTGCCGTCGAGGTGGGGGGCGGCCTCATGCATGATGAAAAACTGGCTCGACGCACTGTCGCTTATTTTTGTGCGGGCCATGGATATAACTCCGCGCTCATGCTTGATATCGTTCTTGACTCCGTTTGACGAGAACTCGCCTTTGATGGTATCCGCTTTCTTTTCGTTGCTGTTGCCGCCCTGGATCATAAAGCCCGATATGATGCGGTGAAATGTCAGCCCATCATAAAAGCCGGAGTTTGCGAGGTTGATAAAGTTCGTTACGGTGATCGGTGCTGTGTCGGCGTCGAGCTCAATTTTTAACACGCCGTAGTCCTTTATCTCCATCTCGACATGGTGTGTGCCGCTGAGCAGCTCTTTATCCCCGTTATCTGTGGGGGCGGCGGGTGCGTCATTGCTCTTTTCGACGCACGAGACGAGCAGCAGAGCCGCCAGACACGTGGCAATTGCAAGTATTCGTTTCAGCATTCTCATTCTCCTGTAAATAGTTTATTATATTCAGCGTCTTCCTCGGCCTTCTGACCGTCGGCGCTTTTTTTCGTGGTTTTGATATGGGTAAGGGTCAGGGTGTTATCTGCGGAATATGTAAATTCCATCTCGGTCTTCACGCTCCCTCCGTCCTCTTCCGTGGATGTGAAGGTGCAGGTGACCTTATCCCCGTCCTGTGTATACCATCCCTCGTCACGTCCGTCTTCTCCGTCGTCTCCGCCCTCATCTCGCACGGCGCTCTGATCTGCAATATAGATACATTTCGAGTAAGCAAATTCTATGCTTTCATAATTTCCGTTTTCCTGCGCGGTTTTATAGAGTCCCCACAGGTCGCTCCTGCCCTTGCAGGAAGAAAGCAGTGTCACGAGCGCAAGCGGCACTAAAAGTAAAGTAAACAGTCGTTTCATAGCTTGCTCCTTTCAGATATATTCTATCACATTTACGACTTGTTGGCAATAGGAAAAGAAGATTCATATTATATATAGGGAGCAATTCTCCAAATCTGAAAAAGGAAACAGAACACACTTGGATAGAGAAAAGATATTGGCATCAGCAGACGTGGATGCGAGGTCGCATGCCATGCGGTGTGCGCTCGAGCAGGCTGGGTACAGCGTGGTCGGTTTACAGGATGCAGGTTCGGCACGGGCAACTGTGCTCCCTATGCCGTATTCCGTGGACGCTGTGCATGTGAACGGTTCTGATATAAAAATAGATGAGCTGTTTTCCTCTCTCGGCCCGAAATACCCGATATTAGGCGGAAGGCTCGACCCGAACGCTTACAATACGGCTTTGCACTGCGGTATCAGGCTCTTTGACTACTTCGAGAACGAGAGCGCTAAAATCGAAAACGCCCATCTGACCTCTCAGGCGGCGATCGCCCTTGCCTCCGAGCAGGGCATTTCGCTTTTGGGCGAAAGGGTGCTTGTCTGCGGCTATGGAAGGATCGGAAAAATATTATGCAGGCTCTTATCCGCCTCCGGCGCATATGTTTATACGGCGGCGAGAAAGGATGAGGACCTCGCTATGATAAAGGTAAACGGATTTGAGGGCGTGAGTTATTCTGCGCTTCCGGAGAAAGCGCAGGGGATAAAGCTCATATACAACACCGTGCCGCATAAAATACTCGACTGTGATATGCTTGCCGCCTTTGGCGACGGCGCTGTTATAATAGAGCTTGCTTCAGAGCCGTGCGCCAATGAGGCGGAGGCTGTGAGTGCCGGCGTGAAGTATGTCCGTGCGCCTGCACTTCCGGGGAAATACTATCCCTCGGCCGCAGGAAAGATCCTCGCACGTTCTGCGATCGAAATAATACAAAGGGAGGGACTAATGACATGACGGGATATGCGATATGCGGTTCCTTCTGCACTCATGCTGCCTCTCTTGCCGCACTGACGCTTTTATGCGAGGAAAGAGATATCATGCCGATACTCAGCTTCAACGCTGCATCAGTCGATACGAGATTCGGCGAGGCGAAGGAGTTTGTCGGGAAGGTAGAGAGCATATGCGGCAGGACTGCGGTAAAAACCATAGAGGACGCAGAGCCGCTCGGTCCGAAAACGCCGCTGGATGCACTGATCATAGCGCCCTGCACGGGCAATACCCTTGCAAAGCTCGCTTGCGGCATTACCGATACGCCTGTGACCATGGCGGCGAAGGCGCATTTGCGCTGTTCGCGGCCTTTGGTGATCGCACTTGCCTCAAATGACGCTATGGCGGGGAATCTGAAAAACATCGCTGTGCTCGCTGAAAAGAAAAACGTGTATTTCGTGCCGCTCAGGCAGGATGATACCGTAAACAAGCCGTATTCGCTCGTGGCGGACTTTCATCTGATCGAAGAAACGCTCGAAGCTGCCATGCGCGGAGAACAGATACGACCTCTTTTTATTTGACTGGCTCGTTTTTGCAGGGGAAACTTTTTTTAAAAAGTTTCCCCCGTACCCCTTTCAAAAACTTTTATGGGCGCAAGACTTGTCTTGCGCAGGGGAAAAGAACACCGCCTGTTTGAAATTTTTTGCGTAGCTTTTTTCAAAAAGCAATCTCCTTTGTGCTTGACTAATTTGTTGATTGGTGTTAAAATTGATTATGGAAAATAATACTCTTGACAAGGAGAATCCCAAAAATGAAAAAGATTATATCGTTGATCCTGGCTTTGGCAATGGTTATGACCATGCTCACGTTTATCGGTGTCGGCTCGTCTGCTGATTCGGCACCGTGCGGTGATGCGGCTGTATACTCGTTTGATGCCCAGACAGGCACGCTCACTATCTCGGGCACAGGTGCAACAGAGAACTATGCTGCCGGAAAACAGCCGTGGATTTCTGAGATGAATTTAATAAAAAGCGTCGTTATCGGTGAAGGTATCACCGATATCGGTGATAGGTTATTCGACGGCGCATCGGCACTCGAGAGCGCCGAGCTCCCGAAGAGCCTCACGACGATAGGAAAAATGACGTTTCAGAACAGCGGACTGAAGAGCGTTGTGATACCTGAAAACGTAATTGCTATCGGCGCAGGTGCATTCAAGGGATGTGCTTCCATCGAGAGCGTTGTGCTGAACGAGGCGCTTGAATCTCTCGGTATTCAGGTATTTTTGGGTTGTGCATTCAAGAGTATTTACGTATATGAAAAACTTACGGATATCGGCTCTGCCGCTATCGGCTACAAGACGACAAAAGATAAGGTCGAGGGTTTTGTCCTCTACGCCGTGGAGGAAAGTCCGGCGATACAGTGGGCAGTAAAAAACAATATCGCATATGAAATATTTGTTCCCGACGTTGCCTCCGGAGAATTCGAGAGCGGCGCAAAATGGGTCGTATACGATGACGGCGTGCTCGCCATCACCGGTAACGGATCTATGGATCTTGTTAAGGGTGAGGAGATACCGTGGGAAGAGCATAATGATTTAATAAACGAACTGAAGATCGGCTCAGGCGTCAGCAACATTTGTCCGCTTGCTTTCAGGGGTAAGGATTTCTCTGCTATATCGGTCGAGGATTCCGGGTATTTCGTTTACGCTGATGGCGCTATCTACTCGAAGGATATGACGAAGCTCGTATGCCTTTTTGAAGGCAATGCGGTTGATACTGAGGTGATCGGCTCTTATGCCGTATGCGGCGGTAAGGATTACCGTGTGCCGAACTCAGTCAAGACGATCGAGGACAATGCGATCGGCTATGACGAAAACGGCGAAAAGATAGCTGACTTTATCATAACAGCTGATCCTGCAAGCTGTGCAAAGGATTATGCCGAGAAGAACGGATTTACCTTTATGCCCGTCGTTAAATACACCGATAGTAAAACAGGCATCTGCATCGAGGCCATCGGCGACGAATTTATCGGTGCGGATATCAAGGTAAGCGATGTAACAAACGAAAGCGATGATATCAAGGCGGATATTTCCGATGCTGTCGTATACAACCTGGATCTCGGCGTCAGTTCCGATGCCGAATATATCATAAGCGTTCCTCTGCCGGAAGGTATGGGGGAGAAAGCATCAATTGCAGTGGTGAACGAGACCGGATATCTTAAACTGAATACCGTAAACGATGGTAAAACACTCACAGCAAAGACAAATGTCAAAGGTAAGATGATCATTACCGAGTGTAGTATATCCCTTGTCAACTTCTATTCGGAGGACGGCGAGACGCTGTATCAGAGCGTCACTGTTTTAAACGGTGCAAGGCCTGTTTATACAGGCGAACCCCCGATAAAAGAGGCTGACGAAACGGCAAAGTACGTCTTCTACGGCTGGGGTGCGGATCTTGATGACATCAAGGGTGATACGGATTTATATGCACATTTCATGGCTCTGCCGTCTGATAAAAAGGTAACTTATGTAAACGGCGATGTGATTCTTTACGAGACAACGGTCGAGCACGGTGCACCCGTAAATTATGTCGGGGCTATTCCTACTAAGGAGTCTGTCGGCAGTGTGAACTATGCTTTTGAATGTTGGCAAAGCGATAGCGGCTGTGACGAGGACTGCATTACGGAGGCCACCGTCTTTTCCCCGGTATTCAAGCAGATATACAACAATCCCTTTAAGGATATCGACCCGACAAATTGGTATGGCGATGCGGTAGAGTATGTCGTGACGAGAGGCCTTATGAGCGGTATGAGTCCGACGACATTCGAGCCTCAGACCCAGACTAGCAGAGGTATGCTTGTGACTGTGCTTTACAATATTCAGGGCAGACCTAATGTAACAGAGGTCGAAGCACCGTTTACCGATATTGGGCAGACCTGGTACACCGACGCTGTCAAGTGGGCATATTCCGAGAATATCGTCAGCGGCATGAGCGAGACTGTATTCGCTCCCAATGATATTATCACGAGAGAGCAGTTTGCCGTTATACTTTACAATTACGCAAAATTCTGCGACCGAGATGTGAGCGAGCTCGATGCATTTGAGCGTTTTGACGATTCGGGAGATACATCCGCATGGGCATTCACGGCGATGCGCTGGGCGGTCAAGGCAGGATATATTACCGGTATGTCAGAGACGATACTGAGTCCGCGCACAGGCTCGACAAGAGCGCAGATGGCATCTATCCTTATGAGATACCTCTCGGACGGGGAATGAGCCGATCAACAGATAAAACAAGGGGCTGTCTTAATGCGACAGCCCCTGTTGTCGTGCTTACACAAATTCGGGCGCAAATTTTGTGCAACTTTTTTTTGAGCGTTTATATACAAAACGAATTGAATATGGTATAATATGCTAGGAGCACAAGAGCATATTGCTCTTGTGCGGGCGCATTTGCGCCACACTATCTGCCGAGCGGACAGTGTGTATATTATACCGATATCGGCTGTCGCACGCCGTGCGACGGAAAATCGAAGATTTTGCGCCGATTGATGGTATAATATTCTATATAATTGTGATAATTGCGTGCGGAGACAGAAATGTATAAAGAGCATAACCGAAAAAAAGCATTTGATGCGCCGAATATACCGGAAAACACGGTCATCGGAAGAAATGCCGTGACCGAGCTTTTAAAAAGCGGCAGGAGCGTCGACAAGCTCATGATCGCTACCGGCTCGGATACCGGCTCGATCACCGTCATAGAGGCTATGGCGAGAAGTGCCGGGATACCGGTTCTGCATGTGCAGCGGGCGAAGCTCGATTCTCTCTCGGGCGGTGCAAATCATCAGGGCGTCGTCGCAATGGCGGCATGCGCAGAATACTGCACGGTCGATGATATTCTCGCTATCGCTGAAGAGCGTGGGGAAGACCCTTTTATCATGATATGTGACAATATCGAAGATCCGCATAACCTTGGCGCATTGATACGGTGTGCCGAGGGTGCCGGCGTTCACGGGGTGATCATCCCGAAGCGCCATGGATGCGGCATAACGCCCGTGGTGGAAAAGTGCTCCGCCGGTGCGTGCGAGCATATGGCGATCTCCAAGGTCACGAACATTGCTGTGACGGTAGATGAGCTCAAAAAGCGCGGTCTTTGGATATACGCAGCCGAGGCGGACGGTTCTGATCTTTACGAGACGTCATTGACAGGCCCTGCTGCCTTTGTGATGGGCAGTGAGGGGTTCGGTGTCTCGCGTCTTGTGCGTGAAAAATGTGATTTTACAATATCCATACCGATGCACGGAAAGGTGAATTCCTTCAATGTATCGTGCGCCGGCGCAGTCATACTGTGCGAGGCGGCAAAACAGAGAAACAGTTAAACGGAGACGTGCTTTATGGAAAACAAAAACGAAATGACACCTCAAGAGCTTCTTGCTAAGTTAAAGGAATCAATAAAAAACGATCCTGCTCCTGAAAATGAGGCAAGCACTGCACAAGAAATATCTGAGTTGTCCGACGATGAGATAATACGGTCGTACGAGGAGGCGCAGAAGGAAAAATCTGCACCGTCTGTTGTATATCATTTTTCCGTTCGCCGAAAAGAAGCTGCACCCGCTCCCGAGGAGCCGGTGGCACAGGATGAAGAGGCTGAAGAGCCGACGGACGGGATGATCCCCCCGTCGGATATCGAGATAGAAACGCCGGCAGTCGAGGCAAGCGCCCCGGTCGACATGATGAAGGACTTTATGTCTGATGACGAAATCGCCGATATGCAGAGATTTGCGGCAATGCCGGGTGCTGACGAAATAGCGCAGAAGGCGAAGCAGCTCGCATCAGAGGCGGAAGAAGGTAACGAGGAAGAAGTACTGTCACTTTCTGACGAGATCGAGCTTGATTACATCGAGCTGGAAGAGGACGATAACACATCCGATGCTGTGAGCGCAGACGATGAGATAAAAATGAACATCACACCCGATGAAGCATCAAAGCGCAATGCCATGGATTTTATATCCTCTCTCACAAAAAAGGCGGCGAGCAATGCGGCAGATGCGGCGACGGTTGCAGGTGAAGCTGCGATCGGTGCAGCAAGTGCCACGGCTGAAGCTGCAAATGATGCGGCCGGTGCCGTCGAGCAAAGTGTCGAGGAATTCGACGATGTCGATGTGAACCTCATGATCGCATTCGGCATGGAGGACCGCCTGAAGGAGACTGTCGGAGCAGAGGAAGCGCAGAAAATCGCAAAACAGGCGGACAACGAAGCAAAGAATTTCACGAATACCGATATTTTCAAGACGGTGAACGAGGAGGAAAAGCCAGTCACCGAATTTACCGATAATTCTCAGATAAAGACGATCTTCGCCGCATATAAAACGCGTTACAGAAAGCTTATCATGAAGATCGGGGCATCCGTTCTCATAACGCTGTTTCTCTTTTTCTTTGAGAATCTGTCGTTTATCGGCGTGACGCTCCCGGGCGCATTGAATCCCGGATTTTACCCTATCGTCAATATCATGGTAGGCTTGCAGATGCTCGTGTTTTCCTGTGCGCTCGTCTGGGACGGCATCAAGCGGAGCGTAAATGCTCTGCTCGCCAAAAAACCGATACCGGAAAGTGCGACTGCGCTTATGCTGATATTCGCACTGATATATCAGCTGCTGACCTTAGCATTTGCCCGGGACAATATCAATACATTTAATCTTCCCGTATCTTTTGCTGTGCTTTTCACTTTGATCGGTGAGTTCCTTTCTCTGAAGCGTGAGATATTCTCATTCAACATTGCGGCATCTAAAAAGGTTAAGTACACACTCGAGTCGGTGTCGGAGGATGACTGTATCGAGGAGAGGGAAACATTCTCCTATTTCTTCGGCGACGATCTGACAGACGAGGCTGAAGAGACTGATTTAAGTAAAAGTGAGATCTTAGAGGGCGAGGAACCCGGTGAGATCGTAGAGGAGGCGACAGAGTCCGAAAAGGACGAGAGCCGCCCTGTATATAAGATGAAGAAGGGGGCATTTATTGACGGCTTCTTTGAGCGTATGAACAGATACCCTTCTTATAAAGCCGTGCTCGGATTTATCATTCCTGTATTCGCTATCGTGTCGGTGCTGTTTTTCATACTCGGCTTTGTCCGTACAGGAGATATTACGGGCGCTATCCGCATGGGATATATCGCACTTGTTATGTGTACGCCTGCGGCAATGTTCATTTCCTTTGATTACCCTGCGTATAAGGCAAGCAAAAACGCATTTGAAAACGAAAGCGCCATCATCGGCGAGGCGGCGGCAGAGGAATACCTCGATGCGGCTATCATGACCTTTGAGGATAAGGATATCTTCCCGTCGCGGGGCGTTAAGGTCAAGAGTATCAAGGTGTACGGCTCGCACCGTATCGACCGTGTGGTATTCAACGCTGCAAATATTTTCCGTAAATACGGAGGTCCGCTTTCCTCTGTTTTCAACAAGGCGACACTCGAGCTCGGTACGACCGACGAGGTGTTCTTCGGCACAGTCGAGGATGACGGCATTGAGGCTATGGTCTCGGGTTCTCACATCTATCTCGGCACGACGGACTATCTGCGCCGCAAGAGCTATGAGCCTGTGATCGATGACGAGGATGAGGTTGTCGAGGGCAATGGCGGAATCTGCATTATGTTTATGGCAATCGAGGATGAGATCGCGGCGAAATTCTATGTCGAGTACACACTCGATGCGGAATTTGAGAACATTTTGCGTGCGCTCTACTCATCGGGAATCTGCATCGCTGTCCGTACGTATGATCCCAATATCAGCGATAGGATGCTCAATCTGCTTTTGCGCTATGAGCAGTATCCCGTCAAGGTTATCAAGACGAGAAGCGAGGACAATGTCAATATTGCAAAGGAGCATGCGCAGAGCGGCGTGGTCTCCCGCCGTTCGGTGAAGGATATGCTCCGTGCTTTCATGAGCTGTGACAAGGTGCTTCGTGCGATAAAGAGTGCGACGGCGCTTAAGATAGCGTCTATGGCAGTAGCCCTTATCGTGCTGTTTATCGTGCTGATGTTCGGAGCAGGCGCAGGCGTTGCGTCCGTATATGCTGTGCTCTATCAGCTCTTTTGGATGATACCGCTCTTTATAATAGTGAGATTTTTAATTTGATGATTTCGGATAAGATTTTAAAAAGTGTCGAAAAGCCCGGCAGATACATAGGCGGCGAGTACGGCGAGATAATAAAAAACAAGGAGGAAGTAAAATGCCGATGGGCGTTTTGCTTCCCCGATACATATGAGATCGGAATGTCTAATCTCGGTGTACGGATACTTTATGGCGTGCTTAATCGTGAAAGCGACGTGTGGTGCGAGAGGGTATATGCGCCTTGGGTGGATATGGAAGAAAAAATGAGGGAGGGTAACATCCCTCTTTTTGCGCACGAATCGAAAGATCCGGTAAGGGATTTTGATATTGTCGCATTCACCCTGCAATATGAGTTATGTTATACGAATGTCCTTTCTATGCTCGACCTTGCAGGAATACCGTTGCTGAGTGCAGAACGCGGTGAGGATGATCCTATTATTATTGGCGGCGGCCCTTGCACGTATAATTCTGAGCCGGTGGCAGATTTTTTTGATGTTTTCAGCATCGGCGAGGGCGAGGATGCTCTGCCTGAATTCGCGAGATTATATATTGATATGAAAGAAAGCGGCGCATACAACCGTGCGGACTTCCTGCACGAGGCGGCGAAGCTGCCGGGATTTTATGTGCCTTCGCTGTATGAAGTTTCCTATAACGCCGACGGTACGGTAAAGGAATATACGCCGATCTATGACGATATTCCGCGCCGGGTGACAAAGCGGATCATGAAGGATATGGACGAGAGTTACTTCCCTGATAAGTTCGTGATGCCGTATATCAAGACCGTGCACGATCGCATCATGCTCGAGGTATACCGTGGCTGTATCCGTGGCTGCCGTTTCTGCCAGGCGGGCATGGTCTACCGCCCGATCAGGGAAAAGACGGTGGATAAGCTGAATGAACAGGCAAGATGCCTGTATGATTCGACCGGCTATGACGAGATGTCACTTTCGTCTCTTTCTATCTCGGATTATTCGCATGTGGATGAGCTGACCGAGAAATTACTCGAATGGACGGACGATGCGAATGTCAGTCTGTCCTTCCCGTCGCTGCGGCTCGATACGTTTACCCGTGCGCTCATGGACAGGATATCGTCCGTGCGCTCGAGCGGACTTACCTTTGCGCCCGAGGCAGGCACGCAGAGACTGCGTGACGTTATAAATAAGAATGTTACCGAGGACGACCTCATGCGTGCGTGTGATGTTGCTTTCGGATATAATAAGACCTCGGTCAAGCTGTATTTCATGAACGGTCTGCCGACCGAGACGGATGAGGATATCGAGGGTATTGCCGACCTTGCGAAAAAGTGCATTGAGCGGTATTATGAAAATCCAAATCGCTCGAAGGGGCGCAGTCCCGGGGTCACGGTCAGCGTCTCCTGCTTCATCCCGAAGCCGTTTACCGCATTTCAGTGGGAAGCGCAGGATTCCATTGCCGAGCTTGAGAGAAAGCAGATGCACCTCGCCTCAAAGATCCACGACCGCAAAATACGCTACAACTGGCACGGCGCAGAGCCGTCCAGAGTCGAGGCGGTTCTTGCCCGTGGAGACAGACGGCTCGGTGCGGCGATACTCGAGGCGTATCGTTTGGGTCAGAAGTTTGACAGCTGGGATGAATTTTTCAATTATAATAATTGGTTGCTTGCGTTTGAGAAGACGGGCATTGACCCGTGGTTTTACGCCGAGCGCAAAAGAGAGTATGACGAGGTATTCCCGTGGGATATCATCGACTGCGGCGTGACGAAGGAGTTTCTCATGCGTGAGAACATGCGTGCGCACGAGGAAAAGACAACACCGAACTGCAAGGAAAAATGCTCGGGATGCGGCGCAAACCGGCTTGGCGGAGAGAGAACATGGTGTACAAAAACCTGCGAATAGAATTTGAAAAGGTCGGGATGCTGAAATTCATTTCCCATCTTGACCTATGCCGCACGATGCGGGAGGCGTTTAACCGTGCGAGGGTGCCTGTCGGGTATTCCGAGGGCTTTAACCCTCATCCGAAGATGACCTTTGCCCTGCCGCTTTCCATCGGTTGCGAGAGTGTGTGTGAGCTTATGGATATTAAAGTGCCGGAGGATGCGGACGGAGATGAAATCGTGCGTGCGCTCGACGCCGTGACTGCGCCCGATCTGCGTTTCAAAGGGGCTTTTGCGCCGAATCTGAAATTCTCGGATGTCACTGCGGCAAAATACAAGATAACTTTTTTGGCAAATACCACGGCAGACGGGGTGGAGCGGGTGCTCAAAGCTCCCGAGCCGATAACTAAAGTCTCGAAAAAAGGCGTTGAAAAAACGCTCGATATCAAGCCGCTGATTCTTGATTATGATGTGATAAGCGACAGGGAACTGATACTTACTCTCGCCGCTTCGCCCGACAGCTACCTGAATCCGGCGGCGGTCTGCGATATGCTCATAAAAGGCGACCCTGACGGTGACTACGCCATCACCCGCCTCGAGATACTCGACAAAAACGGGGATTTGTTTCGGTGAGTGTATGTGGGGGACACTTTTTGTAAAAAGTGTCCCCCACACCCCCACACAAAAACTTTTATAGGCGCAAGACTTATCTTGCGCCGGGGAAAAGCACAGCGCCCGCTCTAAAGTTTTGGTCAAGCTTTTTCAAAAGCTTGCGGATTTTTAAGGCGGAGCCTTAAATCGCCGCTTGCTGCCGGCGAAATTCCTTTGCCATATAAAAGCGCAGGAGTGGGTGAATTTTGTGCGGAGCACAAAAGAGGGCGAACCCTCGCCGGGGGTTCGCCCTTGCTTTTTATCGTTGTATCTATTATAAGTTTGAGCCTACAAGTCAGCGTCTGATACAAAAGTTACAATATATAGTGAGATCTTCCTATAACACAAAATCCGCCACGCCTTTTGACATGGTGGATTCGTTTTTAAGTATCAACTTGATTTGAGCTTTCGTATGCGGCGACGTCTCTGTACATCTCTTGATAAAGATCAAGCATTTTGCGCAGTGTGCTGTTGCAATCAATAACTGCCAGTCTCATGGTGTCGGCAACGTCTTGAATTGCCTCGCTCTCGTAACCGTTGTCTCCGAGATTGCATATGGCTTGCGCCATATTGCCCAATGCGTTGCTTTGGAGTGTAAGTTGCAATGCGGAAATATTCTCAAAAATTTCTTTTGCGGTTAATTCGTTTTTATTTTCCATAATATCCTCCGAATTTAAGTCCGCAGGACACGCAAGGCATATTGTGTTTTCATCTGTGAAGCGTGCCCTGCCTTTTTTCACAAGACCTTTTGCCCGTTTTGGGTAGGTCGCTCCGATTTCTTTGCCTGTTTCGTCCACAACTCTCACGTTTTTTCCATGGGTGACCGCCCCATTTCGCTGTGATAGTGAAAACTGTTTTTTGTCATGGGTGCCATCCCCGTTTCACAAATTGATTATAACATATAATATATATAAAGCTGTCAAGGCTTACTTTTCCTTTAATATAAGATTGGTATTTCCTGCGTCGTCCATGGAAAAGAGAAAGACGTTTTTATACTGCGTTCCCATTTGCTTGAGGGTGCGCAAAAGCCAGTTGCGGTCCTTGCCGAGCAGGGTGAGATTGTAGTCGTAGATATGACCGTCGATGACCAGCGGATGGGAAATTCCACATTCCTTGTCTTTTATGCCGAGGTCGGATTTGGTTACATTGAGGTTTTCTGTTTTCGGTGTGATCGAGAGCTGGCCGTTCTGCTCGAGTATGGCATACTCCACATCGGAAATGTCGTAAATGTCTTTTTTGCGCATTTCAGAGAGTAATTCATCGAGGGAAATGCGGTTTTTGCGCAGCTGCCGCTGGTCTAACTTGCCTTTCACTACGACAATGCAGGGGACACCGTCGAACAGCTTCTTGAATTTCGGCACCTTGGTCGCAGTATATGATATAATAATTTCGAGGAAGAATAAGAGCAGTATCGGCACGACTGCATGAAGAAGCGGTACGCTGGGATTGGTGATCGGGTCAGCCGCTATCTCGGAGAGTAAGAGGGTCGTTACAAGTTCTGATAACTGTAACTGTCCGAGCTGGCGTTTTCCCATCAGTTTCATGATACAAATAAGAAAAAAATAAAAAAATAATGTTCTGATAATTGCTGATGACATTTTATTATCTCCTAAATGTTGGGGTTTGAAAATGGATTTTATACATTATATTGTGTCCGAATTCTCCGGTAAAAAAATCTCGAAATTTTTTGAAAAAAACTTAAAAAAAGGTATTGACAATTAGGGAGGTAGGTGGTATAATAGCAA
>CAYOFP010000010.1:0-32865 GCA_964403505.1 uncultured Lachnospiraceae bacterium
GGCGGAAACGCAACCAGAGCTCAGATGGCAACGAACATGACAAAGTACATCGACAGCAGAAAATAATGCTGACATGACGAAAGATTAAAATGATATAAAGAAAAACAAAAAGCAATATGCCGCACGGCAAGACCGTGCGGCATATTGCTTTTTTATATTCTTTTTTCGATCTCGCCTACGATCTCGCTCATATGAACCCCGAGGGCGAGGCTGATCCGGTAGAGAGTTTCAAGGGTCGGCTTTCGTTCTCCGCGCTCGATCGCACTTAGATGCGTTCTGCCGATATCGGAGAGGCCGCTCAGCACCTCCTGCGATACTCCCTTGCGCCGTCTGAACTCCGCAATCACATTCCCGACAATTTTTGAATCAAGCATCATTTCCGACATAGCGATCGATCCCCCCGTTAATCTGTATTTCTATTCCTTATTGTAGAGGATTTTTTCGCAAATCATGAATACTTATGTTGACAAATGAGCACATATGTGTTAAAATTAAAATAATATTTGCAAACTACGGAGGAAATAAAGAAATTATGATGAAAAAATGCACTAAAAAGGCGCTTTCCTGCTTAATAGCAGTCATACTTGTCATGCTGTCCGTCGCAATAGCGCCAATCAAAGCCTCGGCGGCAATAATAATGAGCGGAGCATTCGGCGATAACCTCACATGGACACTTGACGATAATGGATTGCTCACAATAAGCGGAACCGGCGATATGTGGGATTATAATTATTTAAACAACCAATCGCCATTGCGTTATTATTATTTCCAATTATTTGCCGTCCAAATCCATGACGGCGTGACAAGCATCGGAAACGATACCTTCGAAAGCTGCTCTCGTCTCGAGAGCATTACCATACCAGACACTGTGATCAGCATCGGAATCGGGGCGTTTTGTGGCTGCGACTCACTCATGAGCATCACCATCCCGGACGGTGTAACATACATCGGTAGCGAGGCGTTTGAAGGATGCAGTTCTCTCACAAGTATCAAGATCCCAGACGGCGTGACGGATATCGAAGATTATACATTTTTGGGATGCCGTGCACTTGAGAGCATTACCATCCCGGACAGTGTGACTAACATCGGAAACGAAGCGTTTTATAACTGCCGTACACTAACGGACATCGCTATCCCGAACAGTGTAACATACATCGGCAGCGGAGCGTTTGAAGAATGCCGTGCGCTCACAAGCATCAAGATCCCAGACGGTGTGACAAGGATCGAAGACCGTACGTTTTCGCGGTGCAGTGCACTTACGAGCATCACAATCCCTGATAGTGTAACATACATCGGTGAAGAGGCGTTTTTATATTGCGACAGACTTACAATTTACGGGGACAGCGGATCTTATGCGGAGCGCTATGCAAATGAGTACAACATTCCGTTTGCGGTGCTTACTTCGTGTGAGAATGATGCACACACTTATGGTGCATGGAGCACAGTGACGGCTGCAACCTGCACGGACGAGGGATTAGAGCGGCGTACATGCGAGAACTGCTTTGCAAGCGAAACTCGCAAAATAGAAGCACTCGCTCACGATTATATCGATGAGGTAACTCCGCCGACATCGAATGAGCAGGGATATACGACCCATACATGCTCACGCTGTGCAGATACTTATATTGATTCATATACCGACCCGATAGCAACTTATATTTTAGGCGATGTAAACGGCGACAAAGAGATAAACGGCGATGATGTATCCGATCTTTCGAGATATGTCGCAAAGTGGCCGGATACAATCCTTGATTCTATATTAGCGGCGGATGTAAACGGTGATGGAGAGATAAACGGCGACGACATATCCGATCTTTCGAGATATATTGCAAAGTGGCCGGGTTCGATCATTGGATAACATAAAAAAGAATGTCATCAGCTAAAGCTGATGACATTCTTTTATGCCGAAAGCTCTATCATATCGAAATGATCGAGCTCCATGCTTTATTTCCGTCTTTGTCCGTGACCTCGCATCTGACCCATCGCTCAAAATCATACGGCTTATAAATTGCCTCTGTCAGATTCTCGCCGCGATGCATACGGCTGCCGTTCCACACGCTCTGCGAGAAGAAGGATATCTCACACACGGGCGAACAACGGCACAGAACGCCCTCGTCCGTTTTTTCAATATGTACTTCCGGCCCCTGCGTCGCATAAAAGTGCGCCTCCTCGATCTTCTTTAAAATCGAGCGTGTATCGGTCATACCGTCCGAGACATCGAGCATGATATACGACCTTGTCTCATCGCCCTCATAATGATGGACATCATCCGTTGCAAGGAGCGGCAGGATAATGTCGTTATTTGCGAGCAGGTCGACGATCTCACCCGAATAAGGCCTGTTGGAAGAGAACATACCCGAAATGGTATTATATATCTCGGTTGCACCGAAGCCGTGCACCGCCTTTATCTGCTCGACGGAATTAAGCGACCATGCAGGATGCGCAATGACCGGCAGTCCCCCTGCCGCGCGTATCTTATCAACAATGCCCTGTGGGGTATCCGCCTTTTCTATACCCGGATCTCCCTCCATGCCGAGAGCGACAATATGATAGACCCCGTATTTGCTGTCCGCACCCTTATGGTATTCGCAGCCCGATATGATACGCAGACCTGACAGCTCGCCCTCTTGCGAAACCTTCCAGTGGTCGGTGATAGCGATCGCATCATAACCTGCATCCTTATATATTTTTGCCGCCTCCTCGGGCGCTTTGTGTCCGTCCGATTCAGTCGTATGAATATGAAGTCCCAGCTTCATCCTTTTTTTCCCGAAAATATCGGTATACATTGTATCTCGCCTCTTTTCTTTCTATAAATTATACCATATAAGCGATTATTTTTCAATATATCTTGACCTGATTGCACCTGCTATGATAAAATATTTACCAAAGGATGTGATTATTATGGAATACATTATTTCAAACAAAATGAAAGATATGCAGGGCTCGGCGATCCGTGAAATTTTCAAAAACGCCGCCGATCCGCAGACGATATCCCTCGCAGGAGGAAACCCGGCGCCCGAGACATTCCCGGCAAAGGAGCTTTCCGAAATAGCAAAGAGACTGTTATCGGAAGAGCCTGTTCTCTCGCTCCAATACGGTGTAACGGAGGGATACCCCAAGCTACGGGATGCCGTACGTGAGCGCCTCTCAAAAAAAGAGGGCATAGGAAATGAAAACGACGATCTCATCATCGTCTCCGGCGGACAGCAGGGCATCGACCTTACATCAAAGGTGCTTTTAAACGAGGGTGACACCGTCATCGTCGAAGAGCCGTCGTTTATCGGCGCACTCAACGGCTTCCGTTCCTACGGCGCACACCTGTGCGGAGTGCAGATGGACGACGACGGACTGAATATCGAGTCTCTCGAGCGTGCGATTGCAGATAATGACAATGTAAAAATACTCTATACCATACCGAACTATCAGAACCCGACGGGTATCACCATGTCGCTCGAAAAACGGCGCAAGGTATACGAAATAGCCAAGAAAAACAATATTATCATCATCGAGGACAACCCGTACGGCGAGCTTTCCTTCGACGGCGTGCATATTCCGCCGATCAAGTCCTTTGACGACGGAAGCACGGTCGTTTACTGCGGCTCATTCTCAAAAATACTCTCCCCCGGCCTGCGTCTCGGCTTCTGTATGGGACCGAAGCAGATCATCGCAAAAGACATTATCGCAAAACAGGCAGGAGACGTTCATACGCCCATGCTCACACAGCTCATGGCGTACGAATACATGACAGGCTATGACCTCGATGCGAATATCGCACGCTCGGCAAAGCTTTACGCCGACAAATGCTCATTTATGATCGACTGCATCGAGAAATATTTCCCGAAGGAAGTAAAGCATACAAACCCCAAAGGCGGACTTTTCATCTGGTGCGATATGGGAGAGGGCTATGACGCATCCGTTGCGGTGAAAAAATGTGCCGAAAACAAGGTCGTTTTCGTCCCCGGCTCGACTTTCATGTGCGATATGTCGAAACCCTGCGGTGCATTCAGACTGAACTATTCCACGGTATCGAACGAAAGAATAGAACAGGGTATCAAGCTCATCGGAGAAACTCTGAGCGAAATAATGAAATAAAAAATTGCCGACTTTGTCGGCATTTTTTTATAGAATAAACAAAGTTTTGTAACGCCATTGTATTTTCAAATACCATATGCTAAAATGGAAAAAAAGCATATATGGGGGATAACTATGCTCTTAACGAAAAATAAAAAGACAGAGATCATTCTTCCTGCCCTGCCGACCGAGCAGGAAAAATTCGCACAAGAAGAGCTGACGGCATACCTGAATAAGATATTCGGCATAAGCGCCGTCACAGCAGAAACACCCGATCCCGAGGCAAATACATTCTTAATAGGCGCACCTGCACGAAACAGATATGCCGAAAAAATCATATCTGACCAAGACTTCTCTTCTCTTTTGACGGGAGAAGAAGGCATATTGATCGAAATATGCGGGAATACTGCACTGCTTGCAGGAAGTTACGGATATGACGATATGGACAGGGGTACGGTATATGCGGTATATGAGTTTTTAGAGAGGTATCTCGGCTGTTCCCTTGCGGCGTACTCATCGCCCGAGGCAGACGCAGGAGAGATCGTACCCCAATATGACGAGCTCGAGCTAAAAAACTGCCGTCATTTCAAAGCGCATGCCGACAGACCCTATCGCTGTGCGATCATACAATACGGCGAGGCGGCGGGAGACCCCTATCATGCCCTGAATCTCCCGTTTGTCGATTGGCTCGCAAAAAACCGTTACAACCGTATACTTGCATGGGCGAGCGTTTATGAAGCATACAAAAAAACGGGGCTGATCTATGATCTTGAGCGCCGCGGCATACGCATGAGCGTAGGACACCATGAATCGTCACGCATGTGGCTGCCATATTTCGGAAATGAATACTTCCCCGAGCATTACTATGAAACACACCCTGAGTACTACCGCCTGAATGCGGACGGCACACGCTATAAACCCAAAAATAAAGACGACCATACCGGTCAATGGATCTATTGCTCGAGAAACATCGACTGCATCGCTCAGATAAGCCGGAATATTATCAGCTGGATCAAAGAAAACCCCTTAGTCGATACGATCGCCTTTTGGCCGAATGACGGTATCTTCGAACAGTGCTGCTGCGAAAAATGCGCACCGTACAGCAAGGTGGAAAATTACACTTATTTTCAGAATGAGGTCGCACGCAGGGTAAGCGAGGTCTGCCCCAATATCAAAATAGATATGCTCGTATATGTAGACCTATGGGAATGTCCCGAGGGCGCAAAGCTCGAGCCGTGTCTGCGAATCGACGAGGCGGCATGGGCCAAGGAGCAACGATACTGCGGCAAGCCCGACGGCTCGTGTCTGTCGGAAACTGAATTTGAAAGCAACATCATGGGCTGGAAAAGTGCAGGCGCAGAGGTCGTATACTACGACTACTACATGGGCGTCTACGGCAACCGCCAGCGCATCATCCCGATGGCAGACGAGATACAGAGCATATGGAAACGTTTTGCCGCACTCGGCATCTCGGGCGCAGGCACACAGATCGAGTGCTTCAATATCTGGAATCACCTGATGAACCTATACACCTTCGGCAGAACAGCATATGACAGTTCCCTGTCGTTTGAGGATAATCTCGCCGCTTTGTGCCGTCTTTTCGGCGAAGGCGGGGAGTATATCGCTCAGGCGATACGCCTGATGGAGGAGACGCTTGACGGCGAGGAGATCATCGGCTACGCCGGAAAATATATGATAGAACACATTGATAAAGAGAAAGTATATTCTCTCTTTGAAAAGGCACTGTCTGCGGCCCATGGCAGGACAGAGCGAAATAATATCCGCCTTTTGCGTATGGCATTCCGCTATTCGGAGATAGAGACCGCCGACCCGTCCAATGCGACCCGTGAAAAGGTCAGCCGTTTCCAGGATTACGATGACCCGACAGGCGAGCTTGCCTACATGGGAACGCACTTTGACAGCTTTTATCATAACGATCCCGGATATGCGATCGCCTTCCCCGTCACAAACACCGACACAAAGGACTTCACTCCCGATAAATGGTATATATTTGAGTAAATACTGTAAGCGTTTACAAATCATTCCTGCAAACTGTTGACAAACGCAATAATTTAATGTATCATATGATTGTAAACGTTTACACAAGGGAGGAAAAGCTCTTGAATATTTACGATATTGCCAAACAATGCGGAGTTTCGACGGCGACCGTATCGCGCGTGATAAACGGCGGAAGCGTCAGCGAAGAAACACGCACAAAGGTCAAAGCCGTGCTTGACAAGACAGGCTACCGGCCGAATCCGTATGCGCAGGGAATGAATATCACCGCTATGAAAACCGTCGGCATACTCATGTCGGAGATCGATGATCTGTACTACATGAGCGCCGTCGCAAGCCTTGAAAACGAACTGCGCCGTGCGGGATACGACATCATCATACACAGCGTGGGGCGAAACCCGAAAAACATCAAAAAATACATCGACCAATTTGTGACACGAAAGGTGAGCGCTATCTTTTCAATCGGAAGCGTATTTCACAGCGTTGAAAAACAGCTCACCACTTCCGGCACAATACCGATCATCACGATCAATCTGAAAACGGAAAATGACGAATGTCACAATATCTTTTGCGATGATACCTTAGCCGTGGAGCGCACGGTAAAGCTCTTGCACCAGCGCGGCCACAGAGGTTTTTTATACCTGTACGATGCCGACACTGTGAGCGAAGCGGCAAAGCTGGCAGGTTTCCGCAAAGGACTTATGGCGTGCGGTATCAGCGAAAGCTCGGGCATTGTCAGAAACTGTCCCCGTAATTTTACGGCGGCGCAAAATACCGCCGTTCAGCTTCTATCCGAGCGGCCGGATATCACCGCCGTGCTCACATCAGTCGACGAGCTGGCAGTCGGAGTGGCAAGAGCCGCATCTTCTATCGGCCGTCTCATCCCCGGAAATCTCGCAATCGTAGGATATGATAATTCCATCCTTGCAGAGTGTGCGACGCCGAGAATAACATCGATAGACAACAGAGTAAAAGAACTGTGCACCCTCGGCGCAAAGCTGTTTTTCGACCTGATAGACAATAAGCCTGTTCCCCGTCAGCAGATCCTGAACTGCCGCCTTGTCGAAAGGGAGACAACATGAAGCTTGCGATCATAAATCCGGTCATCATCACAAACGGGAGCATAATTCACGATCATTCGGTAATTATCAAAGACGGAAAGATCGAAGAGCTATCGACTGGAAAAATAGACACATCCGCTTTTGACCGTATTATTGATGCACACGGCGCATATCTGAGCCCGGGATGGATCGACATCCATACTCACGGTATCGGAGGCTATGACTTCATGGATGCCGACAGCGCAGGTGCCGCAAGCGCCATGCATGAATATGCCCGACACGGAGTCACCGGTGCTTTCCCGACGACTATGAGCGCTCCTTATAAAGATATCATATCGGCGCTTGACTCTCTCGCAGAGGCAAAATTTGACGGCGGAGCACGGTTTCTCGGCGCACATATTGAAGGGCCGTATTTCAGCCCGGAGCAGTGCGGCGCGCAACCGCCCGAACAGCTGAAAACTCCCGATGACGGATTCTATGCAGAGCTTATCGGCAAATACCCGTTCATCGCACGCATCGATGCAGCGCCCGAGCTTCCGGGCAGTCTGCAAATGGCAAAAGAGTTGACCGCTCACGGCGTGATCGCCGGAATAGCGCATACAAATGCAAACTCGCTCGAGACCCTCACGGCGATCGAGGCAGGTTACCGTATCGCCACACACCTCTTCTCAGGTATGTCGGGTGTACACCGTAAAAACGGATACCGGTACGGAGGAACCGTCGAAGCGTGTCTTTTAAGCGATGAAATATATTGCGAGACCATATGCGACGGGATCCACCTGCCGCCCGAGCTTTTAGCGCTGACACATAAGGTAAAAGGCGCACACCGCATGATACTCGTCAGCGATTCCATGCGAGGTGCGGCGATGCCCGTCGGGAGCGAATGTATGCTCGGCAATAAAATTACCGGAACACGCACGGTAGTTGACAGCGACGTTGCGTGGCTTCCCGACAGGAGTGCGTTTGCAGGCAGTATCGCCACATACGACCGCCTCATACGCACGGCGCTGAATGTAGCGCAAATACCCATGACCGACATCGTAACCATGGCGTCTGAGACGCCTGCCTCGGCAATGCGCCTCAAAAACAAAGGCAGGATCGCGCCCGGATACGACGCAGATATCACTATTTTTGATGAAAATATCAATGTTTTGTATACGATAGTAGACGGAACATTAGAATATAACTCGGAGGACAAACAAAAATGAAAATCACTTTATCTAAAACGCCGGAAGAGCTCGGAGAGAAAGCGGCAGAGCTTACAGCACAGCTCTTAAATCAAGCGATAGAAAAAAACGGGAGCGCACGGCTCGTACTCTCCACCGGCGCTTCTCAATTTGAGACCATAGCCGCCCTCGTTCAAAAGGATGTTGACTGGCAAAAGGTCGAGGTATTCCACCTCGACGAATATGTAGATCTGCCGATCACACACCCGGCAAGCTTCCGTAAATATCTGCGTGAGCGCTTTGCCGAAAAGGTAAATGTAAAGGCAATGAACTATGTCACACCCGACGGTGATATCACGGCAAACATCGCATCTCTTACCGAAGAACTGCATAAAGCTCCCGTTGATGTGGCGCTGATCGGCATCGGAGAAAACGGTCATATCGCCTTCAACGATCCGCCTGCCGATTTTGATAATGAAAACGCATATATCGTCGTAAATCTCGACGACAAATGCCGCCACCAGCAGCTCGGCGAGGGATGGTTCCCGACGATCGACGACGTGCCGAAGCAGGCGATCTCCATGACGGTAAAGGAAATAATGAAGTCAAAGGCCATCATCTCCGCAGTACCGCATAAGGTAAAGGCAAAGGCGATCCACGATACGCTGACAAACGACCTCACGCCTTATGTCCCTGCTACGATGCTCAAAGAGCACGACAACGCATACCTCTTTGTAGACGAAGCGTCCGCATCGGAAGTAGAGATAGAAAAGTACATATAGAATAATTCTTAATCATAGCAAAGACGCTGATTTTCATTTTCAGAAAAACAGCGTCTTGTTTTTTATATTTGCTTTTACTTTGCGAACCTCTGCGCATATCTCATAAGAATGGACGCAACCTGCGCACGGGTTGCACTGCCCTTCGGTTCGAGATAATCGGTATCTCCCAGCTTCACGCCTGTGATGAGTCCCTCGCCGTATGCCCACGAAAGTGCGGTAACGGCATAGTCTGAGGTCTCTTTCCCATCCGGGAATGCACCCAGAGCAACATTTTTACTGACATCATATCCTTTATGCTGTGAATAGCGGTATAAGATCGTTGCCATTTGCTCTCTGGTAATGTTCCCCTTCGGGTCAAATTGATCGTTGGTCATGCCGTAGACAATACCATTTGCTGCCGCCCACTGCACTGCCGAAGAGTACCACTCGCCCGACGGTATGTCTTTAAAAGGATTTACCGCACTAACCGCCGGCTGTCCCTCCATGCGCCACAGTACCGTAACTAACATAGCACGGTTCATCGATACTTTGGGTGCAAACTCAAGCGGCGAAACACCAAAAAATAAACTGTTATCCACCGCATATTGCACCGCACTGACATACCATTCACCACGCTTTACATCAATAAACATTTCATCAACAGTATGCAGTATTTCAAATGGAATAATGTATTCTTTCGCATACTTTTGCGCCTTTGAGCCGCTTGACCCGTAAATCGTAAGTCTGTTGCAGTCTTCAAACACATAGTTTCCGATACCTATCACACTGTCCGGGATAATGATACCCGTGAGCACTCTGCAACCATAAAACGCATAGTCTCCGATCGTTAGTGTACCGAGACGGATACTGTATGATCCGGCGATGGAGCTCTTTGCTTCTATCAGATGATTCCCGATATAAAAAATGCCGTTTTCCCAATTTGCATCGTTGTTAAAATATGCGGTACTGGAAAACACCGCACGTCCGATGCTCGTCACACTGTCCGGTATGGTAATGCTCTCAATTTTGAAACAGTATTCAAACGCCCAATCCCCAATGCTCGTCAGTCCATCAGGGAGCATAATGCTCGTGAGTGCACTGCATTCCTTAAACGCATAGTCCCCGATGCTCGTCACTCCATCAGGAAACATAATACCCGTGAGTGCACTGCAGTCCTCAAATGCGCAGTCTCCGATCGTTAGTGTGCCGGGACGGATACTGTACGACCCGGTGATGAAGTTCTTTGCTTTTATCAGATGATTCCCGATATAAAGAACGCCGTTTATCCAATTTGCATCGTTGTTATAATATGCGGTATTAGAAAACGCCATATTTCCGATGCTCATCACACTATCCGGGAGCGTGATGCTCTTGAGTACAGTGCAGTAGCAAAACGCATCTTCTCCGATGCTCGTTACATTATCCGGGAGCACGATACTCTTAAGTGCGCTGCATTGATAAAACGCAAAATCTCCAATGCTCGTCACACTGTCCGGCAGCGTGATGCTCTTGAGTGCAGCGCACCGATAAAACATTTCTTTCCCGATGCTCGTCACTCCATCCGGAATCACGATGCTCTCAAGTGCACTGCATTCATAAAGCGCATCCTCTCCGATGCTCGTCACGCTGTCCGGGAGCACGATGCCGGTGAGTGCGCGGCAAAGAGCAAACGCACCTGCTCCGATGCTCGTCACACTGTCCGGAATCGTAACGCTCGTGAGTGCACTGCAATGACTAAACGCACCGCATGAGATGTCCGTCATACTATTCGGGATCACAATGCTCTCAAGCGCACTGCATTCATAAAACGCAAAATCTCCAATGCTCGTCACACTATCCGGCAGCGTGATGCTCGTAAGTGAGACGCATTTATTAAACGCATCTTCGCCAATACTCGTTACACTGTCCGGAATCGTGATACTCGTAAGCGACCTGCATTCCCTAAACGCTTCGCTCCCGATGCCCGTCACACCATTATTGATTTGAACAGCGGTAATCCTGTTACGATAATCATACCACGGTTGATTGTCTATCCAAAATCCATAATCCGACATCTCTCCCGTGCCGATGATTGTGAGCGTGCCATTGTCGTCCAAGGTCCAAGTGAGGTTAGCGCCGCACTCACCATCGACTATGACAGAGGGCGATGCCGAAACATCGAGCGGCGCAATCATGACGGACAGCATGATAAGCATGACCACCATCAGGCAGGAAATCGCCTTTTGAATAATTCTTTTCGTCATTATTCCTCCATAGTTAACCTATATATAATTTCACAAAACACGATTCATAATCTGCCTTTACCACAGGTACCACACGCCGTTCGCTATGCCCGGATCCGGTATGACAAATCCGGTAGTTTTATTAACCACTAACGTTGATTTTACTGCATTGTCTACAATAACCTGACCGGATTCTGCCGCATGGCTTTTTTCCTCTTCGCTGTATTGATAGCGCAGGCTGAATCTGATCTCGTTATCGCTTTCTTTTATTTCATCAGCTGAAATATAGAAATTTCCCGTGTAATATGTGAGGTTATTATAGTATTTCTCTATATCCTCTATCATGTCCTCAGGCTTTTCATATTTTACAGAAACATTATTCGTAATGAATCTCTGCAGGATGGACGCCATCTGAGCACGTGTCGCATTCGTGCGGGGCGAGAGAGTCGTCGCATTCATACCCGTAATATAGCCGCCTGCATTCGCCCACGAGAGCGCGCTCTTTGCATATGAGCTTGCCGAAGCGTAGTCAGTAAATACCGACATATCCGCCTCGCCCGACACATCACAATTCTTATACTGTGCATAGCGGTAAAGAATAGAGGCAAACTGCTCGCGTGTTATTTGCGTTTCGGGAGAAAACGTCGTATCCGTCGTTCCCGAGACGATTTTATTTTCATATGCCCATCTCACGGCATCGGCATACCATTTACCGTCAGCTACATCCGTAAAGGGCATCTCCTTTTCCGGGGCCGGCTGTCCCTCATAGTTATAAAGCACCTTGACGAGCATGGCACGGGATGTCGCGCTGTTCGGCTCAAAGGTCGTAGGCGACATGCCCGACATGAGGCCTTTATCGCACGCATAATCCACTGCGCCGTTATACCACTGTCCGGGCTTCACATCGTCAAATCTTCCCGTCTCGATACGGAATACCGTACCCGTAGTGGGAAGGGCATTTTTAACGACCTGTCCGCCTGTACCGGCATAAATATATCCGCCGTAGATACAGAAGGAGGACACAGGGGAATCAAACTCAAATGAGCATATCTCCCTGAAATTCACAAGGTCATATGTCGAGTAGAAAATATTCGTATACTTCCCTGTTTCATAATCCGTCTTATATGTCGAGAGATACAGCTCGCCGCCGACACTGCGTATGCACGACAGAGCGCCGAGCAGACCCGACGTATATGCGACACTCTTCAGATCATCTGAGAAAATATGGATCGCACCCTTGCCGAATAAAAATCTGCCGTTCAGCTCAGCCTTAAACCCTGTCGCAAAGCTATCGCACATCAGAGCATAGGGGCATGTGCTGTAATAATCGAATATCCTGTCTTCTTTATTCCATACGTAAAGACCCGCATATGTATCGTTCAGCGCATTGCAGAGCTCACGTCCTGCAGTCCCCGAACCGCTCTCGGCATGGCAATACCATGTGGCGTATACATCACCCTTATATTCAAAGACATTGTATGTACGGCTGTATATCGCCTTCGGCAACCTGCCGTTATCCGTAACGTCCGCATCCACGAGCGCATGACCGTCACGACGGAATGTGACATTCTCAAACGTTTCGCCGCCGTCATACGAAACGGCCGCACAGTTGCAGTCTCCGTCATCTGTGCCGAGTCCTGCAAATACCGTACCGTCGGATGCTTCGATCAGATCGAAATTATGCATTACGTAATCGGGCAAAACACCCTTTACATGCCATTTTCCCTCATCTTTATAATACCTGAAATAGTTTTCGTACTTACCGTTGCTCATAGCGTCCATACCGACAAAGCACAGGTCGCCGTCTATAATACGAAACCGGTTCACCGCTTCCTCGGCGATATTTTTCTCACTGTCCCATTTGCCGGCGGAAAGGTTGTAGGCCCATATATTGCTCCTGCCGTAATGAGAACCCGAGTTCGAGTTATAATCGCCCGATCCGATATACAGCTTACCGTTATATACGGTCATATCCCATACCGAGCGGGCGTAATCATATCCGTCTCCGATCCATATAACCTTAGACGCGGGTATGCCGAGGTTGGTCACCTTACAGTTGACCGACTTTATCCCGTCATCAGCTCCTGCTGGCATAACAAAGCAGGATGTGATAAGTGCGGCAATAAGTACAAATGCAAAAAATCTTTTCATAATATACTCCTAAATATTATCCTTCTTATATATTTTATCAGTAAAGCACCCTATTGTCAAGGAAGAAAAAAGACGCTCGGGGTGCAAAGTGATAACGAGTGTGTAAAAATACAGTGCTAAAGGCGAATACTACCCGGATTATCCGTAACTGTAAATTTTCAACAAAAAACTCGTATCAAAACATACGACTAATCGCCAAATATTTGAAGCAAATGCGCTTTTTTGCCGCTTTGCTTGAAATGTATTCCAAATCATGATAAAATGATTATAACTAATCGTGAAAGGGAGAAAACACATGAAAAGAAACATGAAAAAGTTACAATGCCTTATTCTAGCTGTTGCAATCGTACTCGGCGTGATGCTGTGCTCTTGCAAGACGCAGAAAGAGCCGATGCCTTCTGAGCCGGAATCGGAGTCGGCGAGCCAACCGACAGAACCCACGAATGAGAGCGTCACACCAACCGAAGCACCAACCGATCTTCCCACAGAGCCTCCCACAGAAGCACCCACAGAGCCTGATCCGCCGAAATTAGCGATCAATTATGATCTGCTCGACGATATCGGACTGTCCTGCACCGAGTTGGAAAAGAAACACGGTGCGATAACCTCTTATAAT
This sequence comes from uncultured Lachnospiraceae bacterium, assembly GCA_964403505.1. Lineage (GTDB taxonomy): Bacteria > Bacillota > Clostridia > Oscillospirales > CAG-272 > CAKSEI01. The sequence goes on from CAYOFP010000010.1 coordinate 14,065, forward strand.
TCTCCGCACGGGGGACGAGGTTATCGATATGAAAATGGATATGGATCATATTGTTTCGTTCCAGAGCCCTTTACCAAGCGTTATTATGATGACCCTGATACCTGTCCGAAAATCTACAATAATTTGTGGTACGATGAGAACGGTTATTATGTACCGATCACGGACGAGGAGAACAAATGTGGCAGAATTGACTATATAGATGTCCGGGATGTTCTGTTGGGTGCGACAGACACCGTAAGTATTGCAGATATAGAAGAAATCGACGGAGTGAATGCATACTGTGCATCGGTTTATGAGAGCGAAATGACAGACTCATATAAATATTATTCTAAGTTTACAGTCGACGGATATGAGAACTATTTTGTGGTATTTTACCACGATAATCCGGATTTCATCTGTTTAGATTCGCACAAAGTGAACATTATGCCACCACCAAATCCATAAATCAAACGATAATATGAATAAAAGAATATTCAAAAATGAAACATCAATTTAAGCTACTTATTGTTTTAACTATTTTACTATTTGTATTTGCGATTCCTACTCAGGCAAACGAACAAACCAATGATACCGCCTCTGGTAGCATCGACAAACACTGTTATCATAGCTTCGCTTTTGAATTTGATGATACTACTATGACGCTGACCGATGCATATACAAGCAATACCGTGCAATGGCTTATCGAAGATATTGAGTATTACGGTGACACCGCAGTTGTATATCAAAACGAAGAGAGCGTAACCGAGGGTTATTTACAGGAGGAGATGGCCGTCCACATCTATCACGGCGACCGACTCTATGGAATAGCGTATATGATTTACATTGGATAAAATCAACAAAAAATTGCTTTGTATCGAATACATATAAACCGTTTTTTGGAATACCGAACAAATAATCACAAACTCTATTGCCATAATGTGGATATTGTGTTATTATATTCTTGACAAATGAATGTTTTACCGTGGCGAAATGTGTCAAACGAGAAACGATCTAAGGCGAAACAAGAAAAAGGAATATGAATAGATACAGAGATGACACTCGCCTTGAAAGAACGGGAGTTAAAAGAGAATAGTCAGCAAAATCTACATATACTATAGTGAGAAACCATAATAACCACTTCGAGCCATTTTATAACGATTTATAACGAAAGGAAGGAAACAATGAGAAAGCTATTGCAGAAAAAAATTTTAATACCGTTGATAGTAGCAGTAATTGTCGCCATATGTGTTGTGACCACGGTATGTGTCTTTGCCGAGAAGGAGGCAAAAACCATGAACACAAGTCCTGAAACCGGCGAACCGACAACCGAACCCGTGACCGAGCCTGATTCCGAGGCGCCCACCGAACCACCCACCGAAGCGCCAACCGAGCCTCCCACAGAAGCGCCCACAGAGCCCGAACCGCCGAAATTAGCGATCAATTATGATCTGCTCGACGATATCGGACTGTCCTGCACCGAGTTGGAAAAAAAGCACGGTGAGATAACTCTTTTCGGCAAACCTCACGGCGGTATCGGCTATGAATACGAAAACGGATATGGGAGATATTGTTTTTATGAAGAGCCTTTTACCAAGCGATATTATGATGACCCTGATACCTGTCCGAAAATCTACAATAATTTGTGTTACGATGAGAATGGTTACTATGTACTGATTACAGACGAAGAGAACAAATGTAGTGGAATTGATTGTATAAAGGCTTCGGATTTTTTCCTGAACGAGGGCGATATCGTAACGATTGATGACATCAGAGGACTCGATGGGGTAGAAATTGAATCAGAGGCGAAAGACGGTTTGCCGGGAGACCCGTATTTACTTTGTTCTGCACTTAGAGTTGAAGGATACGAAAATATAATTATCATATTGTATCATGATGATCCGGGGTTCATTGAAATGGATATGCGTGTGGATGTAAGATGATGTATTAACATGAAGTAATTAACTGTATTTGACTGATTATGAAAAGGAGAAAACACATGAAAAAAACTTATTGCCTTATTCTGGCTGTTGCAATCGCACTCGGCGTGATGCTGTGCTCTTGCAAGACGCAGGATGAGCCGATGCCATCTGAGCCGGAATCGGAGTCGGCGAGCCAACCGACAGAACCCACGAATGAGAGCATCACACCAACCGAAGCACCAACCGATCTTCCCACAGAGCCTCCCACAGAAGCGCCCACAGAGCCCGAACCGCCGAAATTAGCGATCAATTATGATCTGCTCGACGATATCGGACTGTCCTGCACCGAGTTGGAAAAAAAGCACGGTGAGATAATCTCTTATAATTCTCCGCACGGGGGACGAGGCTATATATACGAAAACGGATATGGGATATATTGTTTTTATGAAGAGCCTTTTACCAAGCGTTATTACGATGACCCTGACATCTGTCCAAAAATCTACAATAATTTGTGGTACGATGAGAACGGTTATTATGTACCGATTACGGACGAGGAGTGCAAATGTAGAGGAATTGACCGTATAGATATCCGAGATGTTTTGCTGGGTGCACCAGATACTGTTAGTATTGCAGAAATCGAGGAGCTCGACGGAGTAACGATAGATTACGAAGCTCAAGAAAGTAGACCGGGGGATTCATATGCGTTTTGTTCCTCGTTTACAGTCGACGGATACGAAAATTATTTCATTGTTTTTGAACACGACGATCCGGAAATGATTGACTTGAACTCGTATCATGCAACTATTTTGCCGACTCCAAACCCATAAATTAAGAAAAAAAACAAAGAAAGGACTATTAAAAAATGAGGCATCAATTCAAATTACTATCCATTTTAACTTTAATGCTATTTATTTTTGCTACTCCTGTTCTTGCAAATGAACAAAGCGATTCTGCTGACTTTGGCAACATCAATGCACACTGTTATCATAGCTTCGCTTTTGATTTCGACGATACTACCATGACGTTGACTAATGGCTATGCAAGTAATACTGTGGAATGGCTTATTGAGGATATCGAGTTTTACGGCGACACTGCAGTAGTATATCAAAATGGAGAAGTGGTGAGTGAGGGATATCTGCAACAGGATATGGCTGTTCATATCTATCACGGAGACAAACTCTATGGAATATACACTATTCCGAGTTTGCAACAACCATCCCTAAGCGTTAATACCTATACGGTACAAACTACTAATAGCAGTTCCAATAATTGGATTTTGCCCGTAGATAATATAAGTATGGCTGATTGTAGCACAGGAAATATTAATGTACATTTTGAAAAAAATGGTAATAATTATGTTCATCGTGGAATCGATATAGCCAGTGGGGGTAATGTCAGCCCAATCGAGGGAAAAGAGATTCGTGCGGTCGCAGACGGAACCGTGGTAAAAGCTGAATATCATAATCACCAATACTCGTGGGGATATTATGTAAAAATAAATCATGAGGAAAACAGTGATGGAAAAAATGTCAGTACCCTTTATGCGCATATGCAAAGTTCTCCGAGCGTTTCTGTAGGCACGACCGTTAAACAAGGGGACGTAATCGGATATGTTGGCAATACTGGATATTCATCCGGAGCGCATCTTCATTTCGAAGTACAGCTTAATAATGAACCCGTAGATCCTATCGGCTACCTGACCGGCGCAACCACATATATTTCACAGCCGAGCGGATGGCAAAATGAAAGCGGTGTGTGGTATTACTATGAGCCGGCAGGAGTCAAGGTAAAAGGATGGAAAATAATCAACGGTTACACCTACTACTTTGATCTGACCAACGGCGACATGAAGACCGGCTGGCAGAAGATCGATAACAAATGGTATTATTTTGAAGTCAGCGATAACTCTTCTTTAGTTGGAAGAATGGCAACCGGATGGAAAGAAATCAATAATAAATGGTATTACCTTGATCCAACCAACGGTAGTATGATCACGGGATGGAAGAGCATTAACGGTTACACCTACTACTTCGATCTCACCAACGGCGACATGAAGACCAATTGGCAAAAGATCGATAACAAATGGTATTATTTTGAAGTCAGCGATAACTCTTCTTTAGTTGGAAGAATGGCAACTGGATGGAAAGTAATTAACGGTTACACCTACTACTTTGACCTAACCAACGGTGACATGAAGACCGGCTGGCAGAAGATCGATAACAAATGGTATTATTTTGATTCAACCAACGGCAACAGGATTACGGGGTTGAATATCATTAATGGCAAGACCTATTACCTTGATCCAACCAACGGTAATATGATCACCGGATGGAAGATCATTAACGGCAAGACCTATTACTTCGAGCCTTCCGGAAGTGACCCTGCCACATCTGATTTCGGAAGAATCTATACCGGGTGGAGGATCATTAACAATAAGACCTATTACTTTGAAATCGTAGGAGAGCATCCGGCCAATGACTCCGAGAGTGACATGTGCAGAATGCGGACGGGGTGGACGGTAATCGGAAGCGATGTTTACTACTTTGACCCAACCGGAGACCATCCGACGGTAAACGCAAATACTGACATGGGACGTGTATTCTACGGCGGTTATACCGAAAACGGGCGTTTCGTATATAACTACGGCGGTTGGACAAAAATCGACGATTTTACATATTATCTTGAGCCCGCCGGGAAAAGCCCGGCAATTGATTCTAATTCGGATTTAGGAAAACTACGGATCGGTTGGCAAAATATTAACGGCTCGGTATATTACTTACGTCCATTTAACGGAATAATGCTTTACGGCCTTCAGACCATTTCTTCGGCAAATCCTGTAAATACTACTTATTATTTCTGTCCTTTCGGAGACAGTCCTGCAATTGATTCTGATTCGGATTATGGTAAAATGATGACAGGCTGGCATGATATCAACGGCTCAACTCATTACTTCCGTCCATCAGATGGATTGATGCTTCGAGGTTGGCAAAATATTGACGGCTCGGTTCATTACTTCTATCCATCAGACGGAGCGATGCTTATGGGTTGGCAAAATATTGACGGCGCAAACTATTACTTCCGTGTTTTTGACGGGGCGATGCTCACCGGCTTTGCGAGCTTGACTGCTTCACAGCCCGATCGTATTTATTATTTCTGTCCCGGCGGGGAAAGCCCGGCCGATGATCCTGATTCGGATTTAGGCAAGCAAATGACGGGATTGCAGAACATAGGAGATTCCCTATACTATTTTGATCCCGAATACGGCGGTATTATGGCGACCGGTTGGCGCAGCATACACATAGAATCGGGCGACTATGACAGGTGGGTCGCATATTATTTTGACGATACCGGAGTTTTTGTGGAGGCATGGCATAATTATAGAGATGTCCTCGCCGATAACACATGGGAGCAAATTAAATTGGCATCGGAAAGAGGGCTTGCCTCTCACATATGGAATGTGGGCGATGAAAAAAGCTTCGTCCTCTCTACCGGCGAAGTAGTAACCGTACAAATTTACGGTTTTAATCACGACGATTTGTCAAACGGCGGAAAAGCCGGCATTACCTTTGGTCTGAAAAATATCATGAGGAGCGCATATGCGTTAGATGATACTGCCACTAACGTCGGCGGCTATAACGGAACAGATATGTATCAATGGCTGAATACTACAATGTTCGGCTCTCTGCCGGAGGAGCTGCGCAACGCAATTAAATATACAGATAAAAAAACATCGGTAGGCGGAGGAAGTACGGAGATCTGCACATCTAATATGCTTTTATTCCTCTTTTCCGAAGTGGAGTGCTTCGGCACGACATATCACTCGGTCGAGGGTGAAGGCGAGCAGTATGCAATCTTTACGGATGATGCAAGCCGGATAAAGACCCAACCGGATCTACAGATCATTGAATGGTGGTTACGCAGTCCGAGAAAAGACGACACATGCAGTTTCGGTATTGTTCACGCTACCGGACACGCAGGATACGTCAACGCCGCATGGCCATACGCCGGCTTATGCTTTGGATTCTGCATCTGAATAATTAAACTGACGAGAGTTGAATCCCTGTAAAGGGTTCAACTCTCGTCAGTTTAAACAGGAGGAGATCTCACTCATTTTGCCATTGTCCCGAATAAAAATACTTCATCACAGGATCAATGCGCTCTATGACCATATGTATACAGTCATAATCATCGTAAGCTACGGGAAGAGGCACATTAGAGAACGTCACGACGACGTACGCATTGTCTCCCCGCACGACGATGCCTGCCTCGTGAAAGCCGTAATCGTCAGATCCTGATTTATGTGCGATCTCATCTGCATCGAGAACGACCTTTCCTATCTCGCAGAATTCGTTATGCGTCAGCTCATACCACAGTATTTCGCCCTCGGGAGCGGCGCTCTTATACTCCCAGATTCTCTGCCATATCAGACCGATATCGTGCGCTCTCATCGGCGTCCATAATTTATTCAGTGCATAGTCATCCTCGTATTTCGGGATGCCGAGCTCCCGCTCGAGCAGTTTATACCTTTGTATGCCGAGCAGATTCCAGAGTATTTTATATGCGGTATTATCACTGTTATAAAGCAGGTAGTGCAGGACCTCTCTGATCGTATAGCTTCTCGAGCCGTGACGACCGATATAGCCCGCTCCGCTCATATAGTCTCTTCCGTCATAATAATACTCGTCATATAATGAGTATTTTTTCTCGTTGCGCTGAGACGGGATCTCCGCTTCTCTTTGTTTTCTGTTTTCCTCGAGCATCATATACCAGGAAAGGGCAAGTCCCGCCTTTCGTGTGCAGGCAGGCTCAAAATAATCGTCTGCATTATATCCGAATGACATCCTACTCCCGAGATCTATGACGTAAAAAGCTACATCATAGTATCTGTAATAGCTATAATTCATAGCGTTGTACAGTGCCTGCTGCTGTTCCTCGGGTATAACGAAATCGGAATTATTTACTGTGATCGTATCCTTTACAAATGTATCGTTTCTATTGAGTATCTCGGGCTCTTCGGGTTCGGTCTCGGGCTCAGTTTCAGGTTCGGTCTCTGTTTTCGGCTCGGTCTCGGGTTCGCTCTCAGGCTCGGACGCCTGTACTCTGTCCGATGACTCCTCTGCACTCGCAACAGTGTTTTGGGTAGTGTCTGCGCATGAAGTCATCATAGAAAGCAAAAGTATCAGAGAGATAATAGTATAGAATAGTCTTTTTTTCATATTTTTCCCTTTGAAGTTTTTAAGGCAATACCGCATAGTTCTGACGGTGCAGCATTGTCTTATATATTATGCCATAAAATACAAAAAAAGTAAAGAATATTATCAAATAAAGAAAGAACCTGTGTTTTACACAAGTTCTTTCGTCTTTTTATTTACTTAAATACTCGTCGATCGACTTTGCAGCTAATTTACCTGCCCCCATCGCAGATATGACTGTTGCAGCGCCTGTGACGGCATCGCCGCCTGCATAAACGCCCTCTTTCGTCGTTGCACCTGTGCTCTCCTCGACGATGATGCCTCCGCGTGAGTTAACCTCGAGTCCTACGGTCGTCGATTTTATCAGCGGATTCGGCGATGTGCCGATGGATATGACCACCGTATCAACATCGAGCACAAATTCGCTTCCCTCAACGGGAACGGGACGGCGACGGCCTCTCTCATCAGGCTCGCCAAGCTCCATCCTGATACACTTCATACCCGTGACAGTGCCGTTTTTGGGGTCACGCTTGTCGTCGGGATTATCATAACCGAGTATTTCTACCGGGTTATTGAGAAGAAGGAATTCGATTCCCTCCTCCTGTGCATGCTCGACTTCCTCTTTTCTTGCGGGGAGCTCCTCCATGGATCTGCGGTATACGATATATACCTTCTCTGCTCCGAGACGGAGCGCCGTGCGTGCCGCATCCATTGCGACGTTACCGCCGCCGACGACAGCGACCTTGCCGCCCTTCATAATAGGAGTGACGGGTTCGCTCTTATATGCTTTCATCAGATTCGAGCGTGTTAAGAACTCGTTTGCCGAGTAGACGCCCTTATATGACTCGCCGGGTATACCCATGAAGTTCGGCAGACCAGCGCCCGAGCCGATAAAGACAGCCTCGTATCCGTCCTCAATAAGCTCATCGACCGTCAGGGTCTTACCTATGACCATATTCGTTTCCATGTCGACGCCCATAGCGATGAGGTTATCGACCTCTTTTTGCACGATCGCTTTAGGCAGACGGAACTCGGGAATACCATAGACGAGAACACCGCCTGCTGTATGGAGCGCCTCAAATACCGTGACCTTGTAGCCTTTTTTCGCGAGATCTCCTGCGCAGGTAAGACCCGAAGGGCCTGAGCCTACGACCGCTACCTTATGACCGTTCGTCGCCGGTACTTCCGGTGCGCTCTCACAGTGCGCATTATGCCAATCGGCGACAAAACGCTCGAGTCGGCCAATGCCGACAGGCTCGCCCTTGATCCCTCTGACGCATTTGCTCTCACACTGCGTCTCCTGCGGACATACTCTGCCGCAGACCGCCGGAAGTGACGATGTTTTTGAGATTATCTGATATGCTCCCTCGAAATCGCCCTCTTTGATCTTTGCGATAAACTCGGGGATATGTATATTTACGGGACAGCCCGAAACACAGGGCATATTTTTGCAGGCAAGGCAACGGAGCGCCTCATCGATTGCCGTCTCCTCCGAATAGCCGAGCGCCACCTCGTCAAAATTATGCGCACGAACCTGCGGCTCCTGTACAGGCATGGGGTTTTTATTAGGACTCATATTCGGCATATCACTTTACCTCCTTATTCAAGAGATTGCACGTCGCCTCATGTGCGTGCCTCTCAAAATCACGGTACATAGCGCCCCGTGACATCGCCTCGTCAAAATCGACCTCATATCCGTCGAAGTCGGGACCGTCAACACAGGCAAACTTGGTGACCTTCTTACCGTCGACATTGAGGGTAAGGCGGCATCCGCCGCACATGCCCGTACCGTCTATCATGATCGGGTTCATGGAAACAACGCAGGGAATGCCCGTGGGCTTTACCGCCGCGACGACAAATTTCATCATGATAAGCGGTCCTATGGTGATGACCTTATCAAATTTTTTGCCCTGCGCAAACATCTCGTTCAAAGGAATGCAGACATTGCCCTCTCTGCCGTACGAGCCGTCGTCTGTCATGACGATAAGCTCATCAGAGCAGGCCTTGAATTCATCCTCGAGTATCAGCAGATCTTTATTGCGGAAACCGATAACACTCGTCACCTCACAGCCCATCTCGTGCAGCTTCTGCGCGATAGGAAGCGCTATGGCGCATCCGACTCCGCCGCCGACGATGCATACGCTCTTCAAGCCCTCACACTCGGTCGCAACGCCGAGAGGTCCGACGAAATCCTGTATGTACTCTCCCTCGTTTTTATGATTCAAAAGCTCGGTGGTCGCACCGACGATCTGAAATATTATTCTTACAGTACCCTTTTCCGTATCGGCTCCGGCGATAGTAAGCGGAATCCGCTCTCCCTCTTCGTTTACACGGAGAATAATAAACTGGCCCGGCTCCGCCTTCGCAGCAACAAAGGGCGCCTCGATATCCATCATGGTAACCGTTGGATTCAGGCTCTTTTTTAATACGATCTTATACATCTTCGACTCCTTTTCAGTATATCTATACTATTATAGCACTATTTTTCTGAATTGCAAAGCCAAAATATACATATTTATACTTTTTTGTGCAAATAGTATTAAAAATCGGCGATATTATTCTGTTTTTTCTATAAATCAATATTTATCGATAAGGATTTATCTATTGACCTATACCAGAATAAGGTATATAATATATAAGAAAACAAAAACGACGGAGAAAACGATGGAAAAGTCCATATCGAGGCAGACGATGCGCAGACTGCCGGCATATTTACATTATCTGAAATATGTTGCGGGAACAAAAGAGACGATATCAGCGACCGCACTCGCCTCGGCATTCGGATTAAACGACGTACAGGTGAGGAAGGACCTCGGCTCTGTGAGCGGAAGCGGCAGACCAAAGACGGGATATATCATAGAGGAGCTCATATCGCAAATCGAAAACATGCTCGGATGTGGCTCGGTGACAAAGACTGTCCTCATCGGCGCAGGGCACCTCGGCTCTGCACTGCTCGCATATGACGGCTTTAGCGATTACGGACTGACGATCTCTGCGGCGTTTGATACCGACACCGAAAAACACGGCACAGTCATACACGGAAAACCCGTACTTCCCATGGAGAAATTACAGGAGGTATGCCGTGAGTCGAAAATAAACCTCGCCATACTGACAGTCCCCATCGAAGCGGCGCAAGAAGTATGCAACTGCCTGGTCGAATGCGGCGTGCGCGCCATTTGGAATTTCGCACCGACCATACTGCGTGTGCCGAAAGGTATTAAGGTGGAAAACGAAAATCTCGCCTCATCTCTTGCGATCCTTTCAAACCACCTTTCATCACAGGATAAAAAATAAAAATATAATCAATATTTTCTGAACGGAGGAAACAGAAATGGAAGATAACTATCCGATCACTGACACCACGGAAGCACTCGAAGCCCTCATCGCACGGGTCAGAGCGGCTCAGACGGAATATGCAAAATATTCTCAGGAGGAAGTCGACAGAATATTCAAAGCGGCGGCAACTGCCGCAAACCACGCCCGTCTCTCGCTTGCCAAAATGGCAGTAGAAGAAACAGGCATGGGCATCGTCGAAGACAAGGTCATAAAGAATAATTATGCAGCGGAGTATATCTACAATGCATATAAGAATACAAAGACCTGCGGCGTCATAGAGGAAGACCGGGAGTACGGCATAACAAAGATCGCAGAGCCCATCGGAGTTGTTGCGGCGGTCATACCCACGACGAACCCGACGTCAACTGCCATATTCAAGACGCTTATTTCATTGAAAACGAGAAACGGTATCATCATCTCCCCGCATCCCCGTGCAAAGAACTGCACGATCGCGGCAGCAAAGATCGTGCTCGAGGCAGCGGTCAGGGCAGGTGCGCCCGAGGGGCTCATCGGCTGGATCGACGTCCCGTCCCTTGCCATGACGGATACGGTAATGAAAGAGGCTGATATCATCCTCGCCACAGGCGGTCCGGGTATGGTAAAGGCGGCATATTCGAGCGGAAAACCGGCGCTCGGCGTAGGTGCAGGCAACGCACCGGCGATCATTGACGATTCGGCAGATATCACGCTCGCAGTAAACTCGATCATCCACTCAAAGACATTCGATAACGGCATGATATGCGCATCCGAGCAGACCGTCATCGTCCCCGATAAGATCTACAAAAAGGTCAAAGAGGAATTTAGATACCGCGGATGCTACTTCCTCACGCCCGACGAGACCGAAAAGGTCAGAAAGACTATGATCATCAACGGCGCACTCAACGCAAAGATCGTCGGACAGAGCGCACATAAGATAGCGGCACTCGCAGGAGTCGATGTACCCGAGAGCACGAGGGTCATCATCGGCGAAGTCGAGAGCGTGGAGCTGGCAGAGGAATTTGCACATGAGAAGCTCTCTCCCGTGCTCGGCATGTACCGTGTAAAGGATCTCGACGAGGCATTTGACAAGGCGGAACGCCTGATCGCCGACGGCGGTTACGGCCATACGGCGTCCATATTCCTCGACACAGTGAACGCCCGTGAAAAGCTCGATGCTTTCTCCGCACGCATGAAGACCTGCCGTATCGTGGTGAACACGCCCTCTGCTTTCGGCGGTATCGGCGATGTCTATAACTTTGCGCTCGCACCCTCGCTCACGCTCGGCTGCGGAAGCTGGGGCGGCAACAGTACATCGGATAACGTCGGTGTCAAGCACCTTTTGAATATCAAGACAGTCGCCGAAAGGAGAGAAAACATGCTTTGGTTCAGAGCACCTGAAAAAATATATCTGAAGAACGGTTGCCTGCCTGTGGCTCTTGCCGAGCTCGGACAAATGGGCAAAAAAAGAGCGTTTATCGTAACCGACTCGTTCTTATATAAAAACGGCTATACAAAGACAATAGAAAAGAAGCTCGACGAAATGGGCATCATGCACACTACATTCTCAAATGTAGCGCCCGATCCGACCCTCTCCTGCGCAAAAGAGGGTGCGCAGATGATGCGCGCTTTCGAGCCTGATACCATCATCGCTTTGGGCGGCGGTTCTCCCATGGATGCGGCAAAGATCATGTGGGTATTATATGAGCATCCCGAAGCAGATTTTTCCGATATGGCAATGAGATTTATGGATATACGCAAGCGTGTATACGAATTCCCCCATATGGGAGACAAGGCGTATTTCGTGGCGATCCCGACCTCTGCCGGCACGGGCAGCGAAGTAACACCGTTCGCCGTCATCACAGACGATGCGACCGGAACGAAATATCCCCTCGCCGATTATGAGCTACTTCCGAAAATGGCGATCGTCGATGCGAATCTCATGATGAATGCGCCAAAGGGTCTGACGAGCGCATCGGGTATCGATGCGGTATCCCACGCACTCGAGGCATATGCATCGATCATGGCGACAGACTATACCGATTCCCTTGCCATCGGCGCACTCAAAAACCTCTTTGAGTACCTGCCGAGGGCATATGAAAACGGAGCGGCAGACCCCATCGCACGTGAAAAAACGGCAAACGCCGCCACAATGGCAGGCATGGCATTTGCAAATGCCTTCCTCGGCATCATGCACTCCATGGCGCACAAGCTCGGCGCATTCCATCACATACCGCACGGTATCGCAAACGCACTGATGATGGATGAGGTCCTCCGCTTCAATGCGAGCGAAGCACCCACGAAGATGGGAACATTCTCACAGTACGATCATCCCCACACCCTCGCAAGATATGCGCAGGTAGCAGATGCGCTCGGTATCAAGGGCAAGAACGACGAGGAAAAACTCGAGAAGCTCATCGGCGAAATAGACAAATTAAAGGAAACCATAGGCATCAAGCCGACCATCCGTGATTATGTGCCGGACGAAAAGGATTTCCTCGACAGACTCGACGATATGGTCGAGCAGGCATTCGACGACCAGTGCACCGGCGCAAACCCGCGCTATCCGCTGATTGCCGAGATCAAACAAATGTATCTTAACGCCTACTATGGCAAGGAGGAGACAAAATGAGCAGCAAAACGGCACAAGTTATCGCAGTACGCCCGACAAAGACGATATACCGTGACGGCGATACCGTAAAAAAAGTGTTTAACGAGGACTATTCAAAATCAGACGTCCTGAACGAAGCGCTGAATCAGGCTCGTGTCGAGGAGACGGGACTGAATATACCAAAGGTGCTCGAGGTCATGAAGACCGACGGCAAATGGGCGATCGTATCCGAATTCATCGCCGGCAAGACCCTCGCATGTCTCATGCAGGAAAATCCCGAAAAAGAGAACGAATACCTCGATCTGTTTGTCAGCCTCCAGCTCGAGGTCCTGTCAAAGGAAGCGCCCATGCTCGGCAAGCTCAAGGATAAGATGAACCGCAAGATCAGCGCATCCGACCTTGACGCCACGACGAGATACGAGCTTCACACACGCCTCGAATCCATGCCCAAACACAAAAAGGTATGCCACGGCGATTTCAATCCCTCCAATATCATCATCGGCGAGGACGGAAAAGCGCACATCCTCGACTGGTCGCATGCGACGCAGGGCAACGGAGCGGCAGACGCAGCGAGAACCTACCTGCTCTTCTGCCTGGACGGAAAGAAAGAATTAGGCGATAAATACCTGGATCTTTTCTGCAAAAAGAGCGACACTGCAAAGCAGTATGTGCAGAAATGGATGCCGATCGTCGCCGCCTCTCAATCGGTCAAGGGAAAGACGGAGGAACGGGAATTTCTCCTCTCCTGGGTCGGAGTCGTCGACTACGAATAAAGACGAAAAAATCCGAGACTCATCTCAAAGTGAGTCTCGGATATTTTTTGTTATTCTCGGTATTGCCTTAATAGCAATACGGAATAACGCCTGTGTAGACAAATGTTCTCAGTATAAATACGGCAAGCTCTGCACGGGTCACAAAGTCATTCGGACGGATATTCTTCTCTTTATTCACAGTTATTATTTCGTTCTTGACCGCCCATTTCATAGAGTTTATAGCCCAATCGGAAACTTCACCAAAGTCATTAGGTATTTTCTCTATATCAACATCAAAAACATCGTTGCCCGAAATAGTTCCCTTATAAATTGCAAAATTGTAAAGGAACGCTACAAGCTCTTGACGTGTTATTTTGTCATCCGGCTTAAAAGCACCGTTCGAGCCTACGGATATTCCGTTTCGCCATGCCCATGTTGCGACTGAATTTTTGTCACTATCTGTTTTTATATCGTAAAACGGATTATTTTCCGTCGGAGCTGCTCCGTCAGCACGACTTAAGATAGCCGCCGCCTGATAGCGTGTGGCAGGATCTCCGGGTGAATATGTATCTGGGCTTGTTCCGGATATATATCCTAGATACTTGCAAATAGCAACAGACTTGTTCGCCCACCCATGGGCGCCCATATCTTCAAACGGATCATCCTCAAACGATATGGTATAAATATATTGATCGTCTGCGGTAGTAACTATACTGTCCTCACTCAGAACACCTCCGTCTGGTGCACTCCATGCGAAGTAATTTACACCATCTGCAAAACCGGGAAGCGTCGGAAAAGCCTTGTATTTAACATGATAACCGTCACTGTAATCATGGCAGTATTTATCGCCCTTTCTTACCTTGATATGGCTTAGCAGATTTCCGTAGGTATATCTGCCATAGAACCTCACATCGAAGTATTGATCTTCATGTAAGGGTTTCCACTTTGCGGTAAATGTTATTGTATCGAACATGCGCTCATGGAGGTCAGACGGGATTATATCATCAAAATAGATAGAGCTGTCATCGTTAAATGTATAGCTTTCATTGCAGTCCCATCCGTCAAAGATAAATCCGATTCTCGAGGGGACACGACCGGGCAGCTTTAGCTTATCCTCGCCCAAGATACAACCCATTGTATAGAGCATTGATTTCGGCATGTCATACGCAGGGGTTGCACTTTCTCTCAATACTCCCGATTCAAATTTTATTCTCGGACAACCGCCGAGCCATACGGCATAAAGGGTCATATCACAATCCGTCGCAATAAGCGACTCAGGCGAGTATTCAACCTCATAACCGTCAGGGTCGGTAGTCCATCCCATGAAATGGTGATAATCTCTTGTGGGCTCTTCCTTTGTCAGAATATCGCACACTCCTATATTAACGTACTGCGGTTCGGGTGCCTTCTTTCCGCCGTTGGCGTTAAATGTTATTTTGCACTTGTGCCAATAATCCTCTTTCGTTGGGAACTCGTGCTCAAAGCTCGGGTCCGGCTTCCACTTTGCGGTAAGGGTGATCGTGTCATACACATGATTATAATAGTTATCTTCGTTAATATTAGGAATCTGTATTGTCTCGCCGGGATAACACGTCATTTTCAACGCATTATCAATGACGGAGTAAAGAGGCGCGGCACACGACCAACCGTCAAACAGATAACCCATTCTCTCGGGCATTTTGCTCGAAAGAGCCATTCCCTCACTTAAACAAGGATAATTATATAACTGAAATACAGGCAGCTCGCATTCAGGATAAGGGTCGATATCGGAAACGCCGGTCTCATATTTTATTCTCACACCGCCGCCGATCCATACGGCATATAGCGTGATGCTCTCGTTAAGGGAAATGCGTGACTTAGGAGCATATTCAGCGGTCATGCTGTCCGGGCTTGTTGCCCATCCCATAAAGTGATGATACGCTCTCGTCGGCTCTTCGCTTGTGAGGATCTGCGTGCCACCCGGTTGCATGAGCTGCGGGCTCGGCGCATTCTCTCCGCCGTTTGCATCAAATGTCACGATATAACCGTTACTATTCGGGAACGGACATGCGTCTGCCAGCTCAAAGTCGTAGCTTTTCAGGGGCAACTCATCGCCGCTTCTGTATACATTACCGGATTTATCTCCCTTTATCTTCCATCCGTATGATGTAAAACCTAACCATGGGAACATGCCGTCCGTAAAGCAAAACGATTTCGTGTCGTCTTGATTGAGCGGAATTTGACTAAATGGAATTTCCATCGGTAATACTTCGGAAATGCCGAATGTATCAAAAGTAAATTTATAATACAGCTCTTCCCACTGCGCAGTTAATACTACATCCTTATCATCCTCGAACTTGATCAGATCAAGTTCATCTCCCGGGAAAAACAGGTTATCATACTTTTCTGTTTTCCATCCAATAAATTTATATCCCGTTCTCGTCGAAACATCCGTGCCTATTTCATAATTCCTTTTACCCTCTGTCGGGTCAGAGGGCAGATTCGTTCCGCCGTTTCCGTTAAATCGTATTGTATTATTATAAGTGCGAAACATCGCATAGAGCGTGAGATTACCTGTCAGGATGATATTTCCGGTCACTCGTACATATTCGCCGTCTACATATTTCGCCCAATATTTGAATTCGATATCGTTACTCGACGAGGGAATCACAGATATGTTGTTTATCATATCCGGCGTGATTTCAGTACCGTAATCATATTGAACTGTTTTTTTGTAAGTGTTTCCTCCGCGCACCCAATCAAACTGCAAATTGTATTTGATAGGCTTCCATTTCGCATACAGAGTGCATGCACTGCTCGGCGCCTTATCAATAGTTGAACTTCCGTCCGGCTTTGTCATCCAGCCCTCAAACGTGTGACCGGTTCTGCTAAAGAGACTGTTATATTCACTCAGGCTTTTACCCGGTTCAACATCTCTTTTTTGCGTGCTGTTGCTACCGAAGTTTGCACAAAATGTGATCTCTACGGTTGTGGAAATATCTCCCTCGGGTACATACCTTGCAATAAAATCAGCGTTTGCGAGAATATCAGCTTCAGTTTTGACATCTACATCCTGCCCATTATGTTTTATTGTACCGCCGTTAAAGCAACTGTCTGTTTTAACATACGCACTGCCGTAATAGGTTTGCAGGAATTTGACCTCGTTATTGTTGATTTCACATACTATTCCGGAATGAATATCATCAAGAACAGTGTTGTGCGCATTAAATCTAACAAAATCGCCCACCTTTAATCTGCCGAAGTCATTATTTTGGAAATCTGTGAATACTATCCAATCCGGGGTATGTGATACACCGGATGTTTGAATAAACACATCCTCTCCTGAGCACATAGATAAAATATACAATGCAAAGCCGTGGCATTGTGAACCATGGAATATATTACTTTTCACTGTAGGAGGTCTTTCTTCTAACTTATCCTTAGTATATTTTTTCACCATGGAATAATTATTTTCAGAAAAATTATTTTCATTATAATCATCTTTACAAAAATCGTATGTTCCTGCATCGATTTTTTTAAGATTCTTTCTAGTCCACTCCTCAATGTTTAAGGGGACGTGATCACCCCAACCATAGCCATATCCATCATCAACTACACGATATCTTGATCTAAATTTGCTAAGTCTGTTTGTAAATTCATTTATTTTTTCATTGTATGTCATTTTCATTTTTCCTTTCATTTTAAAATTTAATTTTCTAATCCCAATACGGAAGAGTTATATCAAGCGGATAGGTCGGATTTTCAAACCAATTATCGCTTCTTTTTCCGGGATGAAATCCCCAGTAGATATCCTGTCCGTATTCATCGTAAACTACCATTTCACATCCTTCTTCATCATAGAAATAATCCCAATAGCCTTCGGTGAATGAAACATCGTTTTCGGTAATTTTCAGTCTGCCTCTGTTAAACACTTCAACATAAACATTACCATTTTGATATTCAAAAAATGTACCCGCCATTCTCAAATAACTAACACGTACCAAATATTCGCTTATATCTATCAGCTTCCCGTGAGCAAATACTTTAGTAAAATAATAGCCAATAGTACCGATTCTCTCACCGTCTGTTATCGCAAGCAGTTCGACTAATACTGCGGTATTCTCATCCGGTTCGATTACATAAACGGATGGGATTTTGACATCATCTTTGAATATCACAGAATCAGGACTGAGATGATCTATATATTTTCTCTCTCCGTCTGTTTTAGGAATTACTCCGTTTACTTCTGTGCCATAATCTTCAAGGAGGTCACCAGGCAAGACTCCATCATCTACCACCATAATATCCGCCGCGACAGGAGAATATCCATGAAGTATGTGATAACCTGCAAACGCTTCGCTCGGTGTAGAATAATATCCCTCGATTCTGTATGTGGGATTTTCGACTTCTTTCACCGGCGTAAGCTCCTTGGCATATACGAAGTCTGTTTCAATATTATCCGCCTCGGTTGCTCCTTCCGTATCGGATTCTGTTTCGCTTGGCATAGTTTCGCTCTCGCTCAGGGTCGGTTTGCTTTCAGTCGGCATGCTTTCGCTCTCGCTCAGAGTCGGTTCGCTTTCAGTCGGTGTCGGTTCGCTCTCGCTCGGCTCTTCCGCCTTTTTTCCACATGCGGTAAGAATCAGTATCATAGCAAGTATCAAAAATATAACTTTTTTCATTGAATATATCCTCCGAATTTCGTTTTATTCCAATAATAAGCCTTTTCCGTAAGAGCTAATCCCAATACGGAAGAGTTATTTCAAGCGGATAGGTCGGATTTTCAAACCAATTATCGCTTCTTTTTCCGGGATGAAATCCCCAGTAGATATCCTGTCCGTATTCATCGTAAACTACCATTTCACATCCTTCTTCATCATAGAAATAATCCCAATAGCCTTCGGTGAATGAAACATCGTCTTCTGTAATTTTCAGTCTGCCTCTGTTAAACACCTCAACATAAACATTACCATTTTGATATTCAAAAAATGTACCCGCCATTCTTAAATAACGAACATATACTAAGTATTCGCTTATATCTATAAGCTTCCCGTGAGCAA
>CAYOFP010000010.1:32965-62450 GCA_964403505.1 uncultured Lachnospiraceae bacterium
CCTGCAAACGCTTCGCTCGGTGTAGAATAGTATCCCTCGATTCTGTATGTGGGATTTTCGATTTCTTTCACCGGCGTAAGCTCCTTGGCATATGCGAAGTCTGTTTCAATATTATCCGCCTCGGTTGCACCTTCCGTCTCGCTTTCGCTCGGCATAGTTTCGCTTTCAGTCGGCATAGTTTCGCTCTCGGTCGGCATGCTTTCGCTCTCGCTCGGGATCGACTCGCTCCCGCTCGGCTCCTCCGCCTTTTTTCCGCACGCAGTAAGTAACAGCATCATAGCAAGTATAACAATTATAATTTTTTTCATTGAATATATCCTCCGAATTTCGTCTTTGTTCCAAAATTAAGCCTTTTCCGCAAGTGTTAATCCCAATACGGAAGAGTTATATCAATCGGATATGTCGGATTATCAAACCAATCCTCGCTTCTTTTTCCGGGATGAAATCCCCATATTATTTTCTGTCCGTATTCATCGTAAACTATCATTTGCCCCCCCTCTTCATCATAGAAATAGTCCCAATAACCCTCGGCAAACGAAATATCGTCTTCCGTGATTTTCAGTCTTCCGCTGCCGAATACCTCGACATAGACGCTTTCGCCTTGATATTCAAAAAATGTACCCGCCATTCTCAAATAACGAACATATACTAAGTATTCGCTTATATCTATAAGCTTCCCGTGAGCAAATACTTTAGTAAAATAATAGTCAATATCTTCGATGACATCACCGTCTGTTATCGCAAGCAGCTCGACTAATACTGCGGTATCCTCATCCGGTTCGATTACATAAACGGATGGGATTTTGACATCGTCTTTGAATATCACAGAATCAGGACTGAGATGATCTATATATTTTCTCTCTTCCTCTGTTCTATACGACGGCTCTCCGTTCTCGTCAGTACGATAATCTTTAGTTAAGTCGTCAGGCAAGACTCCATCAATCGCAACCATCATATCCGCCGCAACAGGAGAATATCCATGAAGTATGTGATAACCTGCAAACGCTTCGCTCGGTGTAGAATAGTATCCCTCGATTCTGTATGTGGGATCTTCGACTTCTTTCACCGGCGTAAGCTCCTTGGCATATGCGAAGTCTGTTTCGGTATTATCCGCCTCAGTTGCACCTTCCGTATCGGATTCGCTTTCGCTCGGCATAGTTTCGCTCTCGCTCGGGATCGGCTCGCTCCCGCTCGGCTCCTCCGCCTTTTTTTCGCACGCAGTAAGTAACAGCATCATAGCAAGCAACATAATTATAACTTTTTTCATTGAATATATCCTCCAAATCTCGTCTTTGTTCCAACAATAAGCCTTTTCCGCAAGTGTTAATCCCAATACGGAAGAGTTATATCAAGCGGATAGGTCGGATTTTCAAACCAATTATCGCTTCTTTTTCCGGGATGAAATCCCCAAGCGATTACCTGTCCGTATTCATCGTAAGCACGCACCTGCATTCCCGTTTCATCATAGAAATAATCCCAATAACCCTCGGTAAACGAGACTTCGTCTTTTGTGACTTTAAGCCTGCCATCACCATACATTTCAATGTAAACGCCATCGTTTTGGAAATGAAGAATGTTTCCGAACATGTGTAAATAACTACTACTTGTTAAATACTCGCTTATATCTATAATTTTTCCGTAAGCAAATACTTTGGTGATATAGTAGTCAATATCGGTGATTCTTTTGCCATTTGTTTTGGCAAGCAGTTCGATTAATACGCCGACGGTTTCATCTGCTTCATATACAAATGCAGAAGTAAACCTTGCGTCGTTCTTGAATATAACAGAATTGGAACTAAGAAAATCTATATATTTTCTTTCTTCCTCTGTTCGATGTGGAACGCCGTTTTCATCAGTGTCGTAATCTTTGTATACATCCATGGGAAAAAATCTTCGTCAAAGATAAGCTCTATTGCCTTAAAGATTCCCACAGCGCAACTGTCTTCATTCCACGGCTTCTCAGTGAGGTTGCCGTGACCGTGAATGATGGGATAGCCTGCAAAGGCTTCGCTCGGAGTGGAGTAGTATCCCGCGATTTTGTATGTAGGATTTTCAACTCTTTTGACAGGCGTAAGCTCTTTGGCATATACGACATCGCGTTCGTCGTACATTTCGGTGTACCAATCATCTTGTGTTGTCGGGGCAATCGCCTCTTCCGTATCGGATTCTGTTTCGCTCGGCATGCTTTCGCTCTCGCTCGGGCTCGGCTCGCTCCCGCTCGGCTCTTCCGCCCTTTTTCCGCACGCAGTAAGTAACAACACCATAGCAAGCAGAATCAGTATAATTTTTTTCATTTTCATTTCTCCTTTGTTATACGTTTTTTTACCATTTTATCACAATTGTTGATTTTTGACAACCCCGACAGAAAAACCGATTACTCCGCCTCGCTAACTATGCACTTTTATCAAACATCCAATATATCATCTCCCTCACATTTATTCGAAAAACACCGCGGCTTTTGCCCGAATTATTTCCTCTTATCTTTTTATTTGGCATTGTGCCATGTGGAGTTTCGGTCAAAATATCGTTTTGTTCCTCGCATTAATAGCATATCATACTCATTCTCAGCTCGCACGACCGATATCTCGGCTCGCACGACCATTTTTATTAAAAATCTCGGCTCAAAGGAAAAATATGACGATTCTTCCGTTTTGGAGATCAATGTCGATCATGAGTAATTGACAAAAGCAAAAAAGCGTAGTATAATATAGCAAAAGAAAATATCCCTGCCTTTTCAAGGCAGGGATACCGTACGCAGATATAGTTTAATGGCAAAACTTCAGCTTCCCAAGCTGACTATGCGGGTTCGATTCCCGTTATCTGCTCCACAAAAAGGCTATGTAAAAAACAAAAGTTTTTTACATAGCCCAATTAATTGATAAGAGAGAAAAGTGAAAAGAATCGGTAGTTTTGCTTTTGCGAAGCATTTTTTGAAAAAGACGCAACTCGTCTTTTTCTACCGATTCTCTTCTCTTTTTCTCTCTTCATTTTTCTCCGGCGATGTGAAAAATATTTTTTACATCGCCTTATATTGTGCTTTCAGCTCGTCCACCATCCGCTTGATCTCAGCGGCGGCATTTTCTATCGGGACATCACCCTTAAACGATTTATCACGGTAGGATACTTCGACGACTGCACGCTCGCAGGTCTTCGGACTGACGACCGCACGCACGGGTACGCCGAAAAGATCTGCATCGGCAAACATCGCACCGGGACGGATGTCACGGTCGTCATAAAGCACCTCGACGCCCTCTTGCTGCAATGCCTCATAGAGCTTTTGCGCCTCGGCATTGACCGTCGGGTCGTCCGAGCGGAGATTACAAATTTCAACCTCCCACGGAGCGATGGAGATCGGCCAGATCGGACCGTAATCATCGTGGCTTTCCTGGCATATCGAGGCGGCAAGGCGGCCGACGCCGATGCCGTAGCATCCCATGATAGGATTTTTCGCCTCCCCGTCCGAGTCTAAATAGGTCATGCCCATGCTCTTTGTATATTTCGTGCCGAGCTGGAATATATTTCCTATCTCGATACCCTTCTTTATCGTAAGCGCCTTTTTGCCGCACTTGGGGCAGACAGCGCCGGTATATGTTTTTGCGACATCGACATACGCAACTTCCCCGATATCACGCCCGGCATTGACGCCGATATAGTGATAGTCGACCTCGTTCGCACCGCAGACCATGGAGTTCATACCGCAAAGCGAACGGTCAAAGACTACCTGTGCATTTTCGGTAAGACCGATCGGGCCGATGAAGCCTGCCACGATCCCGGAATCCTCTGTTATCACGGCAGGGTGTATCTCCTCGCCGAGATAGTTGCGCAGCTTTGTCTCATTGACATCGAGGTCGCCTCTGATAAACACGACGACATACTGATCATCGCTGTTTTTCTGATAAACGACCGCTTTTCCGAGCTCCTTCTGGTCAATTTTAAGGAATTTAGCGAGATCGTCTATCGTTTTACAGTCGGGGGTATGTACCTTTTCGAGGTCACGCACCTCGCTTCCCTCATTCTCGACGATACATTCCGCCGCCTCCATATTCGCACGGTAATCGCACTCGGGACAGATAGCGAGCGTGTCCTCGCCTATTTCCGAGAGGAGCATAAATTCATGAGAGATACTGCCGCCCATCATGCCCGAATCACTCTTGACCGCTACGACATTTTTTGCGCCGGCACGGGCAAAAATACGCTCATATGCCTTGTACTCAAGCTCGTAATGACGCTCCAGATCCTCCTGCGAGGTATGGAAGGAGTAGGCATCCTTCATCGTGAACTCACGCACACGGATAAGGCCGCCGCGGGCACGGGGCTCATCACGGAATTTCGTCTGTATCTGATATATCATAAAGGGATAATCGGTATATGATTCCGCCGTATCACGTGCGAGATGTACGGCCGCCTCCTCATGGGTCATTCCGAGCACCATTTTATTGCCGCTTCTGTCCTGCCAGCGTGCCATTTCGCTTCCGATCGAGTCGTATCTGCCCGATTCCTGCCATATGGCGGCAGGCATGGCGACGGGGAACATCACTTCCTGTCCGTCGATACGATCCATCTCCTCGCGGATGATATTTTCGATTTTTTTGGTAATTCTCTTGCACGGCGCATACAGAGAATATATACCGTTTGCCATATATTTCATATAGCCTCCGCGCATCATGAGCGCATGGCTTTCGATCACGCAGTCGGAGGGTGCCTCCTTAAAGCGTTTGCCGAGAAGTGCAGAAACTTTCATGTGTCTTTTTCCTTTTCATATAGATTGCTATGGCAACACCGCCGGGTTCTGACGGAGGAATTGCGCCGTCAGAGTTTTCGTCAGGCAAAACAAATTGAGGAGGCAAGAGTACATCCTCTGCCGACGAAATTTGTGAAGCATGACGGAAAATATGCAAGCAAGTGCCCGTTAAGGCGTCAGCCGTAAACTCGGCGGTGTTGCCATTTTATTATACAACAAAATCATACATAAAGTCAACGCCAAAGGCTTACGGTATGGGAAATTTCCTTTTATTTTTTATTGTATTCAATGCATTTTTATGATACAATTATGTTATCACCTCACATGAGGAGGAATTATATGAAAAAAAGAAACTACATACTCGCAGGAATCCTCGCCGCACTCATGCTGGTTTTATGCTCGTGCGATACGTACCTTGTACGTGATTACTACGCCGTATCGCCAAAGGACAGCGAAGAGGATGACCAGGGCGAAGACATCTCATCTATGATAAGATACGGTGATTTTTATATTCATCGCAATGATAACAGCCTGACACTTCATTCGTATGTCGGCATGTCCGAGAATGTCGAGATCCCCTCAGACATCGACGGCGTCAGTATAACAAAGATCGCCCCGGGCGCTTTTTCGGGAAACACCGTCATCAAAAGCGTCATTCTGCCGTCGGCTCTCGGCCGTATCGGAGAAAAGGCATTCAAGAGTTGCTCGGCGCTTGTATCGGTTGTTTTCAACGAGAATTTAGTGAATATAGATAGCGAAGCATTTGCAGACTGCACCTCGCTTTCCGACATACCGGGCATTTCATATGTCAAAAATATCGGCAAATCCGCCTTTGAGGGCTGTTCCTCTATCGCTGCGCTCAGTCTTGAGCAGACGGCAAAAATAGACGAGCGCGCCTTCATGAATTGCACGGCACTTGCGACAGTGTCATTTTCCGCTGTCACATATATCGGAAAAAGCGCATTTTCAGGGTGCTCTTCCCTTAATTCTCTCGAACTTCCGGAAAGTATCGCCACGCTCGAACAATCGGTATTTTCCAGCTGCTCGTCCCTCGCATCATTAGTATTGCCCGAGGGGTTGACAACGGTCGGCCGCGGTGCTTTTTCGGGCTGCTCTTCCCTCGGTTCGGTCGTCTTCCCCTCTACCCTTACGCACATACAGACAGCCGCATTTTCAGACTGCACATCGCTCACAGAGTTTTCATTCCCCGATGAACTCACGCAAATCGACGACAGAGCATTCTCGGGTTGTTCGGCGATAAAAAAGGCGATCCTGCCCGATAGTATGGAAGATATCGCATCCTCGGCCTTCGAGGATTGCACGGCTCTTGAAACAGTGGAGCTGCCGTCGAGCCTTAAAAAGATAGGAATATCCGCTTTTGCAGGATGCGAATCGCTTTCCGAAATAGAGCCGCCGCGCTCGCTCAGAACGATCGAAAGCAATGCCTTCTCAGGCTGCAAGAGCCTAAAAGAAATAAAGCTCCCTGACGGGCTGTCAAGTGTCGGCGACGGAGCCTTCAAAAACTGCCGGTCCCTTGAGGAGATCACCCTGCCCGAATACATCTCCTCTATCCCCGATTACTGCTTTTACGGGTGCGAAAAATTATCAAAGCTCACCGTCTGGGCAGAAGAAGTCATAAAAAATGAAGACCGCGATCCTGCGGTATATATCACATATATCGGTACAAAGGCATTTTATGAGTGCATCTCGCTCACCCGGATCGACGTACCCGAGAGTGTGACCATAATAGGTCAGGAGGCTTTTGCGTATTGCGAGAATCTCTTTGGCATATCGCTCCCCGACGGCAATGTCAAATTAGGATCGGATATCCTGCGCGGCGCAGAGAATACCCTCATCGGGTTCAATGCGGATGAAGATATGGTAAGCCGTGTAAACGCAGGCGAGGCGGTCGACCTCGACGCATATTCCAATCCCTCGCTCTGGCGAATGGTATTTTACTTCGACTACCGTATCGAATATCATATCATACCGAAAGATATCTGGCTCACCCTGCGCAATGCCCTGCCCGAAAAGTGCCCGTCGTGCGAAAGCGCAAATATCAGGCTCGGCGGCAGCACGCTATTTTCACTTGCATACGAACTGTATGAATCGACGGAGCCTATCTCGGCATATTTCATATGCTATGATGAACACTGCGGCGACGGATTTAACTATGAACTCAATAAAAACAAAGGAGATACACAATGAAAGTAGGAGTTATCGTAAGATATCACAATATCGAGGAGGATTTCCGCTGGATGCGTGAAAACGGCATCGACAACTGCCAGCTGTATATGTTCCCGAACGACCAGACGCCTGAAAACATCGAAAAGGTAAAGGCGCTCCGAAACGAATACGGCATAGAGATCACGAGCATCGTCGGCATGTGGACGGGTGTGCAGGAGTGGAATTTCGTTTCAGGTCCGGTCACCCTCGGTCTGATACCGACGGCATACCGTGACAGACGCATGGAGGAAATGAGAAAATACTGCGACCTCGCAGTGGAGCTCGGCGTAAAGGACGTTTCCTCGCATATGGGCTTTATCCCCGAATATATGTATGATACTGTATACCGTGAGTGGATCCCCGCCATGAAGAACCTCATGTGCTATTACGGAGAGCGGGATATCTACCTCGATTTTGAGACAGGACAGGAGACCCCGGTCACCATGCTCCGTGCCATCAAGGATATCGGCAGCGACCATATCGGCGTTAATTTCGACACGGGCAACCTCATCCTGTACGGAAAGGCAAATCCCGTCGACGCCCTCGATGTCATAGGAAAGTATGTACGGGGCGTTCACGCAAAGGATGCGCTCTATCCGACAGACCCCTGCTACCTCGGCGAGGAAAAGGCGCTCGGAGAAGGAAAAGCGAACTTCCCCGGAGTCGTTGCCAAACTGCGTGAGCTCGGCTACGACGGCGCTCTGACGATCGAGCGTGAATGTGCAGGTGAAAAAGAGCGTGCGGATATTCTCGCCGGAAAAAAACTGCTTGAGGAGATAATAAAATGAAATACCTTGTACTTTTATGTGACGGCATGGCGGATACGCCCGCCGAGGCTCTGGGCGGAAAAACGCCCATGGAGCTCGCAGAGAAACCGAATATCGATCAGCTCGCAAAATCTGCGACAGTCGGTATGTGCCGCACCGTTGCACCGGGCCTGAAGCCCGGCAGTGACGTCGCCAACCTCTCGGTCATGGGATATGACCCGATGGTGTGCTACACCGGGCGCTCGCCGCTCGAGGCAGCATCGATCGGTGTGGACTTAAAGCCGACAGACGTCGCTCTGCGCTGTAATATCGTCACGCTGTCCGATGAGGAAAACTACGGCGATAAAACAATGGTCGATTACTGCGCAGGCGATATATCGACCGCCGAAGCCGAGGAGATCATAAAGACCGTCGAGGAAAAGCTCGGAAGTGAGCTCTACCGTTTTTACAGCGGCGTCAGCTACCGCCACTGCCTCGTGGTCGATCACGGCACGACCGAGCTCGGGACGATGACCCCTCCGCACGATATCAGCGGCAGGGTGATAGGCGAATATCTGAGCGACAGCGCAAATGCCGCACCGCTCATCGACCTGATGAAGAAAAGCTATGATATCTTAAAGGATCATCCCGTCAACATCGCACGCCGTGAAAAGGGTCTTCACGAGGCAAACTCGATATGGCTCTGGGGAGAGGGCAGGAAACCTGCACTCGAAAACTTCAGGGAGAAAAACGGCGTCAGCGGCTGTGTCGTCAGTGCGGTCGACCTCCTGAAAGGCATCGGCATCTGCGCCGGGATGAAAACTCCCGAGGTCGAGGGAGCGACCGGCTATCTCGACACAAACTTTGAGGGCAAGGCGCAAGCCGGCATTGATGCATTCAAAGAGGGCTACGACCTCGTATATCTACATTTTGAAGCGCCGGACGAGTGCGGACACAGAGGAGAAGCGCAGAATAAGGTCAAGGCGATCGGTGAAATTGACCGCCGTGCGCTCGCACCCATACTTGAGTATCTCGATACCTGCGGCGACGATTACAGAATACTCGTAATGCCCGACCATCCGACGCCCCTTGCAACTATGACGCATTCACCCGAACCCGTACCGTTTATGATATACGATTCACGTAAGAGTGAGGCCGGCGTTGACTGTCTCACCGAGGCAAACGCCGCTAAAACCGGACTCTTTATCGACCACGGCCCCGACGTGATGGATATGCTGCTTGAAAAGAAATAAGAAACCCTGAGCATCCACTGAAAAACAACTGTTTTTCAGTGGATGTCATATTAAAACGAGGAGATAAAGATAATGGAAATAAGATACATCACGAAAGATGATAATCCGCTTGAAATAAGCAAAATATATGAAAGAAGCTGGAGATACGCATACAAGGGCATTATCCCTCAGAATTACCTTGACGGTATTAAAGAGGGACGGTGGGCGAAAGGCATCAACAGGGTCGGTCTTGAAAGTCTTGTTTTGACAAAAGACGGAAAGATGATAGGCACTGCCAGCTTCTGTAAATCAAGATGGGATACATATCACGATTACGGAGAGATCGTTTCCATATATTTTCTGCCCGATTACATCGGCAAAGGATACGGCAGTTTATTGATTCAAAAATGTATTGAAGAATTAAAAAAATGCGGATATAAGAAAATCCTTTTATGGGTTCTGGAGGAAAATCAAAGAGCGAGAAAGTTTTATGAAAAGCACGGATTTTTCTCTTCGGAAGTATTTATGGATACGAATATCGGCGGAAAAGATCTAAGAGAAGTATTGTATTTTCTGCATATATAATTGAAAGGCAGTACAAACTGTTCGTTTGTACTGCCTTTTTTCTTTAGATCAGTCCCGTGACAAAATCATATATAAAATACACCGGGACGGAAACGAATATCGCAGGGACGAGATTCATTACCTTTATCTTCGTCGCACCTATCATATTGAGTCCGAGGCCTGCTATGATGATAGAGCCTACACAGGCGATGAGAGCGGTCAGCGGATCTGTCATATAAGGGCCGACGACCGACGCCAGCACCTCAAAAAAACCTTGATATACAAATATCACCGGACAGGAAAATATCACGCCGAACCCGAATCGGGAGGTGAAGACGATCGCCATTACTCCGTCGAGCAGAGCTTTTGTATAGATCGTGCTATGGTCGCCGAGTCCGCTCTGTACAGAGCCGACGATCGCCATCGCCCCCACGCAGAAAAGCAGGCTCGCTGTTACGAATGCATCGGAAACAGACGAGTTTCCCTGCGTCTTCATTTTGTCCTGTATTCTGTCGCCGAGACGCCGAAGCATTGCGTCGAGGTCGAGAAGTGCGCCGATCACAGCCCCGATCGCCATGGAAATGATAACGGCGAGTATTTTCGCATCGACCAGCGCTCCCTGAATGCCGATATACATCGTACAAAGTCCGAGACCTTTTTGCATAAGGTCGCTCACTCTGTCGGGAATACCCTTACCGATGATAAGGCCGATCCCCGTACCGAGCGCAACTGTCGCAACATTGACAAGTGTTCCCTGTAAAATCATCTTCCTTTTAATTCTTTCTGTATCGTAAGTTCTTTTCTCAGTTTATTATAATCGAGATTACATATCAGCTCGGCGGGGAAATCGACCTCATTGAGTATTTTATATCCGTTTTCAAAAGCGCCGATAAAATCCGTGATGTGCGCATCGCTGTTTACAATAACGGGACAGCCGAAGTCCTTACAAAGCATGAGCTGTTTCTTTATCATATCCCAGTATCCACGTGAGAGGCTCGTGACATTCAGCTCTATAAACGTATGGTTCTGCGCCGCTGCGAGCACGACCGTCGTCAGATCAAAATCCGCCCAGACCCGCTCGGGATGACCGAGGGTAGTTACTCTCGGGTCGGCGACAGCGCCGAGGAACATATCCGTTATCTCATCATAGCTTCCCACTCTGTCCTCGGGCGGAAAATGCGGAGAAGCAATGATGATATCGCTCTTCTCGCAGAGCAGATCGAGCGCCGTTTTCTCGCTGTCATAAGGAACGTTATAAAAGGCGATATGCCCCTTATAGTCAACAAAATCGACCTCTGCGCCCCGCAGGACGTGCACGCCATACATCGTATCGTTTATCTCCTGAGCGAGGATCGCATTGACCGATTCCTCAAACTGCGACATTTTATGCGAGCAATGATCGGTGATCGCTATGGCCTCGAGCCCGGCGTCGTGCGCTGCTATGACGCACTCCTCGATGGTCGGCGTCGCATGAACGCTGGTCACCGTATGGATATGGGTGTCTGTTTTAATCTGCATTTTTTCTTTCCTTTACTACCTTTTGCGTCGTGAATTCCTCACGCTCCTTTTCCTCGAGGTAGTCGCTGATATATTTTTCCGTTTCGGAAAGTCCCGGGATAACGACATTTTTTAAGGCGTTCGCACGCTTCTGCGTCTGCTTTATCGCATTGGCGAGACGGTATACCCCGCTCTCTATCTGCGCCATTTCGCATATGAGGTCTCTCACCTCGCAAAATGCCACATAAGCCTCATCAAAGGATTCGTCGGTATCGTGCATACCGTACGGCGGATGCTCGGGCGGAGCGCCGTGCGTCACCTCGGGTATCTCGATACCCATGACGCTGCGGTACCGCACACCGATATCATCCCGCTCGGGTATGCTCGAAAGCACCGCCATGACCGAACGCTGTCCGCATGAGATATTCGCCTTTGCCAGCGCTTCATACGCACGGGAATAGGTGGACTGTATTTTTGAGCGCACCTCTTTCACATTGTCCATCATCTTCATCATCTCACGCATCATGATCGTGCGCTTGCGATCGAGCAGGTCATAGCCGAGCGAGGCAAGGGAGAGAGACTTCCTTGTCTGTATTAAATTGCTTTTCGTCGGAAAAACAGTTGCCATTTTTATTCCTTATAATATTTATCGAGCGTTTCGTCATCTATACGGTCGAGCGCCTCACGGGGAAGCGTGCGCAACAGCCGCCAGCCGAGATCGAGCGTCTCGTCCATGCTCCTCGAGTCGCCCTGACCCTGCGCCAAAAACTGCTCCTCGAATAATCTGCCGAAGGAGATATATTTCTTATCCTCATAAGACAGATCCTCCTCGCCTACAACGCTGGCAAGGGAGCGTGCCTCCTGCACCTTTGCATACGATGCATACAGCTGGTTTGAAAGCGGCTGGTGATCGGCACGTGTATACTCTGCGCCGATTCCGTCCTTCATCAGTCGGGATAATGACATTAATATGGATACCGGCGGATAGACACCCGACGCCGAAAGAGCACGGTCGAGCACGATCTGCCCCTCGGTGATATACCCGGTCAGGTCGGGGACCGGATGGGTGATATCATCATTCGGCATCGTGAGTATCGGTATCTGCGTGACAGAGCCTGCGAGTCCCTTTATCTTTCCCGCTCTCTCATAAAGAGAAGCAAGGTCGGAATAGAGGTATCCCGGGTAACCCTTTCTGCCCGGGATCTCGCCCATCGCTGACGACACCTCACGAAGCGCCTCGGCATATGAGGTCATATCGGTCATGATAACGAGGACGTCCATGCCCTTTTCAAATGCGAGATACTCCGCCGCAGTCAGTGCACAGCGAGGTGTGGTGATCCTCTCTGTGATCGGGTCGTTCGCAAGGTTCAAAAACATGACCGTGCGTGATAGTGCGCCCGTCTCCTCAAAAGAACGGCGGAAATAGTCTGCGACATCGTTTTTAACGCCCATTGCGGCAAATACGATGCAATAGTCGCCGTTTGTAATATTCGCCTGACGTGCGATCTGCACGGCAAGCTCGTTATGCGGCATACCTGCGCCCGAAAAAATCGGGAGCTTCTGCCCCTTGATCAGCGTGACGAGTCCGTCAATAGATGAAATGCCCGTGCCGATATAATCATGCGGATAATCACGTGAAACAGGGTTGATCGCAAGGCCGTTGATATTTAACTTCTTTTCGGGATAGATCTCACCGTAGCCGTCAATGGGTCTGCCCACACCGTCAAATACACGGCCGAGCATCCCTTTCGATAACGAAAGCTCCATCGGCCTTCCCGTCAGACGTGTGCTGGTGTTATCGAGCGAAATGCCCGACGTACCCTCAAAGACCTGAACGACCACACGCTCGCCGTCGACCGTGATTATCTTTCCGAGGCGCTCGCCGCCTGCGACCTTGATCCGCACGAGCTCGTCATAGCCCGCTCCCCGTACTCCGTCGAGAACGATAAGAGGCCCGTTTATTTCCCGTAGTCCTACAAATTCTATACTCAAATTTATTCCCTCGTATACGACAGCGCAAGCTCCTCGAGCGCCTTCGTAATATCCTTCATTATTCTTTCAGCCGCATCCTCATCATCGTTCGGCAGATCGAATTTCAGCTTGATCAGCTTCTCAAATACACCCGTTTTTGCAATAACGGATACGGGTATCTGCGATTTGGTGAGCTTTTTCGCCATATCATAGGTGTCGATGATCGCCTTCATCATCAGATACTGCTTCCTTATCGGGACATATGCATCGCTCGGGATATATGCATTCTGCTGTAAGAATCCGACACGGATGCATTTCGCTATCTCAAGCGTCAGCTTCTGATCGTTCGCTAAAAGGTCGCTGCCGATGAGCTTAACGATCTCCATGAGGCGATCCTCCTCCTGCAATATTGCGCCGAAGCGGACACGGAGCGCCGAGAAATCGGGCGCAACGGTATGATCAAACCAAGGCGAAAGCTCGCCCTGATATTCGCTGTATGAGTTGATCCAGTTGACCGCAGGATAGTGCCTTGCATACGCAAGGGACTTATCAAGCGCCCAGAAACAACGGATAAAGCGTTTGGTATTCTGCGTGACAGGCTCGGAAAAGTCGCTTCCCTGCGGCGAGACCGCACCGATGATGGTGACCGACGCTTTATCGCCCGATAGGGTGCGCATGTATCCTGCCCTCTCATAAAACGCCGAGAGCCGTGACGGCAGATAAGCAGGAAATCCTTCCTCTGCCGGCATCTCCTCGAGTCGTCCGGATATCTCACGCAGAGCCTCTGCCCACCGTGATGTGGAATCCGCCATGACAGCGACGTCATACCCCATGTCACGGTAATACTCTGCGATCGTAACGCCTGTATAGATAGACGCCTCACGTGCCGCAACCGGCATATTCGACGTATTTGCGATCAGCACCGTCCGCTCGAGCATGCTTCTGCCCGTTTTCGGGTCAACGAGCTCGGAAAACTCGGTGAGCACCTGCGTCATCTCGTTTCCTCGCTCGCCGCAGCCGATATACACGATGATATCTGCGGCAGACCATTTTGCAAGCTGATGCTGGAGCATGGTTTTTCCCGTGCCGAAACCGCCCGGGATCGCCGCCGCACCGCCCTTTGCTATTGGGAACATAGTGTCTATGATCCTCTGCCCCGTCACGAGCGGCTCATCCGAGAGCATTCTGCGCTCGACCGGCCTCGGCTCACGGATCGGCTGATATGTGACAGAGTTAAGGGACACAATCCCCTTTTCGGTCTTTACGGCGATGAGCTCGTCGAGTACGGTATATTCACCGCTCGGCACTGCACGCACGATCTCGCCCGTTACATCAGGCGGCACGACCATGCGGTGCTCAATGGAATCGGTCTCGGGACAGGAGGCATAAATATCGCCCGTCTTTACCGTATCGCCTGTCTTTACTCTGACTGTGATATTCCATTTCTTTGCACAGTCAACCGTCGGGATATTGACGCCTGCACCGATGAAAGCGCCTGTCTCCGCCTCGATCTTATCAAGGGGTCTGCCGATGCCGTCATATATTCCGGCAAGAAGTCCGGGTGCGAGCATACAGCGCATGGGGTTTCCCGTCGCCTCGACAGGCTCGCCGGGCTTAAGCGATGTGGTGCTCTCGTATACCTGCACGGTAGCAGCTTTGTCAGTGATACCGATGACCTCGCCGATCAGGTGGTTTTCACCGACATATACCATCTCCATCATGGACAGACCCGTGCTTCCCGGTATGGTGACGACAGGACCGTTGATTCCCTGTATTTTCAGTTCGTTTGTCATTTTATTCGTCCGTTCTTACGTATTTTGCGATATAGAGCATGAGCTCATTACGGCTCTCGGATAACTTCTCGTCCAGTGTCTCGTTTATGATGACTCCGCCTGCGTCCGAGCGTGCCGTAAGACCGCCGACAGCGATCGCACCGTCGACCTCGACGCCTGTGCATTTTTCCCCTGCCGCCGACTTTATTGCATCGGCGAAGCGAAGGTCTGCCTCCCGTACATAAACGGTGAAACGATCGCTAAGGGAAGAGGCTGCCGACTTTGCAGCTCTGATAAGATACTCTGCATAGCCATCGCCCGCAGTGTATTCACAAAGGAGCTCGCGCGCACGGGCGACCGTCTTTTCTGCGATCCCGTCACGCACCTTTAAGTATTCCTTGCGCCAATCGAGCGTCGTGCGGGAAAGCTCCGCTGCGGCCGCTGCCTGCGCATCCTTTATCTTTATCTGATATTTTGCTTCCAGCTCGGCTTTGATTACTGATTTTTCACGCTCTAAAACCGCCTGCTTGCGCTCATAGGCGCCGGCGGCTATTTCGGACGCTTTATCGTTTGCCTCGTTTATCACCGTGTCGGTAAACGCCTGAAGCTTTTCTTGGTCAATTAATGGCATATGATACTCCTATATATTCAGTCCGATACCCGAGCGTATGAAATCGCTCATGCCGTCGCCTGCATCCTCCGAGCCGTGTCTGTCGGGGATGCGTGTGATGATCGGGCGGCTGTGAAGCGACATGAAACGGTCGACCTTTTCTTTTGCGAGCGAATATGCCTTTTCGGTTATGGCGACGATCGCAATATCGCCGCCGGATGCCGCATCGGTAAGCGCCTGCATGACTGCCTCACCCGTATGTGCGACAATTCCCGAGACGCCCGCCATACGAAGTCCCTCGTATGTCTCGGTATTATCGGATATCAAAAATATTTTCATCGAAATTAAAGTTTTGAAAGTATCTGGATGGAGATAAGCAATCCGTAAAGGGCAACACCCTCTGCGAGCGCAACAAATATCAGCGCCTTACCGAAGATATCGGGGTTTTCCGAGAGCGCACCGATCGCAGCAGATGCAGATGATGCAACTGCAATACCTGCGGCAATACATGAGAAACAGGTCGTAAGAGCTGCGGCGATAAGACCGATCGCATATCCGCTCGAAACATCGGTTGTGGCAACTGCGGCCTCCTCAGCCTCATCTGCGGCAGTCGACATCACGCCGAAGGAAAACATGCAAATGCATACGGCAAGAACTGCGCATATATTTATGATAAGTGCGAGCTTTTTGTTTTTTAATACACCCTTTCCTGCTAAAAAGAGAGGTGTCATGGCAAGTGCGAAAAGTGCGATTGCAATAATTGTGGTGATCATTTTTAAATTTCTCCTGTATATTAATTATTATTTTATATTTACTCTGATATAAATTCTCTGCCCCGTCCGTCATAGAATCTGCCAAAAATCTCGTAGAATTCAAGGCGGAGCGCCTGGATACATACGATCATTCCCTCAAATCCCGTGACAAAGAGGTTTCCTATCACGATGATGACGGGGTTTTCTCCGCTTGTCGTCTGTGCGAGCAGGAAGATGACGCTCATCATACCGACATGGTTCAGGGCGAATGCGCCGAGTCTGATGTATGATATCGTGTTGGTAACGAAGGACAGCGCCGTCTCAAACATATCGAATACGCTCTCGAGCAGGTAGTCGACCCATGTGGTCGGCACTAACTTTTTCCTTCGCTTCATCAGGGATGCGAGCGGCACGCGCATTATGATAAATGCGACCGCCACGACGATGACGAGAATGAGGATAAGATCGGGGATCCCTATCTTTACAAAATTCATCATACCGAGTATCAGCACGATCACCGCCCAATATAACACAAGCGATGATACGCTGTTGTTGGAAAACAGAGCCTTTGCAAGATCCCCCTGCCTGATGCCGTTTATGATATTCATGATGATCGACACTGATATCATAACGATGCCGATGCCTACTGCGGCAAACAGCGTGATATTCGTATTTGCGCCCTCATTTACCTTGAAACCGAACGGGAGCAGGTCCTCATAGCCGAAAACAGAACCGTAAAAGAATCCGAACGCCATGGATGTAATGCCGACACGGGTTAGGATCCTGCCGATAAACATCTTTTTCGCATACCACATGATAAGTCCTGCGGCGATGATCAGCGCACCCTGCCCCACATCGCCGAACATAATGCCGAAAAAGAGCATATAGGATAGTGCGACGAGCGGTGTCGGGTCGAGCTCGTTATACGACGGCAGGCCGTACATTCTGACATATTCCTCAAAAGGACGGAAGAACCATGCGTTTTTCAGTTTCGTCGGAGGCATCACACGTGCCTCGGGATCGGGATCGTCAACGCTCACCTCTATGCCCGAATAGGAGCACAGATCCTTTGCCACCGCATCCGCCTTCGCAGACTCGGCATAACCGCACAATAAGAACCCGTCCGGCGTCAGGAGCGCTTTACTCTTTACCTTAAACTGCTTTTCATACAGCAAAAGCGCATTGTAATAGCCGTTAAGCTCATCGCAAATCGAGTCGCTGTACGCCTTTTTCTCTGAAAGAGCTTTCTCGTATTCGGCTTTTGCTTCCTTCAGATCCTCTTTTATTTTCTCATACGCCTCCTTCGGCGTACCGTGCGCTCTGTTTGATATCGAGACACGCTCGAAGCTCATTGTGCTGAACAGTGCATCTACCATCGGCGCACGTGAGGTCGGGACGATATACATACCCCATACCTCGTTTTTATCCTTTGAGGAAACGAAAAAGAAATAGTTGTCCTTTTCCTCCGAGTACCTGTCGAGCGCCTCGAAATTATCATTCGGCATATGTCCGAAGCGGAAGCGGAAATACTCGAGCGAGAACATCGCATCTAGCGGAATATCCGTATTGATCATATGATTGAGCTGGGCGAGCATCTTCTCATCGTCTTTGATCCTGCTCTCGAGCGCAGCACATGCATCTCCGAGCACAGCACATCGCACCTGTTTCTCTGCGATCCTCGGAGCGAGCTCCTCGAAGCTGCCAGTAGGCACGCTCCCGCCTTTACCTAACTCCACGCCTGCGCTCTCTGCAAGAGCCCGAAGTGAGACGAGAGCCCCTGCATACGGGTCAGACTCGTTTACCGTTGTACACCCTGCAGTGCTGCGAACGATATCGGCGGCATTTTCCGGCGCGAAATCAACGTTTGCCGCCGCACGGGAGGCCGCCGCATCGAGGCTGTCGCGCGGTCCTTTTATCTTTATTACCTTCAGTTTTACTACCGACATATAATACTCTCCATTATCACATCTTTGCTTATGCCGTATCTGATTCCCTCTGTCAGATGTATCATATTTTTAAATTCATTTTCGGCTATCATTACGAGCGCCACTGCAACTGCCATGCTGTTTTTGCCCGTGTGAAGCTCGCCAACGCATATATCGTACATTTCCCTCTCGGCAGATAAAGCGCCTTTTTTTCGCTTTTTCACGGCGCCGCCGTCCTCTAAAATACCGGAGGCCTTTGTCTGCTCGACCGAAAAGCCGTACTTTTCCGCCCTCTTTTTCGCCTTTTCTTTGATCAGAAGCGAACGGGTGCGGTACAGGGTGCGCACTGCCTCCCTGCTTTTTTTATCAAGAGAGTCAATGCACGCTCCGTACAGCTCATCGTAATACTCGCCATACCATATCGCCTCGAGCCGGGAGATATCCGGCTTTTCCTTTGAAAGCTCGGAGAGCGCCGCCGAGTGATACTTCGTATCTTTCAGTACGGATATGATCTCCTTGTTACTCTTACAGGTGACGAGCCGCACGAAATCGATCCGGGAATATTTGCGCATATAGTCGGGAACGGCGGTATATATCTCGCCATCCTGACAGACTAAAAGATATAATACCCTTACAAGATATCGTATCTCATATTCCTCGGCTATTTTTTTCAGAAACGCCGCCGGACGTCCGCCCGCAAAAGCACACAGCCGCACGATCAGGTCAAAATACCTGTGCGCTGCGGCGTACTCGATAAACGAACGGTTGATACTCTTCAGATCGACACCGTCGAATACATCACGGTATCCGCTCATCTCGGATAGGCGCTCCGCCTCAGATATGAGCGATCCGCTTGAAGCGAGGTGCTCATAATCGTGAAGCTTCAGCATACCTCCGTATGCCGCACGGCATTTGGCGCATAACGCCTCGTAATCAAACATCGCCCTTCACACTCTCTGCGAGACGCTGTGCCCACTCTTCTCCGTGCTTCGCATGTGCTGCGAGCAAAAGCTCGCTCGCCTGCGAGGTTTCAGTACTCACCTTATCGCAGTTCTTTTTCAGGGTATCGTTTATCTGTGCTATCTTTGCATCCGCCGCCACTCCGAGCTTCTCCTCGAGCTTATCACGGTACCTGCCGAGTTCGAGCTCGATCTGCTCGGGAAGACCCTCGCTTGCCGCCTCCGCCTGAGCGACGATATCCTTTGCCTTATTTTCTATATCTACTATACGGTTAATAATATTTTCCATCAGTTCTTAAGTGAATGTATCGGCGCAGGTATCCTGCCTCCGCGCATTATGAATTTTTCAGGGCTGAGATAACTGATATCCATGATCGGCGCATAACCGAGCAGTCCGCCGAAATTGACCGTATCCCCTGCCTTTTTGCCGTACGCCGGGATCAGACGTACAGCCGTCGTCTTTGTATTTGCGACGCCGATGGATATCTCATCGGCTATAATGCCGCAGATCACCGCCTCGGGCGTGTCGCCCGGTATCGCTATCATATCGAGGCCGACGGAGCATACCGCCGTCATCGCCTCTAATTTTTCGAGCGAGAGAGAGCCTGCTTTCACAGCGTCTATCATTCCTGCATCCTCGGAAACAGGGATAAAAGCGCCCGAAAGACCGCCGACGGCACTCGCCGCCATCACTCCGCCCTTTTTCACCGCATCGTTGAGCATTGCAAGGCATGCGGTCGTGCCGTGTCCGCCCGTCTGCTCAAGCCCCATACCCTCGAGTATATGAGCCACCGAATCGCCGATCGCCGGCGTCGGTGCAAGAGAGAGATCGACAATACCTGCAGGAACTCCGAGCCTCGATGATGCCTCATGCATAACGAGCTGACCCATACGGGTTATTTTGAATGCAGTCTTCTTTATCACGTCCGAAAGCTCGGAAAGCGAACAGTCGCCTGCACGCTCTATCGCCGACGAAACGACACCGGGGCCGGAAACGCCGACATTGATCACACATTCGGGCTCGCCCACGCCGTGGAATGCGCCCGCCATAAACGGATTATCCTCAGGAACGTTTGCAAATACGACGAACTTGGCACAGCCGATCGAGTCACTGTCTTTTGTAAGATATGCAAGCTCCTTGACCGTCGCTCCCATACGCTGAATGGCGTCCATATTTATGCCTGCCTTCGTCGAGGCGACGTTCACGCTCGAGCAGACCTTCGCCGTCTCAGACAAAGCCTGCGGTATCGACGAGATGAGTCTGTCCGCACCGAGTGTAATACCCTTCTGCACGAGGGCGGAATATCCGCCGATAAAGTTGATACCGAGGGTATCTGCCGCACGGTCGAGCGCCTTTGCCGCCTTGACATAGCCGTCAACGCCCATAGCTCCGCCGACAAGCGATATCGGTGTGACCGAAACACGCTTATTCACGATCGGAATACCGTACTGCTTTTCTATATCCTCGCCTGTTTTTACGAGCATCTCCGCTTTTTTCGTTATCTTATCGTATATCCTCTGCGCAAAGCGGTCTTCATCGTCGCTTACGCAGTCGTAAAGGGAGATCCCCATGGTTATCGTCCTGATATCGAGATTCTCCTCTGTCAGCATATTGACAGTTTCGAGAATATCGCTCATATTAAGCATCGCCATAGTAAGACCTCATATTCTGTGCATCGAGTTGAAAATATCCTCGTGCATGACCCTTATTTCCAGCCTGTTCTCTTTGCCGAGATTTTCGAGTTTGTCGACAAAATCGCTGAACGGGACCGATAGATCATCAATGTCCACGACCATTATCATGGCAAAATACTCTTTCAATACGCTCTGGCTGATATCGCTGATATTTGCACCGCATTCATAACATGCGCCCGATACCTTTGCGATGATGCCTTTTCCGTCATTTCCTATTACGGTTACAACTGCTCTCATATGTTTTTTCTCCTAAATAGTTTTCAGATAATTATACTCCTTTTTTCAAAAAAATTCAAGGCGGAAGAATCATTTTTGTATATATTTGTTTTTTTTTATATAATGTGATATAATAACTTTAAACTCACGGCGTGCCGCCGCGGAAACGGCTTCGCCGTTCGGAAACTGACCGTTTCCGTTTAAAAACATTGTATCATTAATTTAAGGCTGACGCATCTTGCTTTGCTTACGCAAAGCCTCCGAAACTGCGTTTCGGAGAAATTAAAATATACTATATGTAATATTTCATATTTTTCTCTCATATCATATATGGGTGATAATATGAAAAAGCTAATAGTTACAGTATTATTTTCGGTGATTGTATTATGCTCGTGCGCGAATACTTCTACCGCAGATTTAGAGGGATATCAGAAGTATCCCATGGATATAGACGCCACGGTTTCGAGCGATGCGGGAGAGGCTAAGGTCGAGATACATATCGACTCCCCCGATAATGTCAGCATATGCTATACCGAGCCGAAAATACTGTGCGGCGTGTCCTACATACGTAACGGTGAAAAGACCTATATGACCTTCGGCGATACAAAGGTCGAAATAACGGACGGAGCGATATGCCTCGGCTCTCTTTCCATCACGGATTTCTTTTCCCTCGACGCCGCATCTGCCGCTAAAGCACCCGAATGGGATGACGGGATGAAGCTCTGGCGCGCGGAATATCATACGGATGATATATCCTGCGTTATATATTACGATAAGGACGGACTGCCCGTTGAAATTGACGGCAAGGCAGGAGAACACTCAGCAAAAATCAAGGATATTGAAATAAGATACGAAGAAAATAAAGAATAAGAAATATAAAATGTACCACGTCACAAAGGCCCTCATCGATACGGGCGCAA
The DNA here is from genome assembly GCA_964403505.1 of uncultured Lachnospiraceae bacterium. Taxonomy (GTDB): domain Bacteria; phylum Bacillota; class Clostridia; order Oscillospirales; family CAG-272; genus CAKSEI01. Next base: position 54,792 of record CAYOFP010000010.1, read on the forward strand.
TCAGACATAATATTGAAACGATCCGGACGCACATAGACAAAAAGGATAAAAATGTGCGTATTATCGCCGTCATCAAAGCCGATGCATACGGCCACGATGTGAAAATATGTGCGCCGCTGTTATACTCTCTCGGCATTCGGGATTTCGCCGTCTCAAATCTTGACGAGGCGCTCGAGGTAAGAGAGCTGGTCGGTCGTGATGCGACGGTGCTCATCCTCGGATATACCATGCCGTGCTACGCACAGATCATGAGCGAAAATAGCATAACGCAGACCGTTTTCTCGCTCGGATATGCAAGAGAGCTTTGCGAGTATCTGAAAGACTCCCTGAATGTGCATATCAAGATCGATACAGGCATGAACCGCCTCGGCTTTTCGCCCGATGATAAAGGAATAAAAGAAATAGAAGAAGCGCTTACCGATAAAAAACTTACGGCAAACGGCATCTTCACGCATTTTGCCTGTGCAGATGAGGAGGAGAGCGCACCAACAATAGAGCAATACGGGAAATTCACGGGCGTTATAGGTGCACTCGCAAAAGACGGGATCGACTTTGAGACAAAGCATGTATGCAACTCGGCCGGGGTCGTCTCGTTCCCTGATATGTATATGAACGCAGTCAGATGCGGCATTATAATATACGGTCTTCAGCCATCCGCCGATGTGCCGGATATCGGACTTTTGCCTGCAATGAGAGTCGTCAGCCGCATATCGCATATCCACACCCTGAAAAAGGGCGAAAAGATAAGCTACGGCGGAACATTCACCGCACCGCACGATATACAGGTAGCGACCGTATCGATCGGATATGCAGACGGCTTTATCCGCTCCTATGCGACAGGAGGATTATATATCAATAATCACTATGCAAAGCTCCTCGGCAGGATATGCATGGATCAATGTATGGTAGACATCAGCGATATTGACTGCGCCCCGGGCGATGAGGTCGAGATATTCGGAAAAAATCAGTCAGCCGAGGACTTCGCACGTCACGCACACTCAATAGGATACGAAACCACCTGCCTCATTGGCAAGCGGGTAACGAGGGAAGAGGTGAAGGACAATTAAATTCATAGAAAAAGTACTCATCTTCTTCAAAAAATGCAGTGACGATGCAGTCGGCGCATATGCGGCATTTACGGCGTTTTTCACCATCGTGTCGTTCTTTCCTTTTTTAATGCTGCTGCTCACTTTGATGCAGTATCTGCCGTTCTCTGCCGCGAATGTGATCGAGTATATCGCCGCATTCCTGCCTGCATCGGTAGCCGAAATCGTAAATCCGATCATCGAGGAGATATACACCGCATCCGGTGCACTCATCTCCATTACGGCGATCGCCGCAATATGGTCTGCGTCAAAGGGTGTATATGCGCTTGTGTGCGGATTAAATCAAGTCTATGACGTAAAGGAAACGAGAAACCTGATCGTCGTGCGTGCCATGTCGGTCTTCTATACCGTGGTATTTATCATCGTGCTCGTTGCAAGCATCGGACTTTTCATCTTCGGAGCGAATATCTTCTCTTTGCTCGAAACATACGCCCCGTGGCTCGGTGTGCTGAAAAACCTGAGATTTGTCATAGGAATCATAGTTTTCGTCGTATTTTTCCTCGCGATATTCAAGGCTCTGCCAAATCATAAAACGAGAATACGCGACGAGCTTCCCGGCGCCGTCATAGCCACGCTCGGATGGTTGCTTTTCAGCACGATATATTCGTATTATATCACAAATTTCAGCTCATTTCCCGTGATATACGGCTCGATCGCCGCCGCTGTTTTTATGATGCTGTGGCTGTACTTCTGTATGTATATCACCCTGCTCGCCGCCGAATTCAACGCCGTGCGAAAAATGGGAAAGACCCCGAAGGATATGTGGAATATGAAATAAAAATGGCACTGTAAAAAACGAAAGTTTTTTACAGTGCCTCAGAGAAAAACGACGAGAGAAGAGTGAAAAGAATTGGTAGAAAAAGCCCCTTTGTGTCTTTTTCAATATAAATTGCTTTGCATAAGCAAAGCTTACCGATTCTCTTTTCTTTCTTATCTTTTCGTTGGGTGATGTAAAAAAACTTTTGTTTTTTTACATCACCTTTTGTTTATTTCGCAAATTGTGAATTATATAATTCATAATAGAATCCGCCGGCTTCGAGCAGGGAGTGGTGCGTTCCGCACTCGATGATATTTCCGTCCTTCATCACGAGTATCAGATCGGAGTTTTTGATCGTCGAGAGTCTGTGGGCGACGACAAACGACGTCCTGCCCTGCATCATGGTCGAAAACGCCTTTTGGATACGTATCTCGGTCTTTGTATCGATCGACGATGTCGCTTCGTCGAGAATAAGCATAGGCGGCAGGCAGAGCATCACACGGGTGATACATAAAAGCTGTTTCTGCCCCTGCGAGAGATTGCCCCCGTCCTCTCCTATCACGGTGTCATATCCCTCGGGCAGGCGTTTAATAAACGAATGTGCATGAGATGCTTTCGCAGCAGCTACGACCTCTTCATCGGTCGCATCAGGCTTTCCTATTGTGATATTATCCCGTATCGTGCCCGATCGCAGCCATGTCTCCTGCAATACCATCCCGTACGATTTCCGCAGGCTCTTTCGTGTAACGTCTCTGATATCGTTTCCGTCAATGCGGATCGAGCCTTTATTTACATCGTAAAATCGCATGAGCAGGTTGATCAGCGTCGTCTTTCCGCAGCCTGTCGGCCCGACGATCGCCACACGCATACCGGGACTTACCGCAAGATCGATGTTTTCTATCAAAGGTTTCTCCTTGACATACGAAAAGCTCACGCCGTCCATCACGACATCACCCGATACGTTCTCGAGTTCCTTATCCCCCTCGGGTGCACGCTCAGGTGAATCGATAAGCGAGAAAATGTTTGCAATACACGCCATAGCGTTCTGCAGTTCGGTCACGACTCCCGAGATCTCGTTAAAAGGCTTTGTATACTGGGTCGCATATGCGAGCATACAGGTGAGTCCTCCGACCGTGAGCGACTCCCCGCTGATAACGTTCAGCGCACCGAACATGCAAACGCCTGCGTAAACGATATTGTTTACCACCCGGGTCGCCGGATTTGTCAGCGAGGAAAAGAAGGTAGCGGAAAGCGACGCCCGACGAAACCGCTCATTCGACAGATCAAAGCGCTTTTGCGCTTCATGTTCGAGCGCAAGAGCGCTGACGGTCTTCTTCTCGCCGATCATTTCGTCGATAACGGCGGTCTGCGCACCTCTCGCCGATGTCTGCTCATTAAAATATTTAAAGCTTTTTTTCGCAATAAACGAAGCAACAAAAAGGGATACCGGCGTGACGAGCAGTACCACGAGCGCAACAGAAACGCTCTCACGGAACATTATGATAAGCGTCCCGACAATGGTGAGCACACCCGTGAAAAGCTGAGAAAAACCCATTAAAAGTCCGTCGGCAAACTGATCTGCATCGGCGATCACACGGTTCACCGTCTCACCCGATTTGTGCGAGTCGATATACGAAAGCGGCAAAACGGTAATTTTATCAAAAGCCAGATTTCTGATATCCCGCACGCAGGAAAAAGTTATCTTATTATTGCATATACCGAGCAGCCACTGGGATACGGCAAGTCCCGCGGCACACACGGCAATACGGGAAAGTATCGGCATAAGCGCTGAAAGATCGACCATGCCCTCCCCGATAATGAGATCGATCGCCTGTCCTGCGGTTATCGGTATCATGAGCGTCAGAACGACGGCGGCCGAAGCAAAAATGAGAGACAGTATCACATAAAAAGTATAAGGCCGGATCAGTCGGAGCACCTTGCGTAGCATCATCATTATTTCCGCTCCTTTTCAAACTGAGAATAATAGATCTCCTCGTATTCGGGGCAGGAGCGCATAAGCCGGGCATGCGTTCCCATGCCGCATATTTTTCCGTCGTCGAGCACGATGATCTTATCACACCCCATGACCGATGACGCCCTCTGGGAGACGGTGAACACCGTCGGACTCCACTCGAGCTTTGATATTGCAGAGCGGAGTGCCGCATCGGTCGCATAGTCGAGCGCAGACGCCGAATCGTCGAGAATAAGGATGGGCGGTTTTTTTGCGAGCGCACGTGCGACAGTCAGTCTCTGCCTCTGTCCGCCCGAAAAGTTGCGTGCTCCCTGCTCCACCTCCTCATCGAGGCCTTTTTCTTTTTTACTCACCACCTCGAGCGCCTGAGCGGAGCGGAGCGCATCATAGATATCTTCATCGCCGATATCCTCTCTTCCTGCACGGATATTATCACGCACCGTACCCGAAAAAAGTACCGCCTTCTGTGGTACGATGCCGATAGCAGAGCGCAGGGATGCAAGATCGTATTCCTTTATATCGATACCGCCGAGGGTGAGAGAGCCATCTGTTACATCGTACAGCCGTGCGACAAGGTTGACAAGTGAGCTTTTTCCGCTGCCAGTCGAGCCGATGATGCCGATCTTTTCGCCCTTTTTGGCGGTGAATGTAATGTCCGAAAGGGACGCTTCCTTTGCGCCACGATAGGTAAGCGAGACATGATCAAATTCAATATCAAAAGCCCCGATCTCCCTGACACTCCCGTCTTCCATTGAGGTCTCTGTCTCAAAGACTTCGTTGATCCTTGCCGCCGAGGCAAACGCCTTTGTCATCGTAATAATAAGATTCGCCATTTTGACGAGCTCGATCAGGATCTGCGCCATATAGTTATATAATGCGACCACCGCACCCTGCGATATTACACCGCCGTTCACTCTGACAGCGCCCACATATATCAACACGGATACCGAAATATTGACAATGGCATATGTCAGGGGGTTCATGAGCGACGAGACTCTGCCGCTTACAAGTGCTGCACGGTAAAGCGCCGTATTTTTACGGGAAAAATCCTCCCGTTCATCCGCTTCCTTTGCAAATGCACGGATCACCCTCACGCCGACGAGGTTCTCTCTTGTTGCGGCGGTAACGGTATCGAGCCTTGCCTGCACACGCTTATAAAGCGGTACACCGCCGAGCATAATAAGAAAAACAGCAATCACCAAAAGCGGCACCATGACGCAAAAGACGAGCGCTGAGCGCACATCCACGGTAAAAGCCATGATGACAGCGCCGAAAACGACAAACGGCGCACGCATGATAAGGCGCAGGGTCAGATTGACTCCCGTCTGCACCTGCGTCACGTCCCCGGATATCCGTGTAATAAGCCTCGACACGCCGAACGAGTCGAGATCGGAATAAGAAAGGGACTGTATGTGCGAAAAAAGCGCACGGCGCAACTGATACGCAAATCCCGTCGCTGCCCGTGCGGAAAAATACTGTGAAATGAGGGCGATCGCAAAGCCAAAAAATGCGAAAAAGACAAGGAGCGCAAACATTTTGTAAATATACGGTTTGTCCGAGGAGCCGATTCCACGGTCGATCAGCGATGCGACGACAAGAGGCACCGCCAGCTCAAAGCAAGCCTCGATCAGCTTGAAGAGCGGCGCTAAAACACATTCTTTTTTATAGTCCCTTAAAAAACGCAACAGCTTTCTCATTTTAGTATATCCTCATCTCCGTTTACCGCAGTTTTATCCCGGAGCGCATCCGAGTCGGAGATCTCTCCCTCGACGATGCTCTCGTATTCCCCACTGTCTTCTTTTGTATTCTCAAAAATATATCCGAGGCACAAAATACCGGGTGTAAGCGTAGGTATTATATGGCAGATCGCCTTTGAAATATACACATACGAGCCATCATATGCACTCATATAGTAAAAGAGCTGCGGCACACGCATAAACGCCATCATGATATAACCGGCAGCGCACAAAAAGCCGACGGCAAATGCCGGCACGCCCGACGGCAGAACACCGACAAGGGTAATAAGAGAAGCAAGTATCGCCAATACGCACGGGATAAGAACAAGCGCCATGTAGTCGAGGGTCTTATCTATACTGTGAATATATAGAGTATATACACACAAAAGCGCAGGCGAAAGCGCCGCAAAATACGGCTTGATACGTGATACCGAAACGCAGATTAAGGAAAATACCGGACTGAGCAGCAGTAAAAGATCAGCATAAAAGTACATTCCGCTCCGCAGTGTGATGAAGGCAGGATGAAGCCCCGTCCTCGTATTGAATGTCATATCGCATACAGCGAAAAACACGCCCAAAAGCGCAATGTATACCGCGCACACAAATACGCCTGAGTTATTTTTCCGTTTCAAATTATATTTCATATCAAATCCTCCGCTTTTACATATTCTACCACACATTGTAAAAAAGTTCTATACATTTAACAAGAAAACTTCCATCACATAAAATGTTAAAGGCGATGTTTAATATCGCCCGTTTGGGACAAGAATAAGTATGAGGAGATGGAAAAGACTTGAATATAAAAAGAGGCGACATATTCTATGCAGATCTCAGCCCCGTTGTCGGGAGCGAGCAGGGGGGAATCCGCCCGGTCCTGATCGTGCAGAATGATGTCGGAAACAGATACAGTCCCACGGTCATCGCAGCGGCGATCACCAGCAGAATGTCAAAGACCCGACTGCCGACACATATCGATATCATCGGCTGTGCAGAGGAATTCGGACTTGCGAAAGACTCTGTCGTCCTGCTCGAACAGATACGTACCCTTGACAAAAAACGCCTGAAGGAAAAGATGGGTCATGCGGATAACAACCTCATGGCGCAGGTCGACTCGGCACTGAGCGTTTCCTTCGGTTTAAACGAAACCGCACAGGGTGAAGACGAAGGTACAGCATAAAAGGCGGCGTTTGCCGCCTTTTATATTATGCAGGGCTCTGCCCCGCGCCCCGCCAAAGGGTTACCGCTCTTTGGAATCCCTTTTTATGAGTTATTGAGATTTTTTTCAAAAAGTCCCCTGAATCGTCCGGTTGAAAAAGCAGTGGATCTATGATAAAATAGAATAAAACAGAAGGAAAAAAACATGAAGGATATCAAATACTTACTTTTCGACCTCGACGGGACGCTCACCGATCCGGGGGTCGGCATAACAAATTCGGTCATGTATGCGCTCGAAAAATACGGCATTACCGTGACGGATAGAAAAACACTGTATAAATTCATCGGTCCTCCCCTACTTGATTCGTTCAGGGAGTATTACGATTTTTCGGAGGAACGCTCGCGCGAGGCGCTGAATTTTTACAGAGAATATTTTTCCGGCAAAGGCATTTTTGAAAACGAGGTGTATCGCAGAATCCCCGATGCGCTGTCGGAGCTCAAAAACAGGGGATTCACTCTGCTCCTCGCCACCTCCAAGCCGGAGGTATTTGCGAAACGTATCCTCGGGCATTTCGACCTCGATCAGTTTTTCACGGTATGCGCAGGCGCAGATATGGGCGAGAAACGCTCAACCAAAGCGGATGTGATAGATCGTGCCCTGACGATTTCCGGGGCGTCACCCGAGTGCTCGCTGATGATAGGAGACAGAGAGCACGACGTGCTCGGTGCGGCGAAATTCGGCATAGAGACGCTCGGCGTGACATACGGCTACGGCTCACGGGAGGAGCTGATCACCGCAGGTGCGAAATACATAGCGGAAAGTCCCGATGAAATTATAAAAGTAATCAACAATATACTATAAAGCAAAAAACGGTATCTTTTGAAGTGAACCCCAAAGTTTAGACAAAACAAATATTAAATTGTTAGTGAATG
>CAYOFP010000011.1:0-61059 GCA_964403505.1 uncultured Lachnospiraceae bacterium
TTTTGATTTCGTATATCGCTTGACCTCCTTTGCCTACATTGTAGCAAAGAGGATTTTTCTTTGCGAATGTGCGATTTGAATTTCTGTATAAAGAAAACCAGCGTGGAAAGCATTTCTACCTTTCACGCTGGTTTTGCCTTTGCAACGCCCATAATTCAATATTTGATTGCTGTTTTCAAATTACTTCCTTATGTGGCGTTAGTATTTGCGTCCGCCTTATTCTATTCTAAGTTGAGTTTTTTCTTCATGACGGAATGTATGATGAAGAAATACAGCACGGCAAAGATTGATTCTATGACGATTCCCGTCAGCAGTCCTGCGTGTATCACAGAGACGCGGTGAGAAGCAATGTAGAGCAAGATCGCCTGAGTGTCCAAAAATGCGCATCCAATCAATATCAGAGTTCCGATGACCTGCTTTATGATATAGTATATAAAATATACGATAACAGCACCGATTATCCTGTTTTTCTTAAAGGTCTGACCTATCGTTATGCACATGGCGGGTATAAGATAGCCGATGATCATCATCACGAGCGCCATTATGAAGAGCTCTGTGATATACAATACGAGGTGGCCTCCGAGGGTTGCGTATAATATATCCGTCATTTCCCGTAAACCCGTAAAAAACTCTTTTTTCGTCTCTGCACTTGCGAAAAACAGTGATGATAAAATAACGCAGAGGATACTTCCTATCTGAAAGACGCATGCCGTGATGAGCTTGACTGTGATGTGGTTTGCCGGGGTAACGGGGAGTGTGAAGGACAGATATCCTTCACACGAGTACAGATTCTTGTAGAATCGCACCACGGAAAAGACATAGGTCAGACTGATCACTGCGACAGCGCCGAGGACATAAATTACAGTCGCTGAGTTCTTAAAGATATTGAGCATTACGGAATCGATATGGAATAAATATAAGAGCTTGCCGAAAATTGCGACGGTAAAGAGTATCGCTATCATCGGTATCCATACCCGCAGATATGCGAGCGCCTCGTGCTTAAATAATTTTTTTACCATTTGAAGACCTCCCTGAAAAGCTCATCGACGCTTTTGCCTTCTTCATCTCTGATCTCATCGACCGATTTGTCGAGCACGATCTGTCCTTCTTTTAAGAATAATACTCTGTCGAGGACCGACTCGATATCGGATATCAGGTGAGTGGATATGATGACGGATGCGTCGGGGTTGTAATTATTGATGATTGTTGATATGACATAGTCTCTTGCTGCCGGGTCGACGCCTGCGATGGGCTCGTCTAATATATATAATTTAGCGTTTCTCGACATTACGAGAATCAGGCATACCTTTTCCTTGTTTCCTTTGGAAAGGGCCTTTAAGCTTGCTTTTGGCTGTATACCGAGCCGCTCAAGCATCTGATAGGCAAGCTCGGGACGAAAATCATCATAAAAATCGCAGAAGTAATGAATGATCTGCTCGATGGTCATCCAGGAGTTCAGATAGCTGTTGTCGGGCAGGTAGCTCACTATTTTTTTCGTTTCCACCCCGATCGGCATACCGTTTATCTCGACCTTACCTGATGTAGGGCAGAGAAGGCCGTTTAATATCTTTATCAGTGTCGTTTTTCCCGATCCGTTCGGACCGAGAAGACCGATGATCTTTCCGCTCTCTACCGAGAGATCGATGCCTGCGAGTGCGGATTTTTTATTTCCGTAATTTTTGACGAGTTGTTCGCAATGGATGAGTTCACTCATGATTCCCACTCCTTTATATATTGTTTTGTTTGCTCGGCCGTAAAACCGAGATTTTTCATAATATTAAAATATTCATTTGTCTTTTCACGGATAACTTCACTGAATATTTCGTTTGCTTTATCGGTATTGTCACTGACATACCAGCCGGAACCTCGTTTCGAATATAAGATCCCGTCTTTTTCGAGATTTTCAAATGCCCGCTGTACCGTATTCGGGTTGACCCCTGCGGTGAGCGCTACCTCTCTTACAGACATCAGCCGTTTGCCTGCCGAGAATTCGCCGGAGGCTATACCGAGACAGATCTGCTCGTATATCTGAGGGCACAGCGGCCTGCTTTTTTCAAGAGACCAATTCATATATCCACCTCAATTGTATTACTTAACTAATACAATAATACAATATTTCTTTGCGTTTGTCAATAGGAAAAAGAAAAAACTGCTGAGAAAAATCTCAGCAGTTTGTATCACGCCTTTATTGCGCATTGTATCCAAGCGCAAATGCCTTTTTGTTCACCTCGATAAATTGAGGTTTGACACACTTTTCGATAGCGGAAAGCCATCTGTCGTATGGGATGTCAAAGTATTTTGCTAATCTTCCCATGAGCACGATGTTGACCGACTTCGCATTTCCTGCCTCCTCTGCGAGACCGAGTGCGTCGATATCGTCGACATTGACACCTTTTGCTTTCAGTTCATCGAGTACGGTTTCAGGATAGACCGCCGCACCTGTAATAACAGGCATCGGGTCTATTTTCTGAGTATTTACGATGATTCTGCCGCCTTTTTTTAAGCATGCGGCATGGCGTGCCGCCTCTAATTTTTCAAATGAGACGATAAAGTCCGCCTCGCCTTCCGAGATAACAGGGGAGTATACCTTGCCGCCGAAGCGGACATAGGTGACGACAGAGCCGCCTCGCTGGCTCATTCCGTGTACTTCGCTTACCTTAACATCATATCCTTCATCGGTGAGGAGCATGCCGAGTAATTTGCTCGCAAGCAGACTGCCCTGTCCTCCGACACCGACGATCATAACATTTTTTGTTTCCATGATTATCTGTCCCCCTTGGTTATCGCTCCGAATTTGCACATCTGCGTGCATACATCGCATCCGACGCATTGTGTAAAGTCTACATGAGCTTTTTTATCTTTGATACTGATTGCGGGGCAGCCGATCTTCATGCACATCTTGCATCCCACGCACTTGTCGGTGTCGACAGATACGGGCGACTTCGGCTTAACATATTTGAGCAGCATGCAGGGTCTGCGGGAAATAATGACGGAAGGCTCGCTTGCCGCCGTTTCTTCGAGGATCGCCTCCTCACACTGCCTGAGGTCATACGGATCAACTACTCTTACCCGCTTGATGCCAATCGCACGGCAGAGCTCTTCTAAATTGACTGCGGAGGCAGGGTCTCCCTTGATATTATATCCTGTTGTGGGGTTCTGCTGATGACCCGTCATACCCGTGATCGAGTTATCGAGTATGATGACGGTAGAGTTGGAAGCGTTGTATGCGATATTGACAAGACCCGTCATACCCGAATGCATAAAGGTCGAGTCGCCGATCACGCAGACTGTTTTTTTCTCGGACTCTTCACCGCCTGCTTTGTTGAAGCCGTGAATGCCCGAGACGGATGCGCCCATGCAGAGGGTCGAATCGACTGCAAAAAGCGGAGCGGCACTGCCGAGGGTGTAGCACCCTATATCGCCGAGCGTCGTTATCTTGTTTTTTGAAAGAACGTAGAAAAGACCTCTGTGAGGACAGCCTGCACACATGATGGGGGGACGGACGGGGATGGGACTGTCTGCCGTTACGGACTCAGGCTCTTCCATGCCAAATGCCTTGCGTATCGTGGCCTGACTGAATTCGCCGATCGGGGGGAACATATCCTTTCCCGTGCAGGGAATTCCGAGGGTGTTCAGATGTGTCTCTATAACTGCGTCAAGCTCCTCTATGACATAGAGCTGATCGACGCTGGCTGCAAAATCCCGGATGAGCTTTTCGGGCAGAGGATTGACAAGACCTAATTTCAGTACCGAAACGCTGTTGCCGAAAACCTCCTTGACATATTGATAGCACGTGCCCGAGCAGATGATGCCCATTTCCTTTCCGCCGGATTCAATGCGGTTGAGGTGCGTTACCTCGCCGAGCTCTGCGAGCTTTTTTGTCCTTTCTTCGACAAAAGGATGGCGCTTGATGGCATTTGCAGGCGACATGATGTATTTTTGCGCATTTTTTTCATATACGGGAAGCTCTTTTTCTGTGCGCTCAGACAGTTCGACCGTGCCTTGCGAGTGCGCGATCCTTGTGCACATACGGAAAAGAACGGGTGTATCGTACTCCTCGGATATTCTGTATGCCTCTTTGACGAATTCTTTTGCCTCAGAAGAGTCTGCAGGCTCGAGCATAGGAATCTTTGCGGCTATGGCATAATGCCTCGAGTCCTGCTCATTCTGTGAGGAGTGCATCGCAGGGTCGTCCGCTACGAATATGACCATACCTCCGGTCACGCCGGTATAGGAAAGCGTAAAGAGCGGGTCGGCGGCGACATTGAGGCCGACATGCTTCATAGCACATGCACTGCGTGCGCCTCGCAGGGAAGCGCCGAAAGCGACTTCTGTTGCGACCTTTTCGTTCGGCGCCCATTCGCAATATATTTCATCGTATTTTGCCGCATACTCCGTTATCTCTGTCGAGGGAGTACCGGGATAACTTGAAACTATCTTGACCCCTGCTTCATAGAGACCACGGGCGATGGCTTCATTTCCAAGCATCAGTTTTTTCAAAATTAAATAATCCTTTCCATGTAAAATATTTACGCGAGCGTCAAACACGCCCGCGTAATCGTTTTTTATTTACCCAAGCTGTCTGTTACACCGACGACCTTTGTGTCGTTGTAGCACTCAAATATCTCATCGACATTCTGCGGAGCGCTCTTTGCGGTAATAAAGCTAATGATGGGAACTAAGATAAGTCCGCCGACCATTGCAAATACGCCGGAGTAGAGCGAATTCGTAAATACGAACCCGATAAACGGTATCCCTTTGACGGTAATAATATTAAGCGAAACGAGGAGCTGTATGATCTCGAGTCCGACACCGTAAATAAAGGATACGATGACAGCGGCCTTTGTCGTTTTCCTGAAATACAGGCCGTAGAGGAAGGGAGCGAGGAATGCACCTGCGAGAGCACCCCACGAAACGCCCATCATCTGCGCGATGTACATATTCTTGCTCTTTGCCTGATAGATGGCGATCACAGCGGAGATGATGATGAATACGACGATAAACGAACGCATAACAAACATTTTTTTCTTTTCGCTCATTTCTTTTTTGGTGAGCGGCTCGATAAAGTCAAGAGTAATGGTAGATCCGCTGGTGAGAACGAGCGAGGAAAGCGTTGACATGGAAGCAGAGAGCACGAGCACGATCACGATACCGATAACGATAGGTGAAAGGGTCTCGAGCATTCTCGGGATGACAGCGTCAAAGCCTTCTGCTTTTACGTCGATATCGTAGAGACGTCCCCAGCCTCCGAGGAAGTAACAGCCACCTGCGACGATGATCGCAAATAATGTTGAAATAACAGTGCCTTTCTTGATAGCGTCCTCATTCTTGATGGCATAGAATTTGCCTACCATCTGGGGCAGACCCCATGTGCCGAGTGATGTGAGAAGTACAACGAAAAGAAGGAATACGGGGTTCGGCCCGAGGAAGGAGGTATATGCGCCCTGCCAGCCTGCGTCGCCTGTTTCTGCAGCGAGTGTTTTCGTTGCCTCTATGAGACCGCCGTTATTTGCGAGAACAGAGCCGATAACGAGTACGATACCTACGAGCATGATAATACCCTGAATAAAATCGTTGATCGCCGTCGCCATATAACCGCCGACGATAACGTAAATGCCTGTCAGAAGCGCCATGATAATAACGCATACAGAGTAGTCGATTCCGTCAAATGCCATAGCGAAGAGTCTCGAAAGACCGTTGTAAAGAGATGCGGTGTAGGGAATAAGGAAGACGAACGTGATAACAGATGCCGCTACCTTGAGTCCCTTTGAGTTAAAGCGTGCGCCGAAGAAATCAGGCATGGTCTTGCTCGAAAGGTGCTGGGTCATGATCCTCGTTCTTCTGCCGAGGATGCTCCATGCGAGCAGAGAACCGATAAATGCGTTACCGAGTCCGATCCACGTGGAGGCAAGTCCGAAATTCCAGCCGAACTGGCCTGCATATCCGACAAAAATAACTGCGGAAAAGTAGGATGTGCCGAAAGCGAATGCGCTGAGCCACGGTCCTACCGAACGTGAGCCGAGGACAAAGCCGTTTACGTCCTGTGCGTGCTTCCTCGAACGGATGCCTATGCATATCATCAGTGCAAAGAAGCACACGATGAGGCATAGTGAGATGATCATTGTTGATGTCATGTTTGAAAACTCCTTTTATTTAATCTTCTTTATGAAGAAATTTTATCCCTTATTTTGATTGAGCACGAGGTTCGCCGCACCGTACATTTCACGGAGCTTCGGCTTCTCGATCTTGCCCGTCGGATTTCTCGGCACGTCTGCAAAGATGATCTTGCGGGGGCGCTTGTACCTCGGTAAGCCTTTGCAGAATTCCTCGATCTCCTCTTCGGTGCAGGTCATACCTTCTTTTATCTGGATGATAGCAGCGGCGATCTCGCCGAGACGCTCATCAGGAAGGCCGATCACGGCGATGTCGTGCACCTTGCCGAATCCACGGATGAAGTCCTCTATCTGTACGGGGTAGAGGTTTTCGCCGCCGGTGATGATGACGTCTTTCTTTCTGTCGACGAGGAAGACGAATCCGTCCTCATCCCTCATCGCCATGTCGCCGGTATAGAGCCATCCGTCTTTCAGTGTTTTTGCGGTGGCCTCGGGGTCGTTGTAGTAGCACTCCATGACGCCGTCGCCCTTTAAGCAGAGCTCGCCGACGTCCTGTCCCGTGACCTCGTTTCCTTTGTCGTCTACGATTTTTATCTGCCATCCGTAACCTGCAATTCCGATCGCACCGACCTTGTGCATATTTTCCACGCCCAGGTGCACAGCGCCGGGGCCGATCGATTCGGACAGTCCGTAGTTTGTGTCGTACTGATGGCTCGGGAAGTAGTCGAGCCAATGTTTAATAAGACTCTGCGGTACCGGCTGTGCACCGATGTGCATTAAACGCCAATTTGACAGGTCGTAGTCCGCAAGCTTCAGTTTTCCGCTGTCGAGTGCATTGAGTATATCCTGTGCCCACGGCACGAGCAGCCATACGATGGAACATTTTTCCTTTGATGCCGCCTCGAGGATAAATTCCGGCTTTGTTCCTTTGAGCAGGACAGCCTTTGAGCCGCTGATAAGAGAGCCGAACCAATGCATTTTTGCGCCCGTGTGATAGAGCGGAGGTATGCATAGAAAGACATCGTCGTGGGATTGTGAGTGATGATTCTGCTCGACTCTGCAGGAGTGGATCAGCGCTCTGTGTTTATGTAAGATCGCTTTCGGAAATCCTGTCGTGCCGGATGAGAAGTATATCGCCGCAAAATCATCCTCCGTAAGAGGTATATTGGGATTGTCACTGCGGCAGTCGGCTGTGAGATGGATGTAGCTCTCTGCAAAAGAGGGGCATGCATCGCCTACATATAAAAGTAATCTGTTCGTGCTGATATCATCGGCTATTTCCTCGACTCTGCCGATAAATTCAGGCCCGAAGACAAGCATATCAGCCTCGGCGAGATCGAGACAGTATTTTATCTCGTCGGACGCATATCGGAAGTTAAGCGGAACTGCCATCGCACCTGTTTTGAGCACGCCGAAATAGATCGGCAACCATTCGAGACAGTTCATGAGGAGTATTGCGACCTTGTCGCCTTTTCCGATGCCTCTGTCCATGAGCGCATGGGCAAAGCGGTTTGCCTTTTCATTGAAGACGCCCCAGGTTATCTCCCTGCGGTAGCTGGTTCTGGCAGTCGGCTGCACGAGGTCGTATTCACGCCATGTGAGACGCCTGTTGTCCTCGAGTTCGGGATTTATTTCCACTAAAGCTATCTCGTCCTTTAGCTCACAGCTGTTTTTTTCGAGTAGATCTACGATTGTCATGGATTCTTCTGCGGTAAAAACCGCACCTTTCTTTTATTTTTAACGAATTTATCTTTTAAAAAACGAAATTATATATTATAATGATGTTACAGGAGGGCTCTTTAAATGATTATCGACTTTCACACACATACTTTTCCCGATAAGATAGCGGAGAAGACGATATCTTATTTAGCAGAGAAGGGCGGCATCCCGCCGTATCGGGAAGGGACGCTCTCGTCTCTGAAAGAATCAATGAGAAAGGCAGGGATAGATTATTCTGTCATACTGCCCGTTGCGACCGCACCCCGTCAGGTTGAATCAATCAACCGTCTGGCATCCGAGCTGAACGGACACGACGGCATCCTATATGCCGGTGCGATACACCCCGATTGTGAAAATATCGATGAGATACTTGATGATATAAAAGCATCGGGTCTTTTTGGAATCAAGATACATCCCGATTATCAAGGTGTGTATTTTGATGATGAGCGATATATCAACCTAATGCGAGCTGCGGCAGAAAGAGACCTGATAACGGTGACCCATGCCGGACTTGACGTGGGATACCCCGATGATATTCATTGCACGCCCGATCGGATTGTGAATGTCCTTGATAAATTAGACGGTATTATTGATAATAAACTTGTCCTCGCTCATCTCGGCAGTTGTGATATGCCGGATGATGTCATCAGGCTGATTGCCGGCAGAAATGTATATATGGATACCGCAGTTGTACTCGACCGATATCCCGAAAAAGCAAAGCAAGTCATAGCGGCGCACGGATATGATAGGATCCTGTTTGCCACGGACACACCGTGGGCCGACCAAAAACATTTTGTCGAGTTGTTTCATTCATTCGGCTATAATGACGATGCTCTTGAAAAAATGTTTTACAAAAACGCTTTAAAGCTATTGCATAAAAATACATAAAATACCGCGGAAAGATGCGGTAAGATAAATTCGGTCTTTACGCCCGTTGTTTTTCATCCTCTACCGGAATGCAGAATCAAGAAGTAATGAAATCTCTGTAATAAAGCGAATAAATTGTTCGCACCTCCCGGCTCCTCTGTGTAAGCGAAGCTGACTGAGGGACTGTTTCTTGCAAACTTACAAATTAAAACTTATTATATCACTATTTGTCTGTAGACTTTGTTTTCAGTCTGATTACTGTTCTCTTATTTTACATACATCGACCCACGCAATGGGGCGAGCGTATTTTTCGAGCTCTTCAAGGGTGAGCTCTATTGCGCTGTTACTGCTGCCGCAGGCAGGGAATACCGTGTCGAATCTTTTCAGCGATTCATCGAGATATACTTTTACCCCGTCATTTATCGCAAAAGGGCATACACCGCCGACTGCATGACCTACCATGCTGATGACTTCGTCGGGCGACAGCATTTTTGCCTTGATGGCGAACTGTTCCTTGTATTTATGATTATCGATTTTGACGTCGCCTGCCGCCACTACCATAATAGCGCCTTCATCCGATAGGAACGTGAGCGATTTTGCGATCCTGCTCGGCTCGCAACCGAGCGCCTGAGCCGCCAGCTCGACCGTTGCGCTTGATACATCAAATTCTTTTATTCTGTCCGCCATTGCATGCTCGGCGAAAAAGTCCTTTACTTTCTCGATTGACATTGTTTTTCTCCCTGATTTGATTACTGAATAATTATAACATGTGTCTTTCAGTGAGTCAATAACATATAATAAATATCGTAAGTTAACCCGGATAATTTTTTTAAAAATCGTTTGATTTTTCTGGAGAAGAGTGAGGAGTACAAAAAAAGCCGCCTAAGCGACTTTTTCTTTTTGGTCTGAGTGACTGGACTTGAACCAGCGGCCTCTACCACCCCAAGGTAGCGCGCTACCAACTGCGCCACACCCAGTTGCAAGTATGGATTATATCACACTTCGGCATTTATGTCAAGTGTAAAACGACATTTTTTTGCTATGATTATGGATTTGCCATGCTTTATTAAAAATATTTTTGTATTACTATTGAAATATCACTTAAAATTTGATATTATTAATTTATAAAAAGATATTATACGAGGTGGATATAACATGATAGAAATAAAAATTAAGGATTTCGGTGTTATGAAGGCGGAGCTTTATCCCGAGGCAGCACCTGAGACCGTTGCTAACTTTCTGGAGCTTGTAAACGAAGGCTTTTATAACGGATTGATTTTTCACCGTGTGATCGAAGGGTTTATGATTCAGGGCGGCGATCCTCTCGGAAACGGCACCGGCGGCTCTGATAAGAATGTGAAGGGTGAGTTCGCCGCAAACGGCTTTGATAATCCGATAAAGCATGAGAAGGGTGTTCTCTCCATGGCGCGCAGCATGATGTATGATTCTGCATCGTCTCAGTTTTTTATATGCCAGGCGGATTGCTCATGGCTTGACGGTCAGTATGCTGCATTCGGTTATGTTACCGATGGTATAGAAGTAGTCGATGCCGTCGCCTCTGTCGTAACCGATGCGTCCGATCGGCCGAAAGAGGATGTTATTATCGAATATATTAAAGAAATATAAGAATGATGTTATTAGATTTATATTTCAGACGAAATACATATTTCTTTTTCTTTTCATTGATGTGTATGGTAGAGGGAATATTGCTGCTTGTTATCGGGAATAAGTTCCTTGATGCACCTGCTACTATTCTTTCCGTAGCAATGCTCATATGCGGTCTGGTGATACTTGTAAACGGTATTGTGCTGTGTATAAATACAGGCATTTACACCTTCCGGTATCTTACTTTTGCCCTATATATCGTTCCTTCCGTGCTGATGTTGTATAGTTCGGGGTTAATAAAGTTTGCGGCGATCGCTGCCTTTGGCATGTGCGGACTCATGAAGATATATGACGGTATCGTCATGTCGTATAACAGAAATGTTTTATGTGTAATCTCTTTTGTATTTGGTATAGCTTCGATCGTGGCAGCTTTTTGCCTCTTGCTCATGCAGCCTCTGACGAAAGAGAATATGCATATCGTGCTCGGCATATTGCTTATCGTCAATTCTATTACGGATTGTATTTCCGGTCTGACAGTCGCATATTCCGAGATGTTATTTCTCAAAAATAATTCGTAAATCAGAGAGCTATGCTCGCCTGAAAGGATGGTTTCTATGCCGGATAGAGAGTGTGACATTGGTTGCTCTTTATCCGGCTCTTTTTATCATTGCGGTGCGATTTTTTAAATATGAATAGGTGATTATAATGAACAAAAAAATAGCATACCTAGGGATTGGTATTTGACGATTCTTTATTTGACGAGAGCGGGATTATGAAAGAAAGCGAGCCTTTGTGTTTTTCATTCTGGGAGGCACGTGCTGTCGTTGAAAAAAACACAGAGACAATACAGATTAAGTATATGCAGTATTTGAATGTGCACGGACCGACAAATTATGGCTATATCGTAACAACTTTGCAATATGATCCCGACACAAAACATATGGAAGCGGTAGCGGCAGAGTATGTTGAGTGAGACCATGTAGGTTTTGGCTGGGATTTGCTATCGGACTCAGAGCTACTATTGGTCTTGAATCAGTAGGAAAGATCGCAACGACATTATTCTTGATGACAATCTATACTTTCTGTCCCCAAAAGACACAAAAGCAAATAAGCTTTTGTCTCTTTTTTGCCTCTCTTTTTCGTTGCATTTTGAATAATAGTATGATATAATATATTTTGATTATTTTTATGGTAGAGTGGTATGGAGTACGGAATAGATATTTTATCAATGACACAAAATGAGCTCGTATCATATTTTTCCGAGCTTTCGTTGCCGGCTTTTCGTGCACGTCAGGTGTATTCGTGGATATATAAGGGGGCGTCATATGATGAAATGACCAATATTCCGCTATCTGTTCGCTCGCTTTTGTCCGAGAAATGCCCGCTCAGACTGCCGCAGATACAGAAAAAGCTCGTATCTGAAATTGACGGTACGGTAAAGTATTTATTTCGGCTGATCGATGCGCAGACCATAGAGAGCGTCGTGATGAAATACGAGCACGGATATTCCATATGCGTGTCGAGTCAGGCGGGATGCCGCATGGGATGCGGTTTTTGCGCATCAACCCTCGGCGGTCTGATAAGAAATCTCGAGCCGTCCGAAATACTCGGGCAGATCATCATGGCGCAAAAGGATCTCGGTATTCGCATATCCAACGTAGTGATGATGGGGATCGGCGAGCCGCTCGATAATTTTGAAAACGTAATAAAGTTTCTGCGTCTTGTGAATTCCCCTGACGGTCTGTGCATAGGATATAGGCATATATCGCTTTCGACCTGCGGTGTCGTTGACGGTATAAAGAAACTTGCTGAATACGATTTTCCGATCACGTTATCCGTCTCTCTTCACTTTACGGATGATGAGATGCGTTCGCGCATTATGCCGATCAACAGAAAATATTGTATCGGCGAGCTGCTGACGGCTTGCTCGGATTATTTCAAAAAAAACGGCAGGCGCATTTCGTTTGAATTCACGCTGATACACGGTGAGAATGATACTCCCGAGGTGGCAGTGGCTCTTGCGGCGCTTTTGAAAAAGTATATGGGTAAGAGCACACCGCTTCATGTCAATATCATATCCGTAAACGAGGTAAAGGAGCGCGGTATGCGTGCGGTTTCCCGTGACGGTGTCAGAGACTTTTGCGAGAGACTGAATTCGCATGGGATCAATGCAACTGTAAGAAGAAAGCTTGGCCCGGATATCAACGCATCTTGCGGTCAACTTAGATTAAACGAGGGATGATAAATGTATTTTTACGGCAAATCCGATATCGGTAAGAAAAGGAGCGTCAATCAGGACAGCTTCAGGGAAGAGAAGATATGTGATAATGTCTTCGTCTTTTTGGTGTGCGACGGCATGGGCGGAGCGAACGGTGGTAATATCGCAAGTTCCATTGCTTCCGATGCATTTCTTGATAAAGTCAGAGCGTGTATCCTTAAGCAGACGGAGAATAATAAGTGCACCTTGACTCCGGATTCGGCGGAGGTCATACTGATAAAAAGCGCGCAGGCGGCAAACCGTATGGTATATCTGGAGTCGCAAAAGAATGACGAGCTCTCCGGCATGGGGACAACGCTTGTCGCTGCACTTGTAGTCGATAATACCGCATTTGTCATTAATGTCGGCGACAGCAGAGCGTACCTGGTTTTCGGCAATGTCATAGACAAGATCACGCACGACCATTCGTATGTTCAATACCTCGTTGATATAGGAGAGCTTACCGAGGAAGAGGCGAGAAATAACGTTAATAAAAACATCATCATGAAGGCCATTGGTATTGAAGAAAACGTTGAGCCGGATATTTTCCGCGTGGAATTCGGCGATAATGCGTTTTTGCTCTTATGCTCCGACGGGCTCACGAATTATGTGGATGAAGAGTTGATAAAAGAAACGGTCCTTTCGTTTGATTACGAGAGTAATATAAGCAAAAGCGATGATGTAGAGCGCGTGTGCGGTAAGCTCGTAGATATGGCAAACGAGAACGGCGGCGGAGATAATATAACCGTAGCTTTGTATTTGCACGAGCATAGGGATTGAGGTTTTGATTATGTATGAGAATTATATAGGCGAGGTTTTCGATAATAGATATAAAATAGAGCGTATCATAGGTATCGGCGGTATGGCTGTGGTTTTTGAGGCGTACGATGCCGTGATGAAGCGTATGGTAGCCTTAAAGATGCTCAAGGAGGAGATATCTCACGATACACAGTCGGTCAAGCGCTTTATTAACGAGAGTAAAGCGGTAGCTATGCTTTCGCATCCGAATATAGTGAAGATCTACGATGTTTCCGTAAGAGAAAACAGAAAATACATAGTGATGGAGCGTGTTGAAGGTATCACGCTTAAAAACTATTTGAATAAAAAAGGCACGCTCGGCATGAGAGAGATGCTGCAGTATACAGAGCAGATACTTCTCGCCCTCGAGCATGCACATTCTAAGGGGATCGTACACCGTGATATCAAACCGCAGAATATTATGCTGCTCAAAAACGGAGTCATAAAGGTAACGGACTTTGGTATAGCGAAGCTGCCCAATGCTGAAACTGTCACTATGACGAATAAAGCGATCGGAACGGTATATTATATCAGTCCCGAGCAGGCAAGCGGCAAGAAGGTCGACAGGCGCAGCGATATCTATTCTCTCGGAGTAATGATGTATGAGATGTGTACGGGAAAGTTGCCTTTTGTGGCAGATTCGCCCGTTTCGGTCGCCCTGATGCATGTAAAGGATCAGCCCAAGCGGCCGACGGAGATCGTCTCATCTATCCCGAGCGGTCTCGAGCAGATAATTATGGGCGCAATGGAAAAGCAACCTGATAAGCGTATACAGAGCGCATCCCAGATGCTGCGCCTTATTGAAAGGATAAAGAAAAATCCGGAGCATGTATTTAAAACAAAGAAAAAACAAGGAGAGATAACAAAATTAGATATGTCACTGAAAAAAAGTCATACTGCCGCACAGCAGAGAGTACAGCGATCAATGTTTCCGATCATTCTCGGCGTTATGTGTGCATTTATTCTCGTCGTCGGAATAACGACGGTGACTATTTTTGTCAGGATGATGAATGACGATTCAAATCAGCCGTACTCTATCACCGTGGAAACGCTCGTCGGCGAGAAATATTCGGATGAGCTGAAGACCGGCCTTGAAAGTAAGAATTACAGGATAACCGTAGAATATGTAAATTCCGATGATGAGGAAAATACCATAGTCGGTCAGTCGCCCGAAGGAGGCGTGAAGAAAAAGGTCATAGACGGTAAGCAGTTCTGTGAGCTGACATTAAAGGTCAGCATGGGAGTAGAAAAAATAGTGCTCGAGAATTATGCCAACAGAGATAAAGCGGAGGTGATAACCGCCATTCGGTCTCTCGGATTGTTTGTCGATGCAAATGCAGTTACTACGAAATATGATGACAATATCCCGAGCGGAAGGGTAATATCGACAGATCCGCCGGCAGGAACGACGGTGAAAAAGGGCGATAAGATATCTCTTACTGTGAGCATCGGCGCTGAAAAGAAGATGGTCACCGTACCGGATTATACAAAATGGTCTCTTGCAGAGGCAGTCGCTGACATCAAAAAGAGCGGACTGATAGCAACGAAAGAAACTGAAGAGTATTCGGACGATATTGAGATAGGTAAGATCATCACTCAAAGCGTTCCTGCTAATACAGAGGTTCAGGAGGGAACTGAGATAACCCTCACTGTCAGCCTCGGCAAAAAGCCCGATAAAACACAAGACGATAAAAATCCGGATAAAACATCAGATGATAAACAATAAAAATATAAGGAATTTTTCCATCATAGCACATATTGATCATGGTAAATCTACCCTTGCGGACAGACTGCTCGAATATACCAAGACGGTATCTGACCGCGAGATGGAGAACCAACTGCTCGACAATATGGAGCTCGAAAGAGAGAGGGGTATCACTATAAAGGCCCGGGCAGTACGGCTCGACTATAAAGCGCCGGACGGCGTGGAATATATCCTGAATCTTATCGACACCCCCGGCCATGTCGACTTTAACTATGAGGTTTCCCGTTCGCTCCAGGCGTGCGAGGGTGCGCTGCTGATCGTTGATGCGACGCAGGGCATTGAGGCACAGACACTGGCGAATGCATACCTGGCGGTCGACAATAACCTCGAGATCATACCGGTAATCAATAAGATCGACCTTCCGTCTGCTGATATTGACGGAGTCAAAAACGAGATAGAGGATATTATCGGTATCCCGGCGCAGGATGCCCCTGCGGTCTCTGCAAAGGCAGGACTCAATATCGATCAGGTTTTTGATAAGATAGTCTCTGACATTCCGTCACCTTCGGGAGACGAAAATAAACCGTTAAAGGCTCTGATTTTTGATTCCTATTACGATTCCTATCTCGGCGTCGTCGTATATGTCCGTGTTTTTGACGGACAGGTGAAGGCGGGAGACACGATTCGTATGATGAATACCGGAGCGCAGTTTGAGGTCGTCAGCGTGGGTTATATGAATGCTTTCGGCCTTGCCGAATCGGACGGTCTGTCTGCCGGCGATGTCGGTTATATCACCGCTTCCATCAAGAGCGTTTCTGATACTCGTGTCGGCGATACCGTAACGTGTGCTGACGCTCCGTGCGACGAGGCTCTGCCGGGATTTAAGAAGGCTCTGCCTATGGTCTATTCGGGTATTTATCCGGCAGACGGCGCCAGATACGGAGATCTTCGCGACGCACTTGAGAAATTACAGTTAAACGACGCAGCGCTTTCTTTTGAGGCGGAGACGTCCGCTGCGCTCGGTTTCGGTTTCAGATGCGGATTTTTGGGACTTTTGCATATGGAAATAATCGAGGAACGTCTCGAGAGGGAATTTAACCTTGACCTTATCACTACCGCTCCGAGCGTTATTTATAAGATCGATAAGACCAACGGTGAGACGGTATATATCGATAACCCGACGAATTATCCTCCGCAGGATGAGATCGCAGTATCATATGAGCCTGTCGTTCGTGCGAGCATTATTTCACCCTCGGAATATGTCGGCAGTATCATGGAGCTTTGTCAGGACAGGCGCGGAACATATCTGGATATGAAATATATTGATTCAAACCGTGCTGAGCTCTCGTATATTTTACCGCTGAACGAAATAATATATGATTTCTTTGATGCGCTCAAGAGCCGCAGTAAGGGCTATGCGTCATTTGACTATGAAATGTCAGATTATGTAAAAAGCGATCTCGTCAAACTCGATATATTGTTGAACGCTGACCTCGTCGATGCGCTGTCCTTCATCGTTCATAAGGATAAGGCGTACGGCAGGGCAAGAAAGATCGCTGAAAAGCTGAAAGAGAATATATCCCGTCAGCTTTTTGAGATACCGATACAGGCGGCGATCGGCGGTAAGGTCATCGCACGAGAGACGGTCAAAGCATTGCGTAAGGACGTGCTCGCAAAATGCTATGGCGGCGATATAACACGAAAGAAAAAACTGCTCGAGAAGCAGAAGGAAGGAAAGAAGAAGATGCGCCAGCTCGGCAGTGTGCAGGTCACGCCCGAAGCGTTCATGGCGGTCTTGAAGCTCGATGAATAAGCTCGGTCTATATTTTCATGTGCCGTTTTGCATAAAAAAATGCGGATATTGCGATTTTTACTCGGTGAGCGATATGGAGCTCTCTCATCAATATGCTGAGCAGCTGATTGAGGATATATATGAAAGATCAGAGGATACAGGGGAGTATACTGTCGATACGATTTATTTCGGCGGCGGTACTCCCTCGCTTCTTTCCTGCTCGGATTTTGCAGAGATAACAAAAGCCCTGAATTATGCGTTTTATATTGAGAAGGGCGCTGAATTTACCGTTGAGGTAAACCCTGCGACGGTAGACCAAAGAAAAATAGATACATATTCGGAATGCGGCGTAAACCGCATAAGCATCGGTATGCAGACGAGAAATGAGGAGGAACTCAAAAAAATCGGCAGGATACATACAAATGCCGATTTTGATCATACCTATTGCGCCTTGCGTTCCTGCGGTATTGAAAATGTCAGCGTAGACGTAATGTATGCGCTTCCGGGGCAGAGTGTTGCGGCGCTCTCCGAGACGCTCGACTTCATCATCTCCCTTTCACCTGAGCACGTATCATCCTATTGCTTAAAGCTTGAGCCGGGCACGCCCATGTACGATAGCGGAGTATTACTGCCCGATGAAGATACCCAGTATGCCATGTATGAGCTTATGACAGATAAGCTCTCGTTTTCAGGCTATGAGCATTATGAGATCAGTAATTTTGCAAAAAGAGGATATGCGTCCCGTCATAATTTAAAATATTGGCAAATGGGTGAATATCTCGGCTTCGGTCCTGCTGCATATTCTTTTTTTGGCGGTAAAAGATACGGCTATGAACGTGATTTGGGAGGGTATTTGCACGGTGAGTGCGAGATGACTGATATCGATGCATTAGATGAAAAAACGTATAATTTTGAGCGTATAATGCTTGGTCTTCGCCTGTCATCGGGCGTGCCGGTTTCTCTTCTTGACCGGACTAAGGTGCAAAAACTCGTAGACGAGGGCCTCGGCAGGATCAATGGCGATCAGTTTTCGCTCACGACAAAAGGATTTTTTGTAAATAATGAAATAATTTGTTATTTAACTGACTGAAAATTGACTTTTCAGGGAATACTTCCCATACCAATATTTGAGGGTTGATATCGTTCAATGTATATGTTACGATATTTACACAGGAGGTAAACCATGAAAAGAAAAATAATTGTACTTACGGCGAGTTTGTTGACGTTTGCGGTGCTTGTCCTGTCGGCGATGGGTATATGTGCCGTTGAGATAGTTTTTGACGGTGTCACATTTTATAATGATGATAGCCTGCTGATCGACGGTGTGACATATGTTCCGCTGAGAAATTGCTTACAGACCAGGTTCGGATATGATGTCGGCTGGAATCAGAATACTAGTACGGCGTTTATCACGGCAGACGGGCTCGAGATATCCTGCCGGGTAGGGGATAGATATATCACAGCGAACGGCAGATACCTGTGGAATGACAGTCCGAATATAATAAAGGACGGCAAGATGTTCATCCCCCTGCGTACTCTCGCAAAGGCGCTTGGCGGTATTGTTAAATGGGACGCAAAGACCAAAACCGCTTACGTTGAGTTGGGAGGAGGTTTTATAAAAAATGCGGATTCGTTTTATAATAAAGACGAGTTGTATTGGCTTTCGAGGATAATCAATGCCGAGAGCGGCGTTGAGCCGTTAAGAGGGAAGATAGCAGTAGGTAACGTGGTTTTGAACCGTGTTAAAAGTGCCGATTTTCCAAATAATATAAAGGATGTTATTTTCGATAATAAATTCGGAGTGCAGTTCACTCCGACGTCCAACGGAACAATTTATAACGAGCCGAATGCTGAGAGTGTTGTTGCGGCGAAGATCTGCCTCGAGGGTTATACAGTCACTCAAAGTGCACTGTATTTCATAAATGATGCTCTTGCGACGAGTCATTGGGTAAGCAACAATTGCGCATATGTTATGTCGATTGGCTCTCATGATTTTTACGCATAAATATACAGACGCTGATGAAATCAGCGTCTGTTTTACTGTTTACGGCAGTTTGTTCTCGTCAAGGATTGTGACCTTATATGAGAACGTCCAGTTGTCTTTGTCAAAGATATTTCTTTTTGCGCTTATCCATTTTGATGGTAAAAATTGATTTCCGTTGTTTTTGGACGTATCCCAATCGTGTGACCATATGATGATCTGATCATGCGCATATTTTTCCGAGTCGGTAATGAGCTTGCCCGTGAAGGGGTTGACAGGTGAATCGATCAGGTCTTTTGTTGCGATCGTCGGTACATCGGCGTTCGTCATGTATTCATCTGATGTTGTGAATCCTGTAGCGCCGAAGTCTTTAACCATCATCAGGGGATAGAACATTTCCATGTCTATTACTTCGCCCTGCTTGGTATCGGCCATCATCTCGTCCAGTTGCCTCAGGTCACGGCCGTGATCGGCTACGATAATTATCTTGGTGTTATCATAAACTCCGTTTTCGCGTAAATAGTCAAACCAATCGGCGAGCAGTAGCATAGCGGCCATATTTGACTGATAGTGGGAGTAGTGATCCTGAGTTTCCATTTTGAGCGTAACGCCGTTTACAGTGAATCTGTTGGTGTGTTCGGCGTCGTATGCCGTGTTGTCTACCGTTTCTGACGGCAGGTAATCAGGCTCGGTGAGAAGCATGATATCATGTGTCATGTCACTTGAGAAGAAAAGATATGTATTGGTATCGTCGTCAGATATCTGTGTCATTTTTGACATGTTTTTGAGTGCATTGTATGAATCGATAAAAGATTTTCTTATGCCCTCGGCTTTGTGTGCGTCTTCGTATATCTGCGAGGAGGAAGCTTCATCGTATAATGATCCGGCGTGGTTGTATGTGCCGTTGGCATATAATGTTGTCTGTAATGACAGCGGCATCGTTTTCATCAGGCTGAAACAGAAGAAATTTCGGTGGTTTTCCTCTATCGCTGCTTTTTGTGTATCGCTGTCAGTGAATTTACCTTTTGTAATATATGCGTTTACATCGGGGCAGTCGTCGAAGATAGATAGATCAGGCACCCATGAGTAGTTTGCATATACAGGATCGCATACGGTAGACTTGTATCCGTTGTTGGCAAACAGGACGGGCAATACTTTGAGCGCCTCGTTTTGCTTTGAGGCGAGTGATTCGTTTGCGCGCTTGTTGATCTCGACCGGGGTATATTCATATCCGCCGAGCATAGCCGGCGTTCCTTGGTTTGTAGAAAGACCGTAGGATATCACATTTGAGTAATATGTGAATCCGTCAAATTTTTCTTTCAGTTCAGGCTTTTCGTTAAACAAATACGGGACGTATGAGCCCATTGCACGGTCGAGCATGATCACCACGACGTTTTTGCCTTTTTTGCTTAGTGAAAAATGAGGATTATTCGATGAGTAACTGGTATCTAAAGCGGTAACGGAGGAGTTGATCTTAGCTATGTTTATGCACGACATCGCACCGAAAGCGATAACGGATATAAGCAACACAGACGATGCCGCTTTTTTGAATTTGAATACAAGCAGATACATAACCGCCGAGACTGCTATAATCACGCCGATGTTTATCGCCTGCTGTTTCAGGGTGAAGAACAATCCGCTCTCGAATTGCAGATACGATGTGATAACGCCGAGATTGGTGCCGAAGAACATGTAGTTTACTAAGAATATGCCGCATATGACCCATATCAGCCTGTCAAAGACGACCTTTCCCGCAGGACTTGCGAGCCAATAGAATACTCTCAGCCATATAAGGAAAGTTCCTGCCGCCATGAGAAGTGAGTCGACTACATACCATGTCGGATGATGGAAGTATGACGGACTGACGAATTCAAGCGGCGATGAGGCGATCAGCGCTGACGGGATAAGTACACCGACGAGCACAGTAAGGAAAAGACATCCGAGAATAAATATTTTTTTGTTCGGATGTGCCTCTTTTGCCGTTTTGTTTTTGGCTATACGGGAGATCAGTGTCGCGACGATCGGTATGATCATGAGAATAGCACCGATACCGATAAGGAACAACTTTTGTTTGAGAGTAGGCGATATATAGAATATCGAAGCGAATACAGTCGTGCAGAATCCGATAGCGAACGTTAATACAGCAATAACGGTTTTAGGATGCTTCAGCTTGTAGAAAATCGTTTTTACGAGAGAAAAAATATTATTCAGCGTCCAATAAAAGACTAGACCTGCCGGTGACTGATAAAGAAATACGAGAAAGAAAAGTGCCATTCCGTATAACTGTATTTTGGTTTTCAGGGGAAAACCGCGCAGGTAAAGAGCGCTCGATATGGCATTGATGAGCGTCATCAATATCGGGAGCAGGTTGATGGCGATACCGCCTATGATGAGCAGACCGTCCGGCTGCCCTAAATCAGTAATAGGACCGAATGATACGCCCTTCAGTATCTCAAGATGGGAAAGGAACTGATATGCCGCCATAAAAAATGGTATTTCAAGAAGCAGAGAGACAGAGCCCTTGAGAGCGTCTGTCGGCTTATAATGATTCTGCCTGTAATATGTTTGCAGTATCATCATTTTTTCATCGCCGGAAAAGGCTTTTTTTATGTGCGCCACACCGTCGTGCAGGCGAGCCTCAACGTCCCTTGACTGTTCCTGCATGGCATCGGCACGCCTGTACAGAGGCAGGACGAGGATATTCATTGTCAGGCTTAAGAAAATAATGCATATGCCGGGATGATCAATAAATCTGCTTGAGATCTGAAAAATGAATTCAAAGAGCAGCTTCAGCGGACCGATCAGCAGGGTTTCTATCATGTTCCATATAGACATGTTTATTTCTCCGTTTCTTTTTTACTCAATTCGTCGTATTTTTTTAGTAAATATTCTGTTGCACGTATTGCACCTTCTCCGGTATGCGCCCATGTTTCCTCTTTGACCGTGCGGCGGCCGAGGGCATATTTGGGGTCGGTGATGCAGGTGTCGATGAGCTCCTTTAAGGATTCCATGTTCTCGTCCTTTAATTCACATCCGAGCATGGGAAGTGCCCTCGTTGTGAAAAGCGGAGTTTTCAGCCACCACGCATCATACGGATCGAGGTCGAATTTCGGATCGGTGTAAATAACCGGCTTGTCATATACGAGTGTGAAATCGAATATAACGCCCGAAAAGTCGGATACGAGGATATCCGAGCGCCTGAGCACCTCGAAATTGTCACGGTCACGGTTCCACTCGAGTTGATTGCTTTCGGGATATGCCTTCATAAGCTTGTCTATCATTTCCTTTTCGGAGATAAATGACTGAGGGTGGGGACGTACGATGATGTGATATCCTGTCTTTAAAAGCACATCGATGATCTTTCCGCCGTATTTGCTGAAAAGAGCACTCTTTCCCCAGGAAGGTGCGAGCAGGACCGTGCGCTCATGCTCGGGTGCAGGGCCGCTTTTTTCTAAACGAAGTGCCATTTCATCCATATAGGGTATTCCTACCTGTACGAGCTCTTTTGGGGGCAGGGAACGCAGCTTTTCGAGATTTCTTATGTCATCCGCCTGGTATTCGCCCGAGAGCATGATCGCATCGTAGTAGTCTATGCCGAACATTCTGTATAGTGTGATATCGCTTGCGGCATGAGGTATGTGCACATAGTACTGTACATCGCGTGACCGTTTCCACTGGTAGACGTCGAGTCCCGGGGTCGTGGATAAAACGATTGCCGCATTCAGAAAGTTCAGGCGTGTAAAGAGCTTGTTCTCATTTTCGATACACTCTGCCTTGATATGCTCGTAAGGGTTGCTAAGGGCAGGATCGTCAGGGGATTCGGTTATGTATAATACATCCTTTCCTCGTTTGTCAAGTTCACGGCAGATCGGCTCGAAGATGGACCAATACCTTTTATTGTCGGAAAAAATGACAAACGGCGTTTTTTTGTCGCTTATCTGAGCTTTGCCTCCGCTCAGCTTGAAATGCAGCTTGATAAATATCATTCGCAGGGAATAGATTCCAGCTCCTATAACGCTGATAAGTATCGTAAACAGCATACTTCCCGTTCCGGGATCGATATACAAATACATGGTTAAATATTTCTCCTTTTCCTTTTTTACCCAAATTTATATAAATTTTTATTTTATTATACAATATCTTCCTGAAAATATCAACAGTTTGTATTCTTATAGATCCCACAACTCATGGGAGGGATGATTGCGTTTGATATTTCACCGGTGAGTAAATTAAAATATTTGCTTTTTTCGTCAAGGATATATTCTTTCTCCGAGCGGTTGACGCAAACGGTGATAGAACCGCGTCGGTATGATACAAAGTCGTGCTTGACTTTTAAAAACTCGATGATGCTGTCTTTAAAATCTGAGTTTTTCGTACGTATCTTTCCGATCTTGCGGTAAAAACCGAGTAATTCTTCGTCCTCGTTACCCCATGGGAAAAAACGTCGGTTAAACGGATCGTGATACCCTTGTAAGCCGGCTTCATCACCGTAAAAAATGCACGGTACGCCCGGAAGCGTTGCGATCAGCGTATATGCGAGCATGAGGCGCTTTCTTCCTATAATGAGCTGTTCTGCGTTCATTTTTTTGTGCGCCAATTCATCGCCGGAATAGCCGATGTCTTCATCGCCGCCTAACACGGTAAGGATCCTTTCGGTATCGTGTGTGCCGAGGAAATTCATGAGGTTGTCGCAGATGCATTTCGGGTAATTTGAGTATAGACTCAATATCGCACGCCGGAATGCCTCTCCGTCTCCGTATTTCACAAAGCTGATAACGGCGCCTCTCCACGGGTAATTCATGACCGAATCAAGCTCGTGACCCCGTAAATATTTTCGGCGTTTTGAATATGCGATCTTGTTGGACGCATCCTCCCATACCTCTCCGATAATGAGCGCATCGCTTTTTTCCCGCTTTGCCGCCTTTGTTATGTTTTCTAAAAATTCGTCCGGGAGCTCGTCTGCGACGTCAAGCCGCCAGCCGGATATTCCTTCCTTTATATAATGCGGTACAACGCCGCTCTCGCCGAAGATATACTCACGGAAACTTTTGCTTTCTTTGTTGACGGTCGGCAGTATGTCGATCCCCCACCAGCATTTGTATTTATCACGGCTATGCTCAAATGTAAACCAGTCGGCATAGGGTGAGTGCTCGGAATGATATGCGCCGACGCTGTCGTATCTGCCGAATTTATTAAAGTACAGGCTGTCTGCACCCGTGTGATTGAAAACACCGTCGAGGATGATGTGGATCCCCCTCTGCTTTGCGGCACGGATCAGCGTGTCAAAAGCCTCTTTTCCGCCGAACATGGAGTCGATCTCCATATAGTTTCCGGTGTCGTACTTATGATTGGAATAGGCGTCGAAAATCGGACTCAGATAGATGCAGTTTACGCCGAGACTCTTGATGTAGTCAAGATTTTCGGTGATTCCGTATAGGTCTCCGCCGAAGAACATGTTGTTTTCGAGCGGCTCTCCCCGCCTTGCGGTGTATTGCGGAATGGCGCCCGGATCGTCGCACAGGATGGCATAGTCCTTGGGCGGGTATTTTCCGCTTTTGGCAAAACGGTCGACGAATATGTGATATATGATGCCTCCGTGCAGCCATTTTGGCGGCTCGTAGCCGTCATCGTATACCGTGAGCTGAAAAGTATCGCTGCCATCGAGTTCGTTTTTTATAAAGTGTTCTCCCGATAGGTCACGGTAGGATATTTTATAAAAATATAACGCCTCTTTGCCTGTGGGCAATTTGATAGAATATGTATCGCCTGCTTTGGCGTATTCATATGAAAAAGGAATATGCGACGTTTCGTTCGTATCGTCATCGACCATGACAGCGCAAAAGCCGTAAGCGCCGCTTCTCGGGTCGACGCTTACGGATAATGTTACATCTTCATTCCGCCTGAACGCACCGAAAAGGGAAACATCGTTTCCCTTTGTGCTTTTCGTTATTTGTATAGTGTTTTCGGCGATATAAGCCTTACTCTCGCAGATCTTCATTACTCGCCCGTGACTTTTGTGAGCTGCCATATTTTTTCGGCATATTCCGATATCGCACGGTCGGAAGCAAATATGCCTGCTTTTGCGATATTCACAAGCGACATTTTATTCCACTTTTCTCTGTCGGAATAATCGTCGATCGCACGGTCGTGTGCCTGGCAGTATGAGTCGAAATCGGCGAGGCACATATACGGGTCAGCTACTCCGTGTCCTGTCAGCAGATATGTGAACATATCAGTAAACGAGTGGCCGTCAAATCCTGTATTGAGCGTATCTACGGCGTGCCGTAATCTCTCGCTTGCATTGTAGTAATCAGCTGAGACATATCCTCTGCGCCAGAGATCGTCCACTTCCTCGGTTTTAAGGCCGAAGATATAGATATTGTCGTCACCCACAGCCTCGTGAATCTCGACATTCGCTCCGTCGAGCGTGCCGACGGTCAGCGCACCGTTTATCATGAATTTCATGTTTCCGGTGCCGCTTGCTTCCTTTCCTGCGAGAGATATCTGCTCGCTGATGTCGGCGGCAGGGATCAGTATTTCGGCCATTGAGACGTTGTAGTCCTCCATGAATACTACACGGAGCTTTTCACGCATACGGGGATTCTTTTCGATATCCGCAGAGATAAAGCTGATCAGCTTTATTATTTCCTTTGCCATATAGTATCCCGGAGCGGCTTTAGCGCCGAATATATAGGTCTGCGGCGTGATATCAAGGTCGGGATTCTCCTTTAGCGCTGTGTAAAGAGATATGATCTGTAACGCGTTGAGTAACTGCCTCTTGTATTCATGCAGACGCTTTGTCTGCACATCGAAAACCGAGCTCGGGTCGAGCGTTATGCCCGTTTTGTCGAGGACATATGAGGCAAAGCGCTCTTTATTCGTTTTCTTTATGAGCTCGAGCTGTTCGAGCACGGAGGCATCGTCTATAAATTTAGCAAAATCCGTAAGCTTGGATGCGTTCTTTCTGTACTCGGGCCCGATCGTCTCGTCGAGCAGGGAAGCGAGCGTGGGGTTTGCATAGCAGAGCCAGCGTCTGTGCGCAATACCGTTTGTGATATTCGTGAATTTATACGGCTCTTTGACATAGTAGTCATGGAATACCGTCTTTGTCAGAATATCCGAATGAAGCTTTGATACGCCGTTTACTCTATATGAACCAACAACAGAGAGATTTGCCATCCGTATCTGATTGTTGCATACGATCGACATGCGTGATATCCTGTCCCAATCGCCGGGATAGAGGTTCCAGAGGTCTGCCGAGAGCCTGCGGTTTATCTCGCATACGATCTGATAGATTCTCGGTAACTTCAGCCTGAAAAGGTCTTCATTCCATACCTCGAGTGCCTCGGGCATGACCGTGTGGTTGGTGTATGAGAAAACGCCGGTACAGACGCTCCATGCATCCTCCCATGAATAGGAATAGGTGTCGAGCAGTATTCTCATAAGCTCGGGGATGCAAAGTGCAGGGTGCGTGTCGTTCAGGTGAATGGATACCTTGTCAGCGAAGTTCGAGAGCGTGCCGTTTCCTGCTAAATGGTCTGCTATTATGCTTTGGAGCGCCGCAGAGCAGAGGAAGTATTGCTGTGAAAGGCGCAGCAGCTTTCCCTCTGTGTGATTATCCGAGGGATAAAGCACCTTTGAGATAGTCTCGGCGTTTATATTCTCCTCGACCGCACGCAGGTATTGCCCCTGCGTGAAAGCCGCCATATTAAAGCTCTTTACATCCTTTGCTTTCCATAAGCGCAGGATGTTGACGGCATGAGAGTCTCCGCCTGTTATCATCATGTCGTAGGGAACTGCCTGGACCTCGTCATAGTCTATGTGAGAGACGGTGCAGTGACCCTCATCCCAGGATTCGCTGATATGGCCGCCGAAACGGATGTTGACGGATTTGTCGGTTCTCGGTACGAGCCACACATCTCCCTCAGGCATCCAGATATCGGGCAGCTCCACCTGCATGCCGTCGATGATCTTTTGCTTGAAAAGACCGTATTCATAGCAGATCGAGTGACCCATCGCCGGATAGTCGAGGGTGGTCAGTGCGTCCATATAGCAGGCGGCGAGCCTGCCGAGACCCCCGTTGCCGAGACCCGGGTCGGGCTCGTGCTCATAGACCGAGTCGATGTCAAATCCCATGTCAGAAAGACAAGAGCGTACCTCGCTCTCTATGCCGAGGTTGTTTAAATTGTTTTTCAGACTCCGTCCGACCAAAAATTCCATGCACATATAGTAGACACGCTTTGCATTGGTCTTTTTTCTGTCCTCGTGAAAGACTGCCCGTTTTTTAATGAGCAGATCTTTTACGGTGAGTATGACCGATTTGTATACTTGCTCCTCAGTTGCCTCCTTCGGAGATACTCCGTAATATCCCGATAGCTTTGAGATAAATGCTTCTTTGAATTGTGCCTTTGTCATTTCCTTTGCCATGTGTTCACCTTACAGTTGTTCGTATATTTTAATATATTCAGCGGAAGATGCCTTCCACGAAAAATCAATTCTCATAATCCGCCGCACAAATTCCTGCCAGAATTCTTTGTCACGGTAGTAACCGAGCGCACGGCGCACGGTAAACATCATATCGTGGGCGTTGTAGTCAGCGAATGTAAAGCCGTTGCCCTCGCCGGTATATTCGTTGTAGCTTTTGATACTGTCAAAAAGACCGCCGGCTTCCCGTACTACGGGTACAGTGCCATAAGCGGATGCGATCATTTGTGCAAGACCGCACGGCTCGCTCTTTGAGGGCATGAGAAAAATATCAGAGCCGGCATAGATCTGCTTTGAGAGGTCCTTGTCGTATTTTATGATGGAACGTACCTTGTCGTGACGGCGTGCCTCGAGATCACGGAAAAACGCTTCGTAATCCGAGTCGCCCGTGCCGAGAAGGATGAACTGCACATCATCGTCCAGTATCTCGTCGATGACTCTGACGACAAGGTCGAGTCCTTTGTGCGATGTCAGCCGTGTGATCATAGCGATGACTGGCGTCTCGGAGGACTCGGGCAGACTGAGGGAGCGCTGGAGCGCTGCCTTGTTTTCCGCTTTGCCTTTTTTTGAGCGGTATGTGTAGTTTTTGTATATCGACGCATCCTTCGACGGATTATAATATTCGGTGTCGATCCCGTTGAGAACCCCCCTCGTTTTGTATGCCTTGTCACGGATGATCGGGTCGAGTGAATGGGCGAATTCCGGGTGTGTTATCTCCTCGGCGTACCTCGGACTTACTGTCGATAGGATATCGCAGCATTCTATTGCGCCCTTCATCAGGTTGACATTCCCGTTCCAGTCAACGATCTTTCTTTCCCACGGGCTCAGCTCAAAGACATCGCCCATGATATCGTCGCCGTAGATTCCCTGATACTCGATATTGTGTATTGTAAACATTGCTTTTATTCGGTTGTATCTCGGGTCGCTGTTATAATGAAGCTTCAGATAGATCACCGAGAGCGCCGCCTGCCAGTCGTGGGCGTGCAGTATGTCGGGGAAGAAGTCGATTAGCGGCAGTATTTCAAGTGCCGCTTTGCAGAAGAAGGCATACCGTTCGGCGTCGTCATAATTGCCGTAGAGCATCTGACGCTTGAAATAATATTCGTTGTCGATAAAGTAGAATTTTACAGAGTCGAGCTCGTACATGAATACGCCGCAGTATTGATTGCGCCATGAGAGGCGGACATAGATATTGCCGAGATATGTCATGTTTGAGCGGTATTCATCCTTTATTGAGGAGTAGAGCGGCATTACGACACGTGCGTAGCAGTCCTGCTTTACGAGCGCCTTCGGCAGAGAGCCGATCACGTCTGCGAGTCCGCCGCTCGATGCAAAGGGGAGTGCCTCCGAGGCGACAAATAGAACTTTTTTCATTTTTAGATCATCTTTCCTTTTTCAATATAGAAGGGCATTGTCTCGTGTCCTGAGAGTACGCAGGTATCACGTATTGCGACATTCTTGTCTGCGACGACGCAGTTAAGATATACATTCTGCCCCGTGAATACATCCTGGAAGAGGATGGAGTTTTTGACAACGGAATTTTTTCCCACCTTGACACCGCGGAAGAGGATCGAGTTTTCGACTAAACCTTCTATGACGCATCCGTCGGCGATCAGCGAGTTTTTCACCTCTGCGCCTGCAATATATTTGGTCGGCGGCGAGTTTCTGACTTTTGTTAAGATCGGTCTGTTCTTTTGCGCGAAAAGCTCGTCACGGCTCTTCTTATTTGCCGCAAGCTCGAGGTTCAGTGCAAAGTAATCGTTGAAGGAGTCGACGCTTGCGAAAAAGCCTTTGTGACGGTATACTCTGAATTTGCGTTTACCCACGTTTTCCGCCAAGACATTGCGGGCGAACGATGTGTAGTTGTGTGCGCTTGCATCGAGCAGTATCTCCTGCAAAAATGACGAGCTCATTATCATGATGTTCATGGAAACGTCCTGCTCGCCCCGAAGAGACGGGTTGTATAACTCAAGACCCGTGATGTTTCCTTTTACGTCTGTGTTGTAAACTATCGTAGAGGAGCAGTCATAGGTGTCGGCGTTGACCTTTTTCACGGCGATCGTGATATCTGCACCGTGCTTTATGTGATCGTCGAGCATTTTGTTTAAGTCGATGTTGCATATTGCATCACAATCGGATAGGATCACATACTCCTCTCTGAATCTGAGGGAATGACCGACGCTGAGCAGCGCCTCGAGCCGGGAATTGTAAAGGGTGTTTGATTGATTTGCGTATGCATTGATAAAGGGCGGAAGTATTTTGATACCGCCGCTTCTGCGTGCGAGATCCCAGTCTTTACCGCTTCCGAGGTGATCCATGAGCGAGTGATAATTGTAGTGCGTTATTACGTTTATATTGGTGATATCGGCATTTACCATATTCGATAGAGCAAAGTCGATCAGACGGTATCTGCACGCAAAAGGCACAGACGCCATCGTCCTTTGATGAGTTAATTCAGGTATGTTTCTGTCGTGCAGATTTGAAAAGATTATGCCTGCTGCCGTTGCCATATCACTTGCCCTCCTTGCCGTC
This sequence comes from uncultured Lachnospiraceae bacterium, assembly GCA_964403505.1. GTDB lineage: Bacteria > Bacillota > Clostridia > Oscillospirales > CAG-272 > CAKSEI01. The sequence continues at coordinate 29,854 of CAYOFP010000011.1, forward strand.
TGCGTTCAGTGCGTTTACCATGCTGCCGGCTGTTATAACGCTCTTGCTTTTGATCACGAGGTCGCTTCCTATGACGGTGATGTCCTCGCCGCCTTTTTCAGAGCCGATCTTGCATCCGTTTTTTATGACCGTGTCGGAATCTATTATGGAATAGCTCACCGTGGAGTTTTTCGAAACCGTCACATTCGGGAATATGACAGAGTCCCGTATTACAGCGCCCGCCTCAACCTTTATGCCGCTGAAAAGCACCGAGTTTTCGACCGTTCCGTGGATCTCGCATCCTTCGGAGATGATCGAGTTTGTTATTCGTGCGTTTTCGCCGATGAATTGAGGAGCTAAAGCATTGTTACGGAAGAAGATGCGCCATGAGCGGTCCGTGATATCAAAGTTCGGTTTTTCGCCGAGCAGATCCATATTTGCTTCCCACAGACTGTTTATTGTTCCGACGTCCTTCCAATAACCGTCAAAGGGATATGCGTACATCTTCTCGTCTGCTGCGAGCATGGCAGGGATGATGTCCTTGCCGAAATCGTTGCTCGAGTCTTTGTTATTTTCATCATCGATCAGATATTTTCGTAATACGTCCGCAGAGAAAATGTAGATACCCATAGAAGCGCTCGTGCTTGTCGGATTTGCCGGCTTTTCTTCAAACTTGAATATCTTTCCGTTCTTTTCTGCGCTCATAATGCCGAAACGTGAGGCCTCCTCGATCGGAACGTCGATGACGGCGATGGTACAGCTTGCCTTTTTCGCTTTGTGATATTCGAGCATTTTGGAGTAGTCCATTTTGTAGATATGGTCGCCCGAGAGTATAATGACATATTTCGGGTCGTAGCGGTCGATAAAGCGCAGATTCTGGTAGATTGCGTTTGCGGTACCCTTGTACCAGTCGGCGCCCTCCTTTGCCTGATACGGCGGCAAAACGGTCACGCCGCCGTTGACCCTGTCCATATCCCATGCCTCGCCGTTTCCGATGTATTCGTTCAGCACGAGGGGCTGATACTGCGTCAGTACACCGACGGTATCAATGCCAGAATTAATACAGTTTGATAACGGGAAATCGATGATTCTGTACTTGCCGCCGAATGGGACGGCAGGCTTTGCCGTTTTTTCGGTGAGCGCATAAAGGCGGCTGCCTTGTCCGCCGGCCAGCAGCATCGCTACGCATTCTTTTTTCTTGTACATTAGTGTTCCTTTCCTGATGTCTTTTTTTGTAGTGGTTTTAATATGACCGCGCTGAGCGGCTTTAAGTCGATCTTTATATTGCCTTTTTGATTTTTATATATCCTGTTTTCCGTTTCATCACCGCCGAAGCGTGTTTCCTCAGTCGAGAATACCGCTTTGCAGTCGCCCCCTGTGTGTATGGGGTAACCGGGATGAGCGCTGTTTGCGAAATTGACGATAACGATAAGCTCACTTCCGTCAAGCGCCTTTCTTTTATATGAGATGACATTTGCATCCTTATCCTCGGCGTTTATCCATGAGAAACCGCTCCACGAGAAGTCGATTTCCCATAACGGAGGATTTTCGATATAGAAGTGATTTAACTCTGCAACGAAGTATTGTAATAAGTCGTGATTATCAAAATCCGTCATAAACCACTCGAGTTCGTTTTCGTAGTCCCACTCACGGAACTGACCGTATTCGCATCCCATAAAGAGTAACTTCTTTCCGGGTGTGGTCATCATGTAAGTCAGAAATGAGCGCATTGCAGGGAATTTATCTTCATACGGGACGTTCATTTTATCGATCAGTGACTTTTTTCCGTGTACCACCTCGTCATGCGAGATGGGGAGGATAAAGTTTTCGCTGAAAGCGTATACAAGGGGGAAGGTGAGCTTGCCGTGGTTTCCGCTTCTGAAATACGGATCGGTAGAGATATAGTCGAACATATCGTTTGCCCAGCCCATGTTCCATTTGAAATTAAATCCGAGACCGCCGACTGCGACGGGCGCCGTCACCATGGGATATGCCGTGGATTCCTCAGCGATCATCATGATATCGGGAAATTCAGAGAAAACGGCGGTATTCAGCTTTTTGAAAAAAGCGATCGCCTCGAGGTTGTAGTTGCCTCCGTAGGAGTTCGGCGTCCATTCGCCGTCACGTCTGTCATAGTCGAGATAAAGCATGGAGGCGACAGCGTCGGTGCGCAGTCCGTCGATATGATATTCTGAGAGCCAGAATACCGCATTCGATATAAGGAAGGATTGAACCTCGTTTCTTCCCACGTCGAAACAGCGTGTGCCCCATGATTTGTGCTCCATCCTGTTCGGGTCCTGGTATTCGTAGAGCGGTGCGCCGTCAAACTCGTATAAGCCATGCTCGTCCTTCGGGAAATGCGCCGGAACCCAGTCGAGGATCACGCCGATACCTGCACGGTGCAGAGTATCTATGAGATACTTAAAATCGTTTGGGTTGCCGAAGCGGGAGGAGGGCGCAAAATAGGAGCACACCTGATATCCCCATGAGCCGTCAAACGGGTGCTCGGCGACGGGCAGAAACTCGATGTGAGTATATCCCATTTTCTTTAAGTAGGGGACTAACAGATGCGCTATTTCACGGTAATTCAGGTATGCGTCGCCTGCGGTGTTGCTTTTTCCGTCACGTGTCCGCCAGGAGCCTAAGTGCATTTCGTATATATTGACAGGTGCGCTGAAAATGCCCTTTTCATCGTCGTGCAAAAAGGTCTTTCTGTGCTCGAGCCACGCTTCGTCTGCCCATACGTAAACATCGGGCTCCGGGATGATGGATGCTGTGTGGGCGAGCGTCTCGCCGAAAAAGGCGTACGGGTCGGCTTTGTAGTGAGATACGCCGTCTCGTGTTACGATGAACTTGTATTTGCAGTCATGCGGGACAGCGCTCTCGTCTACGTATGCCTCCCAAATGCCCATATCGGTTATTCTTTTAAACGGGTGCGATTCAGCGTCCCATCCGTTGAAATCGCCGACAAGGGATATCTCGTCGGCGCCGGGCGCCCACACGCGAAAGATGATGCGTCCGTTTTCGCGGTGCGCTCCCATGTATTCATATGAATGATAATTCGTGCCCTGGTGAAATAAATAAGCGGCGAGGTTGTTTTCCTGCATTTTAGACTCCAAAAGATATAAATTACAGATTTATATTAATATTATAAACTATTTATGTTTAAAAATCAATATAAGTATGGGCATTAAAATGGTCTAAAATTCTGAATCGCGCTTTTTTATGGTAAGATATTTTTCCTTTGTTGCCTGACCGCCGCGCAGATGCCGTTCCGCTTTGTTTTTTTCGAGAATCGCTCGGACGTCGTTCGCAAGCGCAGGGGATATCTCGCGCAGGCGGTGTGTCACATCTTTGTGTACGGTCGATTTGCTTATTCCGAATTTTTCTGCGGCATACCGCACGGTCGCCTCTTTGTTACATATGTATTCGCCGAGCATGATAGCACGTCTGTCTATCTCGTCATAAAATTGTGACACGGTATCACGGTCCTTTCGCCTTTCTTCTGCTTATATATATGTATGCTTTTTCTATGTAATTACAATATCTTGTGTTTTTTATGAGATTTTTGTCTGTTTTTTTCGTTAATTCTATTGACATTTGTTTCGCATTACTATAAAATTATAGCGACTGACGAATCAGCGGAGGTTTCTCATGATTTCGGTTTTCACACCGCGTGAATTTGTTTATAAAAAATCAGCCGCCACTCAGCCGTTAAAGGGCGTATGTCTCTTCGGCGGAGCGTATGAAGACAGGGACTATTCCATGGTCTATTGCGGCGCTTATTTTCACAATCTTTACCGTATCGAGGTAATCGACGGAGAGTATACCGGCGTTCTGCAGAATGACCGTATCGAGGAGCTTCTTTCCCGGGTGGCGCAGAGCGGACGCACGGCAGTGCTTCGTCCGGTGGCCTTCGAGGGCGATATCAAATTAGATGATAATTTTATCGCTTTGCTCGCACAGAACGGCGATCTCTATGAGAGCCGTCCGGGCAGGAGATATCCGAACTGGAATTCCGATATTATCGTTAAGTATTTTCTCGATTTTATAGAGAAATTTGCCGAGAGCTATGACGGCGATCCCCGTATCGCATGTATACAGATGGGTCTTTACGGTGAATTCGGAGAATGGAATCTGAATAGTGTACTGCCAAAGCACTTTGACCTTGTCCGTATGCCGAATTCGACCATAGAAAAGCTCGTTTCGCAGTATTGTAAATGCTTCAAAAAGACAAAACTGCAGAGCCGTAATCCGAATTTCGGTCATGCACGTAATTATCCCATAGGATATCATGACGATAATTTTGTATTTAATTCCGCCGACTATCATACCCCCGGCTGGGATAATATGCAGGGACTTTGCTCCGAGACTTTCGGCGAGGGGTATGTAGCCTATACACAGCTCCATCAGTTTGAGGATTTCATTTACGGGAACGGCCTTCAGGATAACTGGAAAGACCAGATGATGGGTGCGGAGATATCGGGTTGCCTCGGCTTCAAAACGAGGGCGGGCGCGAATATCTACGGCAATATGTTTGAGGGCGAATGCTTAAAGGCGCTTGAATATAATATTGAGCATTTTCATATTACCTTCTCGCTCGGCTGGCATAGGGGCGGAGGCGCTTTACCGAGACCGGGCAGCGGGCAGTATGATAATTTCAAGCGTGCGGCCCTTGACTGCGGCTATGATTTCACCGTCACGGGAGCGTCATATGACGATGGCAAGCTTACGGTTCGCCTGAAAAACGCAGGCATTGCTCCGATCTATTATAATTGGAAAACGGAACTTGCCGTCGCAGATCAAAGTTTTTCGTGCGACGCCGATATAACAAAGATACTGCCGGGCGACGAACTTTTGCTCGTGTATAATATAGGTAATGTAAAGGGCGATGTCCGTTTCAGAATAGTGAATCCTCTTGTTTGCGCCGAGGAAAAGCGTTTTCCGCTTATTCTGTCGAATGAAGGCGTACACGGTGAGTATTTCACAATCGGAAAGGTGGAATAAGAATGGAATTTATTAAAGAAACGCTTGAATATGACAGAATATATGACGCACAGCCGTTAAAAGGAGTATGTCTGTTTGGCGGAAATTTCGAGCCGCATGATTATTCGATGGTATACTGCGGTGCGTTTTTCCATAATCTTTATCGACTCGAGGAGGACGGTAAAGGCTCGTATAAAGGCGTTCTTCAGAAGGATTATATTGAAGATATGCTGAACCGCATATCCGCCTCCGGACGCACGGTGGTGCTTCGTCCGGTCGCATGTGAGGGCGGTGCAAAGTTTGACCCGATACTGACCTCTTTAATAGAGAAAAACGGCAATATGTATGCTAACGGAAACCGTACCTATCCCTGCTGGAACGACGAGAATATCATTCATTATTTTATGGACTTCATCGCACAGCTCGGCGAGAATTATGACGGCGATCCCCGTATCGCATGCGTACAGCTCGGTCTTTACGGCGAATACGGCGAGTGGAATTTCTGCGGCGTTTCGGGTGAACACCGTTCGCTCGTTGCGATGACGCGTGAGAATCAGGTGAAGATCGTTGACGCATACTGTAAAGCATTCAAAAAGACAAAATTGCAGGCGAGAAACCCCATTATGGGCGATACAGATAAATACCCCGTCGGCTTCCATGACGATAACTTCGTCTTCAATTCGGCGGAGTACCATACACCCGGCTGGGACGCCATGATGGACGAATGTGCCATTGCGGACGGTGCAGGCGAGGGCGGCTGGTATGAGCTTCATCAGTTTGATGACTTCATCAGAGAAAAGAACCTTTACGAGCGGTGGCAGACTCAGATGATGGGCGCAGAGATATCGGGCGTTATGGCGTTCAAAAACCGTGAGGGTAAGTATTATTTCGGTAATATGTTTGAGGGCGAGAGCCTTGCGGCGCTCATCCATTGTACGACGCATTTTCATATGTCGTTCTCTCTCGGATTCCAGAGAGGCGGCGGAGGAGTACCCGAAAAGGGAACAGAGCAGTATGATAACTTCCGCTATGCGGCGTCGATCTTCGGCTACGATTTCACCGTGACCGATGCGGCACTTGAAGAGAATAAGTTAACATGCTATGTGAAAAATGTCGGTATAGCGCCGATATATTACGATTGGGACGTTGAGCTCGCGCTCGATGATGAAAACGGCAAAACCGTATTTTCAAAAGTAAGTAAAACGCAGATAAGCAAACTGCTTCCTATGTGTAAAACGGCATTTGATTTCGATGTGAATGATATGCCACAGGGCGAGTATACGGTTAAATTCAGGATAGTGAACCCCGTGAATCTTGATGCGGAGCCTGAGAACCGTTTCCCGCTTATAATGTCGAATAAATCCCGTCTCGGCGAATATGCCGTGATAGGTAAAATAAAAAAATAAACAATATTTTTCAAGGAGGAGCCGCCTTTTGATTGTTATGGCGGCACAGAAGTTATGGAAAAACTTGGAGTAGGTTACATAGGCCTCGGCGGACGCGGATATGGCGTTCTGAACGGCGTCCTCGCCATGAACGATATCGAAGTTCGTGCGGTATGTGACTTGATTGAAGACCGTATGCAGAAGGGCAAGAAGCTCGTCGAAGATAAGTACGGCAAAGAGATCTTCGGTACACTCGATTACCATGAGATCCTCGAGCGTGACGATATCGACTGTGTGCTCATCCCCACATCGTGGAATGCACACTATGTTATCGCTATGGACGCTATGGAGGCAGGTATTCCTGCGGCATTCGAGGTCGGACCGATCGCCAGCGTAGAGCAGTGTTGGGATCTTGTCAGAACGCATGAGCGTACGGGCGTGCATTGCATGGCACTCGAGAACTGCTGCTACGGCAGATACGAGATGGCTATGATAAATATGATAAAGAGAGGCGTATTCGGCGAAGTTGTTTACGTCGGCGGCGGATATGAGCATGATCTGCGCGGCCTTGCTGATAACTATGCAGGCGGCATGGAGCGTTCCTACCACACCATGTGCAGAAACGGCGAGCTTTATCCGACCCACGAGCTCGGCCCGATGATGTCATATATCGGTATCAACCACGGCAACAGAATGCTTTCTCTTACGGCTACATCGACTAAGGCAAGAGGCCTCGTGGATTACATCGGCAAGCACGGCGGCAAGGAGCACCCGATGTACGGTAAGCAGATCAATAACGGCGATATCACAACGACCGTTATCAAGTGTGCGAACGGTGAGAATATGGTTCTCACGCACGATATCACACTTCCGAGAGCATATTCCCGCGGCGGCAGAGTGCAGGGTACGAACGGTATCTGGATGGAGGATGGAAACCATCTCTTCCTCGACGGAATGAACGAGGATCACTCCTGGGCTGATATGAATGATTATATTGAAAAGTATGATCATCCTCTGTGGAAGAAATATAAGGAAATGGATGTGCAGGACGCACACGGCGGTATGGATACGCTCGTTCTCCGTGCATTCTTTGAAAGTGTCAGAAATCATGAGGCACCTCCGATCGACGTATACGATTCGGTATGCATGATGGTCGTTTCCTGCCTGTCTGAGCAGTCGATTGCGATGGGCTCTATGCCTGTTCCGATTCCTGACTTCACAAACGGCAGATGGGTTAAGAGAGAGCCGCTTCCGAAGTCACCGTACTCGCTTTACGAGATACATGACGACCTCTTTGAAACAGATAATTTTGAATATTTTAATTTCCTGAAATAAACAATTCAAAACTATTGACAAATTGTCTCACATAGAGTATACTATATATGGACGATTTGTACCATTTGTATGAAAATGGAGTTTATCCATTCATAAATAATTAATTATTCTCTTAATTAGGAGGAGAGAAAATGAAGAGAATTTTTGCTTTAATCGTTGCAATAATTATGGTTGCAACCCTCGCTGCCGTATCAGCAAGCGCAAACACCCTTTGCGAGAGCTACGGCAACCTTAAGAAGGTACCTGATTCACACACACCGACGATTGACGGTCAAAAGGACTGGGTATACGATTACGGAATTAAGATTGCAGTAACACGTGACCATTCCACGGGTGAAGACAGATCTCTGATCGGTGATGTTTATGGTCATGCGTATCTCGTCTTTGATGAGAATAATCTTTACGTTTATGTAGAGGTCGTAGACGCAAACAGATTTCCTGCCGGTGACTTCTATTCCATATGCTCTATCTGCGGTAAGCAGGAGGGCAATCACAAAGCCCCCGATAAGGATAAATGTCAGCACACATTAGACATGCAGGCGCCCGCAAACTTATGGGATGATGACTGCGTTGAGTTTTTCATTGACTGGACGAACGCCGGCCGTACGCCTTCGCAGTACAGAATATCTGCCGCTGGCATTTGCTCACGTGACTGGGATACATGGAATCTCGGCTTCACTGGTGCTGCAAAAGATTACGGCTCCATATACGCTGTAGAATATGCTATTCCGCTTGATTCATCCGCAGCGGGTACTGAGCTTGGTATAGGATGCATGGTTCACTCTCAGGAAGGTATCGAGGGTTCGGCTCTCGGAAGATTTGCTGAAACATATGCGTACGCTATGAATGATGCAGAATACGGCGGATGCTGGGAATCTACATACTTTGATTATGTTGTTCTCAGCAATGAAACGATTCCTGTACCGGATAATCCTACTGATCCTACCATGCCTACCACTCCTACCGGTCCTATCATCGATCCTACCGGTCCTATCGATCCTACCGGTCCTATCGATCCTACCGGTTATGTCGATCCTACCGGTCCTAGCAACTCGTTTGGCGGTGGTAACAATAACGGCGGAAATAACAGACTTCCTGCGACGGCTGACCCGATCGTATCTGTTGTTATAGCAGCAGTTGCAGCTCTCGGCGCAGCAGTAGTTGTCAAGAAGACTTGCTTCAAGAAATAATTTAGTTTAATATAAACAACCGTTACGGATTACCGTGGCGGTTGTTTTTTTCACTAAATTACAAAATATTAATGATTTTATGATTGACAATTCATACAAAAGAGTTTATAATAATAGTACAAATTTTAGTTCTTATAAGGAGAATACACATGAAGAAAATCGTTGCATTGTTTCTTGTTGTTGCGATGATCGTTTGCGTGTTTGCCGGATGCGGCAAAAAGGCAGGTAATGGCGATAAGCCTTCTGACGGCACCGCCACTCAATCATACGATTGGCCCGCAAATCTTCCTGCAGATGCAAACTATGACGGTTATGAGTTCAGGATCCTTTCATGGGGTTCGGATTCGGGTCCGCACTGGTCTGCATATGAAATGTACTACGATGAAAGCCTGAAAGGCGATGTCGTAAATGACGCAGTTCTTACAAGAGACAAAACCATTGAGGAGAAGCTGAATATTGAGCTCTCTTATAACTACCAGTCAAAGGCTGATATAGCAGAGTATGCACGTACATCCATTTTGGCAGGTGCTGATGACTTTGATATTGTCAGCGTTCCGCTTCAGAGTGCTGCTACGCTCTCGGGTGAGGGACTGTTCCTTGATCTTTACGATTATAAGGATATTTTGAATCTCGATGAAAAGTGGTGGGATTCGAACGCAAATAAACAGCTTTCTATCCAGAATCACCTTTACTTTACGACTAGCTCTCTCACGCTCGTTGATAAGAATGCTACATGGGTCGTATTCTTTACCAAGGGCATGATCGATAAATATAACCTTTGCCCGGATTATGACAATGGTATTTATTCCATGGTCGAAGAGGGTGAATGGACGATTGACAAAATGTATGAAATGGTCAAAGCTGTTTCCGGCGATACAAACGGCGACGGCGAAATGACAGACCAGGATACATACGGTCACTGCGGTGAGCAGTTCAACCTCGGTGCACTTATGATAGGTTGCGGTTCTCATGTAACTGAAAAGGATGAGACAGATACACCTGTATATGTATGGACCGAGCAAACAGACTCACTCAAAACGAGCTATGAGTATGTTCATGATATCGTTCTGAATGCTGATTATTCTATCCTTTCAGGTAAAATGGGCGGCTACGGCTATAAAGACGTTTGGACCGATGGATTTGGCTCTCTTATGACAAACGAAAGAGTTCTCTTTAACGTAACGGGAATGAACAGATGTAAGCTGTACCGTGATCTCGATTGCGAGTTCGGTATCGTTCCTGTTCCGAAGGCTGATAAGAATCAGGAGAACTATGCATCTCTGATGTCTATGGGCATGGCAAACTCGATTGCTATTCCTCAGACATGCACAGATACTGAGAGAACATGTACGATCCTTGAGGCTTTCACGTGCCTTGCATATCAGACAACATATAAGGCTTATATCGAAAAGGCACTTACCTTTAAGTACCTCCGTGACGATGACTCGGCTGAAATGCTCGATATCATCTTTAATTCTCGTCTGTATGATTCTGTCGATACATACGGCTGGGGCAAGGGTACAGCTTCTGTGTTCGGTGGAGCTCCTGCTACATCCGCTGTTGCTTCCACGATAAAGGCAGTACAGAAGATTACTCAGAAGAGTATCGAAAAAGCTCTCGTTGAGTATCAGAAGATTTATGATAAAGTCGGCGAAGGCAAATAAATTAAAAAGAGGCTGAAATAACAGTCTGAATAACCGAGGTTCGTAATGATATGAACCTCGGTTTTTTCGTCCAAAAGAGTAAGAATATTTTGCGGAATGCGTATTAGTGGAAAATACTCAATGTAACGCTCGCCTTTCTCTTGACAAAGCTTTCATTTTGTGATAGACTTTATTAGAAATCATTGATACGGAAGAGTATCGGCAATGTCATTATCAGAGAGTGGGTGTTTGGTGTAAGCCCATATTGATCTGCCGTGAATGTCGCCGTGGAGTGCAGAAAGAATGTAGTAGAATCTGCCGGGGATGCCCGTTACAGCATATCAAGTGCTCATTATTATGAGAATTCAGGTGGTACCGCGCTCATGCGTCCTGTTACGGACGCATGAGCTTTTTTTACAGAAAGGAACAGTTATGAAAAAAGAATTATCAAAGCAGTATTCACCCTCGGAACTCGAGGACAGACTGTATTCCGAGTGGGAGCGCAAGGGTTATTTCAAGCCGTCAGAGGATAAGGGAAAGCCGACTTATACCATCGTCATCCCCCCTCCGAATATCACGGGTCAGCTCCATATGGGACATGCACTCGATAATACATTGCAGGATATATTGATAAGATATAAGCGCATGAAGGGCTTTGCAACCTTGTGGGTACCCGGCACGGATCACGCCTCGATTGCGACAGAGGCTAAGATCGTCGAGGCGATGCGCAAAGAAGGCGTAACGAAGGATGATATCGGCAGGGAAGGTTTTCTTGAGCGTGCATGGGATTGGAATGAAAAGTACGGCGGCAGGATCGTAGAACAGCTCAAGAAAATGGGTTCTTCCTGCGATTGGTCACGCAAACGCTTTACGCTTGACGAGGGTTGCTCGGCGGCAGTCAAGGAAGTATTCATAAAGCTGTATAATGACGGACTGATTTACAGAGGTAAGCGTATCATAAACTGGTGTCCGAAATGCCTTACGACGATATCGGATGCTGAGGTCGAGTACGAGGAGCAGGCAGGATTTTTCTGGCATTTGCGTTATCCGCTTACTGATGGCAGCGGATATGTAGAGCTTGCCACCACACGTCCCGAGACGCTTTTGGGCGACACCGCCGTTGCCGTCAACCCGAAGGATGAGAGATATCAGTCAATTATCGGCAAGACCCTGACACTGCCGCTCGTCGGCAGGGAGATACCGGTAGTTGCCGACGAATATGTAGAGATGGAATTCGGTACAGGTGTTGTAAAGATAACGCCTGCGCACGACCCGAACGATTTTGAGGTAGGCGCACGCCATGGACTCGAGATTATCAATGTTATGACGGATGATGCGCACATCGTTGACGATTATCCGAAGTATGCAGGCATGGACCGCTTTGAAGCGAGAAAAGCGATCGTCGCCGACCTCGAGGAGGGGGGCTTCCTCGTCCGCATCGAGCCGTATTCTCATAATGTCGGCACGTGCTACCGTTGCTCTACCACGATCGAGCCGCGTGTATCACTGCAATGGTTCGTAAAAATGGAGGAGCTCGCAAAGCCGGCGATCAAGGCAGTGAGAGATGGCGATATCCGCTTCGTTCCCGAACGCTTTGAGAAGAATTATTTTCATTGGATGGAAAATATCCGTGACTGGTGCATTTCCCGTCAGCTATGGTGGGGACACCGTATTCCGGCGTTCTACTGTGACGATTGCGGGCAGATCTCTGTCACAAAAGAGGATAGCTGTGCCTGCCCCAAGTGCGCAAAAGCTATGCGCCAGGATCCCGATACGCTCGATACATGGTTTTCGAGTGCGCTCTGGCCCTTCTCGACGCTCGGCTGGCCTGAAAAGACTGAGGATCTCGAGAGATTTTATCCCACGAATACGCTCGTCACCGGATATGATATCATAACATTCTGGGTATCCAGGATGATATTCTCGGGTTTAAAATATACCGATAAAGCGCCTTTTGATACCGTCCTGATTCACGGTCTCGTGCGTGACGCTCTCGGCAGAAAAATGTCAAAGAGTCTCGGAAACGGCATTGATCCGCTTATGATAATTGAAAAATACGGCGCAGATGCGCTTCGCTTTGCGCTTGCGACGGGCAATAGCCCCGGAAACGATATGCGTTTCTCTGACGAAAAGATCGAGAGCGCACGTAACTTCACGAATAAGATATGGAATGCGGCACGCTTCGTTCTGATGAATCTTGATATCGACGATATAAAGCTGCCCGAACAGGATAAGCTCGCTCTCGAGGATAAGTGGATACTTTCCCTTTATAATACGCTCGTAAAAGATGTGACGAGTAATATTGACTCATTCGAGCTCGGTGTTGCACTCGGTAAGCTGTATGACTTTATCTGGGATATATTCTGCGATTGGTATATCGAGCTCCTGAAGCCTCGCTTTTCCGAAAAGGGAACAGAGAGAAATCTCACAGCACAGAATGTGATCGCATATGTGCTGTCAAACACGCTGAAGCTTTTGCATCCTTTCATGCCGTTTATTACCGAGGAGATCTGGCAGAGTCTGCCGCACGAAGGCGACTCTATCATGATAAGCGAATTCCCCGAGTATGACCCAGCTCTCGACTTTGCAGATGACGAAATGCGGATGGAAAAGCTCATTTCTGCCATTAAGGCAATCAGAAACCGCCGTGCAGAGATGAACGTTCCACCGTCAAAGAAGGCGGCGGTATATATCGTTACCTCGCACAAGGATGCATTCTGCGGTGATACCGCGGTATTCTTTGAGAAGCTCGCTTCCGCATCCTCTGTTACCGTTTGTGATAGCTATACAGGCGATGATGCGGTGCAGATCATCACCGATTCGGCGGCAGTCTATATTCCTCTTGCCGAGATGGTCGATTTTGAGAAGGAACTTGCCCGCCTTTCAAAAGAAAGGGAAAACACATTAAAGGAGATCGGCCGACTCGAGGGCAAACTCTCGAATGAAGGCTTTATCGCCAAAGCGCCGGCGGCTGTTGTCGAGGGAGAGCGCATAAAGCTCGAAAAATATAAAGAGACCCTTTCGGGAATTGATGCGGCGATAGCAAAAATTAAATAAACACAGCGCAGAATGTGACATATTATGCATAAAAACTATGATATCCTATCGGTGTAAAAACCGATAGGATATTTTTTGGTGTAAAAATGGAAGAGATAAGAACAGTATTAAAAACAGATACACTGACAGTCTTTGTCTGCGGAGAGATCGATCATCACAGCGCAAAGGAAATACGCTCGGGCATTGACAGACATATTATTGCGGACAGGCCGAAAAAGGTATTTTTAGAGCTGTCGGGAGTAACGTTTATGGATTCGTCGGGATTGGGTCTGATCATGGGCAGATATGCGCTTTGCTCGGATATCGGATGCGATATATCAATCTTGAATCCGACCGATCCCGTGGCGCGGATCATCCTGATGGCAGGTCTTGAAAAAATTGTACCGATTGAGAGGACAACGAAATGAAAAATAAGCTGTTAAATGAAATGAATCTAACAATACCGTCTCATTCGGTGAATGAGAGCTTTGCAAGGTATGCGGTATCTGCATTTGTAGCGCAGACCGATCCGACAGTGGACGAGCTCGGCGATATACGTACTGTAGTGAGCGAGGCGGTCACGAACTGCGTCGTGCATGCATACAGAGAAGGCGACGGAAAAATATACATATGCGTAAAGTGTTATGAAGACGGGACGGTAAAGGTTAAGATACGTGATAAGGGTTGCGGTATTGCCGATGTCAAGAAGGCGATGGAACCCTTGTATACGACCGATACGACCGGTGAGCGGGGCGGCATGGGCTTTGCTATTATGGAGTCATTCACAGATAAGCTGACCGTGCGCTCGTCTCTCGGTTATGGGACGACTGTCACAATGACAAAACGCATAAAAAAATTAAGAAAGTGATCGTATGCGTGATAACGAAACATTGATAAAGCTCGCTCAGACGGGTGATGACAAGGCTCTTTCTGACATCGTTGAAAAAAATATGGGTCTGGTCAAAAAGCTCGCCTTGCGCTTTTGCGACAGGGGTGTCGATTATGAGGATCTCGTGCAGATAGGGTGCATCGGGATGATAAAGGCAGTCCGCAGTTTTGATTTTTCTTATGAATGCGTTTTTTCGACCTATGCCGTACCTCTTATCATCGGAGAGATCAGGAGATTTCTGCGCGATGACGGAATAATAAAGGTCAGCAGACAAGTGAAAAAGCAGGGAGTGGATATTCTCAGAGCAAAGGAAAAATTTATGGCTGAGAACAACCGTGAGCCGCATATCTCCGAGCTTGCGGAGATCGTGGGCTTATCGGTAGATGACGTAGTGTATTCGCTCGAGGCGGTAAATCCCATCCATTCTCTGAATGAGCAGGCAGGCGAGGATGACGGCGAGCTCGGCGATTTTGTCGCAGATAAGCAGAATGAGATGGACACCGTTACAGATAAGATCGCACTCGGCGAAGCGATAAAAAAACTCCCCGACATACAGAGGCAAATTATCGTTTTGAGGTATTATAAGGACCTCTCCCAGCAACAAACGGGTAAGATCCTCGGTCTGTCTCAGGTAAAGGTCTCAAGGGAAGAAAAGAAAATAATCTCTATTCTAAGGCAGGCTTTATAGCCTGTCAGACTTTTTTGTAATTAATTATTGTATCTTTTCCTGTTTTATGATAGAATATAAAAAACAGGAGGTTGTTATAATGAATAATACGAAGTTATTGAAAGCAACTACTCTTATCTTGGTTGTATCGTTTCTTCTCGCATCTTTTTCCTTTGCGACGGTAAACGCAGACGATTATACACAAGCTGCCGAAATAGATACCGTCAGTGTATGTGTTATCGCTGAACAGCAGGGAGAGGGATATTCGGTAGGCGATACCATAACCCCCGTTTACAGAGATAATAAGAAGTATTTTTTCCTGCCTTCGACAGCAAATGCGAAGGCGCTCAGGATGATGTATTCAGGCACGCAAAAGCTTTACATTCCCGAGACAAATTCTTTTGTTGAAAGCGGAGAGACTTTCACATGCGATGTTTCGTCGGGCAGTTATGTTTTCTATGAATACAGCGGCGACGGCTACGGTAAATGTACCTTTACATTCATGCAGTCGGCGAAGGTTTCGTCGATGTATATCAATCTCGACGGCGGCGATGACGACCTCGACATTATAACAGCTGATAAAAACGAGTATACTACAGGCACTATGCGTATGATCGACACAGAGGGCAATGTGGTGTACGATAATAAGGTGGATAAATTCAAGGGCCACGGCAATACATCGTTTGTCGCACCCGGTGTTGTAAACGATAAAAAGTCGTATAATATAAAGCTCTCGAAAAAGGCCGAGCTGATCGCCGGCGCAGGTAAAGCGAAGAAGTGGACGCTTCTTCATATCCGTGTTTCCACGGCGTACTATTATGATTTTACAGGCCTGACGACCAACCTCGCATTCAGCACATTTACGTCCCTTGCAGGTGATGAGTATTACGGAATTGCAAGCGAATATACCGATCTGTATATCAACGGTAACTACCGCGGTACATATATGCTTACTGAGAGGATGGATATCAATGCGGCGGTGTCTTTAAACGACCTCGAGGATAACGTCCTCTGCGAGGACGACGAGTACGCATATGAAAGTACCGGCTCCAATCCTTATCTTGACGGGGTTGCGGAAATAAAATATAACAGAAATGCAAGTGCCGTCGATCCCGATGCGGATATTTCCGGCGGATACCTTTTGGAGATTCATTTCAATTCGATCGATGCTGAGCGTTGCGGTTTCAAGACGTCACGTGGCATGTACGTGGATATCAAAGCGCCTGAGGTCTGCACACGTGATATGGCGTGCTATATTGCGAAGTATGTGCAGAATTTTGAGGATGCTCTTTATTCAGATTCGGGATATAATAAATACGGGAAGCATTATACTGATTATTGTAATCTCCGTTCGCTTGCGGATATGATATTGACATATGCATATTATCAGAACTGGGAGCTTTTCAGGACGAGCACATATATGTATATCGATATCGACGGAAGCGGATATGAAACGCTGACATTCGGCCCTGCATGGGACTTCGAGACAGGATACGAGATCATAGCGTCAGATCCTACATTCTTCGGTAAGCATAATGTATATTCGGACCGTCAGCAGTATATATGGCTTGAAAAGCTGTGGCAAAAGACTGATTTCATGGCATGCCTTCTGAGCGAGGGACAGAAACTGCTCGATATAACAACCGATTTGCTCGATAGAGAAAAGGCGGGTTCGGCATATGACCTGTACGATACCGTCAAAGCGAGCGAGTATATGAACTGGGAGAGATGGGGCATCGAAGGCCTCCTTGACAGACATTACACTCAGCATGCAAATACATTTGATTTTTACGCAAATGCACAGATCGAGGCGTACAGAACCAGATATCCTTTGTTTGCGGATTATCTCGATGCATCAAAGTATAATTTCGGTGTAAAAGTAGCGGGATATAAGAGGAATTCCGACGGGGAGATGAGACTGATCGCCGCTCCTCAGGGGAATGCGGACGTCACATACCGTTGGTATATGCTTTCCGACGACGGCTATACGGGCATCCTGCTCGACGGAGAGACGGGAGAAATGCTCACACCTGACATCGAAGGCAAGTACTACTGTGTGGTAACCGGTGCAAGCAATGCAAGCTACAGCGGCTCAAAATCTGCTGTATTCAGTGATAGCAATATCAGCGTAGCGAGCATGGTATTTGATACGGCGGATGCCGAGGCAGTCGATGAATTACCGGTTGTCGAGCATGTCGCTGGAGAATGGAGCGTGACAAAGCCTGCAACCTGTACCGAGGAGGGCAGTGAGGTGCTCCGCTGTGCCGATTGCGGAGTTGTCATGGATACGCGTGCGATTCCCGCGACCGGTCACGTTCCGGGTGATTGGGTTACGGTAACCGAGGCGACCGAGAAAAACAGCGGTCTGCGAGAAAAGCATTGTAAGGTATGCAGTGCCGTAGTCGATAGCGAAAAGATCGACAGGATATATATAAACAAATTCAAAGATGTAAAGGATGGCGATTGGTTTGCAGATTCCGTTAAATTCGCAGTTCTGAACGATCTCTTTGCCGGTATGACAGATACGACGTTTGTCCCGAACGGAAATATGACCAGAGCTATGCTCGTTGCCGTCCTTTTCCGGCTTGACGGTGCGACGGTCGCTGATAATGAGGTATCGAAATTCCGTGATGTTCCTGCTGCCACATGGTATACTAAGGCCGTTATCTGGGCGGAAAAGAACAATATCGTTGCAGGAACGTCGTTTGATAAGTTCTCGCCGGATGACAATATTACGAGAGAGCAGACAGCGGCAATCCTCTTCCGTTATGCTACGTATAAGGAGTTTGACGTCAGCGGAAGAAACGACATTACTGCATTTTCGGATTACTCAAAAGTTTCCGGATACGCACTTGATGCACTTGCGTGGGCAAATAACGCCGGGATAATAAACGGCATGAGCCCGACGGTTCTTTCCCCGAAAGGAAATTCCACACGTGCTCAGGTAGCTACGATGATAAAGGGCTTCTGCGGCAAATACCCCGAAGCCTTGAATGATTAATTTATAGGAGTGATTATATGATACTAAATCCGTCGTTTTACGAAAGAGAAGGAAATTCCGAAAAAGGCTATGATCTTTATTCGAGACTGTTAAAGGACAGGATTGTACTGATGTTCAATCAGGTGGATGACGATCTTGCCTGCTCGATTATCGCACAGCTTTTATACCTTGAGTCTGTCGATCCCGATAAGGATATCAGCCTGTATATCAATTCGCCCGGAGGCTCTGTCTCTGCCGGCTTCGGTATCTATGATACAATCAAGCATTTGAAATGCGATGTTTCGACGATATGTGTCGGCATGGCGGCAAGCATGGGCGCATTCCTGCTCTCAAGCGGCGCAAAGGGCAAGAGATTTGCTCTTGAAAACAGCCAGATAATGATCCACCAGGTGCTCGGCGGAGCATCGGGGCAGGCGACGGATATTGACATCGAGGCAAAGCAGATGCTCCGTGTCAAAGAGCGCTTAAACGGAATCCTTGCCGCAAATACGGGACATTCTCTCGAAGAAATCGAGAGAGATACCGACAGAAATAACTGGATGTTTGCAGAGGATGCGCTCAAATACGGTATCATTGATAAGATAATACAGTAAACACTAAGAATAAGGCGCTGGTTTTGATTATAAATCAGCGTCTGTTCTGTTAAGCATAGGAGATAGTAATTATGTCAACACCACATATCAGCGCCAATGCAGGCGATTTTGCAAAGACTGTGCTCATGCCCGGCGATCCGCTTCGTTCGGAATTTATTGCGAAAAATTTTCTCGATGATGCGGTGCTTGTCAATAACGTCCGCGGAATACAGGGGTATACGGGATATTATAACGGCGTTCGTGTTTCGGTGATGGCGAGCGGTATGGGAATGCCCTCGATGGGAATATACAGCTACGAGCTTTTTAAGTTTTATGGCGTTGAGAATATCATCAGGATAGGCTCTGCCGGTGCACTGTCCGAGTCGGTAGAGGTTCGTGATATCGTGATAGGGCAAGGGGCATGTACCAATTCCTCATACGCATCCGATTATGACCTCGCCGGAATGTTTGCGCCTATTGCAAGCTATAAGCTGCTTTCCCGTGCGGTTTCCTTGGCGGAAAAGATGAATTTGCACTTCCATGTCGGTAATCTGCTGACAAGCGATATTTTCTACAGCGAAGACAGTGCGAAGACCACTCTGCCGTGGTCAAAAATGGGTGTTTTGGCGGTAGAAATGGAAACTGCGGCTCTTTACATGAACGCCGCACGTCTTTCAAAAAATGCGCTCGCTATATGCACGGTGTCCGATCATCTTGTGACGGGAGAGGAAACGACATCTGACGAGCGGCAAACTTCGTTTATCGAAATGATACAGCTCGCGCTTGCGTGCGCCGCAGGACTTGAAAATGAATGATGTTATGATTATCGGTATATGCGGCGGCTCGGGCAGCGGAAAAACAACGCTGTGCGAGGAGCTCGTGAGTAAGTACGAAGGTGAGATCGTATATCTGCGGCATGATGATTATTATAAATCAACCGACGGACTAACCGCCGCTGAAAGAGAAAAAATAAATTATGACCACCCGTCTGCCTTTGACACCGAGCTGATGATTTCGCATCTTCGCACTTTGAAAAACGGCGGCGAGGTCGATATCCCTGTGTATGATTATACCGTACATAACAGGAGCGCGTCGGTTCGTTATGAGAAGAGCCGCCCGGTCATTCTCGTCGACGGTATCCTTATTTTTGAAAATGAGACTCTGCGGGAGCTTTTCGACGTTAAGATCTATGTCGATACCGATGCCGATGTCCGCCTTGCAAGGAGAATAAAGCGTGATACCGAGATCCGGGGCAGGAGCCTTGATTCAGTCATAGAGCAATACCTCTCAACGGTAAAGCTGATGCATGACAGGTATGTCGAGCCGTCAAAAAAATACGCCGATATTATCGTGCGTGAGGGCGGACATAATGTTGTTTCCGTGAATATGCTCGAGAATATGATCAGATCTCACATAGAAAAAAACGTTTTAGCGTAAGCTAAAACGTTTTTTTAATATTTGCTTATTTCAAGCGTATCGTCATCGACGCCTTTTTTGATGGATTTAATCGTGACGGGGTATGATATCCTGTCATTTACCTTGACGGTGACAGTCTCGCCGACCTTGTGGCCGAGCAACGCCTGACCGAGCGGCGATTCCTTTGAAATACAACCTTTGAGTACGTCGTTTCTCAGGGTAGTGACGATTCTTATCGTTCTCAATTCGTCGTCCTCGTCGTAGTGGATCTCTATTTCGTCAAAAAGACCCACCTCGTCCTCCTCGGAATCGGTCGAGATAACAACTGCGGTATTTATCATTGATTGCAGATAAGCGATTCTCGAGTTGTTTTTGTTCATATCCCGCTTTGCGGAATGATATTCGTCGTTTTCGCTTAAATCTCCGAGCTCTTTGGCGCTTTTGACGGCGGCACGGAGCTGAGGTGCTAAAACTTCCTTGCGGTAGTTGATCTCCTCCTGCATTTTTTGGATGTCAACTTGGGTGAGTTCGTCTTGCATGATGAATGTCTCCTTATATATTGTCTAAAATATAATACCCGTTTTTTGCGCTTTTGTCAATCGGATTATTGATAATTCTTTTTTTATGTGGTAAAATGTATGAAACTGAGGTGAATGATATGTTTGATTTTCTTAGAGTGGCGAGTGCTGTTCCTGCGGCAGATGTCGCAGGGGTACCGCAAAATACCGATGGGATCATTGCTTATATTGACAAGGCGGCAGAGCAGGGGGCGGATATCGTTTCTTTTCCCGAGCTTTGTATCACGGGTTATACCTGCCAGGATCTTTTTTTTCAGCAGACTCTGATCTCATCCTCCTGCCGTGCCCTCGAAAAGATCGTAAAGCACACGGCAAAGATAAATACGCTTGTTTTCATCGGCGCTCCCGTCTCTGTGCAGGGGCAGTTATATAATTGCGCCGTTGCCGTTTTCTCGGGCAGAATTGTCGGTATCGTGCCGAAAACATTTATACCCAATTATAATGAATATTATGAAAAACGGTGGTTTTCATCCTCCGAGGAGCTCGATGTATCTTCTGTCACGACACATGCGATCGGACTTGCGATGCTCGATCATTACGATATACCGATCGGCCGTGATCTCGTGTTTGACGTGGGGGCATGTTTCCGTGTCGGATGTGAGATCTGTGAGGATCTGTGGACGCCGCTTCCACCGAGCACGTTTCTTGCGCTTGCAGGTGCAGAGGTTATCGTCAATCTCTCGGCGAGTAATGAGACGATATCAAAACGTGAATATCGCCGTTCGCTCGTCATGCAGCAGTCTGCACGTACCCTTTGCGCATATGTATATACCTCGGCAGGAGCAGGGGAGTCAACAAGCGACCTTGTCTTCTCGGGTCATTCGCTCGTGTGTGAAAACGGAGCGCTCCTCGGCGAGAATGAAAAGCTGATTGATAATGATTATATGCTCGTGCGAGATATCGACCTCGGCAGGATACGCTCTGACAGAGCGAAGCTGAAATCGTTCAAGGACAGCGCCCGCATCTACGGAGTATACGAGACGGCACGCACGGTCTCTGTCGAGGGCTCGACAAAGCAGGAGGGCGACGGGTCTATGCGAACGATTGCGAAGCTTCCGTTCGTTCCCTCGCAAAAGAGTGACAGACTCGCACGCTGTATGAGTATATTCGGTATGCAGGTCGCAGGATTGAAAAAGAGACTTGAGGTAACGGGCAGTAAGCTTGTGATCGGCGTTTCGGGCGGACTTGATTCCACCCTCGCACTTCTTGTCGCCGCACAGGCGATGAAGGAAACGGGCAGACCGCTTACCGATGTCGTCGGCATAACCATGCCCTGCTTCGGCACATCAGGCCGTACCCATAACAATTCTGTTGAGCTCATGCACGCTCTCGGCATAACGAGTGAGGAGATAAAAATAGCGGATGCCTGCAAACAGCATTTTTCTGATATCGGCCACGACGGAAAGACGCTTGACCTGACATATGAGAATACACAGGCAAGAGAGCGGACGCAGGTGCTGATGGACTATGCTTGTAAGATAGGCGGTTTTGTTGTCGGCACAGGAGATCTGTCGGAGCTCGCACTCGGCTTTTGCACATATAACGGCGACCATATGAGCATGTACGGCGTTAACGCCAGCATACCGAAGTCGCTGATCCGCTGGATGATAGACAGTCTGATAGAGTATAATGTGTTCGAGAAAGCGACGGAGGTTCTGCGTGATATTCTGGATACCCCGATCAGCCCCGAGCTTCTTCCGCCCGACGAAAAGGGAAATATCGCTCAGGAGACCGAGGATATCGTCGGCCCGTATGCTTTACATGACTTTTTCCTGTATTATATGATGCGTTTCGGTTTTGATCCGGAAAAGATATATCATCTTGCATGCCGTGCATTTCAGGACGATTTTGAGCCCGACACGGTGCTCAAATGGATGAAAATGTTTTACAGACGCTTTTTCACACAGCAATTCAAGAGAAACTGTATGCCCGACGGAGTCAAGGTCGGTTCGATCTGCCTCTCTCCCCGAGGCGACTGGCGCATGCCGAGCGACGCAAGCGCACGTGTATGGCTTGATAAGGTAAATAAACTTTGATGAAATAAAATGCCTGTGCTTTGTGGCGCTTTCCGTAAGGAAGGTGCATCAAAGCTTGTATATAATAATTTCAAATAGTAATAGAAGGAGCGAAAGAAAAGATGTTCACACGTATAACGGTATGCCTTGATATGTTTGGCTGTCCGAACCGTTGTAAGCATTGTTGGATTGGACATTCTCCAAATGGCAATTTGACAAAAGATGATTTGAGCTTTCTTGCAGAAAAATTTCGCCCATTTACAAACTGCTTAACAGTTTATGACTGGTATCGTGAACCAGATTATAAAGATAATTACAAAGAGCTTTGGGATTTATGCAATAGTCTGTCAGATACTCACGAAAAACATTTTGATCTTATCAGCATTTGGCGTATGGTTCGCGACAAAGAATATGTCAAGTGGCTTTCTTCACTCGGAGTAAAAAAGGCTCAGATTACTTTATTCGGAGGGCAGGAAAAAACAGATTATTATACTGGCAGAAGAAACGCATACAACGAAATATTAGAAGCAATCGAAGTATTACTTGAAAATAGAATTTCTCCCCGCATACAAGTCTTTGTAAACAAAGATAATATTGATGAACTTCCGTTTATTGAAAATCTCATTAAAAACTTAGATTTAGAAAAACGTTGCAAATCTTTTGGCGGAGAATTCTCATTGTTTTTGCACCAAGGCTCTTGTGACGGCGAAAACGAAAAGCTGTATGCCATTAGAGTAACGCCCGATGATTTACAAAAAATTCCACAAACACTGGTAGAATATACCTTAAATCATTTTAACAAAGCGAGTATAGAAGAGGTGTTTGGAAAAACAGAACAGGCACTTTATGAGGAATTGATAAATGATAATTCGACTGCAAGTTATGTGAGCGATGCTCCCGTTTTCTACATAGATAAGGAGTTTAATGTTTATCCGAATGTGGCACCTCCTTCACCGGCTTGGTTTTTAGGAAATTTAAAAACGGATAGAATAGAAACTATATTAGAGAACTATACCAACAGCAAAAGTGTTGCACAACATACACGCCTGACGGTTCCTCTTTGCAATATTGTTCGATCACAAGGCGATCCTAAAAGCCAAAGATTATTCGATAAAGGCGATTATATAGAATACCTGCTAAATAAGTATTGTAGGAAATAAATACAAACTGTTTCTTTCTTACAAAGCATCGCTCTTGGGGATTGGCGTCCAAATATAGCTCTTCTATCAAATAGGATGCCCGCTGAGAGCTATTTCTATTTCAGCAGACATTACTCTATAAAGAACTTGCCGACAAACCGGAATTTTATGAGGTGAAATTATGGAACATATAGCGGAGTTAGGCGGAATCGTTACAGGCTTCCATGTTACAGAGCAGTGTATTGACTGCATGTACGGGAAAGATTTAATTAAAATTGATAAATATTCCCGCAATATTATCTGTCAAAAAACAGTTTTTGAGAAAGAAGGATTGTCAAGAAAACTGATTGCAGATGATGAACATATTTATATATATGATTTTTGCACACTTTATGTATTGAATCAAAGTAATTATGAGCTGCGTGGCAAATGGCAGTTAGGCCATGATCTAAGTTCCGATATATGCGGGATCGCAGTTGACGATGATGCCATATATTGTTCCATCCGGAATGGCAAAATAATTACTCTTGATAAGCAATCGTATCAGATGAAGGAGTTTGTTGTTTCCAAAAGCAGTATGTGGAGCATAAAAACCTATAATCAATACTTACTTGCAGGAACAGTGGAAGGAAATTTGTTGCTTTTGCATAAATCTGCTCTTTCCATTGAAAAAAAACTCAATTTAGGGAAGAAAAATATCGGTAGTCTGCATATCAATGGAGCAACCCTATATGCCGCAAGTCACGATGGGAAACTATTCAAAATCGGCATAGAAAGTTTTGAAGTCGAGGCTTCAGCCAAAAATGCGCACAAGAAAATGTTTGACTGCACAGGAATATGTGAGGATATGCTGGTAACTGTTTCATATCCTTGCTCGGAGATTGCCCTTTGGAATAAAGATACATTAGAGAAAATAAAAGTAATCAGTACTCCGCTGAAGTTATCAGGGTGTACGCATATCGAAAATGATTATATGTATATCTCTTCTCGTAATATCTTAGGAATTGATCGGATTCAATTAAACTGAGTAGCGAATTGGTTTGTCAGGGCACAGCGGGCAATAATAAATCGAATTTTAGAGGAGCACAATATGGTTAAGGTGAATATGATACCAAAGGATTTACACGACTTTGAAGATGTTGCCGAAAATTATGATCTGTATTTGGACGTTATGTATAAAGAGCAGGATGCTCATGATGGGTTTCTGGATTTCTACCTTGATTTTGCCAAAGAGTATGGTGAAGATGGTGTGATTGATATTGCATGTGGCACGGGTGCGGTTCTTTTGCATCTTGCAGAGAATGGAATTGTTGCCGATGGAACGGATCTGTCGGAGGCAATGTGTCATGTGGCAATGGAGAAAGCAAAAGAAAAGGGATTTGATTTAAATATATTTCCCGGTAATATGACAGATTTTAAGAGCAATAGGAAGTATTCTTGCGCAATTATTGCCAGAAGCGGCTTCATGCATCTTCTGACACCGCAACTCCAGCGTGCAGCTCTTTTGAATATACGTGAAAATCTCGTTGATGGTGGAATGCTGACATTTAATACATTTGATCCTCATCCCTATTTTCAGGCGCAACAAATGAACACGAAAGATACAGAATATACTTTCCGTTTGGAGTATGTGAACAAGCAGGGCCAAAGAGAGAGAATTTATAATGCAATAACTTATGATCCCACAACGCAGATTATGGGCGGTAACTGGAAGTTTGAAACTTTAGATAATGCAGGAAATGTATTGGAAGAAAGAATAAGACCGGTGAAGCAGAGGCAGACCTACAGACAAGAGATGAAGTATTTTTTAGAATTGTGTGGATTTGAAATTGTGAACATATTTGGCGGATATCATAAAGAGTCTGCCGAGACGGTTACAAAAAATGTGATATGGTGTGTGCGCAAAGGAATAGAATAATTTTTGTTAAAATTAAGACAACAGGGACAAGACAAACCGCAAATGGCCTGTCTTGTCCTTGTTTTCTTTATGGAGTGCGGGAGTTAAAAATTATATCCGCCTAAGCCCCATGCGTTGCACGGTTCGTATTTGACATAGATCTTGTCCGGCGATATGCCGAGTTCTTTTGAATACAGCTCTGTTACAGCCGCCGTGACCTTATCGCATCCTGTCTCATTTAGCGAACCGAAGACCTTGATTTCGACCATCGCCATGGGGAAATCATTCTTTCCGCCGAAATACATCTTGCAGTTGTCGTCAAAATTGATCATCAAATAGCTTTCACTTTTCCCGGGAAATAATGAGATGATCTTGCCGAGCTCGCTTTTTAAGACCTGTTCCTTGTCTTCTGTAAGAGAAAAATTGATTTTTGAATTAATGAATGGCATAATATTAAATAGACCTCCATATAATGTATTGTGTTGAATGTATAAACATTTTATCATGCATATAGTAAAATAGTCAAGATTTTTCCAAAAGAGTATTGACATATTGTCACCGTTGTGGTATACTACTATGGCGGTTGGGAAATGCCGCTGTGGCGGAATTGGCAGACGCAGGGGACTTAAAATCCCCCGGTAGCGATACCGTACCGGTTCAAGTCCGGTCAGCGGCACCAATTTGTATACAATTTTATATCGCGGGGTAGAGCAGTTGGTAGCTCGTCGGGCTCATAACCCGGAGGTCGTGAGGTTCAAGTCCCACCCCCGCAACCAGTCTGAGTAGTCATAACGGATTAGTTATGACTACTCTTTTTTGCGTTAAAGAGGTGGAAAAAGTTATAAATTGGTGATATAATATACATTTAAGAGCAAATAGCAATTCTTTACCTTGGAGTGATGAATAATGCCGATAATACTTGATCATCAGCTACGAGAACAAATACCGTATGACGACACAGCCTTTCCTATCTCCTATTTTCATGATGAACTTGCTACACTGCCAAACCGGGTCGGTCCTTTACACTGGCATCCTGACTTTGAAATTGCTACTGCGGTAAGCGGTGTCTTGGACTTTCAGGTTGGCATGCAACACGTCATATTGGAGACAGGTGACAGCATATTTGTTAACAGAAATATGTTGCATGGAATAAAGCAGTTATCCGGCGATGTTCCTGATCCGATGCCAAATATCGTCTTTTCCGGTGCTGTGATTGCACCGGAAACCAGCGCAATCTACAAAAAATATATTCATTCCATTGTTTGCTGTGATACATTACCCTTTATCGTGTTTCATCATAAAAACGGTTGGCATAATGAGGTAAACTGTTCAGTGAAAAATATATACTGTCAGATGTATGAACAAAGCAGGTGTTACGAAATGGCTGTTCAACGTGAGATTAGCAAAATATTTGAATATATATTCTCGAATTTTGAAGATTTGCCTAAATCCGAAACCACACGCATACAAATTAATGCCCAAATACGCCTCCAAAAGATGCTTGCATATATTTACGAACACTATGCTGAAGCTGTTACACTTGAAGATATTGCCGGATCTGCCAATATCAGTCGCAGCGAAGCGGGTCGTTGTTTTAACACATATATGGGATGTTCGCCTGTGGATGCGCTTATCAGGTACCGGCTTCAAATTGCGCACAGGATGCTTAATGATGTGACGCTGACACTTCAGGAGATCAGCTATTTCTGCGGATTTAATTCTGTAAATTATTTCAGTCGCCGATTTAGGCAAATCTATGGATATACACCCGGTCAAATCCGTAATTTGGGTAAATAGTGCTTATATTTGCTTTTTCTGTGTCTTTATTGAGCTTGATTATAATGATATAATGCAATTCAAGTATTATATTGTATTAACTGGAAAAGGAAGCAATCATGACCGAACAAAAAAACTACAAAAAAACACTTATCGCTTGCTATCTCGGCTTTGTTACCCAGGCGATATCTGCGAACTTTACACCGCTTTTGTTTTTAACATTCAAAAGCACCTATGGGATCGGATTTGAAAAACTTGCACTGATTCCGCTTACTTTTTATTTGACACAATTACTGATTGACCTTGCAGCAACAAAATTTGTTGACAAAATAGGATACCGTATCTGCGTAGTGTCGTCGCAGGTGCTGTCGGCTGTCGGGCTTGTTTTAATGGCTATCCTGCCGGAATTGCTTCCTGTCCCGTTTTTAGGAATTTTGATCGCCGTAGTGCTATATGCCATGGGCAGCGGTCTGATTGAAGTATTGGTAAGCCCTATTGTTGAAGCCTGTCCTTTTGAAAACAAAGCGGGTGCGATGAGCCTGTTGCACTCTTTTTACTGTTGGGGCGCAGTCGGTGTGATTTTGGGTTCGACCCTGTTTTTTACGGTGTTCGGCATAGCAAACTGGAAGATACTTACGATAATCTGGGCAGTGATACCGCTATATAATGCATTCAATTTTATCTCTTGTCCGATTGAACGGTTAGTAGAAGACGGTGAGAGCATGCGTCCCGGTCAGTTGCTTCGTCTGCCGCTGTTTTGGTTACTGATCCTGCTTATGGTGTGTTCGGGTGCTTCCGAAGCATCTATGGCACAATGGGCGTCGGCGTTCACAGAGTCGGCAATGGGCGTATCCAAAACCGTCGGTGATCTGGCAGGCCCCTGCTTGTTTGCGGTGTTTATGGGAATATCCCGTGTCATATATGGCAAAATGAGTGAGAAGTTAGACTTGGTTCGGACGATGACTGTGTGCGGTCTGTTATGTGCGGTCTGCTATTTGACGGCGTCTCTGGCTTCTTTGCCGATTCTTGGATTGGCAGGTTGTGCCCTTTGCGGTATTGCGGTTGGAATCATGTGGCCGGGCTCGATCAGCATTTCCTCTCAGAAATGTCCGAGGGGCGGCACGGCGATGTTCGCATTTTTAGCTTTGGCCGGGGATTTAGGTGCGACCGTAAGTCCTGCGATGGTCGGCGGCGTTTCAAATATGGCCGGCGGTAATCTTAAGATCGGACTGCTCGTTGCTACTGCATTTCCGCTGATCCTGATCTTTGTGTTGCTCGTTTTGAATCGAAAGTTCAATAGATTACCGGAACAGGATTGAGAACAGATTTCACACCGGTTAAACAAGACAACCGATTTTAATACAAGGTCGGTTGTCTTTCTTTTTATGCAAAAGATTGGGATAGTTGAATATTTCATGATTTTGTGGTATAAATAAAACAACAAATCGAAATTTGCAGGGTAAATATGATTAGAAAAGCAAGCATAAACGACTATAACGATATATATAAAATCTGTGTTGAAGATTTAGGCTATGAATGCAACAAAGAATTAGTAAAAATGCGAATTGCTCATTTAGACGAGAATAGGGAAGTGGTATTTGTTTCCGAGGTTGACAATGCAATCGTAGGGTATATTCATGTTGAAAAATATAATCCACTGTATTTTGAAAATATGGCTAATATCTTGGGATTAGCTGTTGCCAAGAAACATCAAAAACAAGGTTGGGGCAGAAAATTGATGGAAGCTGCAGAACAATGGTCAAAAGATAATGACATTTTTATTATTAGAGTTAATTCAGGAATGGGAAGAAAGGAAGCTCATAAGTTCTATAGAGCAATAGGCTTCAGCGATGAAAAAGAACAAATGAGATTTATTAAGCAATTATAAATTGTTGGAATTACGATTTGAAACTGCAAAATGTAAAACCCAAAGGTTGGAACTGCGTTTTTTGCGAGCAGAGGTTATACGAGGCAGTGTCATCTGAATTGTTTACACAAGCCAAAAATAACACCCGACATTATTTATCGGGTGTTATTTTTATCTATCGGGAATGGGGTTGGAGCGCATCACAGTCCCAGTTTCTCGCCGATTATGGCGGCGATCTGAGCCAGCTCTTCGGCGGGCCGTACCAGGGCAAAGCGGACGTAGCCTTCGCCGTGGGGACCGAAGGAGTGCCCCGGAGTACATAAAACTCCTGTCTTTTGCAGTAATTCCTTAGCGAACGCCTCGGAATCTCCGTGTCCCTCGGGAATGGGGGCCCAGACAAACATGGTACCCTGACTGTCGGGTACATTCCAACCTGCTTGGCGTAAACCGCCGCAGAAGGCGTCACGGCGGCGCTGATACTCTAAGCACTGCTCTTTGACACCATCCCGGCTTCCTCTGAGCGCCGCCACAGCGGCGGCCTGAACAGGGAAGAACATACCAAAATCAAACTGGGAGCGCAGCAGCTTGACTGCCGAGATAATCTTGGGGTTACCGATGAGGAAGGATATACGGGCGCCGGTTACGTTAAAGGATTTGGACAAAGAGAAGAATTCAGCACCCATCTCTTTCGCTCCCGGCAGGGATAAAAAGGAGAAGCCCTCCCGTCCGTCAAAAATGATATCGGAGTAAGCGTTATCATTGATGACGATAAATCCGTACTTCTTGGCGTATTCCATGACTTTTAGATAAGTTTCTTTTCCGGCTGCTGCTCCTACGGGATTTGAGGGATAGGACAGAACTATGTACCGGGTCCGCTTTAACACCTCGGGATCGATGAGATCCAGTCTGGGAAGAAAGTCATGCTCCCTCACCAGCGGGTAATAGCAGATCTCCGCCTCGCCTAAATAAGCTCCCACCTCAAAAATAGGATATCCGGGGTCGGGGAGCAGTACCACATCGCCCGGACTGCAAAGAGCTAACCCTAAATGCCCCATTCCTTCCTGTGTCCCGTGGACCGAGGTGATCATGTCCGGGGTGATAGCAACGCCAAAGCGTTTCTCATAGTAATCGCAAACAGCTGCCAGCAGTTCATCGCTGTCAACTAATGAATACTTCCAGTTATTTGGATCCCGGGCACTGTCTGTCAACGCCTTGCGAATATGCAGGGGCGTCTCAAAATCGGGGGTGCCGATGGAGAGGTTATAGACCTTTCCGCCGCTTCTCTCGATCTTTTCCTTTTCCTCGTTGATAGCGGCAAATACTCCTGTTGTATAATGATCCAGCCTTTTGGCCTGTCTGATTTCCATATCTTTTCCTCTCAAAAACGGTTTTGCGCAGGAAACTCTTTCCCACTTCTATGATGTTAATCTTATCATAACAGAGCGTGAAATGCAACCCTCCACAGCAAAAAGACGCTCCCGAATTCAAAAAACAGCGCGCATGTGCAAGGTCTATTTGCTTTTGGAGAAACTGCGATCGATGTGCATTGAAATTTTCATAATTTTGCGGTATAATTTAATATCCGAATAGGGATCATGTTATTGAAAGTTTAATTAAATTACAATATATAAGGAGAAAAATATGCCTTTTGATTATAAAAAAGAATATAAGGAATTCTATATGCCGAAGAATAAGCCGGGTATTGTGGAAATACCCGAAATGAATTACATTGCGGTCAGAGGAAAAGGAAATCCCAATGCTGAAAATGGTGAATATAAAGATTCAATAGGACTTTTGTATGCGATTGCTTTTACTATAAAAATGAGTTATAAGGG
>CAYOFP010000012.1:0-60495 GCA_964403505.1 uncultured Lachnospiraceae bacterium
TTAGTTCATCCTACAAACGAGTTTCATTTTATCTCTTTATTCGGTTTTGAGTGAACATTTTTCATGAAGCTGAAAATCCTTGAGTTCAACTCAGGGGTTTTTTTGCCTATAAATAATTAGAAGGGTGTGTTCAACAGCGATGAAACAAATTACGACGAGTATTTTAGTGATTATTCTTGCGATTAGTATGCTTTTGTGTATTTCGGTGAGCGCCGTGGCTCCACCGATATGGAGCTGTAATGATGTTAAGCCGGGAATGTGGTTTTATTCGACTATGCGTTGCCTATACGAAGACCGTGTTATGGTTGGCGATGGATGCGGTAATCTTTTCCCTGACAGACCTATAACGCGCGGAGAATTAGTTGCACTTTTGGCGCGAATTGATTCTGACTATCAAAGTAACAGCGACAAATATATGAAGTCGTGTTTTGACGATGTAGACGCAGCGCAATATTACAATCAGCCGATTATATGGGCAAAGGAAAGTGGCATTGTAAGCGGTATCTCCGAGAATCTCTTTGCACCTGATGCGCTGACAACAAGAGAGCAATTCTTTAAAATCGTTGCTAATTATATTCAGATAATAGAATATCCTACGGAAGGTAGAGATGTTATTCAATTTAAAGATTTTGACGATACGAGTTTTTGGGCGAAAGACGCAGCATTGACATGTGTTCGCTCCGGTTTGATTTCCGGTTTTCCGGATGGAACATTACAGCCGAAAGGTAATGTCACAAGAGCGCAGACCGCTGAGGTTATTTACCGTTTAAATGAATATGTATGGATGAAAATTGCATCTGGGCAGGGCAACGGTGGTAATGGTAATATAAATTCAGCGCCGCCATATCAAATCCCCCCTTATTATTACACGTCGTGGGAAGATTTCTATTCGGAACTAAAGAATTTATCCGTAGAGGATTTATCCGAGATTCAATATTTAGAGAAACGGAATATGGTAAATACTCTTAAAACGACTTATGTTTCTGAAGATGAGAAGAAAAATGGAATTTTTGATAGTGCTCGTCGGATACTGTTGAATAAAACTAAAGTTTTGCTTCCTTATTATCAGAACCAGCCGCTTCCGCTTGATAATAGATATGGTTATTCTCTTGAATTATCAGTTTCTGATATGGCGAAAAAACCTTGGATTTCTTGTTATACAACGCTTGACGTAGGATTTCGTATGATGTTGTGCGATCCTGCCTTGGTGGATGAAGCAAATGAGAAGGGCGCATCTTGGTTGTTCTCTGTATTAGAGCCCGATGCAATGAATGTTTATAATTATGAAGAAATTCGAGATAAAATAATTTCTGACGGAATATTGTCTGATTATAACGTGGTTGTTTATGAAAAAGAGTATACATTAAAAGATCGAGAAGTTTTAGCTATGGTTATCGATCATCCTTCGAATGAAGCACAATCAAATATTGCTGTCTATTTCGTTTATGATGAATTACTTGTTTGTATATTTGGCGATTCCGCACAAGTGGATACCATTTTGCCTGACTTGTACTTTGATAGAATAGAAATGAGCGAATAATGATGAAACAAATATATAAGTTTTTTTTAATTACTTTTCTTGCAGCTGGTATGCTTTTTTATACACCTGTAAACGCATCTGACCAGTGGGAATGCAATGATGTGAAAACCGGAATGTGGTTTTATGATATAATATATAATTTGAAATGTTCTCTAATTATGGTTGGCGATGGTGGTGATAATTTCTATCCCAACAGACCTATAACGCGCGGAGAATTGGTTGCGATTTTTGCACGTAGCGATTCCGACTATATTAACAATCAAGAAAAATATGGAAAGTCTTCTTTTGTTGATGTAGATGAAAGTAAATATTATAGTCAGGCAGTGGCATGGACCGAAGAGAATGGAATTGTGCACGGTATTTCTAAAAATCGTTTTGCCCCCGATGCCTTGGTAACGAGAGAGCAATTGTTTGTAATGACTGCAAATTATATTCAGAAAATTAGTTATCCTTTAGTAAATGCAGAACCTGCTCAATTTATTGATTTTCATCATGTAGCGGATTGGGCAAAAGAATCTACATTGTTAGCTATTCAATCGGGGGTTGTTTCAGGCTTTCCGGATGAAACGTTGAAACCTCAGGAGAATGTTACAAGAGCTCAGGCCGGATCGATTATTTATCAATTATATGGATGGAGACATAATTGGTTTTAATAAAATTAGAAAAACTGTTATAGAATAATCCCCGTACTCCGCAGAGATGGTGCTCTGCGGGGTGTGATTATGCTTTGACGTTTGCCTTATATTTTGTCGGTGCATAGATGATCGCCTCGATTTGACTTAACTATATTCATTTTTAAGAAGGAGAAGACTGATGAAGAAAGCATTGCTTGAAAAAATTCCAAACGACATACCGCATGATATTCAGCGATTTATCGCAAAGGCAGATGTCTACGATTCTTCCTGCTCTCCTGATGCAAGAGTGTATTATATTGACGAGGGCAACGGTTATTATTTGAAATGTTCGGGCAAGGGAACGCTCGAAATTGAAGCCAAAATGACAGAATATTTTCACTCTAAGAGTCTCGGTGCTGAGGTGTTGAACTATACTTCAAACGACAGAGATTGGCTTTTAACGTCTGCTGTCGTCGGGGAAGACTGTGTATACGAAAAGTATCTCATGGACCCCAAACGCTTGTGTGATACCATTGCTTGTGAACTACGAAAGCTTCACGAAACGGATTTCAGTGATTGCCCGATTCCGGATCGGACGGCGGAATACCTTGCCTGTGCTGAAAAGAATTATCGCACCGGAAATTACGATAAATCCCACTTTCCTGACAGCTTTGGCTACCGCTCGGCAGATGAGGCTTACGCTGTTCTGAGCGAGGGTAAAGATGCTCTGAAAAGCAGGGTTTTGCTTCACGGCGACTATTGCCTGCCGAATATTATTCTTAATGACTGGAAGCTGTCCGCCTTTATTGACGTTGGCAGCGGAGGCGTAGGAGACAGGCATATCGATATTTTTTGGGGCGCCTGGACGCTTTGGTACAATCTGAAAACGAATCAGTACCGTGAGCGTTTTCTCGATGCTTACGGAAGAGATAAGGCGGACGAGTCAATACTTAAAATCATTGCCGCAGCTGAGGTCTTCGGTTAAGATATAATGCCCCCCGCAGAGGCGCTCTGCGGGGGGTGTTTTTTTACAGTAATTTTGTGGTAGAGTTATCACTTTAGTCCCAGTGACGGAAGCTCTTTCAGATACTTGCGCAGAATTTCCTGACTGAAACCGTTATTTGCGATAATGTCCTTATAAAAATATGCGCTGGGTTTCGGTGTGCGGACAAATGTATTCAGGTCAACGTCACACAGACCGAAATGCGGCCTGAAACTGCCCCATTCATAATTGTCCATCAGCGACCAATACAGATATCCACGCACATCAGCACCCAATCGGATCGCATCGGCAAGGGCAGACCAATACAAGGACAAATACACGATGCGGAAGCGGTCATCGTCGCAACTGCATCCGTTTTCCGAAATATAAATCGGCTTATCACGAAGCCTGCCGAGAATGGATAAAAGCCCCTCGGGGTACATTTCCTCTAAATAAAAACTCTCCATATCCGTCATTTTGAGTTCTTTATGCTGATACCGTGCGCCGTCCAGGTATTTTTTGCGGGAATCGATCATAGACCGCACATAACAGTTTACCGACCAGAAATCGACGGTATCTTTTACCTCGGGAATATAAGCGCCGTCTCTTTCGGGGAAAAGAATCTCACCGGTACGCATGGCATGGAAGAAGAACTCGTGATTTCGCAGATCCTGCAACTCGGTCATAGCGACATCCCAGCGATCCCACGGACGGTACGGCATATACTGCACCAGCGCATGCGCAGTACTGACGGGAGCGTCGGAATATTTCTTGATAATATGATAGCCTCGTGCGTGGAACTGAACCGAATTGAATTTTTCGTTGATCCGTCCCTCGCTCGTGCCAAGATTAAACTCGTTGATTACATTCCAAAAATCTACATAGGGCGCTATTTTCGGAACGACATATTCAAGATAGCGCTCAAAATATCTGAGGTTATCGATTTGCGCGAACTGTCCTTTTTGTTGAAACCATTCCGGCCACGCGATATGAACCATCGTCGCAAAAACCTTGATTCCGCGCTCTTTCAGCCCTGCAAACAGGCGAATGTAGTGGTCGAGCGCCGCAGCGTCAAAATGCCCCTCTGACGGCTCTATGCGGCTCCATTCCACCGAGGTGCGAAACGCCTGATGCCCCAAGTCGCAGACCAGGTCAATATCTGTTTGATACATTTCATAACTGTTGCAGGCAAGGCCGGAGCGATGCTCAAAATAGCCTTTCTGCTCCATTGCCCACCATTGGCTGTGGATGTTATTGCCCTCGACCTGATGCCCGGCATATCCCGAGCCCCAGAGAAACCCCTCCGGGAACTGAAAATCTTTTAATGAAAAAACGTCGTACATGTTTTCTGCCTCCTTACCGATGTTATTTTACCATATGCGGAATGCTTGCATATTGCAAAGATCAGATTCTGCCGGCAGACACAATAGTTTGCCAGTTGCGTGCGTCTATATGCGGCCAGCCCCGTTCCTTGTCGTAGCAGTAGAAGTCGAGCGGCTCTTCTTCCAATTCTTCAATGCGGTCAATTTTGCCGTCACAATAATCGTTGAGGCGTTGTGAGGCCGTGGTCAGACGCAGAGCCAAGCCTCCGAGGTATTGCTCGTGAATCTCCAGTCCAAGCGCTTTGTTCTCCCGTAGCCATTGTGCTCGGAATGCTTCAACAAATGACGACAGACGGTTACGTATCTCGGGAATACGCTCGTTTGCAATCTTGCAAAGTGCGTCCTTATCTTGCGATTTATAGGCATTTCGTGTGTCATAAGAAAGAGTGGCTTTCAATTCCAGCACACGGCAGAGATTTCCAAGCGTGAGGAAGAGATACCCGTATTTGGAATTATCGGCGTGAGCTAAGATAGCGTCGGCGTGCTTTGCGTATGTCTGCCTGTCATCGGGGCGCAGATGTTTGTCCATCATACCGATGAGCGGATCGTTATATAGCAGATATTTGCACTGCGCACTGATGAAATTTGCGTCACGATATGCGGGCACATTAGGCAGATCAAGTGTGAGGAATGCATCCAAAGAGATATCAAACAGCTGTTCAAAGCGTCGTGCGATATCCTCGCGTGTTACCGTGGCGTTGTAGCAGTATTCGGCATATTGCAGAAGCGAGGGAAGAATAGAAAGCTGTCCTGCTTCGCCGTGCCCCCAGCCCGTGGTGAAAACAGTGTTTACTTTATGCTTTTTGCACATACGCAAATGAGCGTCGGAAAGTGTGATGGAATATGTATTGTTGGGAGCAAATCCGATCCACTTCCACGCACCGCCCGCAAAGGCAAATTCACAGCCGAATTGCTCGTGATTGCTCATCATATTGTCCACGGTTTTCTCGTCGCAATAATAGTCCCAATATATGGGCATAATTCCGTCGGGTTTGCTCTTTACAAGCTCGTCAGGCAGGCTTCCTTCTGCGTGATAGTAACCGCTCCATTTTGGACGGAAGAACATATCGCTCCACATCATAGGCTTGAAATTATATTTTTCCGTCATTTTGATCAGCCTGCTGAGGTGCTCGTGCATGATCTGATTGACTTTTTTGTATCCGCCGTTTGCATCGAGATATTTGCCGCGACCGAGATTGTGCGCTTCGTCGAGGCCGAGATTGATGCGTCGACTGGTATAGCATTCAGCACAGGTGCGCAGTATTGCGTCGATCAGATCGTAAGTTCTTTCGTCTGCTACATTCAGGATATCGTCGATATCGTTTATTGATTTGAAGCAGTTCCATCGGAAAATTTGACTTAGGTGTGCGAGCGTCTGGATACAGGGGAACAGTTCAATTCCGAGCGACAAAGCGTAACGATCGATCTCCTTTATCTCTTCCTTTGTGAATTTTCCCCGCATATAGCCGAAATACGGATACTCGGGAATATCGTAGGTATCTTCGGTATTCAGCATCATCATATTAAAGCCCATGACTGCAAGATGGCGCAGGAGCTCTTTTGCACCGTCCATGCCGGGCACGGCGTTGTGCGAGCAGTCGGGCATATAGCCGAGGTTCCCGAATGCGGGATGCTGCTCGAGTGTTTGGTCGGATGAAGCCGCAAATTCGCCGAGCAGACCGAGCGCACGGCAAAAATCGGTCGTACGGCTGTACTCTACGGTAATTCCGTCTGCGGTTTTTGTCAGGCGCAAACCGTTTTTGTCTGTTTTTTGTGTTTCCACCCTGTATACCGCTGTGTCGCTGTGACTTATTTGCGTGATGGCAGAAAGCTCCTGCGCGGCAAACATGAGCTCGTCAGGCGCACACAATTTGATTTCCATAATCTTGTCCTCCGATTGCAAGTCAAATGGTAATATAAAAATACCACAGAGGTGTTGACTCGGTGGTATTTTTTTCAATTAAAGTTCAACGACATCCTGCGGTTCACGGATGAGCCACTTGCCGTTGGTGAAGTCGGGCACATTCTGCGGTGCGCCGCCCTGGGCGATCGACTGCTCGGAAAGTGCGGAGATGCACATCCACGCCGCTGCGTCGTAAACATCGATCGGCATGGGCTTGTTATTCTTGAGTGCGTCAACAAATGCTAAGAACTCAAATCCGTCCATACCGCCGTGACCGGTCTGCTTTTGCTCCTCGGTGATGTCACGCCAGATCGAGGGCAGATATTCTTCGTATTTGTCGGCGTTACAGTAATTTTCCTTATAGAAGTCGGGCACGCCTGCTTCTTCCATTCCTTGTAAGAAGAATACGTTATTGCCCTGCTCGTACATACCTTTTGTACCGCGGACGGTAAATTCACGGTTGTAGAAGCGGGGGAGGGTGGTGTCCAGACGGAGCAGGATGGTTTCGCCGTTTGCGCAGGTGATCAAGGTGTTTACGATATCACCCTGAGCAAATTTCTTGCCGACGATGCTCTGATCTGCATCCTCTTTTTCAGCGAGGTATTCCTCCATGCCTGCGGCTTTCGATGCGATAGAAACCAGAGATACCATGCGGTTACCGCGGTTGATATTCAGCAGTTTTGCGATCGGGCCGAGCTCGTGGGTCGGGTAGTTCTCGCAGTTGCGGTTCATGTAGTTGCGCAGACGATAGTGACGGTTGATGTTTCCGCCTGCGATCTCACCGCGCAGGTCGTGCGCATATGCACCTGCACAGTGTACGATGGTGCCGAGCTTGCCCTTGCGTACCATAGAGGTGACAAGCAGCTCGGATTTATCGAAGCAACAGTTCTCCATAAGCATGATCGGCGTCTTTGTCTGCTCATATGTGGAAACGAGTTCGTAGCACTCGCCGATGTCATATGCTCCGCCGACCTCCATTGCGACAGCGACGCCTGCACGCATTGCGTCGATCGAGATCTTGATATGCATCTCCCACGAGGTTGCGACATAGACTGCGTCGACTAAACCGCTGTTCAGCACCTCCATATAATCGGTAGTGGAGAGGGGCTCTGTGCCGTTCTTTTCTTTTACGGTATCGTATGCTTGCTTGCAACGATCTTCGTATTCGTCACAGACAGCGGTAACTTCAACATCCTCTAAATTCAGGATGACATTTTTTAAAACGCCGTAGCCTCGGTTACCGAGACCGATGACGCCCATTCTTATCTTATCCATAATATTCCTCCATAAATGGGATTTACCTTAATTATACCTATTAGAAGACAAATCGTCAAGAGATTTTATTTAATTCAGGAAATTATTTCTGACACCGTGGCACGACGCCGTATTTTGTCATTGACTAAAATATATTCTATATGTTATAATTAATGTAATATAGCACGGAGGTTCAATATGAAAATAACTACACTGAAAATTCGTTTTGCGGCAATGGCGCTCTGCCTTTGTACCGTGATATCATCATTCGCTTTTTGCCCGGTGATTTCTCATGCGGCATCAGGCGATGACCTCATCGCATACGTTGCCGATGAGAATGTTAACGCATATCGGGACAAATATTCGGAATATTTGTCGGGTGCTGGCTCTCAGAGCACGACATGGACGGGCTTTGCCTGGAAAAATGACGAGGTGCTCAGCCGTGTCGATATCCTCACACGAGGGAATTCGTATGAAAACGTGTCTCTTGTCACGGGTGATTTTGTATCAGAGAACGGTGCGGTTATTGCAAAGGAGAATATTTCCTTTACATATCTTGACGCTGTGAAAATAAAAGAGAATAATCAGTTGCTTTTTGACATAATCACGGACGACACCGTGCGTGATATGGACAAAAATGATATGTACAGCGCATGGGTATCGATAAAAGTACCCGAGGAAACTGAGCCTGGCGAGTATGTTGCGCATCTTTCTGTCGTTGCAGGCGGAGATGTGATGGCTGATCTTAAGTATGTCCTTACAGTGTACGATCTCGTACAGCCTGAGCTTGAGTCTGTTGTCGACCTTTGGATGTGGCCATATAACAGCATCCGTTACTATTCGGGTAAGACTACAGAGGAGTATTACGGTCAGTCTGAAATGGAGGATATCGACTGGAATACGCTGTATAAGACCCGCCTTGATAAGAAGTATTTCCCTGCACTTGAAAGCGAGCTTGACCTTTATGCCAAGGCAGGCGGAGATACCATTTTTGCTCAGGTGAATGAAGAAAACCGAACAAACGGCGATCCTTATCCCTCGCTTGTAAAATGGACGAAAAATGCGAACGGCACGATGAGTTTTGACTATACGGATTTTGACGCATGGGTCGAGCTGAATATGAAGCACGGTATCAAAAAGCAGATAAAGTGCTATGCCATGGGCAATTTCAGAAACCATATCGTATATTACGATGTGAAAAAAGGCACTGTTGTCAATTTCACAGACAGCACGGGCGCTAAAATATGGACACAGTATTGGAGCATGTTTTTGGATGATTTCATCGTCCACCTCGAGAAAAAGGGATGGTTCGATATCACCTATATGGCGCTCGATGAGCGTGACTATACCATTACGAAGGCAGTCATCGACGAGGTCAAAAAGCATAAAAATAAAAGCGGAAAGACCCTTAAGATAGCGACTGCGGTAGCTTCATTTGATTGCGAGCCGCTGTTCGACGATATCGCCGATCTGTCTCTTGCATACGGCATGAGCGGCGGACATCTTGTTTCCATCGTTGAGGACAGAAATAAGAAGGGACTTATCACGACCTTATATACCTGCGGACCGCAGGGAAGCTCCATGCTTAATGACGCAGGTAAGAGCGCAGAGTCGATTCATGTCACATATAAAGAGGGAACAGAGGGATTTCTGCGCTGGGCTTTGCAGAAATATAACGCCGATCCTTTTGAGTCGAGTGAAAACTATAATGCGTCTCTTTGCGCAGGAGACTGCTACCTTATCTATCCTTCATCCGACGGTTCTATGAAGGCTCAGTCTGCGCCCCGTTATGAAAAGCTGTGTGAGGGTCTTCGTGATATAGAAAAGATGAGATATCTCGAAAAGAATCTCACATATATCAAAAACGAGGTGCATAATGCAATGCTCGAGACCAGGTATCAGGCTGACTTCCGTGAGGTAATACGTACCTATTCCGAGGTTATGATAAATTCTGAATATCCGGAATTTGATTTTACGGCTGACTCTTATAGCATTGCTACGGCTGAGAAGATACGCATCAGCCTCTCGGACGAGGCGAAGACGATCGCCGCTCAGCAGACGATAGAAACATATATTGACGATGCCTCGTTTAATTATTCCGACGGCTGGACAAGCGAAGGACAGTATTTCTGGCTGTTCTTATACAGTACGAATCATTACCGCATGTGCTCCTCTCCCGATGCGCAGCAGAATACATCATATGAATTCGATTTCTACGGCGACAGTTTTATCATAAAGGGCAGTAAGGGTGGAGAATACGGCATCTGCGATGTCTATATCGACGGAGCAAAGGCGGGGGAGATGGATATGTACGCTCCCGGTTCGACTGCGTTTTACAGTGAGCTTTATTCAAGCGAAAAGCTGACTCTTGATAATCACCATGTAAAGGTCGTCGGCGCAGGCAAAAAGAATGCGAAGGCATCTTCCTACCGTATGCAGGTCGACTATGTGATTTCCCGTACCAGTGCACCTATCGAGTGGACATCATCGAACACCGATGTTGCGACGGTTTCAGAGAGCGGACTTGTTACGGGCGTTCATGCAGGAAAGGCTGTGATAAGCGCAAAATGCGGTGAATTCACGGCACGCAGCATTGTTACGGTCCGTGCCGATAAGAAGGCGCTCGGCGAGAAGATAGATGAGATGTCAGCGCTGAATACCGACGGATTTTCGGATGAACTGCGCAGCGCATTTCAGTCTGCACTCGATTCCGGCAGAGCAGTATATGCCGACCAGGCATCAAGTGAGACGCAGATATCGGATGCATATGATACGCTTGTAAGCGCATACGAGGCGCTTGTCGATAAAATATCGCTTACCTCACGCCCGAATAAGACGATGTATAGCGTTGGCGATGATTTTGATGTTACGGGAGCGGTTATTACCGTTAAATTTAAGGACGGCTCCGAGAAAGAGCTTACCGTTACGCAGGATATGATAACGGGATATGACCTGAAAGATGCAGGCGTTAAAAATATTACCGTCTCCTACGCTGAAAAGACTGTGACGATCTGGGTGGTTTCTGTCTCAGATATCGATCTCACACAGAGATTTACCGACGTTAAGTCAGGCGCATGGTATTATCAGGCGGTTCAGTATGCCATAACGAACTCGGTCTTTAGCGGAATGAGCGATACCACATTTGAGCCGAATACGCCGATGACCCGTGCGATGCTCGTCAAGGTGCTTTATAATATTGAGGGTAATCCTAATGCGACGGGATATAAGAATCCCTTTAAGGATGTAAAAGACGGTCAGTGGTATACCGACGCGGTCAAGTGGGCTGCGGCAAACGGAGTAGTCTTCGGCACGACCGATACGACTTTCTCCCCGAATGATAAGATAACACGTGAGCAGCTCTCGACCATTTTGTACAGATATTCAATGTTGAAGGGCTACGATGTATCCGAGAGTAAAGAGCTTTCGGCATTCCCGGATAACAAGAATGTATCAGGATACGCCCTTGAGGCGATGTCGTGGGCGGTCGCAGCCGGACTTATCTCAGGAAATGAGGTAAACGGCCGCACGGTGCTCGATCCACGCGGTGCAGCGACAAGAGCTCAGGTCGCTCTGATCCTGATGAGATATGCGATGATAGCGAAATGATAAAAAAGCAGACTTAAAAAGTCTGCTTTTTTCGCCTTATCGAGTCTATTATCCCGGCGGTGTATGAAACATCGTCGAAGGTATTGAAAATGCCGAATGAGATACGCACTGCGCCGTGATCGGGCGTGCCGAGCGTCGAATGAGCGAGCGGCGCACAGTGTAAACCTGCACGGACACAGATCCCCTGCTCATCGAGCGCTTTTGCCACAAGCTCCGAATCCATACCGTCGATATTGAATAAAACGATCGACGACGGCTTTTGATGCGCAGTATATACCGTCACTCCGTCCATACCGCGTAAATATCGGGTCATTTGTGCGCCGAGTGATCCGAGCTCGTTTTCAATATTCTTTATGCCCATCGCCGTGACATACTCTATCCCTTCACAAAGACCGACGATCCCGGGGACGTTGAGCGTCCCGGCCTCAAATCGTTCGGGCAGTATCTCGGGCATGAAGACATCCCGTGAGTTTATGCCGTTTCCGCCCTCTATCAGTGTCTTGGTTTTAGAGCACAGCTTCGCCGCATTGTCGGAAAAAATGACAAATCCGCTGCCCTGAGGTCCGTATAGACCTTTGTGTCCCGGCGCACATAATGCATCTATATGGCATTTTTTCATATCTATCTCGTGACATCC
This sequence comes from uncultured Lachnospiraceae bacterium, assembly GCA_964403505.1. Classification (GTDB taxonomy): domain Bacteria; phylum Bacillota; class Clostridia; order Oscillospirales; family CAG-272; genus CAKSEI01. The sequence goes on from CAYOFP010000012.1 coordinate 11,919, forward strand.
GGCGGCCTGGGAGGCATCGACGATAAAAATTAGACCTGCCTCCCAGCATAGCCTGCCGATCTCTTCAAGGGGCAGAGTGAGGGCGCAGATGTTGCTTGCGGCGTTGACGATCACTGCCCGAGTGTCGCTTTCTATGTGAGCGGAGATCTCTTTCGTGATATCGTCGGCACCGGCGGCACAAGAGTGGAATAATCCATATCGCAGACCCGAATTTACGACGGGCCGCACGACCGCATTGTGTTCCATGTCTGATATTATCACGTGTCCGTGAGGTACCAGGGACTTTATTGCGAAATTTATGGCATATGTGGCATTTTGCGTGAAAACGATATTCTCGGGGGAAGATGCGCCGAAAACGGCGCAGAGCTTTTCCCTTGTTCTGTATATCGCATTGGCGCATTGCATCGCCGGTCTGTGCGTGCCCCTGCCGGGGTTTGCACAGTAAACGTCGATGCATTTTTTCATTGCCGAGGCGACTGCCGGCGGCTTTGGCCATGTCGTTGCGGCATTGTCAAGATAAACTATGCTCCTCATATCTCTTCCTCATCTATGACGATATAGGAGACGCCGTTTTTCTTAAACAGCATCTCGCAGTTTCGTCTGTGAGGGCAGGGAATTTCGAGAGCATAGGAACAGCCTCGTTTGCTTTTTTTCGCATCCTTTTTTATAACTTCCGATGCGATGGCGTTTTGCGCTAAGACACGCTTGCCCTTCAGGGCGAGCGTCAGGGAATCAAACCCTGCGTAACACCGTCTCATGATTCTTTAAACCTCCCTCTATCATTGTATGAAACATATCCCGCAAAAGATATTGATATTTTAATTCTTTTGTGGTAACATTTTTAAAGGAGGTGCGATATGATAAATGATATTATAAATAGGATGACACTTGAGGAAAAGGCGGCGCAGATGTTTTTTGTGCGTCTTCCCGAGCAGGGAGCGGAGGAGATGGTGCGAAAATACCGTATCGGCGCATTCATTCTTTTTGCAAGTGATTTTAACGGTTTAACATCGGACGAGGTAAAGGAGAAGATATCTTCTCTGCAGAGCGCATCCGCTCTGCCGCTTCTTATCGGAGTGGATGAGGAAGGCGGCAGGGTGGTGAGGATGAGCTCAAATCCTGCTCTTGCGCCCGAGCCGTTCCCGTCTCAGCGTTCGCTTTATGAAATGGGCAGCATCCCGGCCGTGCTTGAAAGCGACATACGAAAGATAGCGATGCTCTCGGAATACGGCGTCAATGTCAATTTTGCGCCGGTGTGCGACCTCTCGCAGAATCCGGAGGATTATATCTATTCCCGTACACTCAGCAGTGATGGCGTGCGTGCGGCAGAGTGCATTGCCGCAAATGTTGCACTGTATAACGAAAAAAACACCGGCTGCGTATTAAAGCATTTTCCCGGTTACGGTGCAAATGATGATACACATAAGGGTGTTTCTGTCGATCACAGGACACTTGACGAGCTTCGCTCCAATGACCTGATTCCATTTAAGGCAGGCATCGATGCGGGCGCGCCGTGCGTCATGCTGTCGCACAATATCGTATCGTGTGTCGATGCTGAAAAGCCGGCGAGCCTTTCCGGACCGTGGCATAAATTGCTTCGTGAGGAGCTCGGCTTTGACGGATGTATCATAACCGATGACCTTATCATGCAGGCGATCGTTCAGTTTTGCGATAGCGGCTCTGCGGCAGTGAACGCCGTTCTCGCAGGAAATGACCTGCTTTGCTGCTCGGATTTTGAGAATCAGTATCCGGCGGTGTTGCAGGCACTGCATGACGGCGTTCTGACCGAGGAGAGAATAGATGAGTCAGTCGTACGCATTCTCAAGTGGAAAGAGCGTTTGGGGTTAATATAAGCTGACGAGAGTCTACGGAGATCGACTCTCATCAGCTTAAGGATGATCCGAAACTACCTAAAATAGCATAGTATCGGCGGTTTTCGGTGTGTGTTATAGCAAGTTAACCTTATACTCACTCAGCGTCTTTTTTGTGAAAGAATGCGACGGCGATCGTGCCGGGACCGACATGCGTTCCGATCGTGCTGCCGATGGTGCGGACGGGCAGGGAATCTACGTGATCCTGCCATAGCGCACGGCTGTCATTTATGTATTTCTGGAGTAAGTGGTCGGTAAGTCCGGCATACCCGAGGGAATACGGACGGGAGAAGTCTACTCCGTCTGCTTTTTGGATCTCTTTTATCAGCAGATTGTTGCCGTTTTTCGATCCGAGTGCCTTGCCGAGTATTTTGACTTCGCCGCTGTCTATCGTTGCGACGGGTTTGACGGACAGCATCGTTCCGACAGCGGCACTTTGCTTTGAGAGCCGTCCGCCCCGCTTTAAATATTCGAGCGTGTCGAGCAGGGCGATTACGCTGATCTCTTTTTTCTCAGCGTTCAGCTTTTGTATTATCTCGCCGCAGCCGAGACCGTCTTGTATCAGCTCAACGGCTCTTTTGACGAGGATGCCTTCGCCGATCGATACGCTCTCGCTGTCTATGACGGTCACTTTTCCCGGGCATTCTGCGGCGGCGATACATGCGCTTTGATATGTGCCCGAAAGCTTAGCGGCAACGGTTATGGCGATGACCTGCTCGCCGTCATTTACGGCTTTTTGAAAGGCTTCTTCAAACTGATACGGGGTGATCTGACTTGTGGTCGGCAGATCGTTTTCCTCTATGAGCAGCTCATAAAATTTCTGGTGTGAAAGATCGACTCCGTCACGGTATTCCGTGCTGTTGAATGTCACCGTCATTGGTAAGACGGTGACATTTTCATATTCCTTTTGTGCTATATCCGATGCAGAGTCGGTGATGATGCGTATTTTCATTGTATACTCCTCAGTCTATTGTTCTGTCTATTTTGAAGCGTATAATTTTGCGCAGGGTATTTTTCGGGAATTCTTCCGTGCGGATCTTTGTCGTAGTGACCCTCTTATATACTACGGCGCTCTTGTTGTATTTTTCGATAAAGGGAGCGAGGTATTCACGGGCGTCGGTTATATTTTCCTTTTCTGTGAATTCTTCATCCATGTAGAATTCCGCTACGATCTGATCGTGTGCCGTGCCGCGGCGGCTCTGTCCCTCATATACCACTACCTCGCTGACCCCGGGAATGGCGGAAAGGGAACTTTCTATTTCCTCGGGATAGACATTTTTGCCGTTGGAAAGTATGATGAGGTTTTTCATGCGTCCTGTGATATAGATATAGCCGTACTCAGGGTCTAATTTTCCGATATCCCCGGTGTGGAAATAGCCGTCAGTGTCTATGACCTCGTTTGTTGCTTCCTCGTTTTCATAATATCCGAGCATAACTCCCGGGCCTTTTACGCAGATTTCGCCTTCCTTGTCATCGCCGCAGCCCTCGATGCGGACAGAGGTATTCGGTATGGGCATTCCTGCGCTGTCGGGGATTATGTGCTTCGGCCTGTTTACCGAGATAAGCGGCGAGCACTCGGTGATGCCGTAGCCATTGAGCACACGCAGACCGAGCGATGTGAAGAGATCGTATACCTCACGGCTCATCGGCGCACCGCCGCATATGACCTGCTTCAGCCTGCCGCCGAATGCCGATAATACAGATGAGAAAACCTTTCCCGTTATGTCTATGCCGAGCTTTCTCAGGCCGTTGCTTACCTTAAGCATGGGATAGAATATTCTTTCTTTGCCCTGTTTTTTTACCGACGCATGTATTTTTGCTGCGAATGTGTCGAGGAATAACGGCACGAGGATCAGATGATCCGGCTTTTCGATCTGTAATTCTTTTGCGAAGTATTTTAATCCGTGGGAAATATAGATTTCACTTCCTATGTATGCGGGCACGAGCACGCCGATCGTAGAGCCGAACGTGTGGTGAGGCGGCAAAATGCCGATCATTTTTTCGCCGATCTCGGCGATCTTTTGTGCGCCGTATACATTTGTGAGGATGTTTCTCTGCGAGAGCATAACACCTTTTCCTTTTCCTGTCGTGCCGGAGGTAAAGACGAGCAGGGAAAGTGCGTCCGGGTCGATAGTGACATTGTTAAATGAGTCGTCTCCTGCATCGATTCGTGCGCTTCCCTTGGCAATCAGGTCATCTATCGTCTCGCCATTTTCGCTTTTGTCAAATATTACGTCATTTACACCCGTAAGAGCGCAAATTTCAGACATCTTTTCGCTATTCTCGCTTTCGCAGATGAAAACTGATGCTTGCGCTTTTTTTGCGGCGTCGGCGAGATCCTCTGCGCTCCACTCAGGATCGAGAGGCACTAAGACTGCGCCGATCGAAAGGAGCGCAAAATATGATAATACCCAAGATAATGATAGTTTTCCTATCAGTACGCAGTGAGCGCCGCCCATACCCCGTGCGAGCATCTCGGTGCCGAGTGCGCAAACCTGCCGTTCGAGCTCGGTGTATGAGATGGAGATTTTTTCTTTATCGTGGGGGTTGTTTCTGTAAGATACGGCGCATCTGTCGCTGAAATCTTTTGCCGATGCGGCAAGCAGCGCACGCACATCAGGATATGCTTTTCTCTGGTCATATAAAGGGTACGGTTTGTTCATCATAATTTCTCCTTATTAATAAACAGGGATTGACTAATCAACTCGAGTGTATTATAATATTATAGTGGCAAAACTTCAAGCGTCGTTGTGGCGCATTGGTCGGTTAAACAACCAAAGCCGCAAATGGTTGAGAAACGGATGAAACTATGGATCTGAGAGTTAAAAAAACACAAAAGAACATAAGAGAGGCTTTTTTGAGCCTTAGGGCAAAAAAGCCCCTTGAAAAAATAACTGTGAAGGAATTATGCGAGACAGCGCTGATCAATAAAACTACCTTTTACCTGCATTATCAGAGCATCTACGACCTGTCCGAGGCGATAGAGAATGAACTTATAGAGAGCTGCTTTGCCAACACATGCGATGAGGATATCAAGCATCCGGATAAAGTGGTGTTTGAGTTTTACCGTGCCTTTTCCGAGCAGAGAGGACTGTTTCGCATCCTATTCTCAAGCGACCGCATAGAGTATCTTGCAAAAAAAACGAACTCTTTCATAAAGGAACGCATTTTCCGGATGTACCCGTCCCTGAAAGACGATATGGAATTCAATATTCGCCTGACCGCCATAATGTACGGCTGCTTCTGGGCATATTCGGAATATAAGGACAGAGACATCGCCGATGTGATCCACCGCCTGTCTAAGATAGCGAAAGAGATTGTGATTATCGAATAAAAAAGATGAACGTAACCCGTTCATCTTTTTTATCTGTAAAATTTCGGCAGGTATTTATTATCCACCGCATCATGGACGCGCTTGATTAGGTCGTCGTACGTGAAGCTGCGGTCGATTTGTGCGCCGTGCTTGCTGATCAGATCCTTCGGATAATCCTCGAGCGTGTATACCGCTAAATTATACGGGAAACTCGTGCTTCCGTTGCCGTAGTCTATTTTTTCATATTGACACATCGTCGGTATGAGCATAGGGTTTTCCACCCTTGTGCCGTTAGCGTCCTTGACGATATCAAATGTGGCGATGCCGCCGACCATGAGATCGTAATACAGCATGGTGGATATCAAGTTGCCGAGTGAATAGTAGCATAGAGTCTCGTGAGAGCCGTCCGAGCTTTTGATATACTCAACGGGCTGCAGCGTGTGCGAGTGTGTTCCGATGATGACGTCCACCTCGCAGTCAGCGAGTATCTGCGCCGCTTTTTTCTGCGAATCATCGACCGGGATCGCAGAGTCGGTGCCCCAGTGCATCGAGGCGATAACGATGTCGCCCATTTGCTTTGCGAGTGCCGCCTGGCGGATGATATCCCCCTGGTCGATATACGGGATCCACATATCCGAGCTTGCATCCAATACATATCCGTTTGTGCCGTATGTGTAGGATAGCCAGGCGATCTTTATCCCGTTTTTCTCCGTTACCCGTATGTTGTCAAAGTCGCTTTCGGTAAATGCTCCGAGCAGAGTGACATTTTTTGTTTTCCAATATGCGACACTCTGTGAAAGACCCTTCGTCCCCATATCCAGCATATGATTGGTGGCGATATTGACTATATCAAAGCCGAGATCGACGAGGGTATCTCCGTTTTCTCTCGGGGTGTTGAATGAGGGATAACCCGACGGCGCTCCCTCTGCCATGGGCGTTTCCTGATTGATATATGCAAGGTCCGCTTTTGCTATAATATCGGCAACTCCTGCGTACATGTCCTTGAAGTTATATTTTTCGCCGTCCTTCGCTCTGTTTTGTGCGTCCCGGAAAATCCCCTCATGGATCAGGTTGTCGCCGCAGGCGATCAATGATATTTTCCCGGTGCGATCAGCCTCGGACGGTTGATCTGACGGCGGTGTATTGGTTATTCCTGACGGCACGGGCGGGGCTGTTTCGAGAGTCGAGAATATCTCGTCGGGATCTTTATATCCGCTGTTATGCTTTAAGATCAGGACTGTTGCGAGTATAACGACTGCGAATACTATGATAAGAAAAAATACAGTTTTGATACGTTTTTTTCTGCGCTCTGCCATTTGTTTTGCACGACGGCGTGCGAGTGCACGTTCGTATTGTTCACGTGTCATACGTGGTCTTTGCGGTTGATGATTCATTTATATTTTCATATCCTCCATGCTTGGCAGCGGTATATCTGCCGCCCTCTCGGGTATGCGCTTCAGCGGATCGTAGGCAAAACGCTTACAGCGGTATGATTTTTTGACGATTCCTTTGCTTTTGCAGAGGACATTTTCCTCGTCCTGTATGCGGATGGCGTTTTCACACATATCACATACTTTTGTAATTTCTGTATTTTTCATATCCTGCTCCGTTTTCGGTATTCGCATTATATTATACTACATAAATCCCGTTTTTTCTATACATTTATAAAAAAAAGCGAATATATCACGGCGAGCAGGGTGCAAATAAGCGCACCGAGGGACTTTGCGAGTATGTATTTTCCGATCGATAATCCCTCGGGAATAAGAAAAGCGGCGCTTTGCGCGTGAACGCACACTCCCGACCAGCCGACGGCAAATGCGCACAGGATAAATGCACCGCTTCCGCCGAGCGATGCGGCAAATGAAGTCCCTGCGGTCACCTCTGTCACCGCCGCAATAGCGGTTTTTATGTATTCATTTTCCGAGAGGGAAAAAAGACATCGCACAAGCACCGAGAAAAATACCACAAAACCGCATACAGTCAGCGTCGCCGTGACGGAATCGTGTATGGCAGCGGTGAGATCGGGGGTGAAACGAACGGTACGGCGCTTTGCCTCGGTGCTTCTGTTTTTATTTGCAGACAGTATCACGCCGAGAATAACGGCGGATATTACCTCTATGAGATATAATGCGCACCCGAGGCTATAATCGCCCAGGAACGAACCCACCCCTGCGATAACGAAGGCAGGACCCGTGTTATTGCAGAAGGCGCATAACCTCTGCGCTTCGTCCTTGTCGCATATGCCCTCCCGGTACAGGGCGACTGCGGTCTTCGCGCCGACGGGAAATCCTGCGATCAGGCCGATGACGAATGCGGCCGCACCGCCGCCGTTGATCGCAAACAGCCGTGAAAACGGCTTTTGCGTTCGTTTACCGATAAAAAGGGCGAGTCCCGACGAGACTGTGAGCGATGAGATGACCATATACGGAAAAAGCGAGGGGATAACGGTTTTGTAGCAGGTGAGAAGCGCATCTTTTGCAGCGCCCGATGCGATGGCAGGGTCTTTCAGTAAGAAAGCGGCAAAAAAGATGATCGCGCACCATGTGAGTGCGGCACAGTATTTCAATTTTGATGTATTTATTTTTATCATCTCGCATAGTAGTTTAAGGCGGCACGGCACAATTTGCGGTCGTAGCCTTAATACATTATACTTTTGTTTTTTCGGTGGTATTCGGTGAAGAGAAATTTGCTTGGCAAAGTGATTGGACGGGCGGCGGATGCCGCGTGCATGGTATCGTCGTTTGAGATGGTATCCTGCGGCGATATGCTCATTCACGGCGCAAAAAAGGTCATAGAATATGAGAATACGAGGATCGTTCTGCGCCTGTGCGATCTGCGCCTGACTATCTCGGGCGAGGGGCTGACGATGAAAAGCTATTATAACGGAACGGTGCGTGTATGCGGCATGATAAGGACGGTGGATTTTGAAGACAAGCGTAATTGAGAAGATAGCAAATTATATTTACGGATATTGTACCGTTCGCATTTCGGGATATGCTGAGCGTGCGCTCTCGTCTTTGCTCACGTCGGGCATAAACTATTGGGGGCTGTACCGTGATGGGGATCATATCATTTTATCCCTGCCGCAAAGGCAGTATAAGAGCCTTGTGCGTGTTCTCGAGGACAGCTCATGCAGGGTAGACGGGGTGATAACCCGCGGAGCGACGGCGACCGTACGGAGGCATTTCCGTCCCGGGATCATCGTAGGGGCGCTTATCTTTTGCGCCGTGCTATTTTTTTCCACTTGCTTTATATGGGATATATCCGTCACGGGCAATTCGACCATGACCGAGTGGGAGATAATTGAGAGTCTCGATGCGTACGGTGTGAGATACGGCGCTTTTATCCCCTCGCTCGACCTCGAGAAGATTTGCATTGACTATGCGCATGATTCTGATGATATTTCGTGGTTTTCCGTAAATATGTCCGGCACATGCGCAGATGTCGTTGTGCGTGAACGACGGGATAATGACAACACATGGCAGAGTGACACGCCGTCAAATATCATAGCGGCAGAGGACGGACAGATAAGGCGCTTCTGTGTGTGGAGCGGCGAATCGCTTATGCAGATCGGTCAGGTGGTGAAAAAGGGGGATGTCCTCATTTCGGGCGTGAACGATATCGTCAATTATATGTCAAAAGAGGTATACGGTTATGCGCTCGACCGCTCTTACGGGAGCGTATATGCCGAGGTGCATCGGACGTATACGGTCGAAATACCGCTTGATCACGAGGAGAAAACCTATACAGGGCGGCAATTTACCGAAAAAAACTATAAATTTTTCACGAAAGCGCTGAAAACTTTCGGAAATAGTGGAAAAAAAGACGGTTTTTATGATAAAATAGAAAGTAAAGACAGAGTGATGCTTTTCGATACCTTAAAGCTTCCGATCTTCCGCACGGTCACGGTGTATAAGGAATATGAGAGCAATGTGATACCGATAAGCGAAGAGCAGGCATCACTTCTTGCAGAGGCAAAGATGATGAAGTTGCTTGCAGACGAGCTTGCGGGATGCGAGCTTGAGAAGAGGACTTTTTCGGGCGAGGTAAAGGACGGCGTTTATATCCTGACGTGCGACGTATACTGCATTGCGGATATAGCCAAAGAAGTGGAGATATATCATGGCACAGAAAACGGTGAGAACTGACAGTATAGAGGAAACGACCGAGATATTCGGCGCACTTGATGCCAATATTAAAAAAATAGAATCGGCCTACGGCACACAGGTAGTGAACCGTGAGGGTGCGATCGTCATCAGTGGCGAGGAAAAGAGCGTAGAGCGCACGGCAAAGGCGATCGAGTATTTGAAGCACATCGTGCAGATCAACGGGAGCGTTACCGAGCATAATGTGGATTATCTTATATCAATGACGGATGACGGCAGAGAGGAGGAGCTCGGCGAGCTTGACGATGACACCGTCTGCATCACGACAAAAGGTAAGCCGATCAAGGCAAAGACTGTCGGGCAGAAAAGATATGCGGACCTCATAAAGAAAAATACCGTCATTGTGGGCGTTGGTCCTGCCGGAACGGGAAAGACGTTTCTCGCTGTGGGCATGGCGGTGACGGCGCTCCGCTCAAAGGCGGTTGAGCGCATCATCCTCACCCGTCCTGCGATAGAGGCAGGCGAGAATCTCGGGTACCTGCCGGGTGACTTACAGAGTAAGATAGACCCGTATCTTCGTCCGCTTTACGATGCGCTGTATGAGATGTTGGGCGTCGAGACTACGGCGAAGTATATCGAGCGAGGGGTGATAGAGATAGCCCCGCTTGCATATATGAGGGGACGTACCCTTGATAACTCGTTTATCATCCTTGACGAAGCGCAGAATACAACGCCCGAGCAGATGAAGATGTTTTTGACCCGTCTCGGAAATAATTCTAGGGCGGTGGTCACGGGAGACCTGACCCAGACCGACCTGCCGCACGGCAAAAAGAGCGGCCTTTCCGATGCGATCCCCGTCCTTGAGGGAATCGACGGTATCGCTATCCATCATTTTACCGACCGTGATGTCGTAAGGCATAAATTGGTACAGAGGATCATCCTTGCATACGAGAGACGGGATAAAGAGAAGAGGGACAGAAAAAAATGAACAGGATCTATATTCATAAGGACGAAAAAAACATAGAGGTGACGGGCGCTCTGCGCGCGCTCATCAAGCGGGCCATCAACGGAGCGCTGAGGTGCGAGGAGTTCGGAAAGGACGCCGAGGTATCGGTGACTTTGTGCGATGATGAAAAGATACATGAGTTGAATCTTCAGTACCGTGATAAGGACACAGCGACCGACGTGCTGTCATTTCCGATGTTCGATGAGACGGACGATGATATCGCCGTGCTAGGCGATATCGTGATCTCGCTTGAGCGTGCGACAGCACAGGCAGAGGAATACGGGCACAGCTTTGAGAGGGAAGTTGCGTTTTTGTGCGTTCACTCGGTTCTGCACCTGCTCGGCTATGACCACGAAACCGGGAAAGAAGACGAAAAAGAAATGTTCGCCCATCAGGATGCGATAATGGATTATTTGGAGATAAAGAGATGAAAAGAACAGGATTTATAGCAATTCTCGGCAGGCCGAACGTCGGCAAAAGCACACTTCTCAACGCCATCCTCGGCGAGAAGATAGCGATCGTATCGAAAAAGCCGCAGACTACAAGAAACCGTATCACGGGTATATTGAGCGAGGGCGAGGATCAGATCGTATTTCTGGATACGCCCGGTATGCACACGCCGAAAAATCAGCTCGGCGGCTATATGGTAAAGGCGATAAATTCCGCAATAGGCGATGTGGATGCGGCGGTACTCGTTGTCGAGGCGGATAAAGCGCCCGGAGCGACCGAGCAGTTGATTATCGAAAAACTAAAAAAATCAGAGCTTCCCTGCGTGCTTGTCATAAATAAGACTGACAGGACAAGCCCGGCGCGAGTCGGTCAGGCGATCGGCGAATATTCGGCGCTTTACGATTTCGCATCGGTCGTTCCCGTATCTGCAATGAAGGGAGACGGCGTGAGCATCGTTGTCGACGAATGCAGACCGTTTCTTTATGAGAGCGAGTGGCTTTTCCCGGACGATATCGTGACCGATCAGCCCGAGCGGCAGATCGTAGCCGAGACGATAAGGGAAAAGATCCTCCGCACAATGGATGAGGAGATCCCGCACGGCACGGCGGTCGTAATAGAGGAATTCAAGGAGAAGAAGGATCTGCTTTCCGTCCGTGCGACGATATATTGCGAGAGGGAGAGCCATAAACGGATCCTCATCGGAAAGGGCGGCTCGGCGCTCAAGACGATCGGCTCATATGCACGCGAGGATCTCGAGAAATTTTTCGGGTGCAGGGTTTTCCTCGACCTTTGGGTAAAGGTAAAGGAAAACTGGCGTGACAGTAACTATAATATTTCCGATTTCGGGTTCAAAAAGGACGAGCTTTGAGCGAAATTATATCCTGTAAGGGATTGGTAATAAGAGAAACATCCTATGGAGAGAGCGATAAATGCCTGACGATCCTGACAGACAGTATCGGCAGTATCAGAGTCTTCTGTAAGGGCGCAAAAAGCTATAAAAGTAAGCTGCTCGTCTGTTCCCAACTGTTTTGTTACAGCGATATGGTCCTGTACGAAAAGGGGGATAGCTACTGGCTCAAAGAGGGCAGTCTGAATGAGAATTTTTTCGGCATACGTGACGATATCTCTACCTTTGCCCTTGCGCAGTATTTTCTCGATGTGGCGTGTGATATCACAAATGAGAATCAGAGGGACCCGGAGATTCTGCGTCTGCTTTTGAATACCCTTTATGTTTTGTCAAAAAAGAAAAAGGAGCTCTCGCTTGTGAAGGCGGTCTTTGAGATGCGTCTGTGCTCCCTGTGCGGATTTGCGCCCGACCTCGTCGGCTGCGCCGTGTGCGGAAAATATGAAGGCGAGCGGATGTATTTTGATATCCCGAACGGCGCTCTTTACTGCGACGCCCATGCGCACGGAGATATCAGAAAATCGCCCGTATCTCCGACGGCTCTGCACTCGCTTCGCTGGTCGGTTTTTTGTGATATGTCACGTCTTTTTTCATTTGATATCCCCGAGGCGGAGCGAAATGAGTTTTCGTTCATTTCAGAAAGATATCTGCTCTGCCATCTTGACAGAACGTTCAAAACACTTGATTTTTACCATGAGGCTGAAGGATTATGATAAGTAATGAAAAATATTTGATAACACTTGAATATGATAAGATACGCACCATGCTTGCCGAATGCGCTCTGACGGAGGGCGCACGGGCAGAGGCGATGCGCCTTGTCCCGAGCGATGCGCCCGAGGTGGTAAAGAGAAATTTAAGGCATACCACCGATGCGAAAAGGCTTTCGTTTCAAAAGGGAACGCCCTCATTCGGTCATGCTGTCGATATCACCGGCGCAACCTCACGGGCCGGCAGGAGCGCAACCCTCACGACACGTGAGTTGCTCGATGTGGCAAATGTGCTTTATGTAGCTCGCACTCTTTGCGGCTACATCAGTGAGGATAAGAATTTTGAAACGTCGCTTGACGAGATTTTTGAGTTGCTCGTGCCTGTTTCGTCTCTTGAAAACAGCATAAAGCGTGCGATCATATCCGAGGATATGATCGCCGATGAGGCGAGTGACGCTCTTGCATCTATCCGCCGTAAAATGAAGCGCATTAATTCAAAAATACGCGAGGATCTGCAGAGCTATGTGAGCGGCGGTTCCTATGCGAAGTATTTACAGGATAATGTCGTCACCATGCGGAACGGCAGATATGTCATCCCCGTAAAAAGCGAGCATAAAAACGAGATAAACGGACTTGTTCACGATACTTCGGGCTCGGGTGCGACGGTGTTTATCGAGCCGATTGCGATCGTCGAGGCAAATAACGAGCTCCGTATGCTCGAGAGTGCCGAAAAGGCGGAGATAGAGAGGATCCTTGCAGAACTTACGGCGCTTGTCGCACAGTATGCCAATGTAATCGACCTCGATTATCATACGATAACCCGCCTTGCATTTATCTTTGCAAAAGCTGAGCTTTCGCTCCGCATGGATGCGTGCGAGGTTCATATCTCTGATAAGCGGAGCGTGGAGCTGAATCACGCACGCCACCCTTTGCTTGACAAGAAAAAATGCGTGCCGATCAGCGTGAGTGTAGGCGACGGGTACGATACTCTCGTTATCACGGGACCGAATACCGGCGGTAAGACCGTTGCGCTCAAGACTCTCGGACTTTTTGCGCTTATGATGCAGTCGGGACTTCACCTGCCGTGTGACGATACGTCATGCATGTGTATTTTTGATTCAGTGCTTGCCGATATCGGGGACGAGCAGAGCATAGAGCAGTCGCTCTCGACTTTTTCTGCGCATATGAAGCGCACTGTCGATATCCTTGATACTATGGATGGAGATTCTCTCGTCCTGTTTGACGAGCTCGGCTCGGGCACTGACCCCGTCGAGGGTGCGGCGCTTGCCATATCAATTATAGACGCCGTAAGAGAGTGCGGGGCGATGTGTGCTGCCACTACCCACTATGCCGAGCTTAAGGCATATGCACTCGAGACCGACGGGGTATGTAATGCATCCTGCGAATTTGATATCAACACCCTGCGCCCGACATACCGCCTGATCATCGGTACACCCGGCAAATCGAATGCTTTTGCTATATCGGGCAAGCTCGGTCTTTCGGAGGATATTATAAAACGTGCGGAGTCTTATGTCGCAAGCGATAATAAACGCTTTGAAAACGTGATTGAAAAATTAGAGGCGTCCCGTATCGCCATGGAAAAAAGCGAGTCTGAGGCACGCCGTATGCGCAATGAACTCGAGCGGTATAAGGCGGACGAGGAGCGCAAAATATCCGAGCTTACCAAAAATGCGGAAAAGGAGATCGCACGCACACGTGCACAGGCTCTCTCGATATTAAAGAGTGCTCAGACGGTGAGCGACCGTATCTATGCAGAGCTCGAGGAGATAAAGAAGAAAAGAAACGCAGAGGACTTTGCAAAAGCGCTGGAAGAATCCCGTGAAAAGGTCAGACGAAGTCTCAGAAAAGTTGATACGGATATCGATCCGATATCAGCCGAAGAGGAGTATACGCCCTCCCGTCCGATTCATCAGGGCGATGAAGTATTTATTAAGAATATCGGCAAGCGGGGCACGGTTATATCAGGACCCGACGCAAAGGGAAATGTGCAGGTAAGCACAGGTATGATAACGACTCGCACCAAGGTCGATAATCTGGTTCTTGCCGAGGATAAGGGACTGACCTTTACAGATAAAAACGGAAAGACAACGGCGGCACGCAGCTTCAGAGATACGTTAAGTAAAGCTTTTTCGCCTGAGATCGACCTGCGTGGTATGATGGGCGAGGATGCATGGTTTGTCACTGATAAATACCTTGACGATGCGATCGTTATGGGCGTTCATACGGTAACGCTCGTTCACGGAAAGGGAACGGGTGCACTCCGTGCGTTCCTGCAGAAGATCCTTCGCTCCGACTCACGGGTCGCATCCTTCCGTAACGGAAAATACGGAGAGGGAGACGCAGGAGTGACTGTGGTAGAACTGAAATGAGAGAGACGACATTATGCTATCTTGATAACGGAAGAGAATATCTCATGCTTCACCGTACAAAGAAGCAAAATGACCTGAACGGCGGCAAATGGATCGGCGTCGGCGGAAAATTCGAGCCGGGCGAAGATGCCGTTATGTGTATGAAGCGTGAGGTATTTGAGGAAACAGGCCTTACCCCGACAAAATATGAATACCGTGGGATCGTTACGTTTATTTCAGATGAGTGGGAAAGCGAGCATATGCATCTCTTCACCGTCACCGGATGGACGGGGGAGCTGACAGAATGCGACGAGGGCGAGCTCGCCTTTGTTCCTAAAAGCGAACTTTACCCCCTGCCGATGTGGGAGGGCGATAAGATATTCCTCGATATTATTGCGCATGACAGCGATTTTTTCCGCCTGACGCTTGAATATCAGGGCGACACCCTCATCCGCACAGAGCTTGAGAGTGAGTGATGTACGGGGCTTTTGCAGGGGAAACTTTTTAAAAAAAGTTTCCCCCCCGCACCCTCTTCAAAAACTTTTATTAGGCGCAAGACATGTCTTGCGCAGGGAGAAGTATGGCGCACATACAGCGCAGTACGAAAGTTTTGGTCAAGCTTTTTCAAAAGCTTGCGGGGTTCCGGTGCCCCGAGGCGCCTTGGAGAAGTGCAGGAGTGGGTGAATTTTGCGCAGAGCGCAAAAGAGAGCGAACCTTTGCCGAGGTTCGCTCTACCTTTTTGGTGTTAATCTTCTTTTATATGCATTTTAATGTTCTTTGCATGCGCTAAAGATGCGGCGAGGGCAAATATCAGTGAGTGTATTACATATCCCGCAACGGGAAATGCCGTTATGTGGTGAAAAGCAAGCTGGGGCGCAAAAAAGAGCATGAGCGGAATTTTCGATATTTTATCGATTCCATATATCAGCGCAAGCGTCGTCGGTATCAGAAGAAATACCATGTATGAGATACATTCCCGTAAAACGAACGGCACGAAGGGCAGATCGCTTTTCTTCATTTTTGCGATCGTGGATGCGGCCATACCGATGAATACCGCAGAAGCGAGCGTGCAGAAAACCGCACGCTGTACATACTCGCTCGGCATCAGCTTTGTAAATGTGAGATCGGCGAGCGCAAAGACGCCGAATGCAACGGTGTTAAAAATAGTATAGATAATAAATTTGATAAAAAAGAATTTAAAAGTATAGTTTTTCATAAAACAATTTTATCATATTATAAAAAAATGTCAAGATGTAAAAAAATTGAATTTTTTTGTCTGAAAATATTTGCAAAAGCTGTGCTTTGTGGTATAATTACGGTAGACCTTGACAGGTGAAACAAATGTACAAGCGGAGGAAGTAATGAGCGAGGAATTATTTGGACCTTTAAGCGTTATCAGTATGCGTGGATGCGAGGAGTTTTGCGCATCGGTTGACAAGTATCTTAAGAGGTGGAGAGAAACGGATAAGAGTTTTGTGGTATCCGCCGAGTGTCCGAGATTCGGCACAGGAGAAGGAAAGGGAATTCTCCATGAATCTTTAAGAGGACACGACGTATATATTATATGCGATGTCTTTAATCACGGCGTTACATATAAGATGTATGGAAAAGAAGTACCCATGAGTCCCGATGAGCATTTTGCGGATCTCAAGAGAATAATCGGAGCTATCGCAGGTAAGGCAAGGAGAGTATCCGTTATCATGCCGATGCTTTATGAGGGCAGACAGCATAAGCGCTCGTCGCGCGAGTCGCTTGACTGCGCAATCATGCTGCAGGAGCTTCATAATATGGGCGTTTCCAATATCATCACATTCGACGCACACGATGCGAGAGTGCAGAACGCAATACCGCTCGGAGGTTTTGACAATGTGCAGGCGACCTATCAGATGATCAAGGCGCTCGTCAAGAATGAGAAGGATATTTCATTCAATAAAGATAAGATAATGATCGTTTCTCCCGATGAGGGCGGCATGAACAGATGCATGTACTATTCATCTGTGCTGAAGATCGACCTCGGTATGTTCTATAAGAGGAGAAACTACTCGGTGATCGTAGACGGCAGAAACCCGATCGAGGCACACGAGTATCTCGGACGCAGCGTCAAGGGTAAGGATGTTATCATTGTTGACGATATGATATCCTCGGGCGATTCGGTCATTGAGATCGCAAAGAAACTGAAGGAGCGTGGGGCAGAGAGAATTTACGTCTTTGCGACATTCGGCCTTTTCGTTGCCGGACTCGATGTTTTTGATAAGGCGTATGAGGAGGGCTATATCACCCGAGTCTTCACGACCAACCTGATTTACCGTATTCCCGAGCTCGCATCGAGAGAATGGTTTGTCGAGGTCAATATGTGTAAGTATATCTCGCTCATCGTTGATACGCTCAATAAGGATCACACCATATCCGGCCTGCTCTCGCCTGCTGACAGAATACATACGTTTATTGATAAGAAAACGGCAGACGGCACGATAAAGAGTTGACAATTCACAGCGGATGTGATACTATATTTATATTAAATAAAGAGAGGTAAAACTAATGAAAAAGGGTTTGAACCAGGGTTTTGCACTTCCCAAGGGAATATCGCACAGACAAGAATTTGAAATGACAAAGGCGGCAGGATTTGAGGGAATCGAATTCAACCTCACCGATCCTTTTACAGATGCAGAGATAGAGGAGATAAAGGCTCTGTCAAAAGAGTTTGAGCTCCCCGTACTCAGTCTCGTTTCCGACCTTCACTGGCAGTATCATCTCACCAGCAATAATGTATCTGACAGAGAGAGAGCAAAGGATATCGTAAAAGAGCTCGTAACACAGGCAAAGGCGCTCGGCGCAGACACGGTTCTCGTCGTTCCCGGCACGGTAAACGAAGACGTAACATATGTTGAGGCTTATAATAACGCACTCGGCGCACTTAAGGACTTAAAGCCCTTTATCGAGGAAAATAAGGTCAACGTCGGTATCGAGAACGTATGGAATAAGTTCCTTATCACGGCTTTCGAGATGAGAGACTTTATCGACGCTGTCGACTGTCCGTATGTCGGCTCGTACTTTGATGCAGGTAACTGTATGATAAACTCATATCCCGAATATTGGGTCGAGATCCTCGGCAAGAGAATCAAGAAAGTACACATTAAGGATTTCGTTTCCTGCAGCGGCGGCGGTGTTCTTGAAACATTCGTCGACCTCGGCGAGGGACAGATGAGATGGGACAGACTCATGAAGGCGCTCCGTGAAGTCGGCTATGACGACTATGTAACATGCGAGGTAGCATATCATAAGATCTGCCCGCAGACGTCGCTTAACAATATGAGCAAGACTCTCGATGAGATCTTCGCTCTGTAAGAAAAATATTTATCAAAGCATAAGGAGATAATTAATTATGGTAAAAGCAGGTCTTATCGGAATCGGCGGAATGGGCAGAGGACACCTCGCAAACCTCGTCAGATTCACAAGCGAAGGCGAAATAATCAAGCTCGTTGCGGCATGTGACATCGATCCGGCGCGTTTCCAGAACGGTGAACGTCAGTTCAATATCGATATCGGCGGCGACGCAGTCGACTTTTCTAAGTTCGCATGCTATACCGATTACAATGAAATGATTGAAAAGGAAGACCTTGATATGGTCATCATCGCTCTTCCGACATATATGCATAAGGAAGCAACGCTCAAGTGCCTCGATAAGGGAATCAACGTTCTCTGTGAGAAGCCCATGAGCCTTACTCCCGAAGATTGCGAAGAAATGCTCGCAAAGGCAAAGGCGGTAGGCAAGCGCCTTATGATTGGTCAGGTTCTCCGTTTCTGGGGCGAGTACGAGGTACTCAAGCAGTATGTCGACGAGAAGAAATACGGCGAGGTAACAGGCGCATACTTCTTCCGCGGCGGTTCGCTCCCCGTATGGTGCTACGAGAGATGGCTCTTCAAGCGTGAGTGCGGCGGCGGTGCAACGCACGACCAGCACGTACACGATGTTGATATGGTAAACTACCTCTTCGGACTTCCGAAGGCTGTTTCCACAGTCGGTAAGATAATCATCCCCGGCTCGGGTCACGACTCTGTATCTACAAACTATATCTATGATGATAATAAGGTTGTAAACGCACAGGATGACTGGACGATGCAGGATGATGTATTCCATATGAACTTCCGTGTCAACTTTGAAAAGGGAACGATGCAGCTTCGTGACGACGGTCTGTTCGTTTCTGGCGAGGGCGAAGTTCCGCATAAGGTTGAGTGTGATTCTGAGAACGGATACTATAAAGAAGCAAAGTATTTTGCACAGCTTATCGAGAATCCGGATATGGTCAATACCATCAATCCTCCTGAGGATTCTATGGCTACGATCCGCCTCGTTTGTGCAGAGGAGTATTCCGCTGACAATCACGGTGCCGTAACTGAGGTAAAGTAATTAAAGGCGTGAAAACGGGAACGGCATAGCCGTTCCCGTTTTGAGGTTATGACATGAAGCTACATTTTTTCGGAACGAGTTCGGGGACAGAACCCCTCCCGGGCAGACATCATACATCATTCGCCATTGAAACGAATGATGGGTATTATTGGTTTGATGCAGGAGAAACCTGCGCATATAATGCACATCTGATGGGTGTCGACCTTCTGCGTACAAGGAAGGTGTTTATTTCACATTCTCACATGGATCATATCGGCGGACTCGGTAATTTGTTCTGGTATATCAGAAAATTGTGCACTGTCACGGGTAAGAACGCCTGTGATGTCGAGCTTTACCTGCCCGAGCCTGCGGTGTGGGAGCATACCGAGGCGATCCTCCGCCATACCGAGGGGGATTTCATCAAGAATTGGGAGATTTTTCCGCATAAGATAGAGGACGGCCTCTTGTGCGATGACGGTATCAGAGTCAGCGCTCTGCATAACGGGCATCTGCCTGCAAATGAAAACGGTTACCGTTCCTTCGGTTTTTTGATCGAGTGCGAGGGCAAGCGGATCGTCTATACCGGGGACACCCGCGGATATTCTGACTACGCTGCGCTTATGCCCTGCGATATACTGATAACCGAGACGGGGCATCACCGTATGCCCGATGTCGCACGTGAGGTAGAGGCAGGCGGCGCCGATATCGGCACGCTGCTTTTCACTCACCACGGACCGTGGACGCAGGCCTCGATGGAAGAGTCGCTTGCCGCCGCAAAGCGTGAGTTTTCGGGCGAAGTGCTCGCCGCAGACGATATGACGACCTTTGAATTCTGATTACCATTAAATGATTATTGAGATGTTACTGTTTTTGTGATATACTAAAGGCAACACCACACAATTCATGACAGCACACTTGCGTAAGCTGAAGAGAGTCGAACACCGCCGTCTGTGGGCGTGGCGAGTGGCACGCTTACGCACCGTGTGATTTTGACATATAATATATGTCTGCAATCACCCGGAGCAAAATCGCACTCGCCCGCCACACCCACAGATGCGAAGCAGTTCTCACGGTCAGATTTGTGCTTGCAAAAGGCAAAGTACACAGGCAATATACAATATTGCCAAGGACTTTAACGCATTGCACGTGCAAATCTGACTGTGAGAACCGACGGCGTTCGACTCTCTTCAGCTTACATCTTTTCCGTCATACTTCACAAATCTCGTCGGCAGAGGACTCTACTCTTGCCTCCTCGATTTGTATCGTCTGACGAAAAATCTATCGGCGCAATTGCACCGTCAGAATTATGCGGTATTGCCTTAATAGAAGGGTGTTAAATTGAAATATTCTTTAAGAAAAGCGATCGGACATTTTAGGACGATAACGAGGCACAGACATGCCGTCATACGCCATTGTGCGAAGGCAGGAATCCTCTTTCAGGGACTGCGGCATGACCTATCCAAGTATAATATCGTCGAGTTTAAGCAGGGTGCACGTTATTATACCGGGACACGCTCGCCGAACGACGGCGAGAGAAAGGAATATGGATATTCGCTCGCCTGGATGCATCATAAGGGCCGTAATAAGCACCATTTTGAATACTGGACTGATTACAGTCCGACCGAGCGGCGCATGCGACCTGTCAAAATGCCGCTCAGATACGTTATTGAGATGTTTTGCGACAGAGTCGCGGCGAGTAAGATATATCAGGGTGAGAAATATACGGATGATGCTTCGCTTGCGTATTTTGAGAGCGGAAAGCCTTTTCGGTTTATTCACCCGGAAACGTCCGATTTTCTCGAAAAATTGCTTGTTATGCTGAGTGAGAAGGGCGAGGATGAGACATTCGCTTTCATCCGTGATTATTTAAAAAACAATAAGGATTATTGAGCTGTGAGTGAATTTGAATTTGTAAAAAATACCGAAAATAGCAAAGGCGAATTTGAAAGATCGCTTGAGGTCATATCTGCCGCTGATATCGCCCCGAAGAAGGAAAAGGAGGCGATAGGACTCGGCAGAGTAGCGTTCAATATTTTCAGATACGGACTTCTTTTTACATTTATCGGGATATTTGTGTATAATTCATTCAATATCGTTTCCGAGATGATCGCTTATTCCAAGGCAGATGACCTCTATTCCGATCTTGCAGACCGTTTTGAATCCGACGATTTTGTTGTTTTGAGCGGAGATTCCGAGCCGCTTTCTATCGGCAGAGAGCCGGCTCCCGTTCCGTCTTTTGACAATATCATGTTCGGCACTTCATCAGAGGAAGAGGAGCAGAGCTCGAGCGGAGCGATCGCCCGGGCGAAAATAGAGCAGATTAAGCAGATGAATTCCGATTCTGTTGCTTGGATCATGATAGATGGAGCGAAGATATCCCTGCCTGTGGTAAAAGGCGAGGATAACGATAAATATCTCGATATAGCTTTTGACGGCACAAAGAACTGGGTAGGCTCGCTCTTTATGGATTACCGTAATTCCGATGTCATATCGGAAAACAGGAATACTATGATATACGGTCATAATATGGAGGGCGGTCAAATGTTCAGTAACATAACAAAATTCCTTGACGAGCGCTTCTTTTACGATAATCGGTATGTCTGTCTCTATACCGGCGAGGGAATCGCTACCTATGAGGTTTTCTCGATCTATAAGACGGATGAAGAAACAGACAGCGCCTCGTATTTATTTGATAACGACCTTGATTTCGTTGATTTTTGTTATAAAATGAGGTCGAGATCCGTCTTTTCCTATGATATTGATTTTAGTGAGAGTGACCGTATCTTATCGCTTTTCACGTGCACGAACGGGGAAACAAAAGAGAGATATTGCCTTCAGGCTAAGCAGATAAGGTTCGAAAAATGATAAAATCGTGTGCATTTACAGGGCATAGACCGTCGGGCTTTGATTTTGGATATAATGAGAATGACGAGCGCTGCCGCAGAATAAAAAGAGAACTGAGAGATGCGATAACGGCGCTGTGTTTTGAGGGATATACCGCTTTTTATGTCGGAATGGCAGAGGGGGTTGATATCTGGGCGGCTGAGTGCCTGATTTCTCTTTTTGAGTTTTTTCCGAAGATCGAGATATTTGCGGTCATACCGTACAGAGCGCAGATAAACGGCATGACCGATGATTATAAAAGGCGCTATGAGCGTATTCTCGAACATGCTTCACAGACATTTATTATCAGTGAGGAATATACGAAAAATTGCTTTAAGGCACGGAACTATTTCATGGTAGAGCAGAGCGATACCGTGATCGCCGTATATGATAACAGTAAGGCGCGAACAGGCACGGGGCAGACCGTGCGCTACGCTGAAGAGTTGGGTAAGAGAATGATTTATATAAAACCGTGAGATCTTTCTCACGGTTTTTATATTAACAGAACGACGATGACATGGTACAATAACAATTGTTATATAATATGTGTTATCAAAAGGAGTGATGCTTTTTGCTGCCAACGAGGAAATATAGCCGTGAAGATATTGTCGATGCAGCGTATAACGTCGTATCTGCCGAGGGAATGGCAGATTTCAACGCACGGAGAATTGCGGGTGAGATCGGCTGTTCGACCCAGCCGATCTATCACAATTTTTCATCTATGTCAGAACTGAGAGATGCGGTCATACAGCGTGCATTCGATTTTTATATGGAATATATAGAAAAGGGAATGCAGACCGAGCGTCCCTATCTCGGCTCGGGACTTGCATATATCAGGTTCGCCCGGGATAACCCAAGGCTCTATGAGCTGCTGTTCATGAATAAAAGCGATCTGTCCGCATATGATTTTGTGTTTTTGAATGATAAGGATCAGCGTATCATTAATGTCGGCAAAGCGTTTACGGGCTTAAGCGAAGAAGAACAGAGGGAGTTTCACCTGAAGGTCTGGGTGTTTACACACGGTTTAGCCGCACTTGAGGCGTCGCAGACCGTGAATTTTACGGATGAGCAGATCGAACAGCTGCTGATAACGGCAACACGGGAGATGCTGATCGGATATAAGGAGGAAAAGACAAGTGGAAAATGTAATTGAGGTTAAAAATCTAACCAAGGAGTATAAGGGTGTAAAGGCGGTAAATGATCTCAGCTTTGAGGTGCACGAGGGCGAGATATTGGGATTGCTCGGACCGAACGGCAGCGGCAAGTCTACGACCATTAACTGTATTCTTTCGCTTTTAAATTTCAGTGCGGGTACGATCCGTATTTTCGGCGAAGAGATGCAGCCGAACGCCTATGATGTCAAGCGTAAGATCGGCGTGGTATTTCAGGACGTAGCGGTGTTTGACGAATTATCTGTGTATGATAATATCGACTATTTCTGCGGTCTTTACATTCGGGATAAGGCAACTCGCCGACAGTATATCGAGGATGCAATCGCACTTGTGGGTCTCGGTGACTATCGGAAATTCCGTCCCAAACAGTTATCAGGCGGACTTTTGCGCCGGCTGAATATTGCGTGCGGAATCGCACATAAGCCGAGTCTTATTTTCCTTGACGAGCCGACGGTCGCCGTCGACCCGCAGAGCAGAAATAATATCCTCGACGGCATCCGTACACTGCGTGAGGGCGGTGCTACCGTTGTTTATACTACGCATTATATGGAGGAGGTCGAGATGATCTGCGACCGGGTCATTATTTTAGATAAGGGACAGGTGCTCGCCTCGGGTACATGCGACGAGCTCAAGACGCTTGCCCGTATTGAGGAAAAAGTGACGGTGGAGTGTGCCGATCCCGGTGAAGAATATATCGCAGCGATCCGTGCGCTTGAAAATGTAGATGCGGTAAGCCATGCTGACGGTATGCTGACTGTGACCTATCATCGGGGCGAAAATAATCTCGTCAGCCTGATCGATTATCTGAAAGGCGAGAAGATAAAATACAGCAGGATCTACTCCGAGCGTCCGACGCTGAACGATGTATTTCTGGAACTGACGGGGAAGGAGTTGCGTGATTAATGTTTTTTCATCATTTCAGGTATTCGCTCGGAATATTGTTCCGTGATCGGATGTTGATCTTCTGGACGTTTGCATTTCCGATCATTCTCGGTACCTTTTTCAATCTTGCGTTTTCTAATATTGAAAACAGTGAGAAGCTTGATATCATTGATATTGCTGTTGTGGAAAATGAGGAGTTTTCCGATAATACGTTCTGGCGGGAGACCCTTGCCGCCATGAGCGAGGGCGATGATGCGATCTTTTCCACCCGATATGTCGATGCCGATGAGGCGGCACGTCTGTTAGATGAGCGTCAGATCGCAGGATATCTGTGCCTGACCGAAGATGGGCCTCGTGTTACTGTCGTAAGCGACGGGATCGATCAGACGGTGTTCAAATATGCGGTCGATCAGATATTGCAGATACAGACCGTTACCGAAGGTGCGCTGGAGCTTGAGATTTCTCACGGTACGATCCCGACTGAGGAATTTGTGACGCAGCTGTACGAAGATATTGCAACTATAATCGGCGAAGAAGATACGGGACTGACTGACAGCTCTCCCGTACATTTAAGCTATACGATGATCGAGTTTTATACGTTGATCGCCATGGTCTGCCTGTACGGCGGAATACTCGGTATGGTGGCAGTCAATTTCTGTCTTGCCAATATGAGCAGTAAAGGTAAGCGTATTGCGGTCAGCCCCACGCCCCGTTCAAAGATGGTGTTGGGCAGTATGGCGGCAAGTTATGTGACCCAGCTCGTGGGCGTTGCGCTCCTGTTTGCATATACGGTCTTTGTGTTGCGGGTCGACTACGGCGATAAATTCCTGCTGATTCTTCTGCTTGCCTTGTGCGGCAGTCTTGCCGGACTTACCATGGGTACGGCGATTGCGATACTTCTCAAGGGCAGTGAGGCGACAAAGACAGGCGTCGTTATTTCGGTGACTATGGCAGGATGCTTTTTCTCGGGCATGATGGGGATCACGATGAAATATATTATCGATACCAATCTGCCGTGGCTCAATCGCCTGAATCCTGCGAATATGATCACCGACGGACTTTATGCGCTGTATTATTATGATACGCCCGAGCGGTATCTGACGAATCTTGCGAGCCTATTGGTTTTCGCTTTTCTCATGATCGCTCTCAGCGTATTCGGATTAAGGAGGCAGAGATATGACAGTATTTAAGACCTATTTGCGTGTACTGCGCCGCTGTCTTGCTCCCGTTCTCATGTATTCGGTGTTTTTGATCGTATTCGGCGCCTTCAATATGCAGACGAGCGAAAGCAGTATGTCGTTTACTGCCGAGCGGCCGGATGTGTATCTTGTCGATCATGACGACAGTGAGCTTTCACGGGCGATCGCAGACTATATGGCGGATCACTGCACGATGATCGACCTGTCTTCCGAGGGTGATGCGGTAACTGACGCACTCTTTTACCGTGATGTGAATTATGTAGTAGAGATCCCGAAAAACTACGGTGCTGATTTTCTCGCAGAGAAAGAGACGCAGATCACGGTAAAGAGCACCGGCGACTACCAGTCCTCGTATGCTCAGATGTTGCTTTCGCAGTATATCAAGGTGGCACGCACCTATCTCTCGTATTCCGATAACGAGAGCGAACTTGTCGGGCACGTCTCAGAGGCGCTCGCAAACACTGCATCGGTCGAAATGACAACGACACTTGACAAAGGACCGCTTAATAAAGCGACATTCTATTATAATTTTGCGAGCTACGCGCTCCTTGCCGGTTGCGTTTATGTTATCTGCCTGATCCTCTCGAGCTTTAAGGAGGAGAAGATACGCCGCCGTATGGTAGTCAGCAGTGTGCGTGAGGGACGCTACAATTTACAGCTGCTCTTTTCAAACGGATTGTTTGCGCTTATTATGTGGGGCGTGTATGTGCTTCTCAGTATTGCGCTGATCGGGCGGGGAATGCTTAATTCGCACGGACTCGTATATATGATAAATTCGCTCGTGTTTACTTTTTGCGCACTGACCTTGGCTCTGTTTATCGGTAATCTCGTGAGTAATAAAAATGCGATCAACGGTATCGTCAATGTGGTGGCGCTCGGTTCGAGCTTTCTGTGCGGAGCGTTTGTGCCCGTTGAGTGGCTTCCCGAGCCGGTGCTTGCGGTCGCACATATCCTGCCTGCGTATTGGTATATTCAGACAAACGAGAAGCTCAAAACAATTGAGCATGTCACGGCAGATACCCTTCGTCCAATCGTGGTGAATATGGCGGTGGTTCTGCTGTTCTCGCTTGCCTTTATCGTTGCGACGCAGATCGTTTCGCATAAGAAAAGAAAAATTGGTTAAATAGAAAGGCGCTGATTTTAATAAATCGGCGTCTTTTTGTGACATCTCCCGAACAAATGTTCTTGACATGGACGCTGAATGGTGGTATAATATATCCGAACAAATGTTCGGGGTGCGTGATGGAAAGAACGATATTGCATATTGATATGAATAATTTTTTCGCTTCGGTTGAGTGCATGAAGCGCCCGATCCTGTGGGGAGTGCCGTTAGCGGTCTGCGGAGACGAGGAGGCAAGGCACGGTATCGTACTTGCAAAAAACTATGAGGCGAAGTCATACGGTATCACGACGGGCGAGCCGGTATGTAAGGCAAGGGCAAAGTGCCCGGAGCTCGTCACCGTGCCTGCCCATATGGAGGATTACGCCCGTATATCAAAAGAGGCGAAGAAGCTGTACAGCACATATACCGATATGGTAGAGGGGTATGGCATCGACGAGTGCTGGCTTGACGTGACAGGCAGCGGATCGCTTTTCGGCGACGGCAAAAGCATAGCGCATGATATCCGCCGCCGTATCAAGCGTGAATTCGGACTCACGGCATCTGTCGGCGTATCGTATAATAAAGTATTTGCAAAGCTCGGCTCTGATTATAAAAAGCCGGACGCTGTAACCGTCATAGACCGTGAGAATTATCAGTCTGTCGTGTGGCCTCTTCCCGTTACGGAACTATTGTATGTCGGCAGAAAGACAGGCGAGCGGCTGAATAATCTCGGGATTTCGACGATCGGCGAGCTTGCGATGGCGGATGAAAAGTTCTTATATAAATATCTTGGCAAAAACGGACTCATGCTGAGTTGCTATGCAAAAGGGAACGATATGAGCCGTGTCATGAGATATGACGAGGGCTATGAAGAAAAAAGCGTCGGGAATTCCACGACCGCACCTCGGGATATCATTACGGACGATGATGCGAAGATCGTTTTCACCGTACTCGCCGAGAGCGTTTCCCGCCGTCTGCGTAAGCGGGGAAAGAAAGCTACGGTGATCAGTATCAGCGTGCGCTATAATACGCTCAAAAGGTACGAGAGGCAATGTAAATGTGAGCCGACATACGTCACACGGGATATCGTGCGCATAGCTATGGATCTATACCGCACCAGCCGTGATGCGTCAATTCCCGTGCGCTCTCTCGGCATACAGTGCTCAGGCCTTGACGACGCACGGGATTGGCAGATCACTCTTTTCGGTAAGAATGAGTCGGACGCCAAAGCAGAGGACCTCGAGGGAACTATTGACGATATAAGAAAAAAATACGGCAATAATATCATAACTCGTGGAATCGTCATGACAGACAAGACCCTTTCCGGTTTTTCTCCCGCCCAAAAGAGACTTGTGTAAATATTGACAAATTCTTTATTTGTGGTATACTTATACAAGAGGTATCGAAATGAAGAAAACGAAAAGAAAAATATTAAATACGCTTAAATGGACTTTGATCACGCTTGTTTCATTGGGGCTCGGCGGTATTATTGCGTTTTATATAGCGATAGGCTGCGGTGCATGTCCCGAGATGCAGACCATGTGGGTGGAAACCTCGATGTCGACGTGGCATCATCACTATCTCGCCGAGTGGTTTGTTCCCCAGAGTGTGATAGACAGGGTCATGAGCGCAAACTATGTGGATGACAGCGACGTCGAGTCAAAGACCGAGATAGATAAACCCGCTCCTAAGCCGGAAGTTATAACGCCTGAGCAGCTCGAGGCGCAGGAGGAGGCAAAATATAATGCCGAGGGATATACAAAGCTCTCGTCCGGAGTTTATCTGAAAGAGGTATCCGGCTCTACAAATGCGGGAAATTTCGTCGGATATCTGATGCTTTGCGTCGATCCGTCGAGGGTCAAGCTCGTCGATACGAACAGGCAGTTTAACTGCGGTGCGACTGTCGCAATGATGATAGAGCAGCACGGTGCGATCGCCGGGATAAACGGCGGCGGTTTTGTTGACGGACCGGATTATAATTCCAACGGCGGAACGCCGTACGGTATTATAATAGAGGACGGCATAAAGGTATGCCCGACCGGCTCAAATGATGGTACCTTCCGTATGATAGGTATGAATTCCGATGATGTGATGGTATTAAAAAACGGAAGCGCCGCATGGGCTTTAGAAAACGGACTCCGTTGTGCGGTAACTGCCGAGGCGTATCTCATTGTCGACGGAGAGGGTGTCGATGTCGGCTCTTGGGGTGTCAACCCGAGGACGGCGCTCGGACAGAGAAAGACGGGCGAGATCATATTCCTTGCGGTAGACGGCAGACAGTTCGGTTATTCGATCGGCGCCGATCTTCCCTCGCTCAGGGATATCTTGCTTGATGAGGGATGCGTAAACGCAGTCACCATGGACGGCGGAAGCAGTACTGTCATGGAATATGCGACATACACGGAGGACGGAGAGTGTAATGTCGAGCTTGTGAATAAACCTAATCTCGGCCATACGCTCGATGCGCAGAGGTATATCAATAATGCATGGATCATCATGCCGAAAGAGAGTGTAGAGGACGGGCAGTCAGTCGAGCCTTCTGACCCGGAGGATACACAATGATCGAAAATTCCCCGAAAGGAATACAGAATATATTAGGTAGGCTGTGGAAATGCGGCTATGATGCTTATCTTGTAGGCGGTTGCGTGCGCGACCGCCTTCTTGGTTTTGAGGCGCATGATTACGACGTCACGACGAATGCGCTGCCCGAGCAGATCATATCGTGTTTTCCCGATTGTAAAGTAATTGAGACGGGCATAAAGCATGGTACGGTGACCGTCATATGGGAGAAAGAGCCGTGCGAGATCACCACGTATCGCATAGACGGAGAATATACGGACAAAAGACGTCCGGATTCCGTCATGTTTTCTGATAAGCTGTCGAGCGATCTATCACGCAGGGATTTTACCGTAAATGCTATGGCATACGGCCCGAGCGGTCTTGTAGATCTTTTTGGCGGCAGAGAGGACTTAAAAAACGGTATCATACGCGCTGTTGGCGAGCCAGAGCGGCGGTTTTCCGAGGATGCGCTCAGGATAATGCGTGCGCTTCGCTTTTCCTCACGGCTGGGATTTGAAATAGAGGAGGGGACAGCCTCCGCGATGAGGGAGTGCGCACTGCTCATGTCCCATGTGGCACGAGAGCGTATATGCAGTGAGCTTGTAGGGATCGTCATGGGAAAAGATGCGCACCGTGTCACGTGCGATTATGCAGACGTGCTTGCTTTTGCGGTCGGCGTCACCCGCCCCGTGCCGGAGGATATCCCGTTCGATGCGGAAATAAGACTTGCAGCTCTGCTGTCCGATAATGTGGAGGCGGTGCAGGATTTGAAAATGTCGCGTGCAATGAGCGAATGCGTAACCGCTCTGATAGAGAATTCCCATGTTATACTTCCGTCTGATCTCCCGTCTGCTCAAAATTTAATTAGAAGATTTGGCTATGACATCGCATATAAGCTTTGTTTGCTTTACGGCACAGAGGCAGAGTGTGAGCTGATAAGGACGGTAAAAAGAAAACGTCTGCCCGGCAGGATATGCGATCTTGCGGTGCGCGGAGATGATATCATGCGTTTGGGTTATGAGGGAGCGGAGATATCAAGGATGCTGAATCTGGCGTTGGACGGTGTAATATCGGGCGATTGTAAAAATACAAAAGAGAATATTATTTCATATATTGCAGACAAAAGATATAAATAATGTTTACAATTTGCGATAATAATGGTATAATAATGTAATTGAAGAACAGTGCTCAATAAAAGGAAAAAGATGACAAATAAGAATTTTAACGAAAAGAAATATATGGCTCTGAAAAACATTGTCATGACACTGACAGTGCTTGTGTTTTTCGGTGTATATGTTTATATTGCGTCGGAAGTCACAGAGCGGCCGTTGCTCACAGGAATTGTAATGCTTGCTTTGTGTATCATAACTCTTGTGTTGCTCAGCCTGCTTTACAGATATATTTTTTCTTTGCGGATCAAAGCTGAGGAGGAGGAGCTTCATGTTGTCTCCGATCTTGCGCGTGGACTTCTCGGCAGGTTCAATATCCCCGTCGCTATCTGTAACGAGACGGGAAAGATCATCTGGCATAATAACGAATTCCGTCTTATGACCGATGAGGAGCAGTCCTGCTTTGGCTCGGACATTTCCGAGATATCCGATATTGAATACCGAAAGGTAATCAATGCGCAGACAAAGGACGGGATAAGGTGCGCCGTTTCCGAGAGAAGCTATATGGTAAAAAGCTATGATGTTCTCATAGAGGAGCGTGGATATTACGTACTTGTCTTCACCGATCTTACCGAGCTTGATGAGGCATACCGCCGCATCGACGAGGAATCGACTCAGGTTGCACATATCGTCATCGATAACCTGACGGAGCTTTTGCAGTTCGTGCCGGAAAAATCGCGTTATGCCTCCAACGAGATCGAGGTCATTCTCGCCGAATGGGCGGCGTCTGTCGGCGGCGTGCTCAAGGAGTATGAGAGGGATCATTATCTTTTCATTTTCCATTCCTGTCACCTCGAAGAATTCGCAGAGGATAAATTTGACGTGATAAATAAAATACGCGAGGTGCGTGTCGGTGACGGCAGCTTGCCGGTCACCGTGTCCATCGGCGTCTCGGGCGTTGAGGGAAGCCTTGACGAGAAGGAAAAGGTCGCTCATGCTGCACTCGATATGGCGCTTCAGCGAGGCGGAGACCAGGTAGCGGTAAAATATGCAAATGAAATGGTTTTCTACGGTGGAAAGACCAAGACCGTGCAGAAGCGGACAAAGGTAAGGGCGCGTGTTTTCGTAAACGAGCTCATACATCATATAAGCCAGAGTACAAATGTGCTTATCATGGGTCACGCAGGGGCAGACCTTGACAGTCTCGGTGCGTGCGTGGGAATAGCGAAGCTTGCGCAGTTTTGCGGCGTGCCTGCAAACATTGTCGCTGATGCCGACGATAGAAATAATGCGAGATTTTTTGCCAAGCTTTCGGCGATGCCGGGATATGAGAGCATCGTGATCGACCGTGCCGAGGCGTTCGAGTTAAATCATTCGTCGAGTATTCTCGTGGTGGTCGATGTAAATAAGCGTGAAAAATTTGAAAGCCCCGATCTTTTTGCGACAGTCAATAAAACTGTGGTAATAGACCATCATATCAAAAATGACGAGTATGAAACGGTGTTTTCCTATATCGAGCCGTCTGCATCGTCGACGTGTGAGATCGTATCCGAGCTGCTTGAGCAGGCGATACCCGACGGTTCTTTAACAAAGGATGAGGCGGATATACTTCTGTCCGGTATTTTGCTCGATACAAAGCAGTTCACGAGGAATACGGGAACACGTACATTCGGAGCGGCGCAGTACCTGATAAATCAGGGTGCTGTTCCTGCCGATGCACAGTCCTATTATAAGAGCAGCGTATACGATTTTGTTCGTGAAGCGAGGTTCGAGGGCAAGATAAAGACATATAAGGAAAATCTCGCGATTGCGGTGAATGACTATAATGACAATGTCATGTCAGACCGTATCATCGCCGCCAAGGTTGCCGATAAGCTTCTCGAGCTTGAAAACATACTTGCATCTTTTGCCGTTTTGTCGATAGGGAATGATATATATATTTCGGCAAGAAGTACGGGAAAGATCAACGTGCAGATGATCATGGAGTATATCGGCGGCGGCGGAAGCTACAATTCGTCTGCTACCAAGCTTGAAAACACTGCGCTCGAGGCGGGTATCGTAAAGCTGAAGGAAGCAATAGATAAGTATTACAGTGAGGATTAAGAAATGAAAGTCATATTTTTACAGGATGTCAAAGGACAGGGAAAACGCGGAGAGATCAAGGAAGTATCAGACGGATACGCACGTAACTTTCTGTTTCCCAAAAAGCTCGCAAGCGAGGCTGATAATAAAGCGATAAATGATATGAAGGGCAAAAAGGCGTCTGAGGAATATCGCATCGAAGTGGAAAAACAAAATGCGAAGGCGACAGCGGAAAAGCTCGAGACGGTCACCGTTGTGATCAAAATGACAGCAGGCGCAGATTCCCGCCTTTACGGCTCTGTCACGAGCAAGGATATCGCAGAGCATTTGAAGGAACAGACTGGGATAGAGGTCGATAAGCGTAGGATAATGCTGCCTGAGCCTATAAAGTCCTTCGGCACATATAAGGCGGACGTAAAGCTTTACGGCGAGATATCGGGTAAGATCACCGTCACGGTAACGGAAAAATAAAGATGACAAGTGACATTACCCAGAGGCGGATGCCCTATTCGCTTGAGGCGGAGCAATCGGTGCTCGGCTCAATTCTTATCGATGCCGAGAGGATAACCGAGGTTGCGGGTACGCTTACGAGCGAAGATTTCTACCTCGATGAACACAAGGAAATATATCTTGCCATGCAGGAGATGTTCGGCCAGGACCGGAAGATCGATATCGTAACTCTGATCGATATCCTTGTCAAGCGCGGCGTCAATGACCGTGATCGTAATATGGAGTATCTGAAGGTCATAGCGGATATTGTGCCGTCGGCATCCAACGTGCGCGATTATGTGCGTATCGTCAGGAATAAGAGTATACTGCGTAAGCTGATCGGCGCGTGTGAAATGACGCTCGATGAGGCATATGGCGAGTCTGATGATGTGCAGATGATACTCGACCGTGCAGAGCAGAGGGTCTATGACGTAAACGATGAAAAAAACTCGCGAGGGTTTATGCATATCAGCGATGTTCTGACAAGGACGTTGGAACAGCTTAAGCTCATTCAGGATAATCCCGGAGATGCCGCAGGAACGCCGACGGGCTTTGCCGGAGTAGATAATTTTATCACGGGTCTCGGAAAAGGCGATCTTTGCATCGTGGGCGCACGACCCGGTATGGGTAAGACTGCTTTTGCTACGGGTATTGCACTGAATGTGGCAAAAAACACGGGAAAAAGGGTTTGTATTTTTTCTCTCGAGATGTCAAATGAGCAGGTCGTGCAGAGAATGCTTTCGGGAGAGGCGCAGGTCGACGGAAAGAAAATGCGTTCGGGCAGACTTGATCCCGACGATTGGACCAGACTCGCTACAGCGTCTGCGGCACTTGCCCAGACTGATATATATATTGATGATTCTACCGAGACGACTGCGTCGGCGATGAAGGCAAAACTGCGCCGGAATAAAGAGAATCTCGGCCTTGTCGTTGTCGATTATATCGGACTTATGAAAGGCGAGAAGAAAACCGATAACAGATCGGTCGAGGTGGGCGATATCTCCCGTAATCTGAAGATAATGGCAAAGGAGCTTTCCGTTCCTCTTATCGTATGCGCTCAGCTGAACCGAGGTACTGAGGGAAGAACGGATAAACGTCCGACGATGAGCGACTTACGAGAATCGGGCGCTATCGAGCAGGACGCAGACGAGATACTGCTCATTTACAGACAGGAGTATTATAATAAGGATAATTCCGATGGACCGTCTGAAGGCGACGCACCGCTCGGTGAAAATATCGCCGAGATAATCGTAGCGAAAAACAGACACGGTGCAATGGGCACGGCGCAGGTCGGATGGTATAAGGATTTTGCAAAGTTCACTTCTATCGAGAATAGATATGATGAACACTGATCTGAATTTATTAAAACTCGCAAAAGAAGCGATTGGAAAATATAATATGCTTGACTGCACATCTGTTCTTGTCGGCTTTTCAGGCGGCAAGGACTCATGTGCGCTTCTCTGTTTTCTTAACTCGGTAAAGGAGGAATACGGCTTTTCGCTGTATGCCTGCCATGTAAATCACGGCATCCGTGCAGGCGAGGCAGACAGAGACGAGGCTTTTTGCAGGGAATTTTGCGATACTCTCGGCGTTCCCTTGTTTGTGAAAAAGTTTGATATACCGACACTGTGCGCTGAAAGCGGCAAGGGAACTGAGGAATGTGCGCGGGAGCACAGATACCGCGCCTTTGCCGAAATCTGTGAGCAAAACGGCATTGAGCGTATTGCCACGGCGCACCATGCAAATGATAATGCCGAGACTGTGCTTTTTAATTTGTCACGGGGCAGTGCGCTGAAAGGCGCATGTGGTATCCCTCCAATGCGCGATAATATCATAAGACCACTTATTTTATGCACACGTGACGATATAACTGATTATATAAAAGCGTATCAACTTTCCTATGTTACTGATTCAACAAATACAGATGTGACCTATTCCCGTAATAGGCTCAGAGCCGCGGTGATACCCGAGCTTTGTGCGGTCAATGACAGAGCAGTCTATCATATATCACGTTTTTCTCAAAGTGTGCGTACCGATAGCGAATATCTCGATATGGTCGCAAGAGAAAACGTCACGGACGAGGTCGGCGTGCTTTGCGGATTGCATAGCGCCCTGCTTTCCCGTGTTATCCGGATTTTGTATTTGAATGTATGCGATGCGACGCTCGAGAATAAACATATAGATGATGTGATATCTCTTGTCAAAAACGGGGAGAATACCGGCTCTGTATCCCTGCCGGGTGAGATACGTTGCATCAAGGACAGAGGACGAATACTTTTTTGTAAAAAAGAAGAAAAGAAAGGCTTTTCGATCAAGCTGAAACTAGGCGAGAATAAGGCAGAGGGATATGATTTCCTCATCGTGGTAAGTGAAGAAAAACTGTCCGATGAAATACTCGAAGATTATCTGAATATTTACAAAAAATCAATATACGGTTCGATTGCATCTGATAAACTAAATAAAGTGACTGTGCGCTCCCGTATGGCAGGAGACGCCTACCGTACAGGCGGCATCACGAAAAAAGTAAAAAAGATGATGCAGGATGACAAGTTGACTTTATCTCAGAAGAGGGCGACGCCCGTTTTTTGCGATGAAGAAGGACCGTTTTGGCTTCCGGGGCATAAAATGCGTGACGGCATGTATTGTGACGGATTGAATATATACTATTTCAGAGGAGAATAAAAATGTACCGTGATTTAACGGAAGATGTTGAAAGAATACTATTGACAGAGGAACAGATAAAGGTGCGTGTGGCTCAGCTCGCAAAGGAGATCGACAGCGATTACAGAGACGACGACGGAAAACTGTTGCTTTTGTGTATTTTAAAGGGGTCGGTCGTGTTCATGGCGGATCTGATGAAGGCTGTTTCCATCCCCGTGGATATCGATTTCATGAAGGTAAGCTCATACGGAGCCGGCACACAGACGTCCGGCGATATAAAAATTCTGCTCGATCTGCACAGAAGTGATCTAAATAAGTGTAATGTAGTGGTAGTTGAGGATATAATAGATTCAGGCAGGACATTATCTCACCTAACAAAATACCTCGAGCTCAGAGGTGTGAAAAGCGTGCGGACCTGTACTCTGCTTGATAAGCCTGAGCGCAGGGAAGTGGATTTTACGCCTGATTACTCCGGCTTTGTGATACCCGATGAGTTTGTCGTCGGTTACGGCCTCGATTATGATGAGGCATACAGAGAACTTCCGTTTGTCGGTGTTCTCAAACCGTCTGTATACAGTAAATAAAGGAGGAAATATATGAAGAACACTGTTAAATATATCGTTTTTTATACTGTACTTATCGCTCTTTTACTTTTCGTTGCGAGCAGTCTTTTTGGCAACACGCCCGCAGAGAAGAAGGAGTACAGCGATATAGTCGCTCTTTTCAAGGCAGATGATGTCGCATCCTTTGAGGTGAGTACGGATAATGTTTTGACTCTGAAAACACGTGAAGGGATCGCGGTGAAATATACCCTGCGTGATCTGTATCTCTTTGTCAACGATTGCGAGGAATATTATAAGACAAACGATGTAAAATACAATTTTGAAGAGCCGGTAAACTATCCCGGATGGGTATTATACCTGCCGACATTGCTTGTCATCGGAGCGATGGTGATACTGTTTGTCGTCGCCATGCGCCAGACAACGGGAAAGGGCAATAAGCTCAATTCCTTCGGCAAGGCAAGGACGAAGCTCGGTGCGGACGAAAAGAAACGGGTTCTCTTTAAGGATGTAGCAGGCAACGATGAGGAAAAAGAAGAGCTCGAGGAGATCGTGCAGTTTCTGAAAGAGCCTGCAAAGTTTTCTAAGCTCGGCGCACGCATACCGCACGGTGTGCTTCTCGTCGGCCCTCCCGGTACGGGTAAGACTCTGCTTGCCAAAGCTGTTGCAGGTGAGGCGGGCGTTCCGTTCTATTCGATATCGGGCTCTGACTTCGTTGAGATGTATGTCGGTGTCGGTGCATCGAGAGTGCGTGACCTTTTCGAGACAGCAAAGAAATCACCGGCGAGCATCGTATTTATCGATGAGATAGACGCAGTCGGCAGACACCGTGGCGCAGGCCTCGGCGGCGGCCATGATGAGAGAGAGCAGACGCTCAACCAGCTGCTTGTCGAGATGGACGGCTTCGGTGCGAACGAAGGCGTGATCGTTATGGCGGCGACCAACCGCCCTGATATTCTCGATCCGGCGCTTTTGCGTCCCGGCCGTTTTGACCGGCAGATAACGATCGGTTATCCCGATCTTGCCGGCAGAGAAGCAATATTAAAGGTACACGCAAAGGGCAAACCCTTTGAGAGTGATGTTGATTTTAATCAGATCGCAAAGACCACGGTGGGATTCACCGGTGCGGATCTTGCAAATCTGCTGAATGAGGCGGCGCTTCTCGCCGCACGAAACGGTAAGTCGCTGATTGGTATGGACGATATCGAGGCGTCGACCCTTAAGATCATTGTCGGCACAAAGAAGAAGTCCATGGTGATAAAGGAAGAGGAAAAACGCAAGACTGCATATCATGAGGCAGGTCATGCGATCATGGCATATGTACTTCCTCATGTTGATCCCGTGCGTATGATATCCGTCATACCGAGCGGACGTGCGCTCGGCTTCACGCTGAATCCTCCAACAGAGGATAAGTACAGTGAGTACAGAAGCGAATTAAAGGAAGAGATCGCTATGCTCCTCGGCGGACGTGTCGCAGAGCAGATCGTGTTCGGTGATTTCTCGGGCGGCGCATCAAACGATATCCAGCGTGCGACTGCAATTGCCAAGAAGATGGTCACGAAGCTCGGCATGAGCGATAAACTCGGTCCGATCGTTTATGGCAGCGGTCATGGCAATGACGAGGTATTCCTCGGTCGTGACTTTAATAATAACCGTGATTATTCAGAGGAGACTGCAAAGCAGATCGACTGTGAGATCCATGCGATCATATCTGAGGCAAAGGAGCTCTGCGAAAAGGTATTGAATGAAAACAGGGCAAAGCTTGACTTCATTGCAGAATATCTCGTATCGCATGAGACCATGGACGAGGATCAGTTCAGAATGTCTATGGAGGGCGAGCCTACGACGGAAGACCTCGAGAAGATAGCCGAGGACAAGAAAAAGCATTCCGAAAAGGAAAATGCCGAAAAGGCAGCAGAGCAGGAAGCGCTCGAGAAGCTCGCTGCCGAGCGGGCAAAACGCCTGAGCGAGCTCACAGGAGAGGATACCCCGACTGACGAAACCGGCGGAAAATAAAATATTGGAATTTGTCGCAGGGGAACTTTTGTAAAAGTTCCCCTGCACCCTTCAAAACTTTTATATGCGCAAGACCCGTCTTGCGCAGGGGAAAGAACACCGCCCGTTCGTAAGTTATGGTCAAGCTTTTTCAAAAGCTTGCGGATTTTTAAGGCGGAGCCTTAAATCGCCGTCCGAAGACGGCGAAACCTTTTTGCCTTCCCAAAGCGCAGGAGTGGGTGAATTTTGCGCAGAGTGCAAAAGCGGGCGAACCCTCGCAGGGGGTTCGCCCTGAATTAATTCGCACTCGCCATTTCGCAAGAGGCTGTCGCATTTGAGTTTTTAACGCTCGTGCGACAGCTTTATTTTCTCATCCTCTATCCGTAAATATCGGCTCTTCGTCGTTTTGTTCTTCGGGCTCTTCATACGGCTCTATCATTATCTCATAGATTGATGGCCATGCGGCGTATACTCCGATGAACATGCATCCCGTTATCGTGAGCGCCACAGGGAGCAGTATTCCGATCGGGAAATACAGATCGAGCAGTACGATGTTTAGTGCAATAACAAATGCGATGCTGAAAAGCGCCGCAAGATTCCGCTTTAAGTTTATGACTACAAAAATCAGCGAGTTTTTCAAAACCTTGAAAATCGATAGCTTGAATGTCGGTATGAGCACATAAATATAAAAGCGCATCATGAAATATATGATGAATATGCCTACTGCGAGATATTTCATATATCCGGTATAGACCGTAAAGTCGAGAATGAGTAAGAGGATGATAGCGATATCGATGATTCCCATGACGATACCTTGCCGGAGGTTTTTGCGTATCGCATCCCAAAAATCCGACAGCAGGAACAGCGGCTCGCCCTTTACGATGTTGCGCAGATTGTATGTGACTCCGATGGTCGAAAGGCCGAACGTGAAGATCAGCAAAAGCCCAAGTGCGAAGAATACATAGGTCAAAGGAGTGTTGATGATCATCGTTCCCTGTATGCCGTGTATGCCGTAAAGTGCGGCTGAGACAGGAGTTGCATTTCCCGATGATACGAGTGGGTGCAGATTTGCAAAAAAGGCGGAGGAGGGCGCAGTCGAGGTTTTTCCTGCGTATCCGCTGAGTGCAAACAGCACAAAGAATATCGGGAAGTTGGCGAGAAGATATAAGATGTTTAACTCGACGATCGCCCCAAACCGCCTTGAAAAAAGCTTACAGAAAAAGACAATACCTCTTTTTCCGTCGTCCTCTGTTTTAGCGACGCCTTTTTCGTCGTTTCCACGGTTCAATATGTCATATAGATTTCTTCTTTTCTTTTTTTCCGCCATTTTGATTTTTCCTTTTCAAGAATAGAATAATAAAATGTGTGTAAATATTCCGCAGACGCACATGGCGCCGCCTACCGCCGTAAAACGGGATAGATACCATAGCTGTTTTTTTGAGAGCAGTCCGTCATATCCCGATGCCCGGTGCGCCATAGTCATAACGGCGAGCAGGAGATATGCATAGCTGAAAAAGGCCCGTGTGAGCGCATATAGGAGTATGTGTAAGGGGGCTGCCGTCTCGTAGGAATTGTAAAAATGCCATAGCGAGAATATGTAGTAGCCGTCCTGTATCCCCTCGAAGAGCAGTGCGAGAAGCGCTGCCGGCGAGGCATATACCGTAATGGATAAAAAGAGCACGAGCACGGCGGGCATAACAGTAATAAAAAAACCTGTTAAAAATCCGACGATGGGCGTATCGCCCGATAGCACGGTGTATTCGCTGATGCATCCGCCCGAGCGTAAAAGCAGTAGATAGCCGAGCCCGTATGCGGCCGCAAGCGACAGAACGGGAAGTATAATGTGTATCGGTTTTATTCGTAACAAAAACATCACCGATTAACATTATGATAATTTTATCATATTTATGTGAATGAATCAACATCTTGATAAAAAAAGAGAAAGGATTTATAATATATACATGATAAGTATTAACGATTATTTTGACAGTATGCCGCAAATAGAGACAGAGCGCCTGATTCTGCGCAGGATAGAAAAAAGAGACGCAGAGGATATGTATGAGTATTCGTCGGATGCCCGAGTGCCCGAGTATCTTTTGTGGCGGGCGCATCCGAGCCTCGATTACACGAAACGGTATATCAAGAGTCTGAAAAAATATTATAAAGAGCACGTCTTTTTTGATTTTGCCGTGATATATAAGGAAAACGGAAAAATGATAGGCACGTGCGGCTTTTCTGCCGCCGATGAGGAAAATCATTGCGCCGAGATAGGCTATGTGCTCTCGCATGATTATTGGGGCATGGGCATCGCCTGCGAGGCGGCAAGGGAGATCATCCGGATCGGATTTGACGAGCTCGGATTTAACCGTATCTCGGCGAAGTATATGATAGAG
The DNA here is from genome assembly GCA_964403505.1 of uncultured Lachnospiraceae bacterium. GTDB lineage: Bacteria > Bacillota > Clostridia > Oscillospirales > CAG-272 > CAKSEI01. The sequence goes on from CAYOFP010000012.1 coordinate 52,118, forward strand.
AATGTGCGCAGCGCCCGTGTCATGGAAAAGCTCGGCATGAAAAACGAGGGCGTGCAGCGCCAGGCAATGTACGTAAAGGATGCTTATCGAGATATAGGCTGTTATTCGATCCTGAAAAGCGAATATGAAAAATAAAATCTCTTTCGGGAGATTTTTATTGACAAAACGCATTTTTTGTATTATAATCTAACTGTACTACAACAAATGGTACAGAGGAGGATGGAAGTTGTCGCTGATATATGTTGACGCACGGAGCAGGACGCCGATCTATGAGCAGATAATAAACAGCGTAAAAAGCCTTGTATATACAGGTGATATGAAGGCGGACGATCCGCTTCCGTCGGTGCGTGCGCTGGCGACGGAGCTCGCCATTAACCCGAATACGATACAAAAGGCGTATGCGATCCTTGAGAGCGAGGGGATCATATATTCGTTGCCTGCCCGAGGCAGTTTCATTTCGGGGGATACCACCGCCGCATTCGAGGCGAGAAAAAATGAGCTTTTATCGGCTTTGACGGCAACACTGAAGCAGCTGAAGCAGCTCGGCTGTACTGTAGAAGAGATAAAGACGGTCATGGATTTGTCATGGAGGGATAACGATGATAAAAACTAATTCTGTTTCATTGTGTTACGGTGATTTTCGTGCACTCGACGGTGTTTCTATCTCCGTCGGTGATGGCTCGATCTACGGGCTCATCGGCTCGAACGGTTCGGGTAAAAGTACACTGCTGCGCAGTATGTGCGGTGTGTATAAGTGCAATGAAGGCAGTGTCGAGTATGACGAAAGAAATGTATATGAGAATGCCGAGGTGAAAAGTCAGGTCGTCTATATTTCTGACGATGCGTACTATTTTCACCAGTGTACCATGTACGATATGGCGTGTTTTTACGCCTCGGCGTATAAGGGCTTTTCGTTCGAGCGTTTTTATGAGCTCGCACAGAGTTTCGGCCTTGATCCCGAGCGAAAGATATCGACATTCTCAAAGGGAATGGCAAAGCAGGCGTCCATTGTGCTCGCGCTTGCCTGCGACACACGGTATATTCTGTGTGACGAGACCTTTGACGGCCTCGATCCCGTCATGCGTCAGTCGGTCAAATCCATCATAATGTCGGAGGTGGCACGCCGTTCGCTCACGGTCGTCATCGCCTCGCATAATCTGAGAGAACTCGAGGATATGTGCGATCATATCGCCCTGCTTCATAAAGGTAAGCTGGTGCTTGAATCGGATATCGACGACTGTAAGATGTCGATACATAAGGTGCAGGTTGTCCTGCCTGCAAATGCAAATCTTTGCGAGCTTGATATTGTCAAGCGTGAGGATAGGGGCAGTCTCACGACGGTTATCGTCAGGGGAGAGCGTGAATATATCGAGAGCTTCTTTAATTCCTTTAGTCCGAAATTCTTTGAGCTGATACCGCTCACGCTCGAGGAGATATTTATAACAGAAATGCAGGAGGCAGGTTATGAAGTTACCGAAAATCTCTGATAAAAACCTGTATTTTAATACAGTTAAGCGAAATTTGCCGATGATGCTGCTTTTCTTCGTCGGGATGTTTATTGTTTTTGATGTAACTTTGTTTATGACGTTGCAATCTGCAAATCGATGGATTGCAAACAGCGGCGATTTCCGCATTACCAATATACAAGACCCGAGATTGTATTATGCCGAAATGACAGCTGTAAATTACGGTGCTGTCTCCGAAGTGATCTCCGTTATATGTGCTGTGTTTGCAGGGTGTGTTGCGACAAAATATCTTATGAATAAACGCAGCGCCGCCCTCTTCGGCTCGATACCGCAGTCCCGTACAAATCAGTTTATCTCGTCCTATTTTGCGTGTGCGACGAGCTATATTATCCCGCTTGTAGTAACGAGCCTGATAGAGTTCGGCATATTCACGATGGAGGGGTTCAGTGCGGGTATCGGATTTGCGATGCCGTATATCCTCACGGGTATTATGTGGTTCTTCTTCTTTTATACTTTCACGGCCGCCGTCGGTATGCTGTGCGGTATGACGAGTATTCAGCTCCTCGGCACGGGTACGCTCCTTGCATATATTCCCGTGGCGTTCCTGCTTTTGATCGGCTACGGCGAAGAGTTCTATGTAAATATAGAATTTGAACATTATATAGATGTGGATATATTCAATGTTTTGACACCCGTATGCAGATTTGCGACGAGCTTTGAAAATCGCTTGGCGTGGTATGAGGTCGCAGCCTATATTGTCGCTACCGCCGTTATCTTTATTGTCGCCGTGCTCCTGTATAAGCTGCGTGATAATTCAAAGGCAGGCTCTCCTATCGTATTTGACAGGGTCGTTCCCGTTATCAAATATGCGCTTATGGTTATTTTCACGCTGTTCTGCGGTCTGGCATTGTTCAGCATTAATTATCATAGCGGCGCCTGGTTGTTCGTCGGATGCGCTATCGGAGTTGTCGTTTCGTATATGATATTGAATGCAATCTTATATAAAAACGCACGTGCCGTCTTTACAAATCCAAAAGGTCTTTTGATATTTTCGATCGTTTTCGCCGTTCTGCTCACCACATTTTCCTTAGACCCGCTCGGAATCGATAACGATTTCCCGACGGTCGACACTGCACGCAGTGTGCAGGCAAGTCTCTCGGGTGGCAGCATCACGTTCTCAGAGCCCGAGAATATCGAGACGGCGTATAAAATAATAAATAACGCTTTGGCAGACGACCCGTCTGTGGATTATTATGATTCTTCATATTATCCCGACCCCTATGTAAATAACCTAACACATGTATTCTCGCAGTATGCATCATTCGGCGTCACCTCAAAATACGGCTTTATGTATTCCCGCGGATTTCGATTGCCCGATGTCACAAAATATAGGGAAGAATACCTCTCTCTCTACAACAGTGATGAATTTCTGTCTGTGTTGAAGAAGCAGGCGAAAAAGAGCGCACGTATATCCGTCACTACGGTTGTAAAAAACACCGATGGTATATATGAGGATCGGTACTTAGGACTATACGAGGGATGGGACAGCATTTTGTCAACCTATCTTGATGAGTGTGACGGAATGGTTATCCATGATGATAAAGGCCCCGCTGTCGCCGAGGTGGATATCGGTCCTTGCAGACTTCCTGTATATTTCGAATATACAGAAACGCTCAAAAAGCTTGAAAAGCATTCTGATTATGATCTTTACGGCATGATTCCGACGAGCGATAATATTGATGAATATCTTTCCGACATAGACAGTATAACCGTCGGTCATGGCGATGATGCGATTGAATACACTTCGCGCGAGGAGATACGTGATGTATTTATGAACTCGGTCGGATTTGCCGATTGTGCACCTGCCTTTATGGGCGACTCGTCAAAGCTCGCTGTGTTTAAGAACAAAACAGCGGAAAATTCGTATGACTACGCCGTCGACGGCTATTACGAGACAAGTAATGTTTATGATGCGGCAAATATCTTTTTAATAGTCAAATAAAGGGGAAAAATTTAAGACGGCTGTAAAAAACTAGAGTTTTTTACAGCCGTCTTCGCATTTTGAAGTTGAAATAATCATAGGAATAATGTATACTATTATAAAAAGCAAAGAGGTAATCATAATGTCGAAAGTAATATGGAAAGCAGGCACACAGCTCGCGCCCGTTCCGCCTGCGCTCGTTTCATGCAAAGACGGGGAGAGGGATAATCTTATCACCGTCGCCTGGACGGGAATCATCAATTCCGAGCCGCCGAAAACGTATATTTCCGTTCGTCCCGAGCGGTACTCTCATGATATCATAAAAAACAGTGGGGAATTTGTCATAAATATTCCCACATCTCATATTATCCGCTCGATTGATTTCTGCGGTTGCCGAAGCGGACGTGATATCGATAAATATGAGGCGTGTTCGCTTACCCGTGGTGAGGCGTCGACGCTCTCCTGCCCGACTGTTGAGGAAAGCCCCATCAGCCTTGAATGTAAGGTATACGATGTGGTCTCTCTCGGAAGCCACGATATGTTTTTAGCGGATATTACCGCTGTCAGCGTCGACGACAGATATATCGATGAAAAAGGGAAGTTCCATATCGAAAAATGCGGTATTGCGGCATACGCTCACGGGCAGTATTTTGCTCTCGGCAAGAAGATCGGCTCGTTCGGCTATTCGGTGAAAAAGAAAAGAAAATAATTATTCCAGGTTTATTACGTCGTATCCCATATCGCCGAGAACCTTTGCGTATTTGTTTATTTCATCTACGGTTCTTGCTAAGTCATATAGATATTTGTATTGATCGTGTGACGGGGCGGCGTAATTTGTCATTATGGTCAGCGCATACGGGCTGTCACGCAGGACGAGCGCCATATCGTGCATTCCCTCTCTGTCGAATCCGTATTTGTGTACTATGACCGCATCGCTCCCAAGGGCGTTGTGCGTTATGATGCATTCGTCGCTTTCCGCCATCCAGTCAAAGAGCATCTTACCGTATACCGAGCTTGATTGATAGAAGGAGTAGACTTCTTTCACTATCTTCGCACCGTCACGGCAGCTCATATTGGCGCTCGACTCTTTCATGCCCTCTAATCCGAGGCGATATATTAAGTCATGCAGATCATCGTGATGATAGTATTTTGTTATCTGACTGAGGGCTATGCAGTCTGATTTTGTTATCATCAGCTTCATGAGCGACAGATTTGTAAATTCTGTTCCTTCATCCATAAACTGTATCGTTCCCGTACCCGGGACGAAGTCGCTGATCCGATAGGTATAAGGGCGGCTCAGACCGTATTCCTCGTATTTACCGTCGGGCGTACCGTCTTTGCGTTCGCTTTGCGCTTTTTCGAGTATGCCGAGTGCGAGCGGCGCTTTGACTACGCTTGCGGCAGGGCGTGAATAGTCGGAACGATAATATATGGAAAGACCTGTTTCGAGGTTTTCGTAATAAACGGACAGATCGACAAATACATTGCCTTCGCTGTCGGCTGTAACGGTATAATCTTCGTATAGGGGATCCTGCAGTTTCGAGCGTAATTTGTCTATGAGCTCGTCTGCTTCCGCCTCCGCAGCATCACTATGCTCGATGAAATAATCCACTGCGGGAATATCAGGCTCTGTCTCGGCTTCAGTCTCGTTCTCCGGCTCTGTTGCAGTTTCCGTCTGCGTCGGAAGCTCTGTTTCGGATGAGGACGGAGCATCCGCTTCCCCAATATCTGCCTGCTTTGTGCAAAAACACAGCAGTAACAATATTATAGGCAATAATAAGAATAATTTCTTCATAATTATATATTATCATAAAAAAGGGAAAAAGGAAAGATAACGATGAAAAAAATCATATCCCTGATGCTTGTTCTGTCAATACTCTTTTTGCTGTCCTGCCGCTCTGCGCAAAAAGATGCCGACGTGAGCGAAGATACGCAGAGCATGTCGGAGTCAGAACAGACAGAAGAAACTAAGGAAAACGAACAGACGGAAGAAATCGATCCGACCGAGACAGATACCCCGACGGAAGCGCAGAATGTCACGAGCATCAATGTGTCTCTCGTCGGCGATTGCCTGCTCTCGAGTTATCTCGGCACAAATGAGCCGGGAAGCTATAATGCTTATGCGGAATCGCATGATCCCTCCTATTTCTTTGAGGGAGTGCAGAGCGTTTTTGCGTCGGATGATATCACGATCGCAAATTGCGAGACGGTATTTACAGACCAAACGCTCGACCCTACACCGAAGGAGGAAGACCCTGCATATTGGTATTACGGCCCGAGCGCAAACGCTGAGGCATTTACGGCAGGCAGCGTCGAGGTGGCGTCGCTTGCGAATAATCACGTAAATGATTATGGGGAAGCGGGTTATAACGATACCGTCACGGCTCTTGAAAAATACGGCGTGCTCGTGGGACGTGATGCTGAGCCTGTATATGTGAACGTAGGCGAGCTTACGGTCGGTATACTTTGCTGTAATGTATGGGGATATTATCAGACAGACAGAGCTTGCGATATCCTCGCCGAGATGAGCGAGCTTTCCGATGTGCAGATCGTTTTTCCGCACGGTGGCGTCATGGGAACGTATATTCCCGACGAGTGGCGTGTATATTGCTTCCGTCAGATGATAGACGCAGGCGCTGAGGTCGTGGCAGGAGCTCACCCTCATAAGCTACAACCCGTCGAGAGCTATAACGGCGGCGTGATCTGCTATTCGCTCGGTGATTTCTGCTTTGGCGATGCGCCGTATCATGAAAACGCGACCGTCATTATGACAGTCGAGTTCAGATTTATTGACGGTGTGTATGACGGCCTTTCGTATAATATAGTACCCTGTTACCTATACAGCGGGGACAGGAACGATTACCAACCCGTGATAATCGACGGAAATACAGATCTGAATTATAATAGGATAAAAGGTTTCATGGCAGGAAATAGAGAAACGCCGTTGCCTTAATCATATCTTGTCGGCGATCTCCTTTTTCAGTTCATCTATGATCTTCTTTTCTAAACGTGAGATGTACGATTGTGAAATGCCGAGCTTTGTTGCGACCTCCTTCTGGGTCATTTCCTTTCCGCCGTCGAGCGCAAAGCGCAGGGTGATGATCTCACGTTCTCTTGCTGAGAGTCCTGCGACGGCTCGTCGGATGGTACGTTTGTCCTCGTCTATTTCGATATCCTTTAGCACCATATCCTCGTCTGAGCCGATAATGTCGGAGAGTAAAAGCTCGTTTCCGTCCCAGTCAACATTCAGCGGTTCATCAATGGAGAGCTCACTTCTTTGTGAGCTCGTTTTTCTTATGTGCATGAGGATCTCGTTTTCAATACAACGTGAGGCGTATGTGGCGAGCTTGATGTTCTTTTCCGCCTTGAAGGTATTTATCGCTTTGATCAGTCCGATCGTACCGATGGATATCAGGTCTTCGAGGCCGCATCCCGTGTTCTCAAATTTTTTTGCTATGTATACCACGAGCCGCAGATTGTGCTCGACGAGTACGCTGCGAAGCTCCGGCTCATTCTGTAACCTTGATATGACGTCTGCCTCCTCCTCGGGAGAGAGGGGTGCGGGCAGAGTGTCTGCACCGTTTATGTAGTATATTTCATTATTATCGGAGCATGCGACAAAGAGTCGTTTTAATAAATTGAATATCATGATTTATTCCTCTTTAACAAAGTATTTGCGGTACGATAGATGGGTAACCGCCGAATTCGGCGTTTTCCCTTGTAGGTATTATGCCTATGCACGCATTTTTTTCTATTCCGTTGACGGTGATCTTCTCGGGACGGTAGGCGATCATGAGTCCGTCGGCTGTTGCGCTTCTCACGGGGAAGAGATGTACCCTTTGCGATATCCTGCGTGAGACACGGTCGAGCCGTGTATAGTCTCCCGAGCGAAAAAGCTCGTGGATATCAAATGGGAGTATTGGCATTACTGTCATATATCCCGTCACGATAACTGGCAGACCGTTGTACGGGTCAGTCAGCAGGTTGCCTGTATCGCATAAACTCTCGAACGAGACAAATGTCCCCTCGCCGTATATCGTGATAAGTACGGGCTCTCTCGCCCGCCGCCTTGAAAATATTTTGGCGCATATGAGAGAGAATATCCCGGCACATACTGATATGACAAGGAAGATGTGTGCAGGTATCCCGGGATATATATCCTTTATCTGGCCTGATATGTTCACACGACTGACATTTTGTGCGACGGCACAGTATACTGCCGTTATAGCACCGCCTAAAAGGAAGTTGACAGAATAAAAAATGAGTAGGGTCTTTATCAGCGCTTTTAACTTTCCCCCGTATGAGATGTAGCACATCAGGAGCGCCACGGCAAGGCGTATGAATAAGGACATTACCTTGTGTCCGGTGAAGAAAAGGACGCAGACCGCATAAAAAGCGCCAAGAGCTGAAGCGGCAATAAGTGCAAACGGCGCTATCTTGTGGCGCAGAGCCTTTCCCGTGATATATAAAGACAGAAAATCCATACTGAAGTTTATCAGGAAAAGGATATCGCCATAAACTATCTGCAATGTAATCACCGAAATAATTCTACAACTTTTCTGTGGCAAAAAATGTCATAACGTGGAACAGAAAATATAAAATATTACAGTTTTTTGATTCGTAGATTCAAATGATTTATAGATAATATTATCTAGTTCTGTTCTCTTTTTCTCTTCGTTTTTGCGTTGTCAAAAGTAACAAAATTGTAATGACCTATTTGGTAAAAAAGCCAAAATTATTAAAATTTACTAACAAATAAGTGAAATGGATTGAATTCTTTTGTTAAAAGTGGTAAAATAACTTTGCTCATAATGGCAAAAATACAAAAATCTATATGGAGGAACAATAATGAAAAGAATTTTGTCATTTTTCATTGCGCTGATAATGATCGTAACATTATTTCCTGCAATGATATTTACGTCATCGGCAGA
>CAYOFP010000013.1:0-57693 GCA_964403505.1 uncultured Lachnospiraceae bacterium
TCGTTTTGCCCGCTTCATCCGCCACCGGCGGCGCGGGCAACCTCACCCTTGACCCGGTCGCTTTTTGAAAAAAGCGACGCAAAAAACTTTTTAAACGTTACATCTCTGTCGCTAATAACATCTCAGCGCAAGACGAGTCTTGCGCCCTATAAAAGTTTTTGAAAGGGGTGTGGGGGAAACTTTTTTCAAAAAGTTTCCCCCACAAATGCATGTCCATCAAAACAAACCGGTGATGGTGCCGTTTTCGTCGACGTCGATCTTTTCCGCCGCGGGTACGCGGGGGAGTCCGGGCATGGTCATGATATCGCCTGTCAGGACGACGACAAAACCTGCGCCTGCCGATATTTTAACATTCTTCACCGTGACATTAAAGTCCTCGGGTGCGCCGAGCTTTGTCGGGTCATCGGAGAAGGAGTACTGCGTTTTTGCAATACAGACGGGACAGTCGCCGTAACCAAGCTCGGTAAGCCGAGCGAGCTGTTTTTCAGCGGCGGGCAGATACGTCACGCCCTTGCCGCCGTATATCTTTGTCACGACTGCATTTATTTTATCTTTCAAGCTGTATTCGGACGGATAGGAGAAGGTGAAATCGCCCTTTTCCTCCTCGCAGAGACGAACGACCTCACGGGCGAGCTCTTCGCCGCCTTCGCCGCCCTTTGCCCATACGTCGGAGAGGACGACATTGCATCCGAGCTCACGGCAGCGCTTAATGATAAGCGCAATTTCAGCGTCGGTGTCTGTCGGGAAGCGGTTGACCGCAACGACGGACGGGAGCTTGTATACATTCTTTATATTCGACACATGGCGCAAGAGATTGGGAAGTCCTGCCTCGAGCGCACCGAGGTTTTCCTGTGCGAGCTCGGTCTTTGCAAGTCCGCCGTGCATTTTGAGGGCTCTTACCGTCGCTACGATAACGACAGCAGACGGAGTCAGCCCTGCCATGCGGCACTTGATATCGAGAAACTTCTCAGCACCTAAGTCTGCGCCGAATCCGGCTTCGGTGACGGCATAATCGCCGAGCTTCATCGCCATGCGTGTCGCCATGATGGAGTTGCACCCGTGCGCAATATTCGCAAAGGGACCGCCGTGGACGAATGCCGGCGTTCCCTCGAGGGTCTGCACGAGGTTCGGCTTGATCGCATCTTTTAAGAGCGCCGCCATAGCGCCGACCGCCTTTAGCTCGCCTGCCGTAACGGGTTTGTCGTCATATGTATAGCCGACGACGATGCGTGAGAGGCGTTCCTTTAAGTCGGAGATCGAGCTCGAGAGGCAGAATACCGCCATGATCTCGGATGCGACCGTGATATCGAATCCGTCCTCTCTCGGCGTGCCGTTCGGCTTGCCGCCGAGACCGTCAACGACCGAGCGGAGCTGTCTGTCGTTCATATCAACACAGCGTTTCCATGTGATCTTTCTCGGATCGATGCCCAGGGCGTTGCCCTGCTGGATATGGTTATCGAGCATGGCGGCGAGCAGGTTGTTCGCCGCACCGATGGCGTGGAAATCGCCCGTGAAATGGAGATTGATATCCTCCATGGGCACGACCTGCGCATATCCGCCGCCTGCCGCACCGCCTTTAATGCCGAAGACGGGGCCGAGCGACGGCTCGCGGAGTGCGACAACGACGTTTTTGCCGATGCGCTTCATGCCGTCGGCGAGGCCGATGGTAGTCGTGGTCTTGCCCTCGCCCGCCGGGGTCGGGGTGATCGCCGTGACGAGGATGAGCTTTCCGTCCTTGCGGTCGCTCTCCTTTAAGAGGGAGTAATCGACCTTTGCCTTGTACTTTCCGTACTGTTCGAGATATTTATCGTCTACGCCTGCCGCTTTCGCAATTTCGGTGATGGGGCGCATTTCGACGGACTGTGCTATTTCGATGTCGCTTCTCATTTGTTACCTCCAAAATATTTCACTGCCGCGCGGAACATACCGATGTCGTAGTTTCCGGGGACGTTTTTATATAAGCCGGAGCCGATTCTCTCGCTGTGACCCATTTTGCCGATGACTCTGCCGTCGGGGGATGTGATACCCTCGATCGCCATCATGGAGTTGTTGGGATTAAAGCGGATATCGTCTGTCGCATTGCCGTCAAGGCCGACATACTGCGTTGCGATCTGCGAGTTTTCTGCGAGCTCTTTAAGCACTGCCTCGCTTGCAATGAAGCGTCCCTCACCGTGGGATATCGGGACGGCATAAACATCGCCGATGTTAGTGTTTGACAGCCACGGCGAGCGGTTTGACGCAATGCGTGTGTATACGATGCGTGACTGGTGCCTTGATATGGTATTGAATGTCAGGGTCGGGCAGTTCTCGTCTGCATCGATGATCTTTCCGTAGGGGACGAGGCCGAGCTTGACGAGCGCCTGGAAGCCGTTGCAGATACCTGCCATGAGTCCGTCACGCTCGGAGAGGAGACGGTTGACCTCCTCTTTTATCTGCTCGTTGCGGAAGAAGGCGGTGATGAATTTGCCGCTTCCGTCCGGCTCGTCGCCGCCCGAGAAACCGCCGGGGATGAAGATCATCTGGGAGTCTGCGACCGCTTTTGCAAATTTCTCGACGGACGCCGAGATGCTCTCGGGGCGCAGGTTGTTCAAAACGATGATCTCGGGCAGAGCGCCTGCATCGGCAAAGGCCTTTGCGCTGTCGTATTCGCAGTTCGTGCCCGGGAATACGGGGATAACGACCTTCGGCTTTGCCGAGAGAATATGCGGAGCAGGGTATGATGTTGCCGCCTGCGCCGACAGGGTCTTGCATAGAACACCCTTTTGCGGAATGTTGCAGGGGTATACCGGCTCGAGCTTGCCTTCATAGTCCTGAAGGAGCGAGTCGAGCAGGATTTTTCTTCCATTATATAATATATGGCCGCACTCGCTTGTCATGCCGAGCAGGAGAGCGCCGTCTGTTTCCTCGGTCAGCTCCAAAATGAATGAGCCGTAGCGGTAGGAAAAGATATCGTCAAGGGAGATGTCCGAGAGGTCGATGCCGATTCCGTTTCCGAAGCACATTTTCATGATACCCTCGCCGACGCCGCCGTATGCGGGCGTCCATGCCGAGAGTACCTTGCCCTTACGCATAAGAGAGGTGACACGCTCGAAGAGTGCGAGAAGCGACCCGGTCACGGGCAGTCCGTTTTCGTCATATTCGGGGGTGAGGAGCATAACGGGATGTCCTGCGCCCTTGAATTCGGGGCTGATCACCTCGTTTACCTCTCCCGTTGTCACGGCAAAGGAGACAAGTGTGGGCGGTACATCGAGCTTTTCAAAGCTGCCGCTCATCGAGTCCTTTCCGCCGATCGAGCCGATGCCGAGTTCCATCTGCGCCTTGAATGCGCCGAGCAGAGCTGCCGCCGGCTTGCCCCAGCGTGCGCTGTCAGTGCCCGGCTTCTCGAAATATTCCTGGAATGTGAGATACACATCCTTAAATTCAGCGCCCGATGCTACCAGCTTTGAGACAGACTCGATCACCGCAAGATATGCGCCGTGATAGGGGGAGCACTCGGTGATGAAGGGGTTATATCCCCACGCCATGTAGGAGCAGGTGTCGGTATGCTTTTTCTCGACCGATACCTTGTTTACCATCGCCTGCGACGGGGTGAGCTGATACTTTCCGCCGAAGGGCATGAGCACCGTGCCGGCGCCGATGGTGGAGTCGAAGCGTTCGCAGAGCCCCCTGCGTGAACAGCAGTTGAGGTCGGATGCGAGCGCCGTGATACCGTCTGCAAAATCATCCGGGACGGGCTTTGCGTACGGCTTCTTTGCCGCACAGTGTATTTTCGTGTGCTTTTCCGCACCGTTTGAATTCAAGAATTCACGTGAGAGGTCGACGATGACCTTGCCTCTCCATGTCATGGTGAGGCGGGGGTTCTCGGTGACCTTGGCAACTGCCGTTGCCTCGAGGTTTTCGCTCTCGGCGAGAGCAAAGAACCGCTCGACGTCTTCGGGAGCGACTACCACCGCCATTCTCTCCTGGCTTTCGCTGATGGCAAGCTCTGTGCCGTCAAGACCCTCGTACTTTTTGGGTACTCGGTCGAGGTCGATGCTCAGTCCGTCGGCGAGCTCGCCGATCGCGACGGAAACGCCGCCTGCGCCGAAATCGTTACAGCGCTTTATGAGCCTTGAGGCCTCGGGGTTTCTGAACAGGCGCTGGAGCTTTCTCTCCTCGGGCGCATTGCCCTTTTGCACCTCTGCGCCGCAGCTCTCAAGGGATGAGAGGGTGTGGGACTTTGACGAGCCTGTCGCACCGCCGCAGCCGTCACGTCCCGTGCGGCCGCCGAGCAGGATGACGACATCCTCGGGTGCGGGGACTTCCCTGCGGACATTTTCCTCGGGAGCGGCGGCGATGACGGCGCCGATCTCCATTCTCTTTGCCGCATAGCCGGGATGGTATATCTCATCGACCTGCCCGGTGGCAAGGCCGATCTGGTTTCCGTAGGAGGAATAGCCTGCCGCCGCTGTCGTGACGATCTTTTTCTGAGGGAGCTTGCCCTCCATGGTCTCGGCGGCGGGGGCGAGCGGATCTGCCGCACCCGTCACACGCATTGCGGCATAGACATACGATCTGCCCGAAAGGGGGTCCCGTATCGCACCGCCGATGCAGGTCGCAGCACCGCCGAAGGGCTCGATCTCTGTCGGGTGGTTGTGTGTCTCGTTCTTGAAGAGGAGCAGCCATTTCTCCTCGCCCGCTTCGGTCGTTACGTTGATTTTTACCGTGCAGGCGTTGATCTCCTCGCTCTCGTCAAGACGGGGGAGCTTACCCTTGGCCTTTAAATATCTGACGGCGACGGTCGCCATGTCCATCAGGTTCTGCGGCTTTGTCCTGCCGATCTCTTGCCTTGCAGCGAGATAATCTTCGTATGCCGCCTGTATTTCTGCGTCCTCAAACGATATCTCGTCGATGGTCGTTAAAAACGTCGTGTGACGGCAGTGATCCGACCAATAGGTGTCGATCATGCGGATCTCGGTGATGGTCGGCTCTCTGCCCTCGCCTTTAAAATAGTCACGGCAAAAGCGCAGATCGTCTGCGTCCATCGCAAGACCCTTTTCCTTGATAAATGCCGAGATTCCGTCCTCGTCGAGGGCGCAGAAGCCCTCGAGAGTCTCGACCATGGGCGGCTCTTCGCTTTTCAGCTTCAGCGTTTCGGGCTTGTCCCATGCCGCCTCACGGCACTCGACGGGGTTAATGAGATATTTCTTTATCTTTTCGGTGTCCTCATGTGAGAGCTCGCCCGAGAGCAGGTATATTTTCGCCGTGCGAACGAGCGGCTTTACGCCCTGCGATATGATCTGCACGCACTGCGCCGCACTCTCGGCACGCATGTCAAACTGACCGGGCAGATATTCTACCGCAAATGCGGCGTCGCCCGATGCGTCGATGTCAAATGATATATCGTCCGTCTGCGGCTCGGAGAAGACCGCTGTGCTGGCATAGTCAAAAAGCTCGGGCGTGATGTTTTCAACGTCGTACCTGTTGATAATACGCACGTTTTCCAGCGCCGTCACGCCGAGGAAGGAACGGATATCATCGAGCAGAGCCACAGCCTCGCCCTGTGCTTCCTTTTTCTTTTCTACAAATATTCTGTAAACCACGCTTTGCCTCCGTTATTTCAGCGCCGCAAGCGCACGTGCGCCGATGTCGGTGCGTTTGTATGCATTTTCAAATTCTATTTTTTCGGACAGGGCGTATGCTTCATCGACCGCCTCGGAAAGCGCGGGTGCAACCGCTGTCGCACCGACGACTCTGCCGCCTGCTGTCTTTAATACGCCGTCCTCGAGCTTTGCCCCTGCGACAAAGACCTCACGGTCTTTTGTCGGCTCGGGGAGTTTTATTTCATATCCTGTCTGATACTTTTTCGGATATCCCTCTGACGCCACAATGACACAGCACGCCGACCGATCGGAAAACTTCACTTCTGTTTTATCGAGTGTGCCGTCGCAGGTTGCCTCCATCACCGTGAGCAGGTCGCTCTCGAGCAGGGGAAGCACCACCTGCGTTTCGGGGTCGCCGAAACGGCAGTTGTATTCTATGACCTTAGGCCCGTCTGCCGTTATCATGAGTCCGAAATATAAGCATCCACGGAAGGTGCGTCCCTCGGCGTTCATCGCATTGATCGTTGGCAGGAATATTTTTTCCATGCACTCGTCCGCTATGTCTGCCGTATAATACGGGTTCGGTGCGACCGTTCCCATGCCGCCGGTATTCGGCCCCGTATCGCCGTCGCCGGCTCTTTTGTGGTCCATGGAGGAGACCATGGGCTTTACCGTTTTTCCGTCTGTGAAGGCGAGCACCGAGACCTCGGGTCCCTCGAGATATTCCTCGATGACGATGCTGTTTCCGCTCTCGCCGAAGACCTTGTCCTCCATGATCTCACGCACGGCGTTTACCGCCGCCTCACGTGTCATTGCGACCGTGACTCCCTTTCCGAGGGCGAGACCGTCCGCCTTTACTACGACGGGTATTTTGCAGTCGGCAAGGTAAGCGAGCGCTTTGTCTGCGTTATCAAAGACTTCGTACTGCGCCGTGGGGATGCCGTATTTTTTCATAAGATTTTTTGAGAAGACCTTGCTTCCCTCGATGATCGCCGCATCAGCCGTGGGCCCGAAGCACCGAACACCGATGGCGTTCAGCGCATCCACGCATCCGAGCACCAGCGGATCGTCGGGGGCAACGACTGCGAAGTCGATCTCCTTTTCCCGTGCGAAGGCGACGATGCCGTCGATGTCCTTTGCTCCTACGGGCACACAGACTGCGTCCTTTGCTATGCCGCCGTTCCCCGGCAGGCAGTAAAGATCTGTGATTCTGTCGCTCTCTTTCAGTTTGCGGATGATGGCATGTTCTCTGCCGCCGCCGCCTACTACCATTACTCTCATTTTTATATCCTCCTAAGCATAGGATAACAATCCGAACCCGATTTAAAGGACGGATCTACGCCTCTGCTTCGTTAAAATACTCGTGAATCTATCAATGATGGAATAATCTCATGCCCGTGAATGCCATTACCATGCCGTACTTGTTTGCACAGTCGATGACGACGTCGTCACGGATCGAGCCGCCCGGCTCTGCGATATAGGAAACGCCGCTCTTTTTTGCACGCTCGATATTATCGTCAAACGGGAAGAATGCGTCGCTTCCGAGGGCAACGCCCGATATCGTCGCAAGATACGCTTCCTGTTCCTCTTTCGTAAAAGGCTCGGGACGCACGGTGAAATATTTCTGCCAGATGCCCTCTGCCGTCACGTCCTCCTCGTTCTGATTGATATAGCCGTCGATTACGTTGTCACGGTCGGGGCGGCGGATATCAGGCTTAAAGGGAAGGTTCAGTACCTTGTCCGACTGTCTGAGTTGCCATGTGTCGGCTTTGCCTCCTGCAAGGCGGGTGCAGTGCACTCTCGACTGCTGTCCTGCGCCGACGCCGATCGCCTGTCCGTCTACGGCATAGCAGACGGAATTCGACTGGGTGTACTTAAGGGTGATGAGCGCCACGACAAGATCACGTGCTGCGCTGTCGCTTAAAGTCTTATTTTTAGTTACTATATTATTAAGAAGCTCTTTTGAGATCTTATAGTTGTTTCTGCCCTGCTCGAATGTGATGCCGTAAACTTCCTTTGTCTCTATCTCGGCAGGGATGTAATCGGGGTCGATCTTTACGATATTGTATGCGCCCTTTTTCTTGGCTTTCAGTATCTCGAGCGCCTCGGGCTCGTATCCCGGGGCGATGACGCCGTCGGAAACCTCACGTGCGAGGAGCTTTGCCGTTGTGATGTCGCAAATGTCAGAGAGCGCCGCCCAGTCGCCGAAGGAGCACATACGGTCGGTGCCTCTCGCTCTTGCGTAAGCGCATGCGACGGGGGAATCGTCGAGACCCTCTACGTCATCGACGAAGCACGCCTTTTTCAGCTTTTCGGGCAGAGGCGTGCCGATTGCCGCTGAGGTGGGCGAAACATGCTTGAAGGATGCCGCCGCAGGCATACCCAGCGCCTCCTTCAGTTCCTTTACCAGCTGATAGGAATTGAACGCATCGAGGAAGTTGATATATCCCGGTCTGCCGTTCAGGATCTCGATGGGAAGCTCGCTTCCGTCCTTCATATATATTTTGGACGGCTTTTGGTTGGGGTTACAGCCGTATTTTAATTCAAAATCCTTCATGATTATATCCTTTCGTACTTGTTTATCAGCTTTGTTGTGATATCGCCCGTTTCTATGTCGGTGTATCTGACGTAAAGGGAGATTTTATTGTCTTCATTCAGGTTTTCCCACAGATCTTTTGCGAACGCCTCGATCCCGTCGGGTATTTCCACACGCTCGGGCTCGCCCACAAAGGTCGGCAGGGGTTCGCCGTTGTCGACATAGGTGTGGATGAAGTGACCCACGCCGGGAGTAGGCGCATAGGAGAAGGTAAAGCGGTTGCATGCGCTTCCCTCTGCGTCCGCACTTTTGAGAATGCTCATTTTATAGGTAAAACCGTCTGCAAAATCAAGAAGAGAACTGATACGGGGTGTGAAATTCGGACGGTCAGGCTCAAATTCTCTCGTTTCGAGCGCACCCTCAAACGAATCTCCTTTTTTCAGACCGTCGTATACCGTGTCGGTCTGATCGCCGTTTGTCACGATGAGCTTGTTGTCACACTCACGCACCGCCGCATAAATGATGAGAGAGGGGTCCTCCACCTTGCTCTCGTCCGCTGGCTTTGTGTAGATATCGCCGTTCGGCATTTCCTCAAAAACACGGTTGCGTGAATTTGCGCTCCTGCCCATGATGAAGTATGCGCTGACAGCGTATTTACCGTTTGCCGAGAGACCTGTGATGATTCCTCTGCCTGCATATTCCGCACGCAGAGCCTCGCTTATCTTTTTGGTTTCATATACGTTCATTTTCTTCTCCTATTCCTTGCAAATGATGCTTTTGCACACTTTTTCAGCCGACAGCGGAAGGATCTTCCACTCGGCGTTTTCCATGACCCGTTTTTGCAGGGTCTCGGGGGTGTCGCCCTCCTCGATGTCCACTGCCTTTTGCATGATGATGCGGCCGCCGTCGGGCACTTCGTTTACGAAATGCACCGTTGCGCCCGTGACCTTCACGCCGTAGCTGAGCGCCGCCTCGTGCACACGCAGACCGTAAAAGCCCTTGCCGCAGAAGGACGGGATGAGGGACGGGTGGACGTTGATGATCCGCTCGGGGTATTTTTTTGTGAAATTCTCTGATAATATGCTCATAAAGCCTGCGAGCACGATGAGGTCGACCTCAAACTCCTCAAGGCAGGATACGATCCTATCTTCAAACGCCTCCTGCGAGCCGCATTCCTTTTTGGATGCGACCCGTGTGGGGATGCCCGCCTCCTGCGCCCTTGTCAGCGCATATGCGTCGGGTTTTGATGAGATGACCACGGCGATCTTTCCGCTTTTGATCACGCCCGATGCCTGCGCATCGATGAGCGCCTGTAAATTCGTTCCTCCGCCCGATACAAGGACGGCGATATTCGCCCGTTCCTTTAACATATCGTGACGCCCTCGCCGCGGACAGCCTCGCCCATGATATAGGGGGTCTCGCCTGCCTCACGGAGCAGAGCGAGCGCCTTGTCGGCGTCGTTCTTTGCGACGGTCACGCACATGCCCACGCCCATATTGAAGGTATTGAACATCTCACGCTCGGAGATGCCGCCCTCTTTTGCGATAAGCTCAAAGATCGGCAGTACCTGTACGGCCTTGCGCTCTATTTTCGCCGAGAGTCCGTCGGGAAGCGAGCGGGGGATGTTTTCATAGAAGCCGCCGCCCGTGATGTGGGAAACGCCCTTGATATCTACCTTGTCAAAAAGGCTCGTAAGCGCTTTTACATATATTTTTGTCGGGGTGAGCAGGGTCTCGCCGATGCTCTTTCCGCCGAGGGAGGAGAGGGGCGTTTTGATATCCGCATTTTCCACGTCGAGCACCTTGCGCACGAGGGAAAATCCGTTCGAGTGAACGCCGCTCGAGGGCAGAGCGATAATGATATCGCCCTCTGCCATTTTGTTTTTATCTATTATCTTCTTTTTGTCTACGATTCCGACGGAAAATCCTGCGAGGTCATATTCATCCTCGGGATAAAAGCCGGGCATCTCCGCTGTCTCGCCGCCGATCAGGGCGCTTCCCGACTGTACGCAGCCTTCCGCCACACCGGAAACGATCGCAGCGATCTTCTCGGGATAGTTTTTGCCGCATGCGATATAATCGAGGAAGAAAAGCGGTCTTGCGCCGCAGCAGATAACGTCGTTTACGCACATTGCGACGCAGTCGATGCCGACCGTGTCATGCTTATCCATCAAAAACGCCATTTTGAGCTTGGTTCCCACGCCGTCCGTGCCCGAGACGAGCACCGGCTCCTCCATTCCCGTAAGCGACGGTGCAAAAAGTCCGCCGAAACCGCCGACGTCGGATACGACGCCGTCTGTCACGGTACGTGAGATGTGGCGCTTCATGAGCTCGACTGCTTTGTAGCCTGCTGTGATATCCACGCCTGCCGCAGCGTAGCTGTCAGATCTTGATTCTGTATTCATATTATCATTCCTTTCCGTTCCAGCAATAGGTGCAGAGCTTGCAGGGCTCGAGACCGATCGCCTTTACAACACCCTCGAGCGATTGGAAGTCGAGCGATGCGAAGTTGAATTTCTCACAGATCGCACGGCGGAGATTCTTTCCCCTTTCGGTCGTGCCGTCGCTGTATTCTTCGATATGGTTGAAGCCCTCTTCTCCTTCGAGTTCCATGATCACTCTGCGTGCGATCAGCTCCATATCGTCTGTCGCACGGGAGAAATTCAGATATTTGCATCCGTACATGATGGGCGGACATGCGCTTCTCATATGCACTTCCTTTGCGCCGTTGTCGTAGAGGAAGTCGACCGTTTCCTTTAACTGCGTGCCGCGCACGATGGAGTCGTCCACGAAAAGCAGTTTCTTATCCGTGATCAGGTCGTGAACGGGGATCTGCTTCATTTTTGCGATATGGTTTCTCGCACGCTGGTTTGTCGGCATAAAGGAGCGTGACCAGGTGGGAGTATACTTGATAAACGCACGGGCGAAGGGCACACCGCTTTTGTTGGCGTAGCCTATCGCATGGGGCGTTCCCGAGTCGGGCACGCCGCCGACATAGTCGATCTCCTGCGCTTCACCGTTCTCTTTGTCGTGCTCTGCCATGATCTCGCCGTTGCGGTAGCGCATCATCTCGACGTTGACGCCCTCATATGTGGAGGTCGGGTAACCGTAGTAGCTCCATAAAAAGGAGCAGATGCGCATTTTCTCCTCGGGGGCGGCAAGCTGTGTACAGCTGTTTGCGCTCAGCTCTACGATCTCGCCGGGGCCGAGCTCTCTTTCGTCCTGATAGCCGAGCTTCTTGTATGCGAAGGATTCAAAGGATACGCAGTATCCGTCCTCTGCCTTTCCTATTATGACGGGCAGTCTGCCGACGAGGTCACGTGCGGCGATGATCTTTCCGTCGTCCTTTAGTATAAGGATCGACGCCGTTCCCTCGATCTCCCTTTGTGCGAAGCGTATTCCCTCGACAAAGGAGCTTTTTTTCCCTATGAGTGCGGCAAGCAGCTCGGTCGAGTTGACGTTACCGCCCGTCATGGCGTTGAAGTGGCCTCCGTTTCCCGAGAGATACTTCTTTATCAATTCATCGGAATTATTGATCACGCCGATCATGCAGATGGCGTATGTGCCGAGGTTAGAACGGATGAGCAACGGCTGGGGATCGTAATCGCTGATACAGCCGATCGCCGCATGTCCGTGCATCTCCTCGAAAACATGCTCAAATTTTGTACGGAACGGTGAATTCTCGATATTATGTATGACTCTTTGCAGTCCTATCTCAGAGTCATAGGCGGCGATTCCGCCTCTTCTCGTTCCTAAGTGCGAATGGTAGTCGGCACCGAAAAAGACATCAGAGATTGCGTCTCTTTCGCATACCGCACCGAAAAATCCTCCCATATGGGTTTTCTCCTTTTATTTTTAATCCTCCGATACGGGTATTTTTCCCTCGAATCGGCTCTTTCTTGTATCTGTCGGCACCTCGGTCGGATAGCGTTCGTCAAAGCAGGCGAGACAATATCCTTTGCCCTCTTTTGCGAGCATTTTTACGTGCTCGCACGAGAGAAAACCGAGCGAATCCACATCGATGATCTTTGCCATTTCATCGAGGGTGTGGTGACATGCGATGAGCATATCCTTTGAGTCGATGTCCGTGCCGTAATAACACGGGGATATAAACGGCGGCGATGAGAAGCGCATATGCACCTCTTTCGCTCCTGCCTCACGGATGAGCTTCACGATCCGCTTGCTCGTCGTGCCGCGCACCATCGAGTCGTCAATGAGCACGACCCGCTTGCCCGAAACGGCAGACGGGATGGGGTTCAGTTTGATGCGTACCTTGTTCTCACGGGACTCCTGCCCCGGGGAGATGAAGGTGCGCCCGATGTATTTGTTTTTGATAAATCCGATGCCGTAGGGGATCCCCGACTCTCTGGAATATCCGATCGCTGCATCGAGACCTGAATCGGGCACGCCGATGACGATATCCGCATCTACCGGGTGCTCTTTTGCTAAGAACTCTCCTGCCTTCACCCGTGCGTCGTGGACGCACACGCCGTCGATTACCGAATCGGGACGGGCGAAATAGATGTATTCAAATACGCAGAAGGAGGGCTTTGCCTTTCCACAGTGCTCACGGATCGTGCGCATTCCGCCTTTGTCGAAAACGATGATCTCTCCGGGTTCGAGATCACGCTCGAATTTTGCCCCCACTGCGTCGAGTGCGCAGGATTCGCTTGCGACGATATATTTTCCGTCGGCGGTCTTTCCGTAGCATAACGGGCGGAATCCGTTTTCATCACGGGCTGCGATGAGCTTCGCCGGTGACATGATGACAAGGGAATATGCGCCCTTGATACGGTACATCGCACGGCAGAGCGCATCCTCGATGGACGGTGCGGTCAGCCGCTCTTTCGTGATAAGATAGGATATGACCTCGGTGTCGCTCGTTGTATGGAAGATGCTCCCGTTGTTTTCGAGCTCGCACCGAAGCTCAAAGGAATTTACGATATTGCCGTTGTGGGCGAGCGCCATGCGCCCCTTGCTGTGATTTACCACGATCGGTTGGGTGTTGTGACGGTCGGTTGCACCCGTCGTGCCGTAGCGCACATGGCCTACCGCCATGTTGCCCGTGCCGAGGGCATTTATCTCGTCATCGTCAAACACATCGCCGACGAGGCCGAGATCCTTGTGCCGACGGAAGAGGCCGTCCTCTCCCACAACGATGCCGCAGGACTCCTGTCCGCGGTGCTGGAGGGCGTATAAGCCGTAGTATACATCCCGTGCGGCGTCGTATTTTTTCTCGGAATAGACGCCGAAAACGCCGCATTCCTCGTTAATTTTTCTCAAAATTGTGTCGCCTTCTTTTATTCGCCGAATACTCTGCGCATCATTTCGTTGTATGCGTCCTCTACACCGCCCATATCACGGCGGAAGCGGTCTTTGTCGAGCTTTTCGCCTGTCTTTGCGTCCCAGAAACGGCAGGTATCGGGAGATATCTCGTCAGCGAGGACGATCTCCCCGTCGCTTATCTTACCGAACTCGAGCTTGAAGTCAACGAGGGTGACGCCGAGGGATGAGAAATACTCCTTCATGATATCGTTTACCTTGAATGCATATGCCTTTACTTTCTCGATCTCCTCACGTGTTGCGAGGCCGAGGGCGATCGCATGGTATGCGTTGAGGAGCGGATCGTGCAGGTCGTCGTTTTTATATGAGAACTCGATGGTAGGTTCTGCAAATACAATGCCCTCGTCAACGCCGTATCTCTGTGCGAAGTGTCCTGCCGAAATATTGCGGATGATAACCTCGAGGGGAAGGATCTCTACCTTCTTTACTACTGTCTCACGGTCGTTTAATTCCTCGACAAAGTGGGTGGGTACGCCCTGCTTTGCGATGATCTGCATGATGAAATTGGACATTCTGTTGTTGATCGCACCCTTGCCTGCGATCGTGCCTTTTTTGAGACCGTCGAGGGCGGTTGCGTCGTCCTTGTATGAAACGATGACGAGATCTTTATCGTCTGTCGCATAAACCTTTTTTGCTTTGCCTTCGTAAAGCTGTTCTCTCTTTTCCATTGATTGATATCTCCTTATTTATTGTATTTTTCTTCTATCTCACGGTTGGCGCAGAGCACCTTTTCCATTCCCGCTTTTCTTTGTGCCTCGAGCTTGTCCGCTATCTCTGCATCAGATACTGCGAGTATCTCGAGTGCGAGCAGAGCTGCGTTTACCGCCCCGTCGATTGCAACTGTCGCTACCGGCATGCCGCTCGGCATCTGTACGGTGGAAAGAAGTGCGTCCATCCCGTCGAGCTTTGAGCCCGACACGGGGATACCGATGACCGGCAGGGTCGTGCGTGCGGCGATCGCACCTGCGAGGTGTGCCGCCATTCCTGCGGCGGCGATGATAACGCCGAAGCCGTTTTTCCTTGCATTTGCCGCAAAGCTTGCCGCCTCATCGGGCGTGCGGTGCGCCGAAAACACGTGCACCTCATACGGTGCGCCGTATTCATCGAGCGTGGCGAATGCTTTCTCGACCTTAGGCAGGTCGCTTGCACTGCCCATAATGAATCCGATTTTTTTCATATTGAACCTCCAACAAAAAAGAGCAGAAATATCCCAGCACAGCCGAGATATTCTGCCCAGACGATCGACATTTTTATCATTCATCACTCCCTGCGGTCATTCCGCTATCGTCAGTTATGATAAACCTGAAAATACGATTAAATCATTACCTATAAATTATATCATGAAAGGGTGTGAAAAGTCAATTGTATAAATACAATAATATTGCGCCCGGAGGGCAAAAATCTTTCGGTTATTTCACGCAAAAAGCGATTTTCCTATTGACTTTTTTACTCCTGCATGATACAATATCAAAAATTCAAGTTAATAGATACAGATTTCGACAGCCGCTTACCGTTCTTGGGTTTTTGCGCCGTCGATTTTTTTGAGCGGTACCGGAGGAAAAGTATGGCGTATGTTTTTAATAATGCAATGAGATATTCCGACGGTCGTTTCCTTTCTTCAGAAGCTTTCGTATTCGATACGAAAGGCGATGGGGATTTTATTTCCGATTCAAAATGTATTGTTGTTCCCGGTTTCATTGATGTGCATGTGCATTTCCGTGAGCCGGGTTTTTCATATAAGGAAACGATCTTTGACGGTAGCCGTGCGGCGGCACGGGGAGGATATACGGCGGTCTGTACCATGCCGAATCTTGACCCCGTACCCGACAGCATGGCTCATCTGCGCGCACAGACGGAGATCATAGAGCGTGATGCGGTGATAAAGGTATTGCCCTACGGTGCGATCACCGTAGGCGAGCGGGGAGAGACCATATCCGATATGGAGTCGCTCGCACCGTATGTGGCCGGATTTTCCGATGACGGCAGAGGCGTGCAGAGCACGAATATGATGTGTGCTGCGATGCTGCGTGCAAAGGCGCAGGGGAAGATCATCGCCGCCCACTGCGAGGATAATTCCTTTCTTCACGGCGGATATATCAACGAGTGCGAATATCAGCGTGCGCACGGCCACCTCAGTATTTCGGGCGAGAGCGAATGGGCGCAGATAGAAAGAGACCTCTACCTCGCCGAGAAAACGGGCGTGAAGTACCATGTCTGCCACATATCCACTGCCGAGAGCGTGGAACTTATCCGTCACGCAAAGGCAAGAGGCGTGGACGTGACCTGTGAGACCGCACCCCATTATCTGCTTCTTGACGACGGCGACCTGTGCGAGAGTGCGGCATATAAGATGAATCCGCCGCTCCGCTCACGCAGGGACAGGAACGCCCTGCTTGAGGGGATCGCCGACGGCACGGTCGATATGATAGCGACCGACCATGCGCCCCATACTCTCGAGGAAAAATCACGGGGACTCGCCGATTCTCCCATGGGTATCACGGGGCTCGAGTGCGCATTTCCCGTGTTATATACGGGTCTGTGCCTTGAAAAGGTTATCACACCCGAAAAACTGATCGAGCTTATGAGCATAAATCCTGCAAAGCGCTTCGGCATATCGCCCGACGGCTTTGCGGTCATCGATATCGAGGGGGCGTATCAGATCGACCCCGACTCCTTCCTCTCAAAAGGAAAGGTAACGCCCTTTGCGGGATGCAGAGTACACGGAAAAACACTTTTAACGATAATGAAAGGGAAAGAGGTATGGCAAGAGAATACACAAGAAAACTGATACTCGAGGACGGAGAGGAATATCCGGGATATGCCTTCGGCGCAGACACCGTGCGTGTGTGCGAGCTGGTATTCAATACATCCATGGCAGGATATCAGGAGATCGTCTCCGACCCGTCCTATACCGATCAGGCGGTAGTGATGAGCTATCCGCTTATCGGAAATTACGGCATATGTGACGAGGACTTCGAGACGAAAACGCCGACGATCGGTGCGCTCGTCGTGAGCGAATATAACGACCTGCCCTCAAATTTCCGTGCGACAAAGACCCTCGGCGAGGTGCTCGAGGAGTACGGTATCCCGGGCATCGAGGGGGTAGACACCCGTGCGCTCGTGCGCTCGATCCGGGATAGGGGCGCAAGACGTGCGATCCTGTGCGATCCCTCGCTTACATATGAAGAGGCGAAAAAGATCATCGACGCAACGCCCGTGCCGCACGATGCGATCAGCCGTGTGAGCTGTAAAAAGCGCTGGTATTCCCGTACGCCCGACCATAATTTCAACGTAGTCGCACTCGACTGCGGAATCAAGTTAAATATCGTGCGTATGCTCAATGCCAGAGGGTGCAATGTCACCGTCGTGCCTTACGATACCGATGAAAAGACCGTATGGGAGATGAAGCCCGACGGACTGTTCCTCTCGAACGGCCCGGGAGACCCGGAGGACGCCGAGTGCGCCATCGAACTCGTGCGGAACATCCGGGGCAAGCTGCCCATTTTCGGTATCTGCCTCGGACATCAGATCATATCGCTCGCCTACGGCGCAAAGACCTATAAATTAAAGTTCGGACATCGGGGCGGGAACCACCCGGTAAAGAATCTCGATACCGGGCGCATCGAGATAACATCCCAGAATCACAGCTATGCGGTGAGACCCGAGTCGCTGGACGGCACGGGACTGGAGATCACGCATGTCAACCTGCTCGATCATACCGTCGAGGGCGTGAAGCGTGACGCCGACCGTATCTTCTCGGTGCAGTATCATCCCGAGAGCGCACCGGGACCGCAGGACTCAAGATACCTGTTTGATAAATTTATAAATTACATGGCGGAGGGTAAGAAAAATGCCGAAAAGAACTGATATAAAGAAGATCATGGTCATCGGCTCGGGCCCTATCGTCATCGGGCAGGCGGCTGAATTTGACTATGCCGGCACACAGGCGTGTCTCGCACTGCGTGAGGAGGGATACGAGGTCGTCCTCGCCAATTCCAACCCTGCGACCATCATGACCGATCGCACGATCGCAGACAAGATCTATATGGAGCCGCTCACCCTCGAGTATGTCGCACGGATCGTGCGCCATGAGCGCCCCGATGCGATCGTCCCCGGCATCGGCGGACAGACGGGTCTTAATCTCGCTATGCAGCTCGAGAAAAAAGGCATTCTCGCCGAGTGTCAGGTCGAGCTGCTCGGCACGCCTGCCGAAAGTATCGAAAAAGCCGAGGACAGAGAGCTTTTCAAGAGCCTGTGCGAGGAGATCGGCGAGCCCGTATGCCCGTCGGAAATCGCAGAGAGCATAGAGGAGGGCTTAGCGGCCGCCGAGCGCATCGGATATCCCGTCGTGCTCCGCCCTGCATTCACCCTCGGCGGTACGGGCGGCGGCTTTGCCGATAACGAGGACGAGATGAGAGAGATGATGAAAAATGCGCTCAAGCTCTCGCCCGTACATCAGGTGCTCGTGGAAAAGAGCATCAGAGGATATAAGGAAATCGAATACGAGGTCATGCGTGACTCAAACGATACCGCCATCGCCATATGTAATATGGAAAATGTCGACCCCGTGGGCATCCACACGGGCGACTCGGTAGTCGTCTGTCCGTCTCAGACCCTGACAAATAAAGAATATCAGCTGCTCCGTGACAGCGCATTAAAGATCATCCGTGCGCTGAAGATCGAGGGGGGATGCAACGTGCAGTTTGCGCTCGACCCCCAGTCCTTCCGGTATTATGTCATCGAGGTAAACCCGAGAGTATCCCGTTCCTCCGCACTTGCGAGCAAGGCGAGCGGCTACCCCATTGCCCGTGTCTCTGCAAAAATAGCCTGCGGCATGACCCTCGATGAGATCATGCTCGCCAATACCCCTGCATCGTTCGAGCCTTCGCTCGACTATGTCGTGACCAAGATGCCCCGTTTCCCGTTCGATAAATTCGCCGATGCGAATAACACCCTCTCGACCCAGATGAAGGCGACGGGCGAGGTCATGAGCGTGGGACGCAATATCGAGGAGAGCTTACTTAAGGCTGTCCGCTCCCTCGAGATAGGCGTGTCTCACCTTTATATGAAAAAATTCGATGAGATCGGCACGCCCGAGCTGCTCACCTACATAAAGACCGGCACGGACGACCGCCTCTTTGCGATCGCCGAGCTGCTGCGCCGCGGGTGCGACCCCTGGCATATCTGTGAGATAACGCTCATCGATGCGCTCTTTATCGATAAAATCAAGCACATCGTGGAAATTGAAAAGACCCTCGCCGGGCATCCCTTTGATACCGACGAGCTGGCATACGCCAAAAAATACGGCTTTTCCGACACCGAGATCGCACGTCAGTGGGACTGTACCGAGGACGGTGTGCGTGATGCGAGAAAGGACGCAGGAATACTTCCCGTCTATAAGATGATAGACACCTGCGCATCGGAGTTTGAGTCGTATGTTCCCTATTTCTTTTCGACCTACGAGAGGGAAAACGAATCGGTCGTGACCGACAGAAAGAAGATCATCGTGCTCGGCTCGGGCCCGATCCGAATCGGACAGGGCGTGGAGTTTGACTATTCGACGGTGCATGCCGTCATGACCATACGGGACGCAGGATATGAGGCGATCATCATCAATAATAATCCCGAGACGGTCTCGACCGATTATACCTGTTCGGACAAGCTGTATTTCGAGCCGCTCACGGTCGAGGATGTGATGAACATTATCGACCTCGAAAAGCCCGAGGGGGTCGTCGCATCCCTCGGCGGACAGACGGCGATCAACCTCGCCGCCGCTCTCATGGAGCACGGAGTGAAGATGATCGGCACCGACTGTGCGGCGATCGAGCGTGCCGAAAACCGTGACGCATTTGAAAAGGTATTAAAAGAGCTCGATATCCCTCAGCCGAGGGGCAGAGCCGTCACGGATATCGAGGCAGGCGTTGCGGCGGCACGTGAGATCGGATATCCCGTGCTCGTGCGTCCCTCCTTCGTCCTCGGCGGCAGAGCCATGCAGATCGTGGCAAATGAAGAGCAGTTGCGCAAATATCTGAAGAGTGCAGTTGAGATCGACATCGACAAGCCGGTGCTCGTCGATAAATACATCATCGGCCGTGAGGTCGAGGTGGATGCAGTATGCGACGGACGGGATGTTTTCGTCCCCGGCATCATGGAGCTCGTTGAGCGAACGGGCGTTCACTCGGGCGATTCGATCAGCATATATCCCTCCTTCTCCCTGTCGGAAAAGGTAAAGGACGTCATCCTCGATTACACAAAGCGACTGGGCCTCGGCATCGGCATCGTGGGACTGTTCAATATACAGTTCATTGTCGATAAAGAAGATAACGTCTATATCATCGAGGTCAATCCCCGTTCGTCGAGGACGGTGCCCTTCTTATCAAAATCGACGGGCTATTGCCTTGCCGATATCGGCACGCTCGTCATGCTCGGCCACAGCCTGCGGGAGCAGGGCATTGACGTTCTCATGCCCGAGCCGAAGGGAAAATGGTACTGTAAAGTGCCTGCATTCTCCTTCTCGAAGCTGCGCGGAATGGACGCATACCTCTCACCCGAGATGAAGTCGACGGGAGAGGCGATCGGCTACGACCGCAAGATGACACGTGCCCTCTATAAAGCGCTCCAGGCGAGCGGTATGCAGGTGGTGAATTACGGTACGCTCTTCGTCACCCTGTACGGAAATGATAAGGAGGAGGCGCTGCCTCTCATCCGCCGGTTCTATAATATGGGCTTTAATATCGAGGCGACGCACGGCACGGCGATGTTCCTAAAGGAGCACGGCATCCGTACACGTGAAAAGAAGAAGATCAGCGAGGGAAGCGAGGAGATACTCGATTCCATCCGCCGTGGGTATGTCACCTATGTCATAAACACCCGTGCATACGACTCGGCAGGGGCGGTCTCCGCCTCGGACGGTCAGCAGATCCGCCGATGCGCCGTCGAAAACGGCGTGACGATCTTTACCGCACTCGATACGGTAAAGGTGCTCCTCGACGTGTTAGAGGAAATAACGATGGAAGTTTCGGAAATAGAGTGAGGGCGGCATGAACGAAAGAACGCTTGAAATAATCAGTAATGTAAAAATAGCAAAGGATATTTACCGTATGCGCCTGTGCGGAGACATGAGCGAGATAAAGCACGCAGGGCAGTTCGTGAATATAAAGATAGACACGCTGTATCTTCGCCGTCCGATCTCGGTGTGCGACGTCAGGGGCGATAACCTGACTCTGATCTATAAAACGGTCGGAGAGGGCACGCTCCGCCTCTCGAAAATGGACGAGGGCGAGAGGCTCTCTGTCTTAATGGGTCTCGGCAACGGCTATGACCCCCAAAAAAGCGGAGAAAGACCGCTGCTCATCGGCGGCGGAGTCGGCGTGCCGCCTCTGTATCTGCTCGCAAAGCTGCTCATCGCAGAGGGCAAAAAGCCGACAGTCATCTTAGGATTCAATACAAAGGATGAGGTCTTTTTGGAAAAGGAATTCCGCATGCTCGGCGCAGATGTGCGTGTCACGACCGTCGACGGAAGTTACGGCACGCAGGGCTTTGTGACCGATGCGCTGCCAGCCGAGTATGACTACTTCTACACCTGCGGACCCGAGCCTATGCTCCGTGCGGTGTATGACAAGACCGTGACAGACGGGCAGTTTTCCTTCGAAGAGCGCATGGGATGCGGTTTCGGCGCATGCATGGGATGCTCGTGCAAGACGAAATACGGAAATAAAAGAATATGCAAGGACGGTCCCGTCCTCGAAAAGGGGGAGATCATATGGTAAAGACAAAGGTGACCCTGTCGGGGCTCGAGCTCGATAATCCCGTTATCCCTGCCTCGGGCACGTTCGGCTACGGATACGAATTCGCCGAGCTTTACGATATCAATATCCTCGGCAGCCTGTCTTTTAAGGGCACGACGAAAGAGCCGAGGTTCGGCAACCCGACGCCCCGCATCGCCGAGACGCCGTCGGGTATGCTCAACGCCGTGGGACTGCAGAATCCCGGCGTGGAAGCGGTAGTCCGCGAGGAACTGCCCAAATTAAAAAAAGTTTTTTCAAAGCCGGTGGTGGCGAACGTCAGCGGTTTTTCGCCCGAGGACTATGCCTACACCTGCGAGATGCTCGACCGTGAGGAGCAGGTGGGCATGATCGAATGTAATATCAGTTGTCCGAATGTGCACGGCGGCGGCATGGCGTTCGGCGCATCCGCTGAGAGCGCCGCACAGATAACGAAGATCGTCAAGAGCGTGACGAAAAAGCCGGTATATATGAAATTAAGTCCGAATGTCACGGATATCAAGTCGATCGCCGCTGCCTGCGAGGAGGCAGGAGCAGACGGACTCTCGCTGATCAACACCCTGCTCGGCATGCGCATAGACAAAATGAGGCGGAAACCCCTGCTCGCCAACCGCACGGGCGGCCTCTCGGGCGGTGCGGTATTTCCCATCGCTCTCCGCATGGTCTATGACGTGTACGAGACGGTCAAAATACCCATCATCGGCATGGGCGGGATCTCCTGCGCCGAGGACGTCATCGAGATGATGCTGGCAGGCGCTACCGCCTGCGAGGTGGGAGCGGCGAACCTCGTCGATCCCTTTGTCTGCAGGAAGATCATAGAGGATCTGCCTGTCGTTATGGAAAAATATAAAATCAATGATTTATCTGAAATAATAGGAGGTGCGCACTGATGGGAAAGGACGTAATTATCGCATGTGATTTTGCATCGGCGAAGGAAACGCTCGATTTCCTTGAAAAATTCAAGGGGAAAAAACCATTTGTCAAGATAGGCATGGAGCTTTACTATGCCGAGGGACCCGATATCCTGCGCAAACTAAAGGATATGGGGCATAAGATATTTCTCGACCTCAAGCTCCACGATATCCCGAACACCGTAAAAAAGTCGATGGCGGTGTTATCCCGTCTCGACTGCGATATTTGCAACCTGCACGCTGCAGGGGGAAGCGCTATGATGCGTGCGGCGCTCGAGGGACTGACCCGTCCCGACGGCACACGCCCTCTGCTCATCGCCGTGACCCAGCTGACCTCAACAGATGAGCGCACAATGAATGAGGAGCTGCTCATCCCGGGTCATGTCGAGGATGTGGTATTGAGCTATGCGAAAAATGCGGCAGACTCGGGCCTTGACGGCGTCGTCTGCTCGCCTCTCGAGGCGGGAAAGGTGCACGAGGTATGCGGTAAGGGTTTCCTCACCGTCACGCCGGGCGTGCGTTTCGCCGACTCGGATATCGGCGATCAGTCGAGGGTCACTACCCCCGAGAGGGCAAAGGAGATCGGCAGCGACTATATCGTCGTCGGCAGGCCGATCACAGCCGCCGCCGATCCTGTGGCAGCTTATGAAAGATGCGTTAGAGATTTTGTGGAGGAATAAAAATGGAAAATGTAAAAGAACTGATTGCAAAAGACCTGTTATCCATAAAGGCGGTATTTTTCCGTCCCGAGGAGCCGTTCACCTGGGCGAGCGGCATCAAAAGTCCGGTATACTGTGACAACCGTCTGACCCTTACAGCACCTAACGTGCGTGATCATATCGAAAACGCCATCGCCGAGACGGTAAAGCGTGAATTCCCCGAGGCGCAGGTGCTCATGGGAACGTCCACCGCAGGTATCGCACATGCGGCGATCTCTGCGCACATTCTCGGTATGCCGATGGGCTATGTTCGCTCAGGTGCAAAGGATCACGGAAGACAGAATCAGATCGAGGGCAAGCTGAATGCGGGCGATAAGGTAGTCGTTATTGAGGATCTTATCTCCACCGGCGGAAGCGTCATTGAGGTCGTGGATGTACTGCGTGAGGCAGGAGCGGACGTGCTCGGCGTTGTCAGCATATTCACATACGGCATGGAAAAGGGCAAAAAGCGCCTCGCTGAAGCCAATGTAACAAATATCTCGCTTACCGATTTTGACACAATAGCAAACGTCGCATCAAAGGAGAATTATATCAAGGAAGAGGATATCAAACGCCTGATCGCATTCAGGAATAATCCGCAGGATGAGAGCTGGATGGTGAAAGAATGAAAAATCTCATTGATATAATGGACCTGTCCCCGCAGGAGATAGACGCTCTGATCGATGTGGCAGACGATATTATGAGAGACCCCGTAAAATATCAGGACGCCTGTGCGCACAGGATACTTGCGACCCTCTTTTACGAGCCGTCGACACGCACACGCCTTTCCTTCGAGGCGGCGATGCTCTCCCTCGGCGGACAGGTGCTCGGCTTTTCCGAGGCGGCGTCGTCCTCCGCCGCAAAGGGAGAGAGCGTATCGGATACTGCGGCGATCGTCAGCGGCTATTGCGATATCATTGCCATGCGCCATCCGAAAGAGGGCGCACCGCTTGTTGCGACCCAGACAGCATCTGTTCCGATCATTAACGCAGGTGACGGCGGACATTTTCATCCGACCCAGACCCTGACCGATCTTCTCACCATACGCCACGAAAAGGGACGATTTGATTCCCTCACGGTCGGCGTGTGCGGAGACCTGAAATTCGGGCGCACCGTTCATTCGCTCATCGGTGCGATGTCACGGTACGATAACGTCCGCTTTGTGCTCATCAGTCCCGAGGAGCTCAAGCTCCCGAGCTTTGTGAAGAATAAATATATCAAGGAAAAGGGGATTCCCTATACCCAGTCCGAGCGGCTCGAGGATGTTATTGGTGATCTCGATATACTGTACATGACACGTGTTCAGCGTGAGCGGTTTTTTAATGAGGAGGATTATCTGCGGCTCAAAGACAGCTACATCCTGACCCCTGAGAAGATGCGGAGCGCAAAGGACGATATGATCGTCATGCACCCCCTTCCGAGAGTGAACGAGATCTCCGTCTCGGTCGACGCAGACCCACGTGCCGCATACTTCCGTCAGGCGCATTACGGTAAATTTATCCGCATGGCGCTGATACTGAAACTTCTTGAGGAGGCGAGCGCATGAATATAGACTCGATCAAAAACGGTATCGTTATCGACCATATCACCGCAGGCAAGGCAATGCAGATATACAATATGCTCGGCCTCGACTCCCTCGACTGCTCCGTCGCAATTATCAAAAATGCGACAAGCTCTAAAATGGGCAAAAAGGATATCATAAAAATAGACTCGAGCATCGATATCGACCTCGATATCCTCGGTTATATTACGCCGAACGCTTCCGTCAGCATCATCCGCGACGGTGCACTTGTCGAAAAACGGCATATCGCACCGCCCGAAAAACTAACGAACATTATTAAATGCAAAAACCCGAGATGCATCACCCGTACTGAACAGGAGATCAAACACGTCTTCCTGCTCACCGACAAAGCAAAAATGATCTACCGCTGTATCTACTGCGATACCGCTTTCGGCGGGTGATGGGAATGATGGGGGTTTTGCGGGGGAAACTTTTTAGATAAAAAGTGTCTCTTTTGCGGTGCCCGGCTCTCCCTGCGGTGCGGACGCACCTTGCGAGTCGCCGACCGCTGCACTTCGTTTTGCCCGCTTCATCCGCCACCGGCGGCGCGGGCAACCTCACCCCGCACCCCTTTCAAAAACTTTTATTTTGGGAAAGATTATTGGCGATAGAGATAAAACGGTATCTGAACGATACCGTTTTTTGATGTAATTATATCTCTGTCGGAAAAAATATTCCCAATCAAAAGTTTTTGAGGGTTTCAGGGAACTTTTTTCAAAAAGTTCCCTGGCATATCATATCAGTACCACCGAGGTAAAGAGCATTTCGCGCAGGATGGCGTATATTCGGAAGAGGTCTGAATTCGGGAGGGGGTTTTCGCCTTTTCCGCACTCGACGGTATACCCCGGGCGGTTGAATTCACCTATAAACCAATCCTTGAGACCGCCGTATTTTGCGCTTCCCTCGGGGATGGCGAGCCGATAGCCGCACATCCGTGCCATTGCCGCACCGATCGCGCGTCCCATCGGCGGTATCTTTCCGTCGGCGTCGTAATATATCTCCTCGCCCTGCGTGTGGAAGGACAAGAGCATCCCGATATCCGCCTGCCGTATAAATGAGCATATTGCGGCGCTTTCGGGTTCGCTCTCTGGGTATTCGCCGCTGAACCGGGTCGCTCCCTCGATGATATCACGCTGCCGCTCAATGCGTTTATAAGCCTCAAAGCCTGCGTCAAAATTATGATTGATATCGACGCCCCGTCCGTTTGCCTGCCAGTGGGTAAAATCTCCGCTTTTGTTCATTTTCATGAGCCTGTCGTAGAGCGGACAGTCGGGCGATACGCCGTTTATGGCGATATCTGCACCGTCGGGATTGAGCTGGGGCAGTATGTACACTGTCCTGTTCTCGAAAAGATAGCGCATCGACAGGGAATAGACCTTTCCCCCGTCGTCTGCCGCCGAGCAGTAGTCTGCGGCGAAGCGCAGAAGCAGCGACGAGGTAAGGTGCTCGCTTGCGTGTGTGCCGCCGACGAAAAGTACTTTTTTCGCGCCGTTGCCTATTTTAAGTACATCTATATCCCGTCCGAAAAGGCTCTTGCCGATGGTATATCTCTCGCAAAAAAGGTATACCGAGCATATTCTGTCGAGAGTGCGCAGGACAAAATCCGGGTCTGCCGGAATTTTATAATCGATCAACATTTTATCACCTATTAATGATTATGTAATTCCCGTTTGCAAAATTACAAATAGTATGATAAAATATTATTTGAGGCAATACCGCATAATTCACGGTTGTCGCCTTGACAGCGCACTTGCTTGCACATTTTCCGTCATACTTCACAAATTTCGTCGGCAGAGGCTCTGCTCTTGCCTCCTCAATTTGTTTTGTCTGACGAAAAATCTGACGGCGCAATTGCACCGTCAGAATTATGCGGTATTGCCTTGAAAGGCAGACGGAAATGAAACAAAACGAAACCGAAAAAAGAATATACGGCTTCTTGTGCGAATTTATCAGGGAGAACGGATACTCGCCGACAGTGCGTGAGATCGCATCCGCCTGCGGGATATCCTCGACGTCGACGGTACATTCCTATATAAAAAAACTGCGTGATAAAGGGCTCGTCACCTCACCCGATTTCAAAAAGCGTTCTCTGCGTACTGCAAATGACGGCAGAGTGCCGATCCTCGGCAGGGTAGCAGCCGGCACGCCGATCTATGCCGATGAGAATATTACCGGGTATATTCCCTCGCCCGAGCCGGGGTGCTTCGCCCTCGAGGTCCGGGGAGAGAGCATGATAAACTCAGGCATCAATAACGGTGATTACGTCATCGTCCGCCCGGGAAATACAGCGGATGAGGGGGATATTATCGTGGCGCTGTTAGATGATGAGGCGACGGTAAAACGTTTCTTCCGTGAGAAGGACGGTTTTCGCCTGCAACCCGAAAACGACACGATGGAGCCGATCTTTACAAAGGAGCTGCGTGTCCTCGGCCGTGTCATATACGTCGTGAGGTATGTAAAATGAATAAATGTCTGAAAACCTGCATTACGCTGATGATATCGTCAACTTTACTCAGAAACTGTCTCGTATCGTCGTTATATGTATATCTTACCTATCGTTATTCATATATTGAATCGACCCCATTCGGCATTGTTACGAGTTTTTGCTCGTTTTTGTCCGATGTACTTGCTGCGGTGACAGTGTTTTCCATGCTTGCAGGGGTGTATACCCTCATCCGTGCAAAGCGCACGGCGGGAGCCGCCGTGTGTGCAGGGGTTTTCCTCATATGTAACATCGCAGGCGAAGCGCTCTCGCTGTTTTCAAACGGCGTTCTCGCACGTGCCGGGCTTTCCGATCTGACGTTCTCCATGTTTGAGGCCGTGATGCCGCAGATGCTTTTCTATGCCTTTCAGTCGTTTTTATCTGCCCTTGCGCTCGTTTTTTTCACGTTTGTTTTTGCCTTTGCACTTCGTCCCGCCTCCGATAAAGCCACACGGCTTTTTGCGGTACTCAGTTATACGCTCGCCGCTCTTATTTCCCGTGGGATCGAGACGTATTCGCTGGTCGCCGCCTTTGGCGCACCCGGGGATGTATATGAGGTCTTAAACCTTTTATATCCCTTTATCAGGCAGGGGGTTTTTGCCGTAGGCGGTTATTATTTGATGTTGATTTTGTCGAAATTATATGATAGAATATATCGTCATGAATATTAAGAGTAAACTCAATGCGAGCGTATCGCAAAGAAAAAATACCGGATATGAGTTTGACAGGAAAAGTTTTGTCGCATCTGCGCTGACATTCCTGTCTTTTGTCGTTGTGAACTACTATGTCTGCCTTGCGACCGAGGCGATGAGGGATTTCCGGGCGGTGAATATCATCTTCACGGTTTTATGGTCTCTCTTTTTCTGTGCGGTGATATTTGTCCTGCCGCGCAGACTCTCCCGTGCGGTATACGGCGTATGGTATTTTACCCTGCTGATTTACGGCTTTGCGCAGTTTATCTATTTCAAGATATTTAATAAGCTCTTTTCCTTCACGGTCCTCTCGAACGCAGCCGAGGGCGCAGGTTATTTTGATACGCTGTTTCAGTATCTCGCACCGTGGCAGACGATATTCTTCATCCTGCTCATCGCGCTCGGCGTATATACGCTGTTATACATAAAGAATATCGTCCCGATGTCTGTCGTGACACGCATCTGCGCAATACCTGCACTTCTGTGCCTGCTTATCATATCTCAGCTCGCACTTCCCCGTGTGTTAGGGGATAAAGCTGAGGCGGCGGTCTGGAACTCCTTTGAAGACCCCAGATATGTATACGATAATTATACCGATCCGCACAAGTGCATCGGATATGTGGGTTATTATCAGTATCTGTCCATTGATTTCTACAACTGCTTTATCCGCGGACTGAAAGTCGACACGGAAGAACTGACGGAGCAAATCAACGCATTTTTCGAGGATTATCCCTCGACCCACACGGAAAATGAGATGACAGGCATTTTCGAGGGCAAAAACGCAGTTATCATCATGCTCGAGAGCATGGACTACTTAGCGATCAGTGAAAAAAACACGCCGACGATCTATAAAATGATGAATGAGGGTATCTCGTTTGATAATTATTACTCCTCTATCTTCGGCGACGGTGCGACATTCTCAAACGAGTTTGTCATGAATACGGGTATTTACTCACCCTCAAACGGCTCAGCCTCCTATCAGTATATCAAAAATCATTTTAACGAGAGCCTGCCGAATCTCTTTCACAGCGCAGGATACAGTGCAAATTCATTTCATAAGAACCACGGTTGGTTTTATAACAGAGAGCTTATGCACGGCGCATTCGGCTATTCGAGCTATAATACCTTCTACGATTACAGCGACGATACCGACACCGTCAATATCGATACCATGCTCACCGATACGCCCGAGCTTATGGAAAAGCTGTTTGGCGGTTTAGGTGATGAGGATCAGCCGTTTATGAGCTTTTTGATCACATACTCGGCGCACCTGCCGTATGATTTTGATGACGAGCTGTATGAGTACGCCCGTGATATATATCCGCAGGAAAACAACGTTCCGGGCGTGAGCGATGATATCATCGCTCTGCGTGCCAAGGCACGGATCACCGACGATATGCTTGCAAAGTTGCTCGAGGCGGCGGACGAGGATACTGTCTTTGTCTGTGTAGCGGATCATTTCTGCTACGGACTCGAGGAGGAGACCCTGAGTAAGTATAAGGGGGATATCTGGGCGCTCAGACAGCGCACGCCTTTCTTTATTTACTCGAAATCGTCCGATATGCCCTCCATGCAGGTGCATAAGCTTTGCTCGAATTCTGATTTTCTGCCGACGGTCGCAAACCTCTTCGGCCTTGCAG
Organism: uncultured Lachnospiraceae bacterium; assembly: GCA_964403505.1. Classification (GTDB taxonomy): domain Bacteria; phylum Bacillota; class Clostridia; order Oscillospirales; family CAG-272; genus CAKSEI01. The sequence continues at coordinate 29,229 of CAYOFP010000013.1, forward strand.
TGCCCGATCATCTGCTCGGCAGTGATATCTTTGATGAAAATTACAAGGGATATGTCATATTCTCGAATTACTCGTGGCTGACTGACTTCGGATATTGGCAGGACGGTGAGATAGTAAAGGAATTCGGCGAGTATACAGAGGACGAGGTCGGAGAAATGATCTCTTATATGTACCGCAGGATAAAAACGAATCAGAATATACTGACCGTTGATTACTATAAATAAAACGCTGACTTGAAATCGGCGATTCAGAATGAAGAATGACTCCGTTTGTAAAACGGAGTCATTTTGATTTTTTAAATTAATTAAAACTGTGAAGCAAATTCCTTGATATTGATGAGCCTGCCGCCCTCGAGACGGGACTGCTCTGCCGCCATGGCCATAACGTGGCTTTCGACCGATTTATCGATCGAGGTAAGTGCAGCTCCTGCGTCCTTTTCGCCTGCGACGATCTCGAACAGGTCGCAGACGAGGCGCTTATCTCCGCCGCCGTGACCGCTGAAGTCTTCTGCGAGCTTGAAAACATCGATGAGCTCGTCGTCCGTGTCACCCAGACCGTTGAACACACGCACGTTGATCGTGCCTTTGTCCATATTACCCTCGATCATACCGCGGGTGCCGAGCACGCGCAGGTCGCGTCCGCCGACGGTAAATGCGCTCATGACAAAATTGATGATAACACCGTTTTCCATGTTCATCTGTACCATCTGATGGTCGACGACGTTGTTGTCGCAGTGGTAAACGCATCTGCCGTAGGGGCTGGTCTTCAGCGTTTCCATCATTTTCTCCTCGGTCGCATGCTCGAGCACGATGTTGACCGGCCATGCGGTCTCGCCCTTGCGGATCTTGGAGATATAATACTTGACTGCGCTGTACGGGCAGCTCTCGTTTAAAGAGCAGTCGACGCAGCGCTCTGCTGCACTCTCGGGTGCACGGTCTGTGCGGAACTCCTTGAGTCCGCCGATCGAGCTGACGCTCGTGCAGTCGCTGCCGGCAAGCCAGGTAAGGATATCCATATCATGGCAGGACTTCGCTAAGATCATCGGGCTGGTCTCTTCGGAATTGCGCCAGTTTCCGCGTACGAACGAGTGCGCCTGATGCCAATAGCCGACCTCCTCCATCGCCTGGATCGCAACGATGTCGCCGATCTTTCCGGAATTCATTACCTGCTTCAGGGTCGAATAGAAGGGCGTGTACCGCAGGACGTGGCAGACAACGACCTTACGCCCGAGTGCATTCGCACGTTCTGCTATCTTCTTACACTCAGTAAGATTCGGGGAGATAGGCTTTTCGAGCAGCAGGTCGTAGCCGCGCTCGAGCGCAGCCATCGCGTGTGGGAAATGCTGCTGGTCCATCGTGCAGATGAACATCACGTCGGCGAGCTTGGGCAGAGCGAGCATCTGCTCGGCGCTCTCGAAGCATCCCTTCTCCGGCACGCCGTATCTCTCTGCGACTTCACGCACCTTTTCGGGGATAGGATCGGCGATCGCAACAATTTTCATTTTGTCGGGAAAATTCTCCTGCACATGGGCATAACAGTCCTTGCCTCTGCCGCCTAAGCCTGCGATCGCAACTGTAATCTGTTTCATAATTATTTACCTCATAATGGAATGAATTGAAATAATTCTAACATACTTTTGCGCATCTGTCAAATAGAAATATGATTCTATAAAAAAGAAAAAACGCTGATTATTATTGAACTAAAAATCAGCGTTTGATTTATTTTCAGGGAGAGCTTTTTACCTGTTCGCTTTGCGTGAGAGCGCCTTGGATTCTATCCGGTTGTAATATTCCTTTAGCCGGGGCGTGCCGGGGTATACCATCCGTGTGGCGGTAAACGTCCCGTCCTCTTCCTTTGTGAGCTTCACTCTGATGAAGAATTTCTTATGGTCACGGCATCTGCAGAGCGCAACCTTTTTGTCAGGCGTCTGGCTGACGAACATATCAAAGTCCATCGGGAGGGCGCACACCGGGCAGGGGATAAGGGATATCTCGTCGGAGTGTATCGCCTCGCTCCTCGTTGCAAATCCGTAAGCGACAAAATCCTCCGCCACTTTTCTCGGAAAGAGCGCTTTCTTTCTGATGCTGTCGATATGCTCGTAATGCCGACGGGGCTTCGTCTCGTTCGGGTAGTCGGCGATTCCTTTTTCCATATCTAATTTTGCGCAGATAAGTGCGGTATGGTAGGCATCTGCGAGGGCGTCATGCTCGGGCATCTGCTTCTCGATACCGAGCAGGTCGCATGCGTCGGAAAGTGCCCACTGCTTCGCCTCGACGTCGAGCTGTGCGGTAAAAAACTGCTGGAGGTTGTAGGACGACGGGATGATATCGGTCTTCATCCCGTGTGCGAGGAAATTATCGCACATCATGGGGAGGTCGTCAGGCCCCCATGTCAGAAAAGCGCAGTCATCGCCGCAAAAGGCGAAAAACTCACTGATCGCCGTCTCGAAATCGGGCGCTCCTCTCAGCGTCTCTTCGGTTATTTTCGTTATTTTCTTAACATACGGCTGCATTTTCGAGTAAAAAGTCGGCTTTATGTATGTTTTATAAGTGCCTGCCGGGGTAAAATCGTCCCTTAGCTTGACCGCACCGATTTCTATGATTTCCCCCACAAGGGCAAACGGACAGTAATACGGGCGGCAATTCACCGGCGGCTGATTCCATTCCAAATCAAGTACAATATACGTCATTTATAATCTCCATTGTTATATTGTACTATAGGAACGGATTTTTTTCAAGCCATATTCAGAGAATTAAACAAAAAATAAAAATATCCGGGATACACTTCTTTGATATAACCCCCATAGTCTAGTCTTGAAATTTTTTGTTTTTTCAAGTGTCTACTCTATGGGGATTATATCAACGAGCGGTCGGGTAAAATCATTTGTTAACCCTGCGATTCCCGTTTGATTTTCACGCAGATGACCGAGGCGTCGTCACGGTAGGAATATTTTCTCTGCGCATGGGCGAGCACTTTTTGTGCGACCTCGGCGCAGTCGCCGGTGATGGTACGGATACACTCGCTCTGATTTTCCTCCCCGTCGTCCGCTCCGTCCGAGCACATGATGACGGTGTCGCCGTCTTCAACTGAAAAGGTGATTTTTTCTGCGTGCACTTCGCTGATGATGCCCACGGGGCAGGAGGCGCTCGTTATACGGTAGGAGCTGCCGCCTCTCACGATATACGAGGGCGCACCGCCGCCCTTGATGAAATACGCCCGTCCCGAGTACAGGTCAATTTTCAGCATGTCCACCGTAGCAAAGCACTCATATCCTTTGCCCCGTAAAAAGGTATTCAGCATATCAAGCGTGAGGGAGGGATCGTTGCCGCCCTCGAGCATCTTTTCTATAAAAACACAGCAGATGCGGGCCGCTACCGCCGCATCCCTGCCGCTTCCCATGCCGTCGCACAGCAGGGCGTAGAAATTACCGTCTGTATCATAAAAACAGCATAACGAATCGCCGCTTATCTTTTCGCCCCGTTTGGCGCTCTGCGCATTGGAATACTCGCAGGAATAGGTGGGCAGAGAGCGCAATACCATCGTGCACCCGCCGTCGTCATATGTGAATTCGGGTGCGGAAAAGCGCATGGCGCTGATATTCCCGATGCGGCGCATGAGTGCATCCGCCCGTTTTTGCGCAAAGGCGGGCGAGATGCCGCATACCGAGACCGTGCGGCGTGTGGTGCCGGATACGAAGATATATCTGCACCGTACGCCCGATACTGCGAGCGCCGCACGGATCTTCTTTTCGAGTCCGTCGTCACGCACATCGTCCGACGCCGATACTGCGTTTTTTATCAGCCCTGCGACAGACTCATAGTCTGAGGCAAAGGTCTTTGTCATATCACGTGCAGCGTCATACGACGGACTCTCGCTCATGCGCTCCGACATGCCGTAAAAAATGGAGGAGAGGGTGTGCAGCGCTCCCGATACTGCCGACAGACGGTCGGCAGTGACCCGGTTTTTCTCAGCCTCCCGTGCCGCCTCCTCGAGCGCAGACTCCCCCTGCGATGCGCCGAAGATATCGATCGAGCCTGCTACGCCGAATTTGTGCAAAGGCGCATATAATACAGAGGCAAATGCGATGTCGGGCAGGAAATACCGCACGGCATATGCCCCCTCGGTAAATGAGGCGTATATCATACACCCGACGGCGGATGCGCCCACGGCGATCATGGGATTTTTCCTCAGTCTGCCTGCGATCAACCCGGAGATCGCAAAGGACGGCGCATACAGTACATTTACTCCCATGCCGAAAAGCACTCCTGCCGCACATCCGCGCAGAGCGCCTCCCGAAAAAGCGATAAACACCGTCACGATAAAGCCGATGATATATCCCGGGGACAGGGAAAACACCGTCACACCGGCAAGCGAACAGCCGATGCCGTACACGGCGAGGAAAATGCCCGTCTCATACGAGGGAGTATAGGCACGTTCCATTCCGAAAATGCAGGAAAAACACCAGGTACAGAGCACGCATGCGCCGATATCGACGAGTCTTATCGCGATATCCCCTGCTCCGCTTCCCCCGAACGCAAAGGAAAGCACCGAGTAAAATGCCATGCTGACGCCCGAGATGAGCGTGCGGATCTTTATGTCTTCATTTGCCGCCGTCCATTTGCGCACAGCGAGCCGCACAAAAAGGGCAAATGAGTAAATCGCCGGGAGAATGACGTGCCCTTTTACGAGCGCGCCGAGACATGCGCCGACCGTGACGAGCGCAAGATAGCTGTCACATCCGCACACCACCGAAAGTCCGAACGGCATGAGCGCGCCCATTGCGATCGCTCCGCCCGCACCGAAGGCTGCGGCGAAATACACCGCAGCCTTAATGAGTGCGCGGCGTTTTTCGTCGATGATCAGCTTTATTTCCCCGTCTTCTTTTCCGTTTCTCCCTAAAAATAATCCGAGCCCTTTTGCGAGCCTGTCCCCGAACAGTCTGTTATCCGCTTCGTTATGCATCATATTCACCCTCATTATTTTAGCTTATAAAAAATGTGAAATGTGTCATAATATGATATGAAGGTTTACATTTCAAAAGAAATGTGATAAAATAGAGTAAATATACAAAAGGAGATGATACAGATGGAGATAAAGATTAAAGGCATGAAATGCCCGCACTGCGCTGCTTCTGTCGAAAAGGCACTCGAGAAGGCAGGCGGCAAGGAGATACGGGTCGACCTCGAGAATAAGTGCGCTTATGTCACAAGCGACGACGAAGCGGCGATGAAAAAAGCCGTGACAGACGCCGGATATGAGGTAGAATAAATGCGAGTCGAGCTTTTGACCTATACTCCCGATGCGGAAAAGATGGTCGCCGCCGCCGCAAAGCTCTGCTATGCGAAAAGCGATATCGGCACGCTGACTGACAGCCTGACGCCCGAGAGGACCGAGAGCTTTTTGCAGATGCTCTCCGACCTCGGGCATGAGAGCCCGATCGAGCATGCGAGCTTTACTTTCGGCATAGAGGGCGTCTCACGCACTCTGCTCGCTCAGATAACGAGGCACAGACTCGCCTCCTTCTCGGTGCAGAGCCAGAGATATGTCGAGAAAAATAATTTTGAATACATACTGCCTCCGGCGATCGACGCTATCCCCGAGGCGAGAGAGGAATTCATCCGCGCCATGGAGGAGGATGCGCTCCACTATGACAGCTTGCGCGAAAAGCTCAAAAAAGGTCACTGCGAGCGTATGATAAAGGAGGGCATGTCCCCCGAGGCGGCTGAAAAGGCGGCAGGTAAGATGGCAAATGAGGACGCACGCTTCGTCCTGCCGAACGCCTGCGACACACGCATGATCGTAACGATGAACGCACGCTCTCTGCATAATTTCTTCCGCCTGCGCTGCTGTAACCGTGCACAGTGGGAGATACGGGAGCTTGCATGGGAGATGCTCGCTTTAGTCAAGGGCGTCTGCCCCACACTCTTCCGGACTGCAGGCCCCGCCTGCGCCGCCGGCGCCTGCGCCGAGGGCAAAATGTCCTGCGGCAAGGCCAAAGAGATCCGTGAGAAGATAAAGAGCATGGAATAAAAATATATGCACCCCTTAATGGGGTGCATAGTTTTATTTGCAAAACGGCGTAAAAGCAGTAAATCCGGTATGCCGGTCACACGAATTGCATTTATAGCCAATCATAATTAATGTTATGGGTTATCTCTGTGTAGGTATCCTGTTTTATCAGCTTTTTTACGGTCTTTGGACGGATATCCAGGTTTTCAATATCTGAGATATCTAATATTTTGAACCGATCCCAACCGTCGTCTAAAGTTTTTATGATACGAAAGTCCTCAATCTCGGCATAAAACACAAATTCTATCATATGAAATTTGGCTTCTATTGCAATATTCTCTTCAATAGATATCAGTTTATAATCTAAACTGACGCCCAATTCCTCTTTGATCTCTCTTTCGACTGCGTCCCTCGAGTTTTCCGTTACATTAAACCTTCCGCCCGGCAATAAAAATGCCTCGTGGTCGGTTATTGCTTTCATGTTTGTTAAAATGATTTTTTTATGCGGCTTATCCTTTATGATGCAAGAGCTTCTTACATTAAATTGATAACCGTCTTTTTCAAATTTGATATCCATTATCGTTAATGCCTATTCGCTATACATTCTGTAATGCACTGTCTTAAACGCCAACTCAGATGATGAATAAATGTTTCGCTGTCCTGTAAGAGATCGAAACGGTCTACTCCCTCCTCTAAACTGCGAATACAACAATATACCGTTTGCAAAGTCTGAATCTCTTTCGGCGCGCGTTTGACATACGATGCGACCATGGGAAGATAACTGTTTATTATCGCTTGTCTGGCTTCGGCGTTGCCATCCTTCATTTTGAGGGCGTTGGATTTTTCCTCCTCCCGGGACATCTTTTTTGTTTCGCATACTTTTTGATAAAAATCTTCTATGTTGATATAAGGCATTCGTTTCTCCTTATTATAAATTCTCCGATCCTTATTATACTAAATTTTCCATATAAGGTCAAGATAGAATAATCCTCTTCGAGGGGTTGATTTATATCGTGGAATGTTGTATAATATCCGGTGTTTTTCGCTGGTAAGGAGTATGCTATGAACAAGGCACAGAATTTCACAGAAGGTAAAATATTCTCTCCGCTGATACGCTTCGCATTGCCGGTATTGTTGGCTCTTTTTTTGCAGGCGATGTATGGCGCAGTCGATCTTTTGATCGTTGGACAGTTTGGCGGTGATCACGCAGAGGAATTTGTGTCTGCGGTATCCACAGGAAGTCAGATCATGATGACGCTTACCGTAGTGATCACCGGTCTTGCAATGGGGCTCACCGTATACGTAGGCGAAAAGATCGGCGCAGGAGAGCGGAATAAAGCCGGCGAGATCATTGGCAGCGGTATCAGCCTGTTTGCGATGATCTCCATAGGATTAACGGTTATCATGTTATTTGCGTCTTCTTCTCTTGCACGGATCATGCATGCACCCGCCGAAGCATTCGACAGCACGGTGCTGTATGTTGCAATTTGTTCTGCGGGAACACTATTTATCGTTGCATATAATCTGGTGGGAAGCATCTTCAGAGGAATCGGTGATTCCAAAATACCTCTGCTCACAGTGACGATCGCCTGCGTGTTAAATATTTTAGGCGATCTGTTTCTTGTGGCGGTTTTGGATATGGGCGCATCCGGCGCCGCTGTTGCGACCGTTTTTGCGCAGGCGATGAGCGTAGTTCTCTCGTTGCTTATTATCAGAAAACGCACCCTGCCTTTTGATTTCTCGCGCAGGTATCTTCGCCCGAACACCGCGCATATCAGCTCCATTTTGAAATTAGGCACGCCCATCGCACTTCAGGATCTGCTTGTCAGCATTTCGTTCCTTGCGATTATGGCAATCGTCAATAACATCGGACTCGCTGAATCGGCAGGTGTCGGCGTGGCGGAAAAAGTATGTGCATTCATTATGCTGATACCGTCAGCATATATGCAATCCATGTCTGCCTTTGTCGCTCAGAATATCGGCGCATTAAAATATGATCGTGCAAAAAAAGCACTGTGGTATGGAATTGTTTCTTCCTTTACGGTCAGTATCGTGATCGGATATCTGTCGTTTTTCCACGGAGATATTCTTGCCGGGATATTTGCAAAGAGTGATGATATTATCACCCCTGCTGCCGAGTACCTGAAGGCGTATGCGATCGACTGTTTACTTACCTCTTTTCTGTTTTGTTTCATCGGTTATTTTAACGGCTGCGGGAATACCACCTTTGTTATGATCCAAGGCATTATCGGCGGCATATGCGTCCGCCTTCCGGTATCATGGGCGATGAGTAAGATCATTCCGGTATCCCTTTTCCGCATCGGCCTTGCGACGCCCATATCTACTACAATACAAATCGTTCTTTGCGTCGGCTTTTTTACAATTACCAAAAGGAAAACAAAGAAAACCGAATAGAAAAAACGGCAATTCTCAACAGAGAATTTGCCGTTTTTTAAAGCATGTCAGTCAATAGAAATCAATTCATACTCTTTCGTTCCGTATCCGAGCTTTGCCGCCGTGTCGATCGTATGCGTGCCGTGTCTGGATTCCACTCTCTCTAAGAAATGGTCCCGTCCCGGGTCGTTTGACTGATAGATCAGATCCATACACGCCTGATCCAACGCGACCGGGTCAAGAGAAGATAAAATACCGATATCTTTCATGCAGGGATCTTCTGCAATGGCACAGCAGTCGCAGTCTACGGACAGATTGCACATCATGTTGACAAAAGCCGTATTTCCCTTAAAAAATTCCATGACGCTTCCTGCCGACTCCGCCATCGCCTCGCAGAAATCATCCTGCGGCGCCGTATGCTCCCATACGATCGTTTGATCGTCCGTATAACCGCCGGAATGGATCAAGGCTTTTCCGGCACTGGACGCACAGCCGATGGAAAGCTGCTTTAACGCTCCGCCGTAACCGCCCATCGGATGTCCCTTGAAATGGGAAAGCACCAGCAGGGAATCATAATTCGCAATATTTTTCCCGACAAGATTTTCTTTCAAAACCCTGCCGTTTGTGATCGGCAGTACCAGATCCGGCCCTTCGGCATCCATTAAATCCACCTGAAAATATCTGCTCCATCCATGCTCTGCGATCAGGCGCTTATGCTTTGCGGTTTCGTTCCTTTCCCCGTCGTATGCCGTGTTGCATTCAACTACCGTTCCCCTCACCGCTTCCACCATGGGACGCATAAATGCCGGACGTAGATAATTCTGGTTTCCCTTTTCGCCGGAATGTACCTTTACCGCAACCTTTCCGGGAAGCTCCTTTCCTAATTTCCGATACATCTCCATCACTTTTTCCGGTGTGATCTCTTTTGTAAAATAAACTTTCGCTTTCTCCATTATCCGTTCCTCCGATTTACTTTTGTGTATGGCTGCCGTTTCGCAATTACATACGACACATCCTGATAATTATGATAAAAATACTCTGTAAATATTGTAACACTTTCCCGGGAAAATATCAATAATGAAAGATAAAGAGAGTCGAACACCGCCGTTCGACTCTCTTTATCTTTCGTCTTCGGAAAAAGTCACTTGATTTTTTAGAGAAGAGTGAAGAGCGAGAAGAGAAAAGTGAAAAGTACAAAAAGAAAAAGCCACTTTCGTGACTTTTTCTTTTTGGCGGAGAAGGAGAGATTTGAACTCTCGCGCCGGTATACCCGACCTACACCCTTAGCAGGGGCGCCTCTTCGGCCTCTTGAGTACTTCTCCGTATCATTTGCCGTAGCTTTTTAAGCCATATTATGTTTATAGCTTTAGTATTATATCACAAGTTTTATATTTATGCAAGTGGTTTTTAAAAAAAGAATTCGGAGGAAGACAAACCCGGGTCTCAAGAGCCGCTGTTTCTCTTCCTCCGCTCATATTATCTCATGATATAATACATCCGGTCGGAATCTTCACGTGATGTGCAATACTGTGATATTTTGAGGTTATAGAAGCTGTTTTCGAGTTTTATGCGTTCCTGAACTTCGGATATGCCGTGCGCCTTGACATCCTCGTAAAGCTCATCGGCGAGGGCGTCTCTGTCTTGCGTGCCGAGCGGCATACGGGCAATTTTCAAGAATCGGATGCCGAGATATTCACGCTCAATACGGCGGCGCACCTCCCCGGTCTCCGCTATCATCGCCCGATTTAAGATATCATCGACCCGTGTTATCAGCTCGTCGGTGATAAAATCGGAATTCAGGGGATAAAACAGCGTCATGCCGTGACCTTTGACCGCATTTTCCATTACTTCGATATATTCACGCATGAGCGGTGCGGCGTTACCGTAGACGGCGTCGGTGAATTCCCGTATGACGGTATCGACGTCCGTGTCGGCTTTCCACATGAGCTTTGCCGTCAGATAGGTCTGCATATCGGCGAGGCCTGCGGCGTTTCCATATGAGAAGTTGCCCTCCTGCAGCATTCCTGCGATATTGCTCCTCTTATACAGGCGCATATTTTCGCCGAGGACATGATAATTCGGGAAGGGCATGAGATAGAAATGGAAATTACAGCAGTAATCCCACAAATAAAGATGCCTGCATATCTTGCCCCAGCTGATGATGTTTTGCAGGAAATCTGCGTTTGCAGATTCGGGGTGCAATTTCGCCTGTAATTCGAGCGGCTCATCCCACGTGCACTCGATATTGCACAGGCGGACGATGACGTTATCCCTCGGCTTTATATATTTCGGTGCTCTCCTTGTATACTGATAGGCGAAGGTATGTATGAGCACATCGGGGTATTCCTTTTCTATCTCCTCAGCGATTCGGTTTACGAAATATATATTAGAACCGGCCGGGCTTCCCTCGCGCTCGTCCATTTCACGGCATTTGGGGCAGGTGCAGTAGTTATACCAGTCGTTTTGCGCAACTGAAAAGACCTTGCAGTCGGGGCGTGCCTTAATCCACTCCTTAACCCTTTTAATTGATTCGGCGATAGCGCCCTCGTTTGTTAAACACAGCTGACCGCCCTCGCGCAGACGGACGCCTTCCACCTCGGAAAAATACTCGGGGTGCTCGTCATAGTAGAGCGCAGGGGGGAGGATATCATAAAAGGAATGATGGAAGTTATAGAATTTGAGTCTGCCGCCCTTTTCACGGGGAATGAGGGCAAGCGACGAGTTGAGTCGGTTTTTCACCGCATAATCGCAGTCAAAGCCCAGTCTGAAATAGGAATCCCTGTATTCAAAATCGGGATTTTCGTATAGATCCATATCCTCGATCGAGAGGACTTCTTTTTTGTCATAGGTCTCTACATCACGTGTAAATGTGCGCAGACCGATGGTGAGCTCGAGGAACTTATACGCCCCATAGACTGCGCCGCAATGGGTCTTTGCGCAGATGACGATATCATCTCCGTCAGTATAAATGCGGAATCCGTCCCCGTGGAGCATTGAGGTGTCCTCGCTGTGTCCTCTCGCATCGCCGATGCGTATCTCGTTCTCCCGTTTTTCACATCTGTCGGAAAAATAAGGCACGACGGCACCCGTCGCACGGTAAAGATAGTCCTTGATGACCGAGGCGGCATAAAAATATGCTTCGTCTGCAAATTGGCTCGTCACGAGGCGGTATTTTGCAACGCCCTTTTCGGTGATAACTCTGTTCATTTGTTTTCCTCTCCGGCGCTCTCGAGTGCAGTGCGGATATCCCATCCGCCTGCCTCGAGCAGGGTCTGCGCCTTTTCCTCGGTGCATTTTAATATTTCGCAGACGATGCCTATCATGCGCTGTCTTAATTTGATATTTGTAGGCCTCAGATTGATCATCATGTTTTCATAGACCTTGCCATTCTTTATCATGGCGCAGGTCGTGAGCATATTGAGCACCATTTTGTGCGCCGTTCCTGCCTTCATGCGGGTCGAGCCTGCGACTACCTCTGCGCCTGTATCCGTGACGACTGTGACGTCGGCGATGTCTCCTATTCTCGTGTCCTCGTTGCATGTCAGAGCGACGGTCGCTGCACCCGTTTCCTTTGCGTATTCGAGCGCACCTGCGACGTAGCCTGCTCCGCCTGACGCCGATATGCCGACGACGGCGTCGTTTTCGTTTACGCCGTAGGCGGTGAGGTCGTCACGGCCTGAGCGTGCGCTGTCCTCGGCGTTTTCTTTTGCACGGAACATGCACTCTTCGCCGCCTGCGATAATGCCGATGACGGTATTTGTATCCACGCCGAACGTCGGCGGACACTCGGACGCATCCAGCACTCCGAGCCTGCCTGATGTGCCTGCTCCTATGAGAAAGATTCTGCCGCCTTTTTCGAGCGCCGAGGAGACCAGCTCTACTGCCTCGCTGATTTCTTTCTTTGCCGCCTCGACTGCCCGTGCGGCGTTATAATTTTCCTCTGCGATGAGAGACACCATATCGGCTGTCGTCATTTTGTCGATATGTGTACTCCTCGGGTTTCTCATTTCGGTTTTCAGCATTTTTTTAACCCTTTCGTAAAGTTTTCTATAAATGCGGTATTGACACGCTCGCCGGTAAGGGAGAGCGCACCGCACGCCGCACCGTATATCTGCGGCATGGTATTGAAATCAAAATCGAAGTGTCCGCCCGTCTTTTCGGTCAGGCGGGGGAGCAGGATATCCCGATGCGCCAGGAGTCCGCCCGACGCCATGACTTTATTTCCGCAGTCGTATCGATCCGCCGCACCGTTCAGGAGGACAGCAAGACGCCCGGTGTTTTTTTCAACGATGTCCCGTGCCACATCGTCCCCCTTCCTGTAACAGTCAAAGACGATGCTCGCAAACGAGGCGATATAGTCACGGCCGAGGGAATAAAGCTCGCTTATCTTCGACCATGCGTCAGCGCCGAGCTTCTGTTCCACGAGCTCGGTTATCAGCGTTTTTTTGCCGATGCCGTCACGCTCGGCAAGGGAGGCGCATATCGCATCCCTGCCGAAGTCATAGCCGCTTCCGCCCTGATCAAAGAGGTATCCCCATCCGCCGACACGGTGAACGCTCTCGGGAGTTTTTGCATAGATTGCCGAACCTGTGCCGCATATCAGGGCGATCATACGGTCGCTCATTGGTGCGCAGTTGATCACATTCATGACGTCTGTCTCGACTGCCACCTTCGCCTTGGGATATGCTTTTTTTAATGATGACAGTATTTCCTTTTTATTATTCACAGCGCCGCATCCGGCGATCCCTGCGTAGATCGCACACGGCTCGCCCGTCCCGTCAGTCAGCTCGTCAAGGCCCTGCTTCAATACCGAGAGGGAGGTTTTCATGCCGCAGGAATTCGGGTTACTGCCCGGGAGCAGGATGCGCCCCGCGATCTCACCGCTCGGCAGGAATGCGACAAACTCGGTCTTCGTGCCGCCGCCGTCGATCGCCACGAGGGTCTTGGCTGATTTTTCGTCCATTTTTTCTCTCCAAAATAGTATTTCAATGGCATTTTATCACATCGCAGTATATTTGTAAAGCGCCTGATTAGATAAAATCAATAAAAAATCGCTTTGAATTAAATGTGTTTATGTAATATTCGGGGTTGTTTTTAGAAAATATTAACAAATTTTTACAGATTGTTATGAATCGTCTTGCCAATATACGGTGTTTGTATTATAATATTTATTAGACTAACAAACAGTATACTGAAAAATGGATATATAGCGGAATTTGCATATATTTATAGTGAGAACACAAATCTGCCATACTCCATTAATAACGAGAAAGATGGGAGAACGAAAATAATGAAAAAACTATTACAGAAAAGAAAATTGATTCTGCTGATAGCGGCATTAGTTGTCACCGTTTGTATTGTGATTACGGTATGCGTTTTTGCCGAGAAGGAGGAAAAAACCATGAATGCAAGTCATGAAACCGAGGAATCGGTAAGTGAATCTGTAAGCGAACCCACGACCGAGCCGCCGACAGAGGCACCAACCGAGGCACCTACTGAGACCCCAACCGAGCCGCCGACAGAACCCATGACCGAGCCACCTACGGAAGCGCCGACCGAAGCGCCTACGGAAGCGCCTATTGATACGGAGATTGATTTTTCAATCAAATCCAGAGACACCACGCCAGATGGTGCGCCGGTGGAGTTTAATGTTATATCTGATAATTATAACAGTTTACTTCAGTTTGAAAGAATTGAAAAGTATAATGAATCTTATTTCGAAAAAAAAGCGCTTTTTGTCTTATTTCAGGGAGGCCATGTAGAATCGGTTGTAAAGAACGGGGCAGAATTATGCATTAGAGCCTCAACCAGATTAGCGACACCTGGTCCGCGTATAACTTACTTCCCATTCATTGTTCAGTTTATAGAAGTGAATAAGGCTGATTTAGATGGAGTTGACACGGTTAGTTTCTTTGTCGAGGCGGATAATGCACAATAAATAAAATAGAACAAGACAGGAAAGGTGAGAGAACGAAAACAATGAAAAAACTATTACAGAAAAGAAAATTGATTCTGCTGATAGCAGCATTAGTTGTCACCGTTTGTGTTGTGACTACGGTATGCGTTTTTGCCGAGAAGGAGGAAAAAACTATGAATGCAAGTCATGAAACCGAGGAATCGGTAAGTGAATCTGTAAGCGAACCCACGACCGAGCCCATAACCGAACCACCGACGGAGTCGCCAACAAAGACTCCAACAGAACCGCCGACAGAAGCACCAACCGAGCCACCGACAGAACCGCCTACGGAAGCACCTACCGAACCGGAGATTGAATTTACGATCAAAACCAGAGACACCGTGCCGGAAGGCACATCGATTGAGTTTAATGTAGCGGTGAATCAAAGATGTTGGCCGAAAATAAGTATGCCTAATAATATATTTTTTATGGATGCTCAAATAATTAATTCGACTAATTCTCAACATTTAGACTATAACAGTCATATTTTTCAGAATTGTTCGAGATTTCAGGAATTTATAAAAGATGTTTTAGGCTCGGAATATAATGATAGAGATGAGATTTCCTGCTATAAAAACGAGTTTTTTAATAATAATGTATTAATTGTTCTTCTTATCCAGCGCAATGCCGCTCCATTGGAACATAAGATCAATGCTGTTACTAAAAGCGGTAGTGAAATTTGTATAAGTATTAGTGCAAATGAGATGAACCTCACAGGAGGATATATGGGGTGTATTCAAAACCATATTATTTTAATAGAAGTTGATAAAAAAATGGTAAGGGATGTAGATACGATTAGCCATTATGTAACTTTATGGTGAATTTTGATTTAAGTTGAAAGGAAGTAAAATGTTAAAAAAATTATTATCTTGGTTAGCTGTTATAGCTTTATTAACGACTACTGTTTCTGCTTACACCAAAGAGAGTAGCATAGATAAATATAATCGTGAAGTAAAAGTTTATAGTTATGCTACTGAAGATCAAGATTTTGATGACCACACCATTCTTGTTGTTATAGATAAAAATGTGGGAGCAGTTAACAAGAAGTTTGATGTTAGTTTTTTTGGAAGTGAAGAAGAAATAGAATCTATAAAAGACTTAACAGAAATGCCGGAAGAAACAGAAGACTTGTATTTAAACGAGGAATCCTTTAGACAAATTTTATTAATCACTTTAAAAAAGCACGACAAAAAGAATGTGTTGAAAATTATTAACCGGTTTGAAAAAGTAGATGGAATCAAATATGTTGGACCTAACTATATTGGGGTAAAAACAGAAGTTAGTCTGACAACTAAGGATAATCTTAAAATAGATGATCAAGTTAGTGATGAGATACAAGGTAAAGTATTAATTGACTCTAATCATGAATTAATTGATAATCAAGAAGATAATGAGCGATTTTTTGAGGTTGATAAAAGTGATGACGTTTCTTCTTACACTATTTCTGCAAACGATACTTATTATGGATCGCAATGGGGGCTTGGCGCCATTAATGCTTCGAATGCATGGAATATAACGACAGGTTCCAAGAACGTAAAAGTAGGAGTAATAGATACAGGGATTGCTAGACATCCCGATTTAAATGACAATTTGGTAGCTGGATATGATTTTGTGAATGATGTGGCAATAGATCCAAATAATTCTGCTTATCCGGGTGATACTGATGGTCATGGAACACATGTTGCCGGAATTATTGGAGCAAAGGGAAATAATGGTACTGGTGTTACAGGTGTTTGTTGGAATGTGAGCCTTGTTCCATTACGCATATCAGGTGGGACGGATCAGGTTATTTCAGCGATTAAATACGCAAAAATAAACAAAATACCGATACTGAATCACAGTTGGTGGAATTATAGTAATGATGAAGCATTAAAAACTGCAATAGAATCATATAGTGGATTATATGTATGTATAGCCGGGAATGCTGGTCAAAATATAGATATTATACCAAACTATCCAGCTAGTTTTAACTGCGATAATATGATTTCAGTTGCTAATGCGACTAGTTTATATACGCTGAATTCTAATTCAAACTTTGGCGTTTCAACAGTAGATATAGCAGCGCCCGGAACAAATATTCTAAGTACGGTTCCAACATCAATTGATTCTTCCGGTTATCAATATTGGGATGGCACGTCTATGGCAGCGCCCTTTGTGTCGGGCGTGGCAGCGCTGATATTAAGCGTGTGTCCGAACCTGCCGGGCACGTACCTGAAATATCTACTGACCAACTATGCCGACGGGAGGTCGGAATTAAACGGCAAAGTGGCGAACAGTGCTTTTTTAAATGCGGAAGCTGCTGTCAATGCAGCCAAAAATAAAATTGTTAATGTGACCTTTAACGCCAACGGCGGTTCGTGTGCGGTGAGCAGCCGGTATTATATTAAAGGACAAGTATATTCAGATCTGCCTACTCCAACACCGCCCGCTGGGCATAGGTTTGATGGATGGTACAACTCTGCCGCAGGCGGCAGTAAATATAGTGGAAACACAACAGTAGATGGAACACAAACGCTGTACGCTCATTGGGTACCCATACGTTACACCGTTACATATGATTCAGACGGAGGCAGTGTAGTTAGTTCTGTAACAGTAGAGGCGGGAAAAAGCCATACGGTAAAAGGGGCACCTGTTAAAGAAGGTTATGGATTTGCCGGTTGGGTAAGAGTATCAGACGGACAGATATTTCAACCAAACGATGTGATTAAGAATATTCAAGGCAATGTAACGCTGAAAGCGAAATGGGTGAGATGCATGATAAGCTATGAGTTGAACGGAGGTACAGACGGACCATCCAAGACTAATTTTGTGATTCCCGGTGGTTCATCTATTGTAGTTGGGCCCAGTCCCGTTAGAAATGGATATAAATTTATCGGTTGGAAGCGGAATAAAGTGAATAATATATATATGCCCGGAGATAGCATTGAAAACATATGGTCAAACATTGTTTTAGAGGCTCAGTGGGAGGAGTTGTACTGTTTCATTAAATATGAACCGCAATATTTTTCTTCCTTCCCGATTCGAACCGTATTTTTTTCTGAAACCATAAACGGTAAGATTCCATGTTCTTTGCTACCATTTCCCGGCGTAGGTTCGTACATATTTCAGGGCTGGACAATCAAGGGCGGAGACGGTACGGTTTATACGCCCGGCGACACCGGAACACTGCCCGGGTTTAAAAACTATACTTTAGAAGATGTAGCCGGAAAACGTATTAAGGGCAATTTGTACTTTGATGCTAACGGTGGACAAAACGCACCCGATCCGCAGTTTGTTTTCTATTCAGAGAAGGTAACTATTCCCAAAGAGGAGCCTACCAGGGAAGGATATACCTTCTTGGGATGGTCGCAGGAGCCCGACGGCCAGGTGGAGTATGTGCCGGGAATGCGCACTTTAACAGGTGCAGATAAAACAGTGTATGCGCAGTGGGTGTCGGATGATTTTGTCATTCGTTTCGATACGGGCACAAATCAGAATGACGAGGTACAGGCGTATGATCCGCCGCTATCTGTCACATATTCGGTATCTAACAGTGCGGGTATAACACTGCCCGATCAGACGATGGAGCGCCCGGGATATACCTTTAAGGGATGGTCATATACATATAACGGCAATACAACAATATACGGCAGTGGTCAAAATTTTGTGATACCCGCATCCGTCTTAGCAGGTTTTGACGCAGACGGCGGAAATATTGTCAAGCTGACTGCTGTATGGGAGCAATATTCCGAGGAACAGCTGATCGCTTTTGTTGATGTACCGAAATACGGCGGCAAAACCAACACAGTCTATTTGAGAAACGCTACACGGGGCATGACATATGGTGAGGTGCGTGATATTGAGAACGGTACAGTCGTCGGTCTGCCGGCAGTTGCGGATACCGATGAGGCATATTTTGACGGTTGGGCAGACGCGCAGGGAAACCGTGTCATGGCGCAGACAAAGGTCAAGAAAAACGGTTTTCATATGCTTTACGCGCGCATGATACCGAAAACGAGCTATACGGATGTAAGCGCTACCCAATATGAGTATGCGCTCAAATCGGTGGCGGTCTGTAAAGCTTACAACTATATGGTGGGAACGGAAACCGATACTTTCTCACCCGCTCTGCCGGTCACGCGCGGAATCGCCGCGATCGTCCTTTATCGTCTCGCAGGAGGATCGCCCTATTACGGTGGGAATCAGTATTATGATGTTGCGACGAACAGCGGCGAACTCAGCCGCGCAGTTACCTGGATCTCAGAAAATGATATCGCTACCGGCCGAAATACTAAGAACTTTTATTTTGGTCAAGCGGATGTGCTCACACGCGAGGAGCTTTCAATTATGCTCTATCGCTATGCCAAGCTGATGAAGGTAGATGAATGCACGATGAAAAACAATGAATTCGACGAAAAATTTTCTGACAAAGGGGATTTCGAATACGGCGGATATACTTCCATGGTTTGGGCGTATTCCTGTGGTATTATCAGCGGTGTCGACGGGACACATGTTGATCCGCGGGGTACGGTTACCCGTGCGCAGCTCGCAGTATTCATTGCACGAATGCAGGCACTATTGATCGAACGGGGTGTGTTCGATACGATCTTGGACGGCTATGTAAATACAGTAGCGGAAGAGCTGGGTCAAGTCAGCGCGACCCTTTCTGATAATTCTTGGGAAACGATATCTGCTGTATCACACGCAGGTGTGGCTGATCTTATCTGGCACATCGGCGACGAGATCAGCATGACTTTGTCAACAGGCGAGGTGGTCGATCTGCAGATTTACGGATTTAATCATGACAAAGTGAGCGAGAATAATTATGCAGGGATTACCTTTGGTATGCAAAGTGTAATGAAAACACCGCGCTATGTGCACGGTTTTGATACAAACAGATGTCCATATCCGACAACGATACTCGGCATTTGGTTAGACGATACCTTATCTGCACAGTTGCCGAGCGACGTCAGCGATGTGATTCAACCTGTAAAAAAGGTATGTACAGAGATAGATGATGACGGAAATCCGTTTATGACTGAGGTGACTTTGCCGATATTCCTATTTTCAGAGGAGGAATGCTTTGGCCGCACCAACCATTCCTTCGGCGGTGAAGGAACACAGTATGAGATTTTTAAAATCAATGCGAATAATCGGATCAAGACTCGCGAGCCGCAGCATATTATTGAGTGGTGGTTGCGCAGTCCGTGCAGAACAAATGACAAGTCCTACTGTATCGTTCATTCTACCGGACAGGCAGGTTATGCCCCGACATCGAGAGATTATATCGGCGTTAGTTTCGGCTTCTGCGTCTGAATTAAATAAGCGAGAAGGCTCACACAGTTTAAAACTGTGCGAGCCTTTTTCGACAGACCGGAACGGTATACGATACCGTTTTTTGATACAATTATATCTTTGACGCCAAAAACCTTTTTCCCGCATAAACGAACACGCAAACAACCAAGGAAGACTCCGGCGAGGGTTCTCCCTTTTTTGCGCTGCGCGCAAAATTTACCTTTTCCTGCGCTTTGGCAAGGCAAAAGAGTTTCGCCGTTTGCGGACGGCGACAAGGACTACTCGTCCTTGACCTCGCGCTTTTTAAAAAAAGCGACGCAAAAACTTTCAGAAAACGGCATCTCTGCCGGCAATAATCTTTCCCAAAATAAAAGTTTTTGAAAGGGGTGCGGGGTGAGGTTGCCCGCGCCGCCGGTGGCGGATGAAGCGGGCAAAACGAAGTGCAGCGGTCGGCGACTCGCAAGGTGCGTCCGCACCGCAGGGAGAGCCGGGCACCGCAAAAGAGACACTTTTTTCTAAAAAGTTCTCCCCGCAAAAATCCCCCAATCCACATTAACTATGGAGCGCCGCGCCGATGACTGTTGCGAATTGTGAGCGCTCGGGGATCGTGAAGTTCATGTCAAACATTTTGTTCAGAAGCGGAAAAATATCCTTTGCCTGAGGCACGGTCGTCATGTTTCCCGTGAGGACGATATCACGCAGGCCGCATCCCCGTGCAGCAAAGACGGACATCATGCCGACGGTCTCAAAAACCATGTTAATGATTCCGAGGGCGAGGTCACTCTTTTGTGCAAGGTCGTCGATCTTGCCGAAGTTTGCGGCGGTGAAGTAGTCGGGCATACCGGGGATGATCTCTTTTTTCGAGAGATCCTTCAGCCTCAGGTCGATCTTGTTTAGGTCGCCGTCTTTTGCACATTCTATAATATTATCGACCGATTCCATATCGAGCAGTTTTTTCGATAAACCCATCATGGTGCCGCCGCCCACGCCCGTACCGCCAAGGTAAGCGAATGAGCCGTCGCTTTTTGCATGGACGAGAGCCGTACCGGTGCCCATGCTGACGACGATCGCCTCGCTGAGACCGGAAAGATACATGCCGCCTCTCGCCACGCTCTCGAATTCGCCGACTCGGTGACACTCGAGGCCGTATATCGGCTTTTTCACTGACGAGCTGCCTGCGCCCGTTATCATGACACGGGAAATATCGGAGAGCTCGATGTCGTTTTCTCCTGTAAATTTGCCGAAAGCGCCGTATATCGAAGTGGTCGGGTCAGCAGCTTTTACGAACATGGGTTCGATCAGCTTTCCGTCCTCGGAAAATCCCACGATTTTTGTGGTCGTGCCGCCCACGTCTATTCCTATAACCTTTTTCATTCGGCTTCTGTACCTTTCAAAATTTTATATTTCTGTATTATACTAACACAATATTGAAAATATTTCAAGAGTATGATACGCTGCATCAAAAAACAAGGGAAATCATCCTTATTAAGTATAACCTTGTAAAACAAGGAAAAGTATGGTATGATTTTAATACAGAAACATACTTGGAATCGGGTGCTGAAGTGAAGAAAAAGAGACAATTTGCCTTAAATAAATTTTTCAATTTGTGTATGATTCTCGGATTGATTTTGGTACGGGTTTCTATCGAATGTTGGATGGATAGTGATATGGCTTTGGCAATCGGTACGGGTATAGTAGCTGTACTTTTTATCATCATTCCTGCAATTTTTACTCCTTTTTGTTATTCTTTCGATATTAGCGGCGTTTCGTTATGTTATATTTTTCTTCCGACAGAGCGATATCTATGGAAGGATATATATGCGATTGAGGTTAGCGATATGAGCATCGGCAAGAGGGCGAATATATTTGATATTTTCTATGCTTCGGTTTTTTGTATAAAAGGTAAGAATGTAGGCAAGCGAATGTTTTATATGGAGGGAAATATCCGTAAGAGTTTTCGGACAAAATATTTACTTGAAAAATATTGGGATGGAACGATAACCGGTTACTTCTTCAAGGATGCCAAAAAATGGATTAACAAACGCAGAGCAAAAAGGCAAGAACAAATCAGTGAACATATTACTGACGAAATTGTCCCGATGGAGCGAGAAATCCGAGCAGAGATGAGGGGATGGATAGAACCTTTTATTGCAGAAGCAAAACAGTACGACCTTGATATAAAAGTGAAATATTTATATATTACAAATGATTTTGAAGAGCTTAAATCAAGGCCGAACGAGGGTTATACATATACTCTTATTGCAGAAATTGCGCACTTTAATGAAACAGATGAAAACCGCATTGTGACTGTTAGTGTTGACTTGTTGTATGTTCGTCTTGGCAAAAAAGCATATCACGGTGTTTACAATGAATGCGCAAAAGAGGAATTACGCTCTACCCTTTCCGATGTGTTGAGCGAAATTAACAGAATCGGCATAGAGAATTATTGTGACGATGAATATTGAACGGTGCGGCATTATCTGTTTTGAAATTTATTCCCGATTTGACCCAAGCATAAAATGGTATTGCATAGGATAAAATACATACGAAAGATACTTACTTGACAATATGACGATTTCAGTATAAAATATATTGTGACGTTATATGTTTACTCAGGAGGTTTTACTATGAGCGAAGAATTATACGGAGATGAGATCTTCACCCTGACGGATGAGGAGGGCAACGAGAACGAATTCGAGCTTCTCGGAAGCACTGAAATGGACGGCGTGACATACCTCGCACTCGAGCCTGTCGATGACAATCCCGACGGAGAATATGTCATTCTCAAAATGGAAAAGGACGGCGACGAAGATATCCTCGTCACGGTAGACGACGATGACGAGTTTGAGCGCATTGCCGACTTCTTTGAGGATGAGCTCTTTAGTGAGGTCGATTACGACACAGAGGAAAACTGACGGTGTCGCATCCTGCGATGTCCGCGTATGCGTGCTTTATTGACCCACATTTTTTACAAGGGAGCTTGGAAGTTTCCGTGCGGGGTTTGCAGACCTCCCCGGTTTTCCGGGACGTTGGGAGCACAATGTACGGAACAGAGCGCCAACCTGCATTAGCAGGGTTTTAATGGCACGTTTACGGCTTTGCGGGATATCTGTTTTTAAAAATAATTTTGCGGCTTTTGCGGCGGCGTTCGGCGCCGTCCTTTTGCCTTTTATAAAATAACGGAGATACGAAATGAAAAAACTGATTTACATAGCAGCATCTGTTATCACCGCCCTTCTTTTGGGCGTGTCGGCGTTTGCGGACGATCCGTCGCTTTCCGATGTGCTCGAAAAGGAAAAAAGCGTTTTTGAGTTTCATCTGAGTCTGCCGCAGTTCATTGTTATCGTCATATTTATTTTTTGCGCCGTGATGTTATTGTACTTCAATTTTAAGCCGTCGAGGAGCTCGTCCTCGTCAGTTGCGAGAAAGATAAGCGGAAGACATATCGATGAGACGCCCGTTATCTCGGAGATCACTCAGAGCGATCCCGCATTCCGTCCGCAGGAATTCAGGGAGTATGCAGGTAAGGTCTATTCCGAGCTGAGGGAGGCCATATGTGCAAAGAGTCTCGAGGATATTCGCCCGTACGTATCGGACGATGTCATTGCGCAAATACAGAAAAATGTTGATTACTACGTTTCGCGCGGACAGACAAAGCACTATGAAAAAAGCAATATTTACAGCGTGCGCTTGGCGAAGGTATCCGAAGAAAACGGTATGCAGATCATAACGGCGAGAGTGCATGTATCCTTTATCGAGTACGTCACGAACGATGAGAATGATAAGGTGGTATCAGGCAGTCTCGTTGACCGTGTCAGCAGATTCTATAAACTTCGTTTCTGCCGTCCTGCGGGTATGACGTCGGACGTGGCGTATCAGTGCGTCACGGATACCTGCCCGTCGTGCGGAGCGCCCATATCCGGGGACTCTGACGGAGTATGTGGGTATTGCCGCAGTAAGCTGAGTATAGGCAAGTACGGATTCTTGCTCACAAGCTATGAGAGATGGAAAAAAACAAATAAGGAGTCTGCCGTCAGCACGGAAGGTAAAGAGGTATAAATCATGGGACTTATTAAATTGCAGGTAGACGCCGGTCAGTATAACAGTAATTTTAAGTGTGATACCCTGTCGCCCGCTACCCTCATATGTAAGGAAACAGGCGATGTCACCGACGGTGCAAGAATCGATGTGGCAGACGGACAGGCGGTGATCATCGTCGAAGACGGTAAGGTTATCGAGTTTTCCGCAGAGCCGGGCAGTTTTGCTTTTGACACGGCGCACGAGCCGTCCTGCTTTACGGGTGCGGGATATAAAGGTATGCTCGATTCCTTTAAGAAAAAAGGCGGCAAATTTACATACGGCGGCGACCCTGCAAAAAAGCAAAGCGTATATTATTTTAATCTGAATGAAATCTCGGGCGCAAAATTTGGCACATCTTGTGCGGTGAAATACAACGATCCGTATTATAAGATGGAGTTAAATATCCGCTTTTACGGTCATTATACCTTGCGTATCTGCGACCCGATCCTTCTGTTTGCCTCAGCGGCAGATTCTATCGGAAACGAATATACGTGCGATGCGATGTTTGAGCTGACATTGGGTGAATTTATGCCTGCACTCTGTGATGCGCTCGGCGCTGCGGAAAAAGCAGGAATAAGATTCACCGGGCTCGTCTCGGCAACCGAGGAGCTGTCCGCTCATGTTTGTGAAGCTTTGAATGAACAGTGGAGAGAGCGCTGCGGCATCGAGGTGACGGGCGTTTCGATTGACGGAGTCACGACCGACGAGCGCACAAAAGCGAAAATCAAAGAGATAGACGATTATATCCTGCGCACAGGCGGTGATGCGAATACAGCCGAGGCGCATGCCGTGCATATGGATGCGCTGAAAAAAGCGGCAGACGGGAAAGCACGGTCCTTCTCTGCGCTCATGGCAATGGGCGCATCAGACCAGGACGAAAACAAGACATGGATCTGCCCCGTGTGCAAGCACGAAATCTCCAGTAAATTCTGCCCCGAGTGCGGATATAAGAGAAAATAGAATGAATTAAAAAACGGGTCTGTAATTCCGGAGAAGGAGTTACAGACCCGATTCGTAATATAAGGAGTGATCGAAAATGCGGAAAAATGAAATTTTTCCCGACGGAACGCCGATCGATGCGTGGTTTTATGATACGAATGTCCCGACGCTGAATGAGTCAGACAGACAGTATGTAATTACAGATTATAATATCAAGAATGACGGAAGAATATATACAAAGCAGCTTCAGGCCTTGATCGACCTGGCGGCGGAAAACGGCGGCGGAGTCATCGTGATCCCTCCGGGAACATATCTGACAGGTGCACTGTTTTTTCGGCAGGGAGTCGATCTGTACATTGCGGACGGCGGAATACTGAAAGGCAGTGATGATATTTCCGACTATCCTCTGTGCAAAACAAGGATCGAGGGAGAGACCTGTCTCTATTATCCTGCTTTGGTCAATGCGGAGGGCATAGACGGCTTTACGATGTATGGCAAAGGGGTAATTGACGGTAACGGTCTGCGCTCGTGGAAAGCTTTTTGGAACCGGCGTAAATGGAATCCCGGATGTACAAACAAGGACGAGCAGCGTCCGCGCCTTGTATACCTGTCAGATTGCAGCAGTGTAATGATCGCAGGACTTCAGTTACAGAATTCGCATTTCTGGACGACCCATATTTATCAAAGCGATCACGTGAAGATCATAGGATGCAGTTTTTTTTCGCCCGTTTCACCGTTCGCCGCCCCGAGTACTGATGCGATCGATATTGATGCCTGCACCGATGTGCTTGTGAAAAACTGTTATATGGAAGTGAACGACGATGCGGTTGTTCTCAAAGGCGGAAAAGGTCCGTTCGCCGATTCAGACCCCGAAAACGGTGCAAATGAACGCATTATCGTCGAGGACTGTCGGTATGGATTCTGCCACGGATGCTTGACCTGCGGCTCGGAATCGGTGCATAACAGAAATATTATATTACGGCGTATCGAAGTCACAAATGCAAATAATCTGCTTTGGTTCAAGTTCCGTCCGGATACGCCGCAGCATTATGAGTATATCTCAGTCGACGGGATCAAAGGCAAGGTCGGGAATTTTATCAATATCAATCCCTGGACGCAGTTTTTTGACTTGAAGGGCAGAGAGGATATGCCGCTGTCATACGGAAATAACATCACGATGAAAAACTGCGACTGTGAATGCGAGACGTTCTTTTGCGTAAACACAAACAGTGAACAGTACACCCTGTCAGACTTTAATTTTGAAAACCTCAGAATAAAAGCCCAAAACGCAGAGTTTTCAAAAGATATAATTAAAAATACAACGGTAAGTGATGTTATTATTGATAAAAAATCCTTGAATTGAATCATACGGGATACTCGTATTCAAACGCAGCGCACTCTGTTTCAAAATCCAAAATCGTCCGATTTCCTATGCTGTCGTTTCTTTTACCGCTCGGAATGCAGGATCAAGAAGCAACAAAATCTCTGTAATCAGGCGAAAAACCGTCCGCCTCCCCCGGCTCCTCTGTGTAAGGGGAGCTGTCAGCGTAGCTGACTGAGGGACTGTTTTTTGCTAACTAACAGATTAATACTGTGCGAGCTTTTTTCGACAGACTGAAAGCAAAAATCCAATGCATCGCATTGGATTTTTGCTTATTGACACGAAAAATTATTGAATCCCCGCCATAGTCTTTGCACGCCCGCATGCTGCCTGATACCGTTCGTTGTCTTTCACGCTTTCAAACCACGGCCACTGTGTCAACGCTGTATAAATATCGCCTTTGAGTTGCCAGAACAACCACTGATACGGCGTCCACTCCGACCCGCCGTCCCGGTAATACACCGTGCTACCGTTTTTTGCGATCGTTGCGTCTGCGTATATACCGGTACCGAACGAAAGCGTGCCTTTGTCGGGAATTGCGTTCCATTTTTCGTAAAGAGCAAACGTCTCGTCAAGTGCAGCAAATCCATCGTCAATTCTGCCGCAGCCCATAAGCGCACCTGCAAGTTTCAGGTGTGACTCCGCACAGCAGCCGAGCCATGCGTCCGGCAGACCGTGATCATCAATCGTTGACAGCAGTTTGATCTTATGCGATTCCCATGAGACTGTGTGTTCGGGCTCGTTAAAGACTGCTTTGCGTCTTTGGTCATCCGACCCGTAATACATCATATTATTCCGACCCAGATACTGCATCAGTAAGAGCAGATCGTTCTTATTGCGTTGAGAGCGGAACTCATCCCAGCGATCCTGCACCTGAAACCGCTGTTCTTTGAGCATTCCGATCGACACCGCGTCAAGTCCCCAGTCTCTGCCGGTTCCGACAATACGATCATCTAATTCATTATCAGTACATACATAGCACATCCAATCGGTCGCCGCCCGTCTGTATGGCTCATATGTGCATTCGCCGAGTATTTTTTCATATATCTCCCGCAGGAGCGGTCGGTTTTGGTCGATCTCATCCATATTGCCGATGATCGCATTTCCAAGATACCACATAATATCATAATCCTGCGGATACTTCTGATAATACTCTTTTGCCAACGCAACCCTCTCTGTATATCCTGCTTTGGAACCGCATATGTCCCCGTATTTATTCTTAAAAGCTTCGATGTCCTCCTCACGCGTCACCGCATCATTGCCGATCAGCTCATCGACTGTGATTCCGAAAAAATTCGCAATGCGGGGCAGCAGAGTGATATCGGGATATCCGCCGCGTTCCCAGTTTGAAATTGCCTGCGGCGTCACATCGAGCGCCGAAGCAAGTTCTTCTTGCGTCAGTTTTTTTCTCCGCCTTTCGCGAAGAATAACCGCCGGTATTTTCAATGCTATCATAACTTGTATCTCCCTCAATATTTATTATTGACTGTGCGCACGTCCTGACTTTATTATATTTTAAGCCGTGTGATTCGTCAATAACGCCGTTTTGGAGTTATCTCAAGTCATGCTTGAATTTTTCAAATATACGTTGTGGGGAAAATAAAAAAATCCAATGTGATGCATTGGACTTTTTCGTTATGTATGGATTTTAACTCTCACCAACGCATATTATGCAGCGGTGAATCTTTCAACATCATATCGCCTGCGGCGATATGATGTTGCTCCCGACGGTCGCAATGATGCGATGTTTGCCCGATATGGCAAATATCATTGTAAAAAATAAATTTATGCGTTTTTTATTGGAATTTGAACCCTTATACATTCATAAGCTGAAATTCTATACCTAATACTCCATACTGATTTTGATTTTCTATAGAATAATATGTTTCCATATCTTTGGGATGAGCAGTATTTAATTGTTCAGGCAAATAGCCGCATTTATCAAGAGGAAGTGATTTATATAATTCATCAAAATCACAAAATTTATACAGATTAACAACTTTAGCGGTCAACTGCTCGTTTTGATCGGAAACCTTTGAAAAAACGATAAAATCGCCAATTTGAATGTTCTTTCTTTTTTCATCGTATAATCTTAATTCAATCGTTTTTATTCCACAAGCCATCATATCGAATGGTTGTGAATTTAGCTTCATATAATGTGTCATTTATTCTCCTTAGCGGTGTTTATGGATGAAATTAATATTCTTCGGATAGTGCCGCATTGATTGTATAATTCTTTCGCAATATCACGTTCAAGCAACTCGGATTTTATAAACAACTCAAGCCAATATTCGGCTTATGCCGAATATGAAATAATTTTCTTACGAAAATTATGAAATATTTCGGCTTACGCCGAAATGTGAAATGAAATAAATCCCCTCACGCCCGCAGGCATTTCACATGGCGAAGCCATATTTCACGCACGAAGTGCA